>NZ_QQTY01000003.1 GCF_003670115.1 Natronorubrum halophilum
GAACGCCCTGACGGGCGTTCGCCGTCCGCTCGTTCTCCCAAGATTCTTCAAAATCCGGTTCATAGCTTTCGCTGAGCAGGTCTGCGAGCATCTAACCAATTCACTCAACGACCTGCTCACTTCTCAAATTGACTCAACTAGACAGTGCCTTTCCGCTGTAATCGTCGGGATTTAAGCGCGTATGTATTGCCGTCTACGTCGTGAACGGAGTATACTTTTCTGTGAGCTCTTCTCTCCATGATCGTAAACATTTCTGCCCGATATGAGAGAGTATCTGCGTCGAATTCGAGCATATTATTTGTAGTTCACGATACTTGATCAATTTTCGAAAAAGCTTACAAGTGACGTACGTCGCTGGCCGAACGTATGGCGCAGGAATCCAGCACTGCCGACCGCACTGAGTCCTCGACCTCCGAGCGCAATACGGTATTAACGCGGCGATCGTACGTTCAGTCGATCGTAGCAGGTGCGGCCACCAGGCTGGGTATTACTGCAGGGGGCGTGACGAAAGTCGGCATGACTGTAGTAGGGGCTCTTACGGCCGAGGAGTACGAGGTCCTCAAGGCCGACGGGCAGATGGTCCGGATCGGGGAGGGTGAGACGTTCGAAAATACCCTTATCGACCTCACGAGGGGACGGTCTTTCACGCTCGTAGTCAACGGCGGGGGTTCGGTGATTCGAAATATTGGGTTCAAAGGGTTGTGCCGGGGTTCTGGCTTCCAAATACTGGTCACGGCGTCTAGTGGAGAAGTGATCGTCGAAAACCTCTATCTCGGCGACGGCGCGACGAAGGAAGGTAGCGGCCACGAACACGGACCCGGCGCGATTTTCTGCAACAACGAGGGAGACAGCGACGTTACCTTCCGGTATTGTAACGTCCAAGGCTATCCGAACAGCGGATTCTACTGCTCCAATACTGGGGATTCCGGCTCCGTCACATTCGAGAACTGCTACGGAAAGAACAACGGGGTCGCCACTTTTCACTGTGCTGGCCCCGACGACTCGCTCCGTAATTGTGTCGGGTATAACGACGACACCGACTACGGTCCCGGATACGACGGATTCACCGAACGCAACGGTTATCCCGTTTGGGTCGGGTCTTCAGGTCCGGTCACGATCGAAAATTCCCACTTCGCTGCCGGAGCGTATCCTGAAACGCTTCGTACTCACGGAGGTGGGAGTATCGATTTCGAATCCGGCTCGTATAGTGGAACGTTCCGAGGGGCAGTACGAACCGGTAATGTTGCTACCGATCCGAATCTTTCGATTCCCGAAGGTGTCCCGAAAAGTGCTGAAGAGGCCGCAATCGAATCTACCTAAACGATCTCGCGATCGAGAAACAGGTGCTCGAGACTATACTGTCCACTTCCGTATAAAACGAGGACGAGGAACGCTGCGATGTATAGTAATCCGAGTTCCCCTCCGTTCTGGATCGGGATGATTCCGTCTGGAAGATGAGCGATAAACTGAGCGACGACCATCTGTCCAGCCGCGATGAGTGCGACGAGCCGAGTCAGCACGCCGATGACGAGGAGGAGACCTCCGATTAGCTCAATAACGCCGGCGACACCGTACATACCGAGCAACGGCGCAGCGCTTCCACTTCCGCTTACGCCACCAAAGAGGCCGAATAGTTTCTGGGCGCCGTGTTGCATAAATAACAGCCCGACGAGAACACGAAACACGAAGTAAATGTGTTCTTCATATGATTTCACGTGGCGGCCGAGTAGAGAATACATCTCGTCTTTAGACTGATTATTTAGAGTTGAATCTCGTCCGTCGCAGGTGGTTCCAGATGCCATCAGGAAATAGTTTAGCCTCTTTATACTTATGATTTATCCCATATGGACGTAATTAGATGCGCATCCGCGCTCGAGATCCTAACGGGTCCTGGCCAACACCCCTGGTTGCGTTTTCCGCATGCTAAACATCACTCGAGACGGTCTATGTCATAGAGCGTCCGCTGAAAGGTTTGATCTAGTCCGCACGTTAACCCGCCGTCAACTACGAGCTCGGTTCCGGTCACGAACCGACCGAGGTCGCTGGTCAGGTACAGGACTGCGTTCGCGACGTCATCGGGCGTCCCAAACTCTTGCAATGGATACTGGTCAAGCAGTTGTTCGCGGAAACGCTCGTCCCAGTCTGCGGCGCGTTGTTCACGTCGGGATTCGGTGATAATCGTTCCTGGACAGACGGCGTTCGAACGAACTCCGTACCGACCGTACTGAGTCGCAATCAGACGAGAAAAGGCGTGTGTCCCATTCTTTGCCGCAGAGTATGCAGGGAGGCCGAGACCAGTGAGCGCGTTTGCCGAGGAAACGAACACGATGGACCCGCCATCCGATTCGATCATCACCGGCAACACTTCGCGTGTGCAGGTGTATGGCCCAGTCAGGTTCAGATCGATGATCGTCTCCCAGGAGTCCTGATCGACGGTGTGAGCGATATCATCGTCAAGCGCGCCGCCGGCGTTGTTCACGAGGATGTCTACCGTCCCGAACTCTTCAAGCGCCTCGTCAACCATCGAACGGACAGATGTCGTCCCCGTCACGTCAGTCTTCACGAACAGCGCTTCTCCATCAACGGCCTCGATTCGAGATACGGTTTCGAACGCGTTTTCAGCGTCGACATCGGCGACTACGACTTTGGCTCCCTCTCCGGCGAGCGTCGATGCGATCTCCCGCCCGATTCCCTTCGCCCCACCGGTAACGATAGCTGTTTGACCCTCGAGTACCCGATTGTCCATGTACTGCGAATCGTTATCGCGACTCCATCAAGTAGGTTTCCCTGTTAACCGGCCAGGTCGAATGAACTATGGGGATCCTCTGTGAGTGGACGATATGCTTGGCTTCGACGACAGCTATCGGTCTGTAGCGTGGGCTACAACTCCAGCAAACAAAATTCGTGCGATCGGATCCCAAGAAGGGTCCGTTCTTGTTGTTCCCGTCGGTAGTGTCGAACAGCATGGGTACCACCTACCCGTCGGGACCGATACGATGCTCGCAACGGCTGTCTCTATGGCAAGCGCTGACGCCATTGAGGAAGACCTCCCGGTGCTCGTGACGCCGTCGATTTGGTGTGGCTACTCGCCACATCACCGATCGCTCGGTGGGACGCTCACGGCCGCGTTCGATCACCTTCTCACCCACATCCGGAGCATCGTGGAGGCCGGACTCGCAAACGGATTCGACGCCGTCGTCCTCGTCAACGGCCATGGCGGGAACCGGGCGCTCGTCGGTGCCGTCGTCAGCGAGGTCGGCCACGCATATCCGGACAGTCAGGTACTCGGATTTACGTACTTCGACCTCGCGACCGAGGTCATCGAGGAGATTCGTGACAGTGATCTTGGCGGAATGGCCCACGGCGGAGAGTTCGAAACGTCGCTCATGCTTCACTTGGATACGGCTCTCGTTGACCGGGACGCGATGGACGCGGAACCGTTCGACGAACCGTACGACCTCGGTGACGAAGACCTCCTCGAGCCGGGACCGCTCGGAGTCTACCGGCCGTTCGAGGAATACTCGGAGTCGGGCGCGATCGGTGCACCGAAGCGAGCCTCCGCGAAAAAGGGAAATGTCATCTTTGAGTTCATTACAGACGAAATCGCGGATCTCTTCCGAGAGATCCACGCGCGAAACCGATAATCGTACTCGCTAGTGGATGATGGTGGCGAACAGATTCTCGACCAGGCGGAGATCACGAGTGTCAACTACCGCATCGACTACCTCGTACACTCCGTCATCGATTCGGTCATCTGGGTCGAATAACACCGACGTTCCCGCGACCTCGAACGCCTCTTCATCCGTATGCGAGTCACCGATGTAAAACACGTCGTCCGTGGTAATCCCACGATCCCGACAGACTCGTTCGAGTACGTCGTCTTTGTGATCCGGGCCAACCCCGGCATCGACACCCGTGATGGTTCCCGAATCATCGAATCGGATCTCGTTTCCGAAAGTAAATTCGGGGCCGAACTCTGTTAGCACGTCCTGGAGGTTGGTTACTCCGGCACTGACCGTCCCGAACGGAACGTTAGCGCTCGCGATCGTCTCGAGCAAGGCCTCCGCACCTCGGGTGAGTTTCACAGCCGCCGCGGCACGGCAAATGTGGGCCTCAGTGACGCTGCGATCGGCCAGTAGGGCCACGTTCTCCTCACACCATTCTGGGAACGTCCGTTCGCCCTCGCGGTATTGCTCGGTCAATACCTTCCCCTGGTCACGCGTTCCGAATAGCTCCTGGAGGAGGAGCCAGCCGCCACGCTGGTCCACAAGTGTACCATCGAAGTCAAACGCCACGAGTTCTGGCCGAGAGGCAGTCTTCCACGTCGATGTCTCGGAGACGGTGACACCGGGGGGCGCGTCGATCGTACGGTGCGTCATGGGAGGCTCACCTTCCCCATTACGACCGGGTCGTCCGCCCCCGTCGATCCGGGGACGTTGTTCGGTCGACCGTCCAGACGGGCGATACCCATAAGCGCGAACAACGCAGCCTCTTTCGAATCCGGATCGAACCCAAGCGACGAGAGTCGATCGACATCACACGCTACGCGGTCGGACAGCATAGTCAGGAGCGTGGGATTGTACGCACCGCCGCCGGAGACAAACACTTCGTCCGGATACGGATCGGCAAAGCGATCGTACGCGTCAGCTATCGTCGCGGCCGTGAACGCCGTCGCCGTCGCTACGAGGTCGGCGTCGTCAAGTCCACGCTCGCGTCCGGCCTCAATGAATCGGCGTGCGTATTCGTGACCGAAGTCCTCTCGTCCCGTCGTTTTCGGGGGCGACGCTTCGAAGTAGGGTGCGTTCATGAACCGGTCGATTACGGATTCATCCGGCGTCCCCCGTGCCGCGATCTCCCCGTCGACGTCGTACGTTTGCTCGCCATCCGTGAGGATTTCGACGACAGCGTCGATAACCATGTTACCGGGTCCAGTATCGAACGCGCGCACATCATTGCGTCCCGGCGACGGCGGCAGAAGCGTGCAGTTCCCAATGCCACCGATGTTCTGCAACGAACGATGTCTTTCCTCATCGCTGAATACTGTCGCGTCCAAGTACGGTGCCAACGGGGCACCGTGACCGCCGGCCGCGATATCAGCCGTCCGGAAGTCAGAAACCGTCTTTACCCCCGTTTCGCGGGCAATGACGCTCCCGTCCGCGATCTGAAGCGTCGATCGTCGGGGACAGCCGACACCGGGGAGTTCCTCCTGGGTTCCGATATGCCAGATCGTCTGACCGTGACTCCCGATTACGTCGACGTTTTCGGGGTCGACTCCCGCTTCGTCCATCGCAGCCGTCGCGACATCCGCAAGGAGGCTTCCGAGGCCGATATTCAACCGACACGCCTCGTCGACAGTCCCTATCTCTTCATCGCACAGTTCGACCAACCGCGTCCTGAGTTCCATCGGGTATTCCTCGGAAACGAAGGATTCGACAGTGACCTCATAGGGGTACTCCTCGTTCGTTCCCGTCTCCGTCACTGAACAGCAGGCAGCATCGATACCGTCGAGAGAGGTTCCCGACATGATGCCGACGGCGTACCTCGCGTTGCCGCCGTCCGTTCGTACGAGTGACTGGCCGGTTCGCGAGAGCGTGTCCGACGACACACTGCTGTGTTGGTATTCTTTCGTGCAATTCCGTTGCGGGGTCGACTGCTCTGGGTTACTGGTCATGAATCGATTTTCTGAATATGTACTCGCTGATACCGTTCTCCACGTAGTTTTCGAGAATACAGATCCGATCGTATCCGTGTTGGCGATAGAACTCCTGTACCGCCTCGTTGAAGTCAGATACGAGAAGGAACACGTCGTTGCTCGTGCTCTCCGCCGAAACGTACTGCTCGGCGCAGTCCATTAATGCAGTTCCGGTTCCCTGCCCTTGAGCGTGTTCTACAACGCCGATGAGTTTAATATAGCCGGATCTATCGAATGCGCCGTTCGGAACGACCCACACGAAGCCCGTTACGCCACCGTCAACGGTCGCGACAGCGAGCAGATCCTCGTCTGCAACGGCCGCATCATCGACCCGATAGGTCGCTTCGTACTCCGTCCACGGAACTGTCGTCGACAAGATTTCGTTGATTACTGCGAGATCGTCCTCCTCGTACGGGCGAATGGTCTCGCTCATGAATCATTTGCCCTCTTTGTTGTCGCGGCGGCGATGTCGTGAACCTGCTGCCGAAACGGCTCCAGCGATCCGTCGGGGTCCATTGTCAGAGCGTGGTTCGTGAGCAGAACGACGAACTGGTCGCGATCCGGATCAATCCACATCGAAGTACCCGTAAACCCGGTGTGGCCAAACGCGTCCGGTGACCACGCGGTCCCCGGGGTATCTCCTCGTCCGAGTTTCCAGCCGAGTCCCTGTGACGCGTCTATAGAACCGATTGCATCCGTGCGAAGCCGATCGACCATAGCAGAGGAGAGGAATCGGCCTTCACCGTGGACGCCTCGACTCAATAGCATCCGTGCGACGGTGGCGAGATTTCGGCCTGTCGAGAAGATGCCGGCGTTTCCAGATTCACCGTCCATCGCCCGCCCGAGGTAGTCGTGTATCTCTCCCTCGAGAACTCGGTCGGCCCAGCGACGGTCGCGTGTCGCTGCCACGTTCTCACTCTGGATCGGCCCGATCGCCGTATCCGTAAGTCCGAGCGGATCGGTCACGTACGTCTCGAAGAGCGTTGCAAGGCTCTCACCGGTAACACGGCGGAGGACCTCTGCGAGGAAAACGAAGTTCAGGTCGCTGTAGACGTACCACTCGTTCGGTTCTGAGAGTACCGATAGCGGGCTGTCGAACAGCGACTCGAGTACCGCCGATTTGGATTCCCAGCCGAACGGAAAGGCCTTGTATGGAGGGAGACCGGACGTGTGCGTCAGCAGGGACCGTAGTGGGATTGCACCTCGTTGTGTATCATGGAGTTCGTCGATGTGTGAACCCACCGTCGACGAGAGTGTCAGTTCCCCCGCTTCAACGAGTCGTAGAGTGATTGTCGTCGTTGCAACCACCTTCGTAAGTGATGCGACATCGAATTTTGTGTCCGGGGTAACCGGGTCGCCAGCAAGGTTTCGTTGACCCGTGGCGAGGTGTGTATCGACACCGTTGGTCGATCCGACGACTACGACAGCTCCGTCAAACAGCCCCTGATCGATACCGCTTTCGAGACGAGAGCGTAGGGCGGTCGTCCGATGAAACGGTGTCGTGTCAGTCATCCTGATCCTCAGGAACGGTGCCGCGGAGCTGATCCGGAGCCACCCCCGTCGGCCCGCCGACCGTCCCAGTTCGTGTATTGGGATTGGTGAAGTGACACAGATATTGATGCTCGGATGATTCGACGGCAGGCTCGGGCTTAACCGCCGCACATGCTTCCTGAGCGAGCGGGCATCGGGTATGAAACCGGCATCCAGAGGGAGGATTTATCGGGTCCGGTGGCTGTCCCTCCAATCGGATTTTTTCGCTTCCGCCTTTGCCGATTTCCGGAACCGCAGACAGGAGTGACTGCGTGTACGGGTGTTTCGGATTCTCGAATATCGTCTCGGTCGGTGCGACCTCGACCATCTCACCGAGATACATTACGCCCACGCGATCCGTGAGATAACGAATGGTTCGAAGGTCGTGCGAAATGAATACGAGCGTTAGGTCGTACTCATCCTGAATCTCGGTGATGAGTTCCAGGATCTGCGCCTGGACGGTGACATCCAGCGCGCTCGTGGGTTCGTCAGCGACGATAAACGTGGGATTGACGCTAACCGCGCGTGCGATCTCCACGCGTTGCTTCTGCCCGCCCGAGAGTTCGTGTGGGTACCGATGGCGCATCCCTGGGTCGAGGCCGACGCGATCAAGCAGCGATCGGACCTCCGCGTCTTGTTCCTCCTTGTCAAGATCGCGGTGAAGTTCGAGCGGCCGTCGGAGTATTTTCCCGATCTGCTTGCGTGGATTCAACGAGGAAGAGGGATCCTGATGGATGAACTGGATCTCAGAACGGAAGGGGCGCAACGCGCGGTTCGACAACTCGGTCAGATCGCGTCCCCGATAGGTGATCGACCCGCCAGTCGGCTTTTCCAGTCGAAGTAACGTTCGCGCGAGCGTCGATTTGCCACATCCGCTTTCACCCACGAGACCGAAGGTCTCCCGCTCGGCGAGCGTTAGCGAGACGCCATCGACTGCTTTGACGTGATTGGTTTCCCCGACGATCGAGGCGAGCAGCCCTTCGTTTACGGGGAAATACTTCTCGAGTTCGGAAATTTCCAGCAGCGGCTCCGCGTCGCTAACGGCTCCGTCAGCGGCACTCAAGTCGTGATCGTGATTCACGTTCATGGCTCACCTCCAGTCGCTTCCGACCGACCTCGATCGGCCGTCGATCGATGCGGTGCCAAGCTGTCACCGTTGCCGTAGAGGACGCAATGGACGCCGTGTCCGGTCAGTTTATCTCGACGCGGTAACGGCGCGGTCCCCTCGGCCCCGCCGTCACGAACGGGGAGCGGTTCATCCGACGCGGTCACCGGATACAGGAGCGGAAACTCTGTATCACAACAGGCCGTCACTGACGGACACCGCGGGGCGAATGGGCAACCAGACGGTTTGTCGGTCGGATCAGGTACCTGTCCAGCCAGCGGATCGAGGGTCTCTCCTCCTTCGAGGCTGGGGATGCTATCGAGTAGTGCTTTCGTGTAGGGGTGTTTCGGATGGTCGAACAGTTCGTCCGTCGGCGCTTGCTCGACGATCCGGCCGGCGTACATCACGGTAACGCGGTCGCAGATTTCGTTCACGACACCCATATCGTGCGTAATGAACAGAACCGCAGTGCCGAACTCGTTTTGAATCTCGGTGATAAGGTCCAGGATTTGCGCTTCGATGGTTACGTCCAGCGCTGTCGTCGGTTCGTCTGCGATCAACAAGTCGGGCTGACAACCGATCGCCATCGCGATCATCGCTCGCTGCTTCATGCCGCCGGAGTATTCGTGGGGGTATTCCAGCGCGCGCTTTTCCGGGGCAGGAATTCCGACCCGCTCGAACAACTCGACCGTCTTCTCCCACGAATTCTTGTACTTCGTCGGATGCGACTTCGGTCGGATCAGGTTTCCGAGTACGGATTTCTCAAGCCAACTGATTCCCTCGCCCGGGATTGACCGGTGAGTTCGAATCGTCTCAGATATTTGATCGCCAACCGTGAGGACGGGATTCAGCGACGATCCAGTCTCTTGGAAGATCATCGAGATTTTGTTCCCACGAATCTCACGAAGTTCGTCCTCAGTCTTTTCCAGCATCTCTTGACCATCGAACTCAATCGTCCCATCGATCTGGGCCGAGTCATCCAGTAACCCAAGAATCGACGACGCGGTCACCGACTTGCCGCTGCCACTTTCTCCCACGAGACCGACGGTCTCACCCGGTTCAATCGACAATGACACGTCGGTTACCGCTTCGACAAGTCCTTCTTGTGTCGGGAAATTTACCGAGAGGTCCACGACATCCAGTAGCGCCTGTGCGCCATCCGATCGCTTTCTCTCTGTACCGGTTCCCGTCGTCTCGAATTTTTGATTTTGCGTCATCGGCTAGCCTCCATTTCTTCCTCTTGGTGTGGGTCAAGGGCGTCACGAAGTGCATCACCTATGAAATTGAGGTTCAGAACGGTGAACATGATTGCGAGACCCGGTGCTATCGTCCACCACGGCGCATGCGTCATGAACTGACGGCTATCCGCCAGCATGCGTCCCCATGACGGTTCCGGTGGTGGAACACCAAGCCCGAGAAATGAGAGAGCACTCTCCAACAGGATTGCGACGGCCATGCTAATCGTTCCCTGCACGATTATCGGTGCTGTGACGTTCGGGAGAATCTCCCATCCGATGATCCGGAAGTCAGACTCCCCGATCGATCGAGCGGCCTGAACGAACTCCTCGTCTTTGACCGAGAGAACGCTCCCGCGAGTGACCCTGGCAAAGATCGGCCAGTAGACCACTCCGACTGCGATAATCACGTTGTACCAGTTCTGTCCTAGGATAGCGACCATCGCCAGCGCGAGTAGCAGCGCCGGGAACGAGAAGATCGTATCTGCGAACCGCATAATCCCCTCCCCCAGTACGCCCTCGTAGTACCCGGCGATCGCACCGAGCGTCACGCCAATTCCGGCTGCCACAGCGACGCCGACGAACGCAACGGTGAGCGACGTGCGAGCACCGAGTGCTACCCGTGCGAGGATATCACGACCGTATCGATCAGTGCCGAACGGATGAACCAGTGACGGTGCCTGGTTCATGATATCCAGATTTGTCGCCGTCGGATCGTGTGGAATTACGAATGGCCCGAGTACCGCGAAGAAGAACGTGATCCCGAGCCCCACCGTCCCGAGGAGTGCAAGTTGGTCGTTACGAATCGTTCGAACGAATACCTTAAGGAACGACTGATAGTTCGATCCCTCGTGCATTTCGCTGTCAACATCGGCGGTTGATTGTGTATCACTCATAGCGGATCCTCGGATCGAGATAGGTGTATAGGATGTCTACGATGAAGTTGACCGTCGTGAACAGGAACGCCGTAACTAGCAGGACGCCCTGTAAGATCAGGAAGTCTCGATTTAGAACACCGTTCAGGGCGAGACGTCCGAATCCAGGAAGCGCGAAGATCTCCTCGATGACGATTGAGCCGCCGAGCAAGTAGCCCAAGTTGATCCCGATGATCGTCACCGTGGGGATGAGCGCGTTCATGATGGAATGTTTGTTGTGGATTAGTGCGGGGACGAGTCCCTTGGCAGTTGCGACCTCGACGTACTGTTGGTCCATCACCTCGAGCAAACTCGAGCGCATATACCGCATTACGATCGCCGCCTGAGCCGTCCCGAGCGCGATCCAGGGAAGGATCAGATATCGAATTCCCTCGATAGGGTACGCTAAGGGAGAAACAAAACCGGAGGCCGGCAGTACCCGAAGATACTCCGCGAACACCAAAATTAGGAGAATTCCGAGGAAGAAATTCGGGATTGCGATCCCCGAATACGCGACGACGGTCGCCCCGGAATCGAACTTCGTGTTTCGGCGGGTGGCGGAGATGATGCCGGCCGGAATGCCGATGAGGATGGACACTAAGAGAGCGCCACCAGCCAGCCAGAGAGTCACTGGAAGCGTCTGGACGATGAGATCGCTAACGGGTTGTCCATACATTATCGACGTCCCGAGGTCCCCGGTCAAAACGTCCCCCAGCCAGTTGAAGTATCGGACATACAACGGCTGGTCGAGACCGAGATCCTCGCGGACCATCTGAACCTGTTCTTCCGTGGCTTCCGTCCCGAGCATCGTCCGGACGGGGTCACCACCAGCCACATTGATCAGCAGAAATGCGATCAGCGTTACGCCGAACAGGACAGGGACGTACTGGGCAATTCTCTTGACGATGTAGCGTTTCATTTTCCAAAATGTCAGTTATTTAGAGAGGTGTCGTGGAAACTCGTGAGGTTCGCGATTTCCAATTCGTACCCTTCGACCTCCGTGCGGTATGCGACGGATTCGTTGTCGAAGTAGAGGTACGTCATCGGGACCTCCTCTTGAACGATCTCCTCAATTTCACCGTAAATATCCGCTCTGGCATCCAGATCCGTCTCTGAACGCCCCTCTTCGAGGAGTTCGTCGACCCGGTCGTTTTCGAAACCCCAGTGGTTCCACGGCCCTTCAGAATGGTACTGTCTGTAGTACCATCCGTCTGGATCCACGCGACCGCTCCACGATCCGATCGCCATTTCGTAGTCATTGTTGACCCAGACCTCGTCGAGCCAGGTCGAGAAGTCGAGTTCGACGACCTCGACATCGAACCCGAGGTCGGAGAGGTGTCCCTGGATCAGTGTCGCAGCGTCCGCACCGGGCCCCGGAGTTCGCGAAACTTTGATCGAAGTTTCGACATCATTCGGATCGACTCCCGCCTCATCGAGTAACTTGTGAGCGTGGTCCAGATCCTGAGTCGGAGCGGGACCGGGATCGATCCTATTCACCCATTCACTCGCGGGCGGGATTGGATGATGAACCGGTTCGCCGTGTCCGAAGAGGACGCCTCGAACGATGTCGTCTCTGCTGATCGCATGGCTTACGGCGCGTCGGACACGCGCGTCGTCGAATGGCGCCTCGTTGCCGTTGAACCAATAGCCCTGATTGAAAAGGCCAGTCTCCGTCGCTACCTCCGTTTCGCTGTTTTCGGAGAGGCCTTCGATATCCTGGTACGGAACGCTCTCCAAGACATGCGTGTCGCCCACCTCAAGTGCCGTCAGTCGGGCTGCCGGCTCGGGGACGATACCGAATTCCACGTCTTCCAGGTTTGGCACGCCGTCGACATGGTAGTCGTCGAATGCTTCAATCTCGACACCCTGATTGATCGTCCAGTCCACGAACGAGAACGGTCCCGTTCCGACCGGGTGCTCCTGCAGGTCCACCTCTTCCGCTGCTCCTTCGGGAATGATTTCTACGGACTCCGCGAAGGCGGTCAACATCGGTGCGAACGGCTCGTCGAGTTCGAATCGAACTGTGTACTCGTCGACAGCCTCGACGTTCTCGACTCGGGTAAAGTTCGCCGCACGTGGCGAGCCAACGTCCGGATCCATCACGCGCTCGAACGTGTACACCACGTCGGTAGCCGTCATTTCGCCACCGATCGGCTCGTGGAACTGAACGTCCTCCTTGATCGAGATCGTGTATTCGGTCTCGTCATCGCTGATCTCGTAGTCTGTGGCGAGCAGCGGTTCCGGCTCGAGGTCGGCGTTGAGCCGAAAGAGGCCCTCGACGATGTTTTCTAGCACGCGCTGGGCCCTGTTGATGGTGGTCAGATGCGGATCGAAGTTCTCGGGGTCGTCAGGGAACGTAACGAAAAGGGCCTGTCCATCCCCGCTCCCACCAATACCCTTCCGGGGTTCCGCGTCACCCTCGCTACACCCTGCAAGTGCCGCTCCGAGAGCAATCCCAGAGATAGCGCGCAAAGTGCTACGCCTATCGAGGCCGATGTCATTGCTATCGCTTTGCATACTTCGGATACTGAACTGGATTGGATCATTATAAAACTATCGAGGACGAGGGATCAAAACCGGCTATCTTCTAAACGAAATTGCAACCAACACCTTATTTGTAGAGGAGATATTCGGAATTAGACTCGAAGAATCGGTTTCCTTCGTCGTTCCATGCCTCTACGATGCGATCGATTGCGACGCGAAGGTTGGCGCCGTTTCTGACATCCTGCGTGGCGATCCGTAACTCGGGTCCGCCAGTAAGATCGTCGATCAGGTATCCGCCGTTGATTTGAACCCAGGCACACTCGGCGTATTCGTAAAATGCGGTGAGAATCATAGTGACGCCAACTCTGATCGGATCGAACACTTCGCGATCGAGAACGTGAACTTGCACACCCTCCACATCCGATCGCTCGTGCTTCGAAAACAGAGGGGTGAAATGTGCGGATCGAAACTTCACACCAGGCGGATTCATGTCGTTTAGCATCGCTGCGAAGGTCGTTGCACCGATCCAGGGTGCACCGACTAATTCGAAGGGGTTTGTTGTTCCGCGCCCTTCTGAGAGGGTCGTCGCCTCGAAGAGACACGTTCCGGGATAAACCAGCGCGGTCATCAAAGACGGCATGTTCGGAGACGGCGGGACCCAGGTCAACTCGAGGTCGTCGAACCACCGTTCGCGGGACCAACCTTCCATCTCGATTACTGTGAGATCCGCATCCAACTCCATCTCACTCGCGAAGTAGCGTCCGAGTTCGCCGACTGTCATACCGTGGAGTATCGGGAGGGGACTTCCGGTCGGTTGCTGAGTGAGCGTGCCTGCAGGACCGAGCGGGGCGATGGGATTGGGTCGATCGAGCACAGTAACAGGGGTATCAGCCTTCGCCGCCTCAGTGAGGACGTGCCCGAGTGTTCGCGCAAACGTCGAGAAACAGGTACCGACCTCCTGTATGTCGTAAATTAATCGATCGAGTTGCGCTATCTGCTCGACTGTCGTTCCGTTCGGCCCTCCATTTCGGCCGTTTCCTTGTGATGTGAGATCGTACACCGGAAATCCCGTTTTCTCGTCGATGTGCTCGGTTATCGCATCCTGTGAGTGTTCGTTGCCACGGATACCGTGAGTCGGTCCGAACAGCGCTTCGAGTTGGACGACGTCGCTCTCGTTCAGCAAGTCAATAGTCGATTCAAGATCAGCCGTAACTCCGGACGGATTGGTGACGAGCCCGACTGTTGGCTCCTCCCGACCACGATCCGCATCGAGAAACACTTCGACCCCTAAGGTAACCATTCTACTAAATTAGTCTATGAGCATTGCAAATAAACGCTTCTACTATTACAATTCTACGCCCCGAAGCCACTCGACATGCTCATCGGTCATCAGCGAATGATTGTACACGTGGACGGCAGCCGGGTTTTCGTCGAGCACTGAATCGATTGCACTCATCCACCTCGATTGATCGTTCCAGAGGGCAGGGTCCACCGTGATTCCCGCTTCGGTTCGTATCCCCGTCCGCTCACGGATCCGCCGAACTCGCCCGTCCGTAACCGCTGAATCATCCGAATAATACAGCGCCGTAACCGAGTCTAAGTGGGGTGCGATTCGCTCGAGGTGAACCCCGGCCCATCGTCCGTCGTCAACCCCTCTGCCCAACCCGTCCGCAACGTAGTAGTTCAGTGGAACTCGGCCGCTGCTCGCCGCGAGGTCTGAAACGAGTTCAGTGACAGTATCTTGCCTGAACGCGAACAAATCATTCAGACAGTGATGTTCGTCTATTAGATCCACGAGAGAAGTATCGGAAGGGCCGGTCACGCTATTCAACGACCGTGAAAGGAGGTCCCGAACCAGCTCTGCTGTCGGCTCGAGATCGAAGTCGGCTCGTTCTTGACACGCATCACAGAAACACTGTGAGAGCAATACCTGACTCAGATCGTCACTCGCAGCGAAGTTCTTCAGGTGACCGAACGACTCGCCGTGAGGATGAAACGCTGTTGGATACCCTATCGATTCGAGGTCGATCCGACTCACACCGTAGTCGGCGAGCATCCGGACGATCTCTGCTAGATACGCCCGGACAGCCGGATGGCTGGGGCAGAGGCCGTGCTCATGTACCGTTCCGAAGGGGCCGACGGGTCGGTACTCGGGGTTTTCATTCGCCAATCGAGAGCTGTGCAAGCACACGGTCCAAGCGGACACGTCCAAGTCGACAGCGGTTGCGACGGCAATTACCTCACGAAGCGGGTCGGATAGTCCGGCCACCTCACATACCGGAGGGTCGATGCTGGAGTCGAAGAAATCGTCTTTCTTCGGTCGGAAGAAGCACCCTCCGGGCGTATCCGTAAAAGGATTTGATCCCGATCGTGGGTTGAGCGTCCTGATCGAGTGATACTGGGCGGCGACGTTGATACGGTCGACGCCGGTGTCTACTAGCTCCTGGCAGGTTCTTTCTAACCCTTTTTCCTGAAGTGCCCACGGGTACGCCCAGACACACTTCATTTGAAACCCCCATTGTTACGCGATCGCGTCCTCCCCGTACTCTCTCCTCCGTTCATGCGTCAAGACGATACTCTTCGACCTTGGACTCATCGACCGTGATCCCCAAGCCGGGGCCAGTGGGAACCGGGTACGCCCCGTTTTGAACCTCGAAGGGATCCACAAGTACGTAATCCTCCCATCCGTAATACACGGAATCAGGTGCCATATCGATAGCAGCGGTGGAACCAACGAGATGAAGCATCGCAGCGGTCTTGATTCCGAGGTCGAACCCACAGTGATGCGAGACCGACACGCCCGCTGCTTCAGCTTCTGCGGCTTGCCCTCGTGCCGCTGAGAGACCGCCAGCAGGAACAAGATCGATGACGGCAGCGTCGATGGCATCCGCCTTTAACAGTTGTCGAAGGTTGCCGTTGAAGTACGTGTCTTCGTTTACGCCAATCGGCGTACGCGTCCGGGAACGGAGCGACGCGTAACTTCCGAAAGTTTCCGTTCGGATCGGTTGTTCGATGTACTCTAGGAGAATTCCGCGGTTTTCTAGTCTGGTAAGCGCACGGACGGCCTCGGTCATCGTCCACCCCTGATTCGGATCGAGACGAAAATCGAGTTCGCCGTCAACGGCGTCGTGCATCGCCGCCAACCGCTCAACATCCACGTTCCAGTCCGGCCCCGCTTTCGTTTTCAAGGAAGTGAACCCTGCGTCAGCAGCTTGCTGGGCGTGAACTGCAGATTTCTCGGGAGAAAGGATCCCCAGACAAAACGCAACGTCGACCTCGTCAGTTACCCTCCCGCCGAGTAGCTCCGATATCGGCGCGTCGTTTTTCTTCCCGAGAGCATCCCATACAGCGGTATCAACCGCGCCCAAAAAGGGGTCAATTCGAACGTAGGGATAATAGAACTCCTCGAGGACCGCGTGCGCATTCTCGATCGACTCCCCGATTAGTTTCGGCGCAATAACGTCCTCGAGTACCGTTTTCGTGACGCTGGCCGATTTGAGCGCGACCAACATCTCACCCCAACCGAGGATTCTCTCGTCCGTTTCCAGACGAACGAGAACCCGATCCACAGATTCGACCTGGTCGTGGTTGCTGACGTACGGTGCCAATCCGAGTTCCGCTTCAAGGGGGGCGACACCCATTCGTACCGGGATCGCCTCTAGGTCCGTGATGGTCATACTGCCAATGCTCGTGGCATTCTATATCAATCCTTTTGTCGGACCAGATACACAACGTCGGAAAGCCACTCCAGACTCTGTTCGATAGAGTTGAAACGCAGCTCAGGAATGAGCGATTCGAAGATCAATGATATTCGCGGTACTTTTCACCTGTTGAGAGGCTGTATCTATCTGGTCGATACTACCGCTAGCACCAGCGATTCCGATGGCGGCGACGGCTTTCCCGCTCTCGTTTTTGACTGCTGTTCCAATGCTCGTGACACCGGGTAAACGGCCACCGACATCGATCGCGAGACCGCGTTCGCGAACCTCAGCGAGAACCGTGTGCAACTCACCCGGATCGGAAATAGTGGAATCAGTGCGTTCAGGAAGACCAAAACGATCGATGATCTCGTCAATCTCCTCGTCAGAAAGATACGCCATATACGCCTGGCCAACGCCGGAAGTATGGAGTGGAATCCGCTTTCCTGGACGGAGGTCGACCGGTACCGCCCCATCGTCGGACGAAACGTAAAGCATGACTCCCACGCCATTCTCTTCAGTAAGAAGAAATGCCGTCTGACCGGTCTCCGAAGCGAGCTGGTCCAGTTCGTCCTGTGCTGGCAAGTACGCTTCACGGGTTCGACGCGCGTAATCTCCAATATCCAGGAATCGCAGTCCGACGTGATACTGATGCCCCTGCTTGATGACGTAACCACGTTTCTGAAGCGTCGAAATATGATTGTGGACCGTACTGGCTGGTAACCCGACGGCATCGGCGATTTCAGTGAGTCGCGCCCCGTTGAGTTGCCGCAACGTTTCGATAATGTCCAGGGATCGGGCCGTCGTTTTGACGGTATTTCCTTCGTTCTGGGGCATGTTTTTCGTTATCAACACTCTATACTAGTTCGTAATAACTGTTTCCCTAGAATGACCCTTCGACGAACGTACTTTTCAGCATGTCTGAAATCGCATCCAGAAGATTACATCGGTACGTCTGTAATTTCTCAACGGAGAAATACGATGGATTGGATTTCAGGTAGCTCGTTCGAAGGTTCCAAATGTACCTGATAGCGGTTGAAACACCTGTTTAGTCGTCCGAACGGTCTTAGATAGCTTGCTTGGAGACTCGACAGAATTACCACTCTTTTGAAATATCCCGAGCCAAGGAACACCTTGCCACCACGTCTGATTTCGCTTGTCCGATCTAACCGGAGATATTATTCTAAGGGAAAGGTACTCTCGTAACGTCGGATGAAAAATAGAAACTGATGCTGCACCGGCTAGTATTGAACCCTTTTCGCAGACAATTGTCGACGAGCGGCCGGAGTTCCGCTTCGGCGTTCAATCTCAGAGTAGATACCATACGTGGGAATGACTCAGAGGGGCAAAAATAGCACGGTCCGTTGAAGCGACGTGCCGTCGGATCGATGCGCGCGAACGTCTCGCGGCATTCGTGCCCACGACGATACGAATCGCGATGTGCTTGGGATCCGTACCCACGATGCGTTCGCTGTTACGAAACGGTGTCGTTCACAACGGCTGATAGGAACGTGGTAGGGAATCGCATATACCGACAGTTGTTTACAGACGTACGAGTGTATACTTCGAGTCTAACGATTGCATCGGATACATCTCCGTCGGTCGGAGAGTCGTTTCGTCTCAGCGAACGGCGGTCTTTCTTCGCCCCTTATCGACGGGAAAATATAGCGAATCCATTATATACCCGGTGTCCGTAGCGGATGCGTATGAAAGGAGACGAAAGCGATGGACGATCGATTAAATCGGACGAAACCCTGTTCGCTATCGTCGAATCACTTCGGGAGAGCGAGGGCGCCGGAGTGACGGAACTGGCGGACAGGCTCGACCTGGCCAAGAGTACGGTGCACAAACACCTCGTGGGCCTCGAGCGACACGGGTACGTCGTCAACGAGGACGGTCGTTACCGCCTCGGACTGCAGTTTTTCAACGTCGGCGTCTCCGTTCGGAACCAGTTCGAGGTCTACCACGCGGCCAAAGAGCGGATCGATCAGTTGGCCTTCGACGTCGACGAGACGGTGTGGCTCATCGTTCCCGAGAACGGCATGGGAATGTTCCTCTACGGGGTCCCGCGGAGCGAGTCGTTCTCGTTCGATTCGACGATCGGGAACTGGGTTCCGCTCCACGCCAACTCGGCGGGCAAAGCGATCCTGGCACACCTGCCGGAACGCGAGGTTCTGGAGACCATCGATCGACACGGGCTGCCTACCAGGACCGAGAACACGATAACCGACCGGGACGCGCTGTTCGAGGAACTCGAGCGCGTCCGCGAGCGCGGGTACGCGGTAAACTATCAGGAAGACCTGCGCGGGCTGCACGCCCTGGCAACGCCGGTGATCCGCGACGGGCGGCCGATCGCGGCGGTCGCGATCGCCGGCGCCGCGAACCGGCTCACGGAGGAACGCATCGAAGGGGAACTCTCCGAACCGCTGCTCGAGGCGGTCGACGACATCGAACTCCGCCTGGTGTACGGGTAGCCCGCGGCTCGAACGCGAATCGCCGTTGGATCAGGGGAGCAGTTCGGGGCGAACCGCCAGGAACAGCGCGGCGGCGAAGAGGTACGTCGAGCCGATGAACAGCGGGACGGCGCGGTCGGCCGCGAGCCCGACGACGACGCAGGCGATCACGGCGCCGAGGGGGAAGACGCCCGCGAGGGCCGCTCGAGGAGGGAGCACACCCACGACGCTCGAGCAGGCGAGCAGTGCGACCGCGGCGACGACGAAGACCCAGGCGACGGGGCGGGCGGCGTCCGGACCGACGACGACGGGGATCGTCCGCTTCGGAACGCGCCGGTCGTGGTCGTAGTCGAGCAGGTCGAGCAGGACGTTGATCCCCGCGAGCAACACCAGGAAGACGGCCGCAATCGCGACGATCGACGCCGATACCGAACCGGTCTGGGTCGCGTAGCCGCCAGCCGTAGCGAGGGCGATTCCGATCGGGTAGTCGAGGGTCCCGGTGGCGGGGGCGGCGTCGAGGTGAGGCGCGTGCAGCAGGCCGAGGGCGACGAGCGGCGCGGTGAGCGCGGCTGGGTCGGGACCGACGGCCGCCCAGAGGAACGCGACGCAGCAGGCGAAGGCGGCGCTCGCGGCGACGATCGCGACTCGGATCTCGGTCGGCGCGAGAGGATTGTCGGCGTCCTCTCCCCTGACGTAGTAATCGACGTAGCCGTCCTTGAGGTGAGCGACGTAGACGGCCAGCCCGATCGCGAGTGCGTGGACGGCCGCCGTCGGGACCGCCGCGTCGCCGGCGAGGGACGCGCCGAACAGCGACATCGCGACCCCCGGCAGGAGGAACACCGGCTGGACGTGCGCGACGAGCCCTCGAGTCGTCCGGCGAAGCCGCGTTCGACGCGAGCGTTCGTGCACGCTTACCCGTGAGCTGCCGAGGGTCATAATTGGTCCCGTTCGGCGGCACCTCGAGGGAATGTTCGACACGGGGAATCGCTGTCCAGTACCGTCCGTCAAACCGTAGCTTATCATAATAATTAATACCCTCGGTAGCCCGTCTCACACATACGCGACCAGACCGATGAAGTACATCAATATGTTCGAGCGAACCGTCCGGTGTCACTCGGCGAAGACGGCGCTCGTGACCGACGACGGGCGGTCGATGACGTACGGCGAACTAGACGAGCGAACGACCCGACTTGCGAACGCGCTGAACGAACGCGTCCCGGATCGACGCATCGCAACGCTCGCCCTCACAGGACCGCTCGCAATCGAGACGATGTTCGCGAGCCAGAAGCGAGGGATCGCGAACGTGCAGCTTCCGTTCCGCGACAGCCCCGGCGCCCTCGCGTCGATGCTCGAGCCGACGGGGGCGGCGATTCTGCTGTTCGACGACGCGAACGCCGAGAAGGCCCTCGAGGTGCTCGACCGCACGGCGATCCAGACGGGGATCCACGCGGGCGAGAAGGCGATCGATCGCGCGAGCGTCGAGGACTACGAGGACGTGATCGCGAACGCGTCGACGGACCCAGTCAAGCCCGATTCAGCGTATGAACACGGCATCTTCTACACGAGTGGAACCACGAGCACGCCGAAGGGGGTGCTGTTCGACCAGGAGCAGATGTGGTACGGTGCGATGCAGGTCGTCATGGAGATGTCCATCGTAGAGACGGACACCGCGCTCGTCACGACGCCCTGGTACCACATGGTGACGACCGACGCGTGGATCCTCCCGCACGTTATGGCCGGTGCGACGATGGTCGTACAGTCCGACTTCGAACCGGACGAGGCGCTTCGCCTCATCCGGGACTACGACGTGACGGGGATGCTCGCCGTCCCGACGCAGCTCCACGTGCTGGCCGACACGCAGGCGGCCGAGGGGTACGACGTCGACACCCTCTCGTACATCCGGACGGGCGGCTCGATCGTGACCGAGCGGCTCGTGGAGAAGGCCTCAGAGCACCTGACCGAGGGCGTGTACAACACCTACGGGCTGACCGAGGGCGGCCCGAACCTCACCTTCGCCCACCCGTCGCTGCAGGACGACCACACCGGGACGATCGGAAAGGAGTCGTTCACGTGGGAGCTTCGGGTCGTCGAGGCTGCAGATCCGGACGAGGATCCCGACCCGACGACGACCGTCGAGCCGGGCGAGATCGGCGAGATCATCGCCCGCGGGCCGGGCATGAGCGACGGCTACCTGGACCATCCCGAGGAGAACGAGCGAACGTACGTCGATGGTTGGCTCCGGACGGGCGACTGCGCGGAACTCGACGAGGACGGCTACCTCTACATCGTCGGCCGCGTCGACAACATGATCGTCAGCGGCGGAGAGAACGTCTACCCCGAGGAGGTCGAGGACGTCCTCGAGTCCCACGAAGCGATCGAGAAGGCTGTCGTTGTCGGCCTCGAGGACGAACAATGGGGTCACCGCGTCGCGTGCGTCGTCCACGCGAACGGGTCCGACGACATCGACATCGAGGCTCTCGACCGATTCTGTGAGGACAACGACGAATTGGCCAACTTCAAGCGACCGCGCGAGTACGCGGTAACGGACGAACCGCTCCCGCGAACTGACACGGGAACGATCGAGCGGGCGACGGTCTACGAGAATTTCTTCGACGCGTAAGCGATCGATAAAACCCCGGCCACAGCCCGTCCCTCGTTATATGCTGTCCCAGTAGACGAGGGCGCTACCGTCGGAAAAACCACTGTCCGACGTCTACGCCGTCACCCTGTAGGACGGCGGATCGACCCGCTACCGAGATGGAACGCACCGTCCGCCGTCTCGAGACCGTATCTGTGGGAAAACGTTTTCACACGCTGATTCGACTACCACTGTATGGTCGTGACGAGCCTATTCGATCCTAGCGGAATCGCCGTCGTAGGGGCCTCAGCAACGCCCGGAAAGATCGGTTACGAAGCGATGCGCAACGCCGTCGAGTTCGACGGACCGGTGTACCCGGTCAACCCGTCGGCGGAGGGGACCGTGTTCGACCGGGAGTTCGTATCTTCCGTGACCGATATCGAGGACGACGTCGTAGACCTCGCACTGCTGTGCGTGCCGGCGACGGTCGTCCCGGACGTCGTCGAGGAGTGCGGCGAGGCGGGGATCGGCGGCGCCGTCATCTTCGCCGGCGGCTTCGCCGAGGCGGGCGCGGAGGGCGAGCGGTTGCAGCGGCGACTGATCGAAGCCGCGACCGACGGCGACGTCCACCTGCTCGGGCCGAACACGAGCGGTTTCCTGCTTCCCTCGGAGAACCTGTACGCGACGTTCGCGACCGACGTCGAGACAATCCCCGCGGGGAACGTTGCAATCGTCGCCCAGAGCGGCGGCCTCGCCTACGCCCTCGCCTTCCGCGCGGAGAACGAGGGGCTCGGCGTCTCCGCGATGGTCGGCCTCGGCAACCGCGCCAACGTCGGCTTCCAGGAGGCGATCGAGCACTTCGACGCGGACGACCGAACGGACGCCATCCTGCTGCACGTCGAGGGGACCGACGACGCGCGCGGCCTCCTCGAGACCTGTCGCGCGGTCGAAACACCGGTTGTCGCCTACAACGTCGGCGAGCAGGACGTCGGCGACTTCGCCGAATCCCACACGGGCGCGCTGACCGGGCGATACGAGCTGTACGAAGCCGGCTTCGCCCAGTACGGCGTCCCGACGATCCGCTCGAGCCAGGAACTGCTCGACGCGGGGAAAGCCTTCTCCACCTGCCCGCTCCCCGACGGCCCGAACGTCGGCGTCGTCACCGCGCAAGCGGGACCGGGGATCGCTATCACCGACCGCCTGAAAGCCGCCGGAGCGGAGTTCCCGGCGCTCACCGACGAGACGCAGGAGGCCGTCGAGGAGATCCTCCCCGGGATGACCTACTCTGCGAACCCCGTCGACACCGGGCGGCCGATGCCCGAGTTCGGCGACGTCGTCGCGGCCGTCGCGCGCGACAAGAACGTGGATATCGTCCTGGTCTACGAACTGTACGAGCGAGCGCTGGGATACCCGACCGAGACCCTCGAGGAGCTCGTGGACGAGGTCGACAAGCCGATCGTCTTCGCAACCGGCGGCCCCGAAGCCGTGCTGGCCGACGAACTCGCCGGGCTCGAGTCGCTCGAGATCCCGACCTTCCGGACGCCCGAGCGGGGTGCCGATGCCGCCGCAGCCCTCGTGCAGCACGCGCTGCGAAACGCCGATCCGGACGCGACCGCCGCGGTCGAGGGGGTGAGTCGATGACCGATTCCGACGCGGCCGAGACGACTGATGCGATCGAATCGGCGCTCGCGGAGGACCGGTCCGCGCTGACCGAGTCCGAGGCGAAGGGGCTGGTGGCCGACCGCGGCCTCTCGGTTCCCGACGGCGAGACCGTCGACTCGCCGGACGAGGCGGTCGAGACTGCCGAGCGAATCGGCCACCCGGTCGTCGCGAAGGTCGCCTCGCCGGCGGTCCAGCACAAGAGCGAGTGGGCCGACGGCGCCGGCGTGGCCGTCGGCCTCGAGGACGCCGACGCGGTTCGAACGGCCGCAGAGCAGATCTTCGACGCGGCTGCCGACCGCGAACTCGACGCCGCGGCCCTCGTCGAGGAAGGAGTCGACCTCGAGGCGGGACTCGAGGTGATCGTCGGCGGCACGCGCGACCCGTCGTTCGGTCCGACCGTCCTCGTCGGCCTCGGCGGAATCGCCGTCGAAGTTTTGCAGGATGTTAGCCACCGGATCGCGCCGGTATCGACCGCCGAGGCCGTCGAGATGACCCGGGAGCTCGAGGCGTCGCCGCTGTTCGACGGCTACCGCGGATCCCCCGCGGTCGACCGAACCGCGATCGCGGAGGCGATCGTCACCGTCGGAGACCTGCTGGTCGAGCGCGAGGAGATCCGCGAACTCGAGGTCAATCCGCTGCTGGCGCGGCCCGACGGGGCGGTCGCCCTCGACGCGCTGGTGACGCTCGACGCGCTCGAGGACGCGTAGGACCTCGACGCGGACGCTCCTCGTCGACGGTGTGGAAGACGCGAAAACTGCGGCGCGTTCGAACGCGGTCAGTCGTCCTGCTGGCTCTTCTCGACGTGGATGTCCTCGAACGCGAGGTCGCGATCGGTCACCTCGACCGTCATCGAGCCCACGTTCTCGATCTCGGCGTCGATCGTGTCGCCGCCGGTGATCGCGCTGACACCCTCGGGCGTCCCGGTTGTGATCACGTCGCCCGCTTCGATGGTCATTCCGATCGAGGCGTACTCGACGACGTCGGCGCAGCTGTAGATCATGTCGCCGGTGTTCTCCTGCTGGCGCGTCTCGCCGTTGAGCTGCAGTTCCATCTCGAGGTCGTGCGGGTCGCCGACTTCGTCGGGCGTCGCAACGCACGGGCCGATGATGGTGAACGTGTCGTAGGACTTGCGGTTCGAGCGGTCCTGGTCGCCCCGGACGGAGACATCGAGTAGGATCGTGTAGCCGAGGATCGCGTCCCAGACGTCGTCGGCGTCGATGTCCTTGACCTCCTCACCCATGACGAACGCGAGTTCGATCTCGTGGTCGACCCGCCGATCGTGAAACGGGAGTTCGATGCCGTCCTCCGGCCCGGCGACGCTCGAGGGCGCCTTGAGGAAGTAGCCCTTGTCCTCGATGGTGAACCACTCCTCGGTGACGATGTCCTTGTCGGCGAGGGCTTCCTCGACGTGGTTCTCGTAGTTCAGTGGTGCCGCGATCACTTTGCCGGGGCGGCGGACGGGAGACTCGACGGTGACCTCCTCGAGGTCGTGGTCGGGATCTTCGTCCTCGTACTCGCTGGCGTCTACGCCCTTGCGCGCGTACTCTTTGAGGGGATCGTTCGTCTCGAGGCCGAGTCGGTCGGTGACGTCGATGACGCGGTCGTCGTCTGTGAGCAAGCCCAGTCGGTCGTCGTTGAACCTGACGAATCGCATGGTAGGTCCACTGTCGCACGCCCACATAAATAATCCCTTCTCGATCGACGATGCGTTCGGATCGGCGGGCGTCCGTCGACCCGAACGGGAACGACCGAGCCGTCGTCGTTCGCTCGTGAGGGCGCTTGAGGGCTCCAACACACTTATGGTCTCGTTTGACAAAAATGCGAACATGGCACAGCAGGATCCAGAGGAGCTCCTAGAATTGAGTTCTGACACGCGGAGTACCCTCGAGAAGAACGGCCTCCGCCCGCTCTGGGAAGTGGAAGACGATATGGGGAGCCTCCTCGACGACCTCGAACCGAACATCTGGAAGTGGGAGGACATCAAAGCCGCCATCGACGGCATCGAGGAGGACGTCCCGATCGCCGACCTCCCGCCGGGCTTCCAGCGGCGGGTCGCGGTCCCGATCAACGCGAAGCACGCCATCTCGAATACGATCTACGTCGGCGTCCAGACGGTCTCTCCCGGGGAGACCGCTCCCTCCCACCGCCACGCTGCCAGCGCCCTGCGGTTCACCATCGACGGGAACGAGGACATGAAGACGGTCGTCGCGGGTGAGGAGTTCCCGATGCGGGACAACGACCTCGTCACGACGCCACAGTGGGAGTGGCACGACCACGTCAACGACTCCGACGAGACCGCCGCCTGGCTCGACGTCCTCGACCTCCCCCTGTTCCTCGACACGCTGAACAACACCCACGTCTTCGAGAACCACGAACTCGAGCGTCAGCCGGTCACGAAGACACAGGGCTACTGGGACTCCCAGTACGGCCGCGGCCGCCCCGCGCACGAGCAAACGGACGGTTCCATCCCCGGCCCGTTTCAGGGGAACAAGGAGCCGACGCCGCCGTACCGCTTCGGCTGGGACGAGATGCTCGAGTCGCTCCGGCAGTACGCCGACAACGACGACCCGGACCCCTACGACGGGTACAGCCTCGAGTACGTCAATCCGGCCACCGCGGAGGCGCCGCTGTTTCCGACCATGTCCTTCCGCGCCCAACTGCTCAACGAGGGCCCGACGGACGCCCACTTCCATAACTCGACGGAAGTCTACTTCGTCATCGAGGGCGATGGCGCGACCCACGTCGACGGCGAGGCCTTGGAGTGGGGGCAGTGGGACCTCTTCGCCGTACCGCCGGACAGCCCGCACCACCACGAACCGGACGACGAAGCGATCCTGCTGGGTATGACCGACCGGCCGATCCTCGAGTCGATGAATTTCTACGCCGAGGCCGAAGTCTCGGAGTGAGGGTGTTCGGTTCGCCTCGACTTGGAGCACCGACGGCGGCGGTATCGGCGTGTCCGCTCCCTCGAGGACCGGCCGACTGGGTAATGCTCTTATAGATCGTCGCCATAACGTTCTCGTATGGCCGAGTTCGAAAACCCGTACGTCGACGAGGATCCGTTTGTCCGGGCGCACTTCGACTGTCTGAACTGTGGCGGGAAGCTCTGGGAGTACGCGATCCAGCGCCAGATGGTCTGCGAGGACTGTCTCGACGTCTTTCCCTCGGAGGAGGTCTTCGAAGCCAGCGTCGAATCGGCCGCCAACTGAGCCGCCGAGCACCTCCGCCTTCGTCAGTCGTCACCGCAGTGCCGTTTCCGCGCTATCGCCACCGCGGTACCGACGCGTTTTCCGCGGAACGGTCACGGGAACTGCTCCGTCCGCTCGAGGTCGTCGGTGCCCGACGGAGACGGCGGACACCTCTCTCCGTCGGACTCCATCTTGTTCGAAGCGCATACGCCCGGGTTCGCGGGCGCGAAGAATCAGGCTTCGGGAAGCTCGAGGACGCCTCGAGTGCGCCCCCGAAAAACGGATTCGACGCGGATACCCAGTCGGCGCGGTCAGAACGGGTACTCGCGCGGCTCGCGCTGGATCGAGATCCACTTCGTCTCGGTCACCTCGCGGAGGAACTCCTCGGTGTTGTAGCCGCCCATACCGGAGGCGCCGGTGCCGCTAAACGGGACGTGAGCCTCGTCGTTGATGGGCTGGTCGCCGATGTGGACCATCCCCGTCTCCATGCGGTCGGCGATCGACCGCGCGGTCTCGCGGTCGCCTGCGTGCACGGACCCGGAGAGGCCGAACTCCGTGTCGTTGACGATCTCGATCGCCTCGTCGATATCGGAGAAGGGGATCACCGGTGCGATGGGACCGAAGTGCTCGTTGCACGCCGCGGCCATGTCGTTCGTCACGTCGGAGAGCACCGTCGGCTCAATGACGAGCGAGTCCTCGACGTCACCAGAAGTCGAAGACTTCTGGCTGGCTAACGAATCGCTTTGCGATTCGTGAACGCCCTCGAGGTCGACGATCCCGCCGCCGGTCTCGAGCGTCGCACCCGCGTCGATCGTCTCCGCGACGTATTCGAGCATCTCGTCGCGCTGGTGTTCGTCGATCACGGGACCGAGGTGAACCTCGTCGTGGGCGCTGCCCGCGACGAGCGACTCCGCCCGGTCGACGAGATGGGTGACGTAGTCGTCGTAGACGTCTTCGTGGACGACGTGGCGGTTGATCGAGATGCAGACCTGTCCCTGGTGGATGAACGAACCGAAAACTGCCCCGTCGACGGCGCGCTCGAGGTCGGCGTCCGCGGTGACGACGTGGGCGTTGTTGCCGCCCAGTTCCATCGCGGGCGTCGCCAGGTTCTCGGCCGCCGCGGCGGCGACCCGTCGACCGACCTCCGTCGAGCCGGTGAACGCCACCACGTCGCTCTCGGGGTGGCCGGCCACGCGGTCGCCGATCTCGGAGCCGCGGCCGGTGACGACGTTGAGGACGCCGTCGGGGAGGTCCGTCTCCTCGAACAGCGTCGCGAACAGCAGGCCGCCGCTAATCGGCGTGTTCGTCGCCGGCTTGAGCACGACGGCGTTGCCGGCGGCGATGGCGGGAAGCACCGCCCGCGCCGAGAGGTTCAACGGGAAGTTCCACGGCGAGATGACCGTGACGACGCCTTTCGGTTCGCGCTTTATGAGGTGTTCCTTCCCGGGAATGTTCGACGGGGCATGTTCGCCCTTCATCCGCCGCGGCAGCGTCGCCGCCTCGCCCGCCTGGTCGGCGGTGAGGTGGTGGGACGTGTGGCCGTAGCCGGCGGTTCCGCCGGCCTCGTGCGTGAGTAGTTCGATAATCTCCTCCTCAAACTCGTGCAGCGCCTCGGTGAACTGCTGGATAACCTCCTGACGGGCTGCGGGGGGTTGGTCCCTCCACTCGGTCTGAGCAACAGCCGCCGCCTCGTAGGCGTCGTCGACGTCCGACTCGGTGGCCGCGGGAACCTCGGCGAACACCTCCCGCGTCGACGGGTCCGCGATCGGGATGGTGTCGCCGTCTCCGTCGACCCACTCGCCACCGATGTACAGTGCGTTCCAGTCCGCCCTCGGCGATATCGCGTCCGGCATGATCGCTTGACCGTTCACGTTCCGCGCACAAAGTTTCGTGGTAACATGTATGTCACCATCGCGTTGAGAACGAGCGGTCGGCAGGAGCCGACCGAATTCGGCCCGAAAACGCCGGTTCAAGTGCGCTTCCGACGGATCGTCGAGTTCCGAGCCGAGTCAGTGCGGTTCCCGCTTGGTCTATAGTAACGACTGAAACGATCTACACACCCATCGCATCCCCGCGGTTCTCGCTCACTCCGTTCGCTCCGAACCGCGCTGCACTCGTCCGATGGGGTGTGCATCGACGTTCAGTGGCTACTATACGCATCCGCCGAATCCGACACTCCGCCGACAGGTGTCAGATATGAACCATACCATTTAATATGTTCGTGTTTCATTTGACAAACCACGCCATGGGGAATCTTCACAGCAGCCGAACTAGGCGTTCGTATTTAAAAACGACTGGCGCGATTACAGGGGCGGCCACGTTGGCCGGCTGTTCATTGTTGAGTAGCGACGAGAGCAGCGCTGACATCACGATCGCGACGACGATCCCGCAGGAGGGCGCGTTCTCTTCGATGGCCGAGGAGATGGAACAGGGGTACGACCTCGGCGTCGCACACATCGAAGAGACGCTCGACCAGGAGGTGGAGCTGCTGGTCGAGAACGACGAGAGCGACCCGAGCGTCGTCATCGAGAGCCTCCGGAAGATGGCCGGTGACGCCGACATGATCTGGGGGAGCTTCTCGAGCGAACTCGTGACCGCGGGCAGCAGCGTCGCGGAGTCCGAAGGGATCCCGTTCGTCGCCGCCTACTTCGCACAGGAGGCGCCGCACCGAAACGAGGACTACGAGTGGACCTACGCGGCGTTCCCGAAGTCGAGGGACGTCGCGCGGTCGACGCAGGGCCTCTTAGAGACCATTCCCGAGGGCGAGCGGCCGACCAACGTCGGCATCTGGGAGCCCAACTCCGACTGGGGCGAAGAGCAGTCGGACTCCTGGGAGGAGACCCTCGGCGACGCGGGCTACGACATCGTCCTCAGGGAGCAGTACGAGTACGGCTCGAGCGACTTCTCGACGATGATCTCCCAGTCGGCCAACCAGAACGTCGAGGTCCTCCTGTCGGTGCCGACACCGCCGGACGGAATCACGATGATCGAGCAGATAGAGGAACGCGACTTCTCGCCGGACCTCACAAAGTTCGTTCGCGCCGCCGACCCCCAGGACTGGTGGAACGCGCTCGGCGAGAGCGGCGAGTACGTCTGCATGTGTCCGGGCTGGGTGCCCGGCATGACGGGCAACGGGAACGAAGAGATGTGGAACGCGTACGTGGACGAGTACGGACTCGAGGATGACGCGTTCATCCGCACGGCGGTCGGCGGCGGGTACAACGTCGCGCAGGTGACCGCCCAAGCGATCGACGCCGCAGGCTCTACCGACCCGTCGGACGTCCAGGGGGCGCTCCAGTCGGAGACCTTCGAGACGGTCATCGGCTCGTTCAGCTTCGAGGAGAACGGGCTGCCTACCGAAGGCGAATTGACGGCCCCGACCGGCCAGTGGCTGGACGGCAACCAGTACACCGTCTACCCGGAGACCGACGACGATCGTGCCTCCGACCTCCAGTACCCGATTCCGGCCTGGAGCGAGCGATAACACTCGATCTCCAACCCACGCTCACCACTATATATGGTTTCACCAGAACTCGCGTTCGAATCGCTGTTAAACGGGCTCCTCATCGGAGGGACCTACGCCGTCGCCGCGCTCGGCCTCTCGCTCGTGTTCGGCATCATGGACGTCGTCAACCTCGCCCATGGACACATGCTCATGGTCGGCGCGTACGTCGGCATTCTCCTGTTTGCCGCCACCGGGATCACCCCGCTCCTGGGCATGCTGCTCGCGGCCGCCCTGCTGTTCGGGTTCGGAGTGTTCCTCCAGCGCGTACTGTTAGAGCGCGTCGTCGACAAGGGGATGGAACAGCCGATCATCGTCCTCTTCGGGCTCGCGCTCGTCCTCGAGAGCGGCGGCCGGATCGTCCTCGGCAGCGAGCCACAGCGAGCCAGCCTCGGCATTCCGGGCTCGAGCATCCCCGTCGGACCCGCCGTACTGTCGTTCCCGCGGGTCGTCACGTTCGTCGTCTCGGTCGCCCTGATCGTCGCGGTCTGGGCGTTCCTCAAGTACACGACGACGGGCCTCGCGATCCGGGCGACCGCACAGAACACCGACGCGGCCCAGTACATGGGCATCGACACCGGAAGAATCTACATCATCACGCTCGGCCTCGGGACGGCGCTGGCGGGCGCGGCCGGCGCGCTGCTGTCGATTCTCTTCCCCTTCACGCCGTACGCGGGCTGGTCGTACCTGCTGAAGGCGTTCGCCGTGGTCGTCCTCGGCGGCGTGGGGAGCGTCATCGGGACGCTCGTCGGCGGGTTACTCCTCGGCGTCTCGGAGAACGTCGGCGTGCTCTTCATCGGCGGCGGCTACCGTGACCTGATCAGCTTCAGCATCTTCCTCCTCGTTCTCCTGGTGCGACCCCAGGGGCTGTTCGGTAGCTCGGGAGGTGGGGAGTGATGGCGGGCTCCGAACACGAACGCGGGAGCTTCATCCGGACGATGCTCGGTAACCGCCGCCGAGTGGCGATCGCGATCGTCACCGTGCTGGCGTTCGCGACGATACCGTTCGTCACCGAGCGGTGGCTCACCCAGGTCTTCTTTACCGTGCTCGTCTTCGTGATCCTCGGCGTCTCCTGGGACATCATCGGCGGCTACGCCGGCCAGATCTCGCTGGGACACGTCGCGTTCTTCGGGTTCGGCGCGTACGTCTCCGCCTGGTTGACGACGCCGACGCGAGCCGGCTTCCCCGAGTCGATCCAGTCACCGGTGATCGTCGCCGTCCTCGGCGGCGCGATCGTCGCGGGCCTCCTCGCGCTCGTCATCGGACCGGTCATCTTCCGCCTGACGGGCCACTACTTCGCGATCGGGACGCTCGCACTCGCCGCGATCATCGAGCTGATCCTGTCGAACGAGCGCAGCGTCTCCGGGGGCTCGAGCGGCTACTTCGTCGACTCGGGCTCCGCCGAGTACCAACAGCTGTTCCTCCTGACCCTGGCCGTGACGGTCGTTACAGTGATCGTCTCCTACTACGTCGTCACGAGTCGGTGGGGTCTGGCGATGCGAGCGATCCACGACGACGAGACGGCGGCCAGCAGTCTCGGGATCAATCCGCTCAAGTACAAGCTGATCGCGTTCGGCATCGGGTCGAGCATGGCTGGGATGGCGGGCGGGCTCTACGCCCAGTACACGGGATACCTCAATCCCGCGGACGTGCTCGGCCTCCACTGGATGGTCGAAGCGCTCGTGGTCGTCGTCCTCGGTGGGATGGGAACGATCACCGGACCGATCCTGGGGGCCGGACTGTTCGTCGGGCTCGACTGGATCCTCGGCGAGGTGGCGAGCGGCTACTCGACGGCGATCGAGGGGCTCCTCATCATCCTCTTCATGATCTACATGCCGAAGGGGATCTACGGGCTCATCACTAGCCGAACCGGCGATACGTCGGAGGAAGACCCGCCGAGCGAGACCGTCCCGACTCCCGACGAATCGGCAACCGACTGACGTCCGCCCCTTCGAACCGTTCACTCGTTCCTTCTCCGATCGATCCGCCTCGAGGCGCGCCTCACACGACGAGCGGGACGCTTTCGGAGCGGCGTTCGAGATCGGTGTGAGAGCGCGAAAACGAGTCGACGTCGGTCCGGTGATTACCCGCCGAGGTACGTCGCCGTGACCTCGTCGTTCGACGCGAGTTCGTCGCTGTCACCCGACATCGAGATCCGGCCCGACTCGAGGACGTACCCTCTGTCGGCGATTCGGAGCGCGTTGTTGACGTCCTGCTCGACGATGAGGACGGTCGTACCCCGGTCCGTAACCTCCTCGATCGCCTCGAACACGTCGTCGACGAGCACGGGCGCGAGGCCGAGACTCGCTTCGTCGAGCAGGATCAGGTCCGGATCGCTCATCAGACCTCGACCGATCGCCAGCATCTGTTGCTCGCCGCCCGAGAGGGTCCCCGCCGGCTGGTCCGTTCGTTCCTCGAGTCGGGGGAAGACGTCGTAGACGAACGAAAACCGCTCGTCCGTCCCCTCGGGATTCGTGTACGCGCCGAGACGAAGGTTCTCCTCGACGGTGCTCTCTGTGAATATCTCGCGACCCTCGGGAACGTGGACGATCCCCTTCGGGACGACCTCGTCCTGGTCCAGGTCGCCGATCGACTCGCCGCCGTAGCGTACCTCGCCCTTCCGGGGCGTTAGCGGACCACAGATCGTCTTGAGGATCGTGGTCTTTCCCGCTCCGTTCGCGCCGAGCAGCGCGACCGTTTCCCCCTCCGCTACGTCGAAGCTCACGTCCCAGATCACCTGAACGTTGCCGTACGCGACGTCGATCGAGTCGATTTCGAGCAGTGTCATTGTATGCCGTGACGCTCTCAGTACAGGAATAAAAAGATGCCCCTGGCCCGCGGCGTCGGGTTCGCTGGAGGGGCAACGCTGAACCTCGACCCGACGGTCTCCGCCGGGTCAATCGGGCGATCACAGCCGGTGAGCAAACATGTCCGAACCAAAATCGGCCCCCCGGCGGATCACAACTACTATGAGAACGTGCTGCATTGTCACGTCCATGAGCGGTGAAACGACGGAGACACCGGTATTGATAGCCGGCGCCGGCCCAGTCGGCATGACGGCAGCACTGGCACTGAACGCCCGCGGGGTGGAGACCACCATCCTCGAGGCCGAACCCGAGGACAGGGACCGGTCGGGGAGTCGCGCCATCTACATCCACGGATCGACGCTGCGCACGCTCGAGCGAATCCACCCGGGACTGGGGACCGGCCTCGTCGACGAGGGGCTCATCTGGCCGACCCGACGCACCCTCTACCGGGGGAAGGAGGTCTTCAACCGGACGTACGACTCGCCCGGCGGCAGGGGCGATATCCCGCACTTCACGAGCGTTCCCCAGGTCGTCACGGAGCAGTACATGCTCGACGCGCTCGACGAGGCCGGGATCGAGGTCCGCTGGGAGTCGGCGGTCGAAACCGTCGACCCCTCGCCGGAGGGCGTCCGCGTCGAGACCGCTGACGGTCGCGAGTGGAACTGCGAGTATCTCGTCGGCGCCGACGGCGGCGGGTCGACCGTCCGCAGCGAGATCGGCGTCGACTTCGAGGGCGACCAGTCGGCGAACCACTTCATCATCGCGGACGTCGAGGACGAGGAGATCGACGACGACTACCCCGGCCTCGAGCGGATGTTCCACTACGACGCGCCCGAGGCAGACGGGCGGAACGTGCTGCTCGTCCCGTTCACCGGCGGCTGGCGCCTCGACATCCAGTGTTACGAGGACGACGATCCCGAGGAGCTCATCGGCGACGAGCGGATGCGCGAGTTCGTCCGCAACGTCATGGGAGAGCGCTACGAGGACAACGTGACGTGGGCATCGTCCTATCGGTTCCTTCAGGTGAAGGCGGACTCGTTCGTCGACGAACACCGCCGCGTCCTGCTGGCTGGTGAGGCGGCCCACCTGCTCGCGCCGTTCGGCGCCCGCGGCATGAACTCCGGCATCGCCGACGCCGACGAGGCCGCCTCGGCGATCGCGGTCGCGATCAATGCGAAGACGGAGGCCGTCGCCCGCGACGAGGTCGAACTGTTCGCCGCGCGCCGCGAGATAGCCGCCGAGTACAACATCGGCGCGGCCGGACAGGCCCTCGAGTACCTCCAGGGCGACGATCCGGTGACGGTGTTGCGAAAGGAGGTCGCCGCCGAGATGGCCGACTCCTTCGAGACGGCGGGCGAGTGGCTCGACGACGCGCCGTACGGTCCCCACGGTACCCCGCCGATCATCTCGACCGGGAACTACTGACTCGAGCGGAGCGCGTCGGCGGTTACCCTCCTTTCCGTCGTTTTTCGTCGACCAAACCGGTGTGGCTCTCCCGTTGTCGAGGGTTACGTTCGACGAGCGGCGGGGCCGGCCGCGCCGACCGATCGTGAACGGAACCGTATCGGTACGCGGCGTGCGAAGAGTGGGGTTCGAAATCGAAATTCGAGCCAAAAAAGGGCGACCGATCCGTCAGTGCAGGCCCAGCCGCTTTGCGACCCAGTGGTCTCGAGCGGCCATCACCAGCTCCTCCTCGTCGGCGAAGTCCGTCGTCTCGGCGACGAACTCGTCCCACTCGCCGTGGAGAACCGTCTCGAGGTCGGCGGCGGAGTCGGCGTCGCCGGGACTCGCTGCGACCATCTCGTCGAAAGAGTCGAACTCGGTGCGTTCGCGCACGAAGGCGTCGTCGAACACGTCGGTGATCGGAATCTCCTCGTTCACGTCGTAGACGTCCCCCGCGTCCGGGAAGTCCTCGCGCTGCGTTGCGACCGCTTCGTAGTCCGTTTCCAGTGCCATGCCAGCATTCGTCGTCGATACCATGTAAATCCATCTCATCCGCGCGCCGGTTGCCGCGTCGACGAGCGGATGCGCGAGTTCCAGCCGGAAGCGCGCAGCGGCGATCCGGTGAGAGATATCTGCCACCACGCGGCGGAGCACGACTTCGATCAGATCTTCCTCGCCGGGCAGAAGCGTTCGCGGGCCGGCAAGGCCCTCTTCGAGAGCGTCACGCAGGACGTGAGACTCTCGGAGGATCGGCCGGTGCTCGTCTGCGGTGACGGCCCCGACGACCCCCCGGAGGCATGACGCGCGGAGGTGACGATCAACGGTCGGATCTGCGTTCGGACGAACGGAGCCTAGGGCCGACGTGCGAGGGGGTAGGTTTATGCGAGTGGATAGTCAACTCATCGCAAAATGACGCTACTCGAAGGAGAGAATCTGACGAAGAGTTTCGGGGGAGTCCTCGCCGTTGACGACGTCTCGTTCTCGATCGACCGGGGGGAATCGGTCGGTCTCATCGGTCCGAACGGGGCCGGCAAGTCCACGCTGTTTCGCCTGATCACCGGCGTCCACGAACCCACGGAGGGCCGCGTCTTCCTCGACGGCGACGAGATCACGGGAAAGGATTCCCACGAGATCTGTCACCAGGGGCTCGTCAAGACCCACCAGATCGTTCGGCCGTTCGAACACATGACCCTGCTCGAGAACGCGACCGTCGGCGCCGAGTTCGGCGGTCGCGACGTCGACGATCCGCGGGAGAAGGCCTACGAATCCCTCGAGTTCGTCGGCCTCGACCACCTGACGCACACGAAGCCCGGCGAACTGAGCGTCGGCGCGCTCAAGCGACTCGAGATCGCGCGCGTGCTCGCGACGGATCCGGACGTGATGCTGTTCGACGAGGTCGCGGGCGGCCTGGATACCGACGAAACGGAGGCGATCGTCGACCTCATCGGCGACATCAAGGAGAGCGGCAAGACGATCTTCCTCATCGACCACGTGATGCGAGCGCTGATGTCCGTGAGCGAGCGGGTGTTCGTGCTCGACAACGGGCAGCTCATCGCGCGGGGGACGCCCGAGGAGATCCAAAACAACCAGCGCGTCATCGAGTCCTACCTCGGGACGTCAGCCGGTCGTGACCACGACGCGACCGACCCCGTCGCGGGCGACTAACGGGCTCGCTCCCGCGTCACGGCCCGGTTCGCCGCGCGCCGCGACGTTCCTCACTCGGCGGTGCTCTCGAGGACCGTTCGTAAGTCGTCGGGAACAGGAACGCTGCCGTCGCCGTCGACGGGGACGCAGACTCGATACTCCGTGCCCTCGAAGACGATCTCCCCGTCGTGGGTCGCAACGTAGTCGAACCGGACGCTCGACTCCCCGACCTCCGGTCTCAGTTCGATCTCGACCTGGTCGCCGCCGCGAACCTGTCCCGTGAAGTCGAAGTCCATCGAAACGAGTGGCAGACCCAGACCGCGTTCCTCGGTCAACTCCCAGTAGGGGACGCCGACGTCTTCCATGAACACGTCCGACGTCTCGTGGATCGCGTCGATCATGCGGGGGTAGTGTGCGATGCCGAACGGGTCCGTGTCCGAAAAGCGGACGGTCCATACGTGCGTGAAACTCATGCTTCGTCCCGTAGAGACCCGGCCAGGGATTATAAAAACCGCGGCGAACGACTGGACGGTCTCCTGGATACGACCGAGGCGACGCTGATCGGTGCCGGTACGATGCAGCGATCCTCCAACCGCGCGGACGCGAACAGGCCGACGCCCGGTACGGCCGCCGAGCGCGACCGATCGAACCGTTTAGTTCCTTCGAGCGAAACGAAGGCGGTATGACCGCAGATTCTGACGGCAGAGTCGAGCGCGCCGAACGGAACGGCGAAGCACCCTCGCCGCCCGAGGCCGATCCTCGGGCGCCGTACGAGTACGTCGCGGACGACGCCGAACGGCCGGCTCTGGTGTGCGACCTCCGGGCGCGCGTCGAGGGCGACGTTCGGTTCGACGCCTACACGCGTCAGCTGTACGCAACCGACGCGAGCGCGTACGAGGTGACGCCGATCGGCGTCGTCTTTCCGGAGTCGACCGACGACGTGGCGGCGACCGTCGCCTACTGCGCCGAGCGCGAGCTCCCGGTCCTCCCGCGTGGCGGCGGAACGAGCCTCGCCGGACAGGCCGTCAACGAAGCCGTCGTCCTCGATTTCACCAGGTATATGGACGATATCGTTTCGATCGACCCCGACGCCCGGCGAGCCCGGGTTCAGCCGGGGACGGTTCTCGCCGACCTCAACGAGTCGCTCGCCCCGCACGGGCTGAAATTCGCGCCGGATCCCGCCGCCGGGAATCGGAGCGCGATCGGCGGCGCGATCGGTAACAACTCGACCGGCGCCCACTCGCTGGTCTACGGCAAGACGGACGCCTACGTCGAGGAGTGCGAAGTCGTCCTCGCCGACGGAACGGTCGCCACCCTCGGCGAGGTCCCCCTCGAGGACCTTCGCGACCGCGCCGACCCCGACGGGTCGATCCTGGATCGGGTGGCCGCCGAAGCCGTGCGGATCGTCGACGAGGAGAGCGACGAAGTACACGAGCGCTTCCCCGATCTGAAGCGAAACGTTTCCGGATACAACCTCGACGCGCTCGTCGAAGAGGCCGAGACGGGGAGTATCAACCTCGCACGCCTGCTCGCCGGTAGCGAGGGGACGCTCGCCGTCGTCACCGAGGCCGAGGTGTCGCTCGAGCCCGTCCCGGAGACGAAGGCGGTCTCGCTGCTGTTCTACGAGGGCGTGCTCGAGGCCGTGACCGACGTCCAGCACGTCCTCGAGCACGAGCCCGCGGCGGTCGAACTGATCGATGACGTACTCCTCGGACTGGCTCGGGAGACGACGGAGTTCGAGGAGGCGGCGTCACTCGTCCCCGACGCGGCCGACGCGGCGCTGCTGGTCGAGTTCTACGCCGAGGACGACGATCACGGCCGCGATCAGACGGCTGGGCTCCTCGGGGACAGGGTATCGGGAACCGACACCGTGACGGAACCGCCCACGAATCGGCCGGTAATCGACGAGACGAGCGCGTTCGCCGGGCTGGAGGCCCACGACGAGGCCGAGCGCGAGATGTTCTGGACGCTCCGAAAGGCCGGCTTGCCGATCCTCCTCTCGCGGACGTCCGACGAGAAACACATCAGCTTCATCGAGGACTGCGCGATCCCGCCCGAACACCTTCCGGAGTTCGTCGAGCGGTTCCAGTCGCTGCTCACCGAGACGGACCGTGACGACGACGCGGCGTTCTACGCCCACGCCGGACCGGGGGTGCTCCACGTCCGCCCGCTCGTCGATACGAAGGCCGATCGGGACCGCGAAGACATGGCCGCCATCGCCGACGCAGTGACGGATATGGTCGTCGAGTTCGGTGGCAGCGTCTCCGGCGAGCACGGCGACGGCCGGGCCCGAACCCAGTGGAATCACAAGCTCTACGGGGACGACCTCTGGCAGGCCTTCCGAGATCTGAAGACCGCGTTCGATCCCGACTGGCTGCTCAATCCGGGCACCGTCTGTGGCGACCACGACATGACCGAGCACCTCCGGTATGACGACGACTACAAGTACGACGCCGGCTTCGAGCCAGCGCTGAACTGGGACAACGAGAACGGGATGCAGGGGATGGTCGAACTCTGTCACGGCTGCGGCGGCTGTCGTGGCGGCCAAGAGACCACCGGCGGCGTCATGTGCCCGACCTACCGGGCCGCGGACGAGGAGGTCACGACCACGCGCGGGCGGGCGAACCTGCTCCGGCAGTCGATGAGCGGCGACCTGCCCGACGACCCCACCGACGACGAGTTCGCAGAAGAGGTTCTCGACCTCTGTATCGGCTGCAAGGGCTGTGCGCGGGACTGTCCGAGTGGCGTCGACATGGCGAAGCTCAAAACCGAAGTCATGCACGAGCGCCACCAAGAACACGGCGCGAGCCTGCGTGACAGGCTCTTCGCCGACTTCGACACGCTCGCGGCGCTCGGGAGCGCGCTCGCCCCGGTTTCGAACCTCGCGCAGTCGCTGCCCGGATCGGACGTGCTCGCCGAAAAGACGGTCGGGATCGCGAACGAGCGGTCGCTACCCACGTTCCAGCGGGAGACGCTACGGGACTGGTTCGAGAAGCGAGGCGGCACGGCCGCCTCGGAAAAGCGAGCGGTGGGGGCGCGAGCAGAGCGAGGATCCCGGGTCCCGGAGGCAGAGGCCGAGCGGAAGGCCATCCTCTTCGCCGACACCTACACCAACTACAGCCACCCCGAGGTCGGGAAGGCGGCGGTTCGCGTCCTCGAGGCCGCCGGCGTCCGCGTGGACGTGGCAGAGCGCACCGACAGCGGTCGACCGGCCCTGTCGAAGGGGTTCGTCGGTCGCGCTCGAGACGCAATGGCGGCGAACGTCGCGGAGCTCCACCCCCGCGTCCGAGAGGGGTGGGACGTCGTCCTCGTCGAACCCTCGGACGCCGTGATGTTCCAGGCGGACGCGCTCGACCTGATCACGGGTCCGAGGGTCGAGAACGTGGCGGCGAACACCTACGGCGTCTGCGAGTACCTCGACGCGTTTCGGATCGACGAGGCCGTCGACTGGTCGCCGCCGGCGGAATCGGTGGTCTATCACGGCCACTGCCACCAGAAGGCCGAAAAGAAGGACCACCACGCCGTCGGCGTCCTCCGGCGGGCGGGCTACGAGGTGGATCCGCTCGACTCGGGCTGTTGCGGGATGGCGGGGACGTTCGGATACGAGGCCGAGCACTACTCGCTGAGCCGCGCCATCGGCGACATCCTCTTCGAGCAGATCGATGAGAGCGACGCGACGGTCGTGTCCGCGCCCGGGACGTCCTGTCGAACCCAGCTGGCCGACGGGCGGATCGAGCCGGTTCCCGCGAATAGTTCGCTTTCCGGCACGGCGCTCGACCGCGAGGAGCCGCCGACGCCGATCGAACTGCTCGCTCACGGACTCCCCGGCGGTACGTCGCGGTGACGTCGGACCCGTCGACGTGTCCGTGCGGGATCGCGCCTAGAGCGCGTCGGCCGAGCCCGAGAGATCCACGGAATTTATGGTACGACGCTCGGTGTACCACGGTATGAGCCTATCCGATCTCTTCGATCCGGACGGGATCGCCGTCATCGGTGCGTCGGCGACGCCGGGCAAACTCGGAAACGACGCGATGTCGAACGTCGAGGCCTACGACGGCGAGATCTACCCCGTAAACCCCTCGAGTTCGGGGACCGTCCACGGCTACGAGTTCGTCGACTCGGTCGCCGAGACCGACGCCGACCTGGCGCTGTGTTGCGTCCCCCGCCACCTGCAGCCGACGGTCCTCGAGGAATGCGGCGAGGCGGGCGTCGGCGCCGCGGTTATCTTCGCCGGCGGCTTCGCCGAGATGGGCGGCGAGGGCCGGGAACTCCAGGACGATATCGAGCGAATCGCCGACGAGTACGACACTACCGTCCTCGGTCCGAACACGGCCGGGTACGCGATCCCACACTCGGACCTCTACGGGTCGTTCGTCCCCCGGATCCGCGAAGTCGGGACCGGCAACGTCGGCATCGTCGCTCAGAGCGCCGGCGTCGCGATCACCCTCTCGTTTCACCTGACGCGGGAGGGGTACGGCGTCTCGTCGATGTTCGGCCTCGGAAACCGGGTGAACACGGAGTTCGCGGACGTGATCCCCGTCCTCGACGAGGATCCTCGCACCGAGGCGATCGTCCTCCACGTCGAGGGCACGGAGGACGTCGACAGGCTCCTCGAGGTCTGCGAGGAGGCCGACACCCCGATCGTCGCGTACAAGGTGGGCGAACGGGCCGATCCGGACTTCGCGCAGGCCCACACCGCGGCTCCCTCGCAGGACGACGCGATGTACGAGGAGGCGTTTGACCGACCGGGCCTGGCGATGGTCTCCTCGACGACCGAACTGCTCGACGCCGGCCGGGTGCTCGCGAATGCGCCGACGCCCGACGGCCCGAACGTCGGCGTCGTCACCGCGCAGGCGGGACCGGGGATCATCGTCAACGACTACCTCGAGGACGCGGGTGCCACCTTCCCGGACCTCACCGAGGGGACGCGAGAACGAGTCGACGACCTCCTCGAGGGGATCACGTACACGGAGAACCCCGTGGACACGGGTCGACCGATGCCCGAGTTCGGGCGAGTCGTCGACGCCGTCGCGCGCGACGAGAACGTCGACATCGTGCTGGTCTACGAGATTTACGAGGACTCGCTCGGCTACCCGGTCGACGAACTCGAGGCGCTCTCCGAGGAGGTAGACAAGCCGATCCTCTTTACGGTGGCCGGGCCGCACGAGGCCCTGCGGGAGGAGCGCGAGCAGATGGAGGCCCTCGGCGTTCCGACGTTCGACACGCCCGAGCGCGGGGCACAAGCCGTGGCGGCGCTGATCGAGTCGATCTCTGGGGAGTAGTCGCCGCAGGCTCGACACCCGAGACAGTTTTGCCGTTGTACTGAGAGGTATGGATCAATGACTCGTTCGGACGTGATCGAGACACTCAGATCGCCCCCGTTTGCGTTCTCCGTGGCGGCGATCGTCGGCCTCGCGACGTGGGCGCTCGGCTCGGGATCGACCGCGGCGGCGACGATCCTTTCGATCACGCTCTTCTGTATCGTCCTCTGGATCCTGACGCCCGTCCCGCCCTCGTATACGGGACTGATCGGTATCGGACTGATCGCCGTCACGACCTCGACGGACCTTGCGCTCTCGGGCTTCCAAAAGCCGGCGACGTGGCTCATCGGCTTCGGGTTGCTGATGGGCGAGGCGACCCGACGCAGCGGACTCGCGACTGCGTCGGGTCGGTGGATAGCGGTCAGGAGCGTCTCGGAGTCGGTCCGGTCCGATCCCGTCCGGACGTACCGTCGGCTGCTCCTCGCGCTCTCGCTCGGCGCCCACGTCCTCGCGCTGTTCGTCCCCTCCGCGCTCGTGCGCATCCTCGTGGTGGCGCCGATCCTCCGGGAGACCGGATCACTCTTCGACTCTCGGGAAGCCCGAACCGGGATCTACCTCGGACCGCTGTTCGCGACCTTCTACGGCTCTGCGGGCATCCTGACCGCCGACCTCCCGAACATCATCATCACCGGGTTCGGGGAGTCGCTGGCCGGGCACACCATCTCGTGGTCCGACTGGTGGGTCCACATGTACCCGATCATGGGCATCACTCGCGTCCTGCTCGTCGTAACCGTCGTCTATCTCCTCTTTCGGCCGTCGCCTGACTCGAGCGTCGACATGCCCGAGACGGACGGCGCCGGGATCGGCAGCGTCGAGCGACGAATGCTGGGCTTCCTGCTCGTCGGCGCGTTGATCTGGGCGACCGACTTCGCCCACGGCTTCCACCCGGTGATCGGCGCCGTCGCCGTGGTCGTCCTCGCGTTCCTGCCGGGAATCGGCGTCGTCGACTTCGACGGGATCGGGGGCGAGGTCGACTTCTCCATCCTCTTTTTCATCGCGGCCGTGTTCGCGATCGGCGACGGGCTCACCGAGACCGGGTTTACGGACGAGGCGTCCACGCACCTCCTCGACCTCATTCCGACCGACGCGCCGCTCGCGGTGATCCTCGCGTGCGTCTTCTTCGTCACGTTCGCGCTGGCGTTCCTGATGGAGGGGCTGGCCGTCGCGAGCGTCCTCACGCCGATCCTGATCCCGTACGCGGAGGCGGCGGGCCTCCCGTTCACGCCGGTCCTGATGGCCGAGGCGATGGCCCTGAGTTCGTACTTCTTCCCGTACCAGTCGGCGGTGCTCATCGTCATCCTTGCGGAGGGCGAAGTCGAGACCTGGGAGGTGATCCGGACGACGGTCGCCTGCTCCGTCGCCACGATCCTCCTGTTGCTCCCCCTCCAGCTCGGCCTGTTCGACCTCCTCTACTGATCCCCGAGGGGACCCGTCCTCGAGTGGACCCGCGATTGTGTCTCGAGTCGCGATCGACGTTTCTCCAAAGATATATAGTATTCAGTCACGCACAGATTCTTGATGGCAAATGACACTGTAGAGCGCGTAGCAGTGCTGGGTGCCGGTAGCATGGGACACGGTATCGCGGAACTCGCCGCGCTCGGCGGGTACGACGTGACCATCCGGGACATCGACGAGGAGATCGTGACCGAGGGCTACGAGAACATCGAGTGGAGCCTCGAGAAACTCGAGGAGAAGGGACGAATCGACGAGCCGAGCGATGTCGTGCTCTCACGCATTAACAGGACGACCGACCTCGCCGAGGCCGTCGACGACGCCGACCTCGTGATCGAGGCGGTTCCCGAGCGGATGGATATCAAGCGCGACACGTTCTCGTCGGTCGACGAGCACGCGCCGGAGCACGCGATCCTGGCGTCGAACACCTCGAGCCTCTCCATCTCGGAGATCGCCGAGGCGACGGATCGTCCCGATCGGGTCGTCGGCCTCCACTTCTTCAACCCGCCGGTGAAGATGGATTTGGTCGAGGTCACCTACGGCGAGGCCACCACCGACGAGACCGCCGAAACCGCCTACGCCTGGGCCGAGTCGATCGACAAGACGCCCATCTACGTCCGCAAGGACGTCCACGGCTTCGTCGTCAACACCGTGCTCGTTCCGTTCATGGAGGAGGCCGCCTGGATGCTCTCCGAGGACGAGACCACCGTCCAGCAAGCCGACGCAACGATGGTCTACGAGCGGGGTTACCCGATGGGGCCGTTCGAACTCAACGACTTCGGTGGCATCGACATCGGCTACCACTTCCGCGCCGAGTCCGACCAGCCCGTCCCGCCGGTCGTCGAAGAGAAAGTCGACAACGAGAACCTCGGGAAGAAGACCGGCACGGGCTTCTACGACTACGAGGACGGAGAGACGTCTCAAGCAGACGGCGACGGCGTCGACTACCTCCCCGAGGACGCCGGCGACTTCGACTGGCTGCGCACCGAAGCGGTGATGATCAACAAGGCCGCCTGGCTCGTCGGCAACGACGTCGCCACCCCCGAAGCGATCGACACCGGCTGTCGCCTCGGCGGCAGCTTCCCCGAGGGCATGTGCCGCCGCGGCGACCGCCTCGGCCTCGACCGCGTCCTCGAAAAGCTCGAGGACCTCCACGCGGAGTACGGCGCCGAGCGCTTCGAGCCCTGTGACTACTTGGTCGAACTCGTCGAGGACGGCTGGACCGGCGAGGACGCCGGCAAGGGCTTCTACGACTACCGAACCGACCCGCCGTATCACTATCTCGAGTGGGAGATCGACGACGCGGGCGTCCTGAACGTCGTCCTCTCGCGTGAAGAGCGGATGAACTCCATGTCCGAGGACATGTTCATGGAGATCGACCGCCTCCTCAAGAGCGTCGATACGGACGAGATCTCCTGCGTCGTCTTCGAGGGCGCCGGCGACCGCGCCTTCTCCTCCGGAGCGGACATCACCGGCTTCACCGCCGCCGAGCCGACCGAGATCATGGAGGTCGACGAGATGTTCCAGACCGTCTACCACTTCGACCGGCCGACGGTCGCCAAGATCGACGGCTTCTGTCTCGGCGCCGGCATCGAACTCGCGCTGGCCTGCGACATCCGCATCGCCACCGAGGACTCGCTCGTCGGTACCCCCGAGACGACGCTGGGCGTGATCCCCGGCGGCGGCGCCACCCAGCGCCTCGTCCGCCTCGTCGGTGAGGCCCGCACCAAGGAGATGATCTTCCGCGGCATGCAGTTCGACGCCGCACAGGCCGAGGAGTGGGGCATCGTCAACCACGCCGTCCCCGACGAGGAGTTCGACGACCTCGTCGACGACGTCGTCTCCGACCTCACCGCCAACGCGCCGCTCGCGCTCAAGGTCGCCAAGGAGGTCATCCACGACGGCCAGGAGGCCGGCCTCGAGGCAGCCCTGGCGATGGAGAAGAAGTCCTTCGGCCTGCTGGCGACCACCGACGACATGTACGAGGGCGTTACCGCTTTCCGTCGGAACCGCGAACCACGGTTCGAAGGTGAATAATCATGGTCCGAAACGTCGCGATCGTCGGCGGCGGTCACTCCGACTGGGGTGAGCGCGCCGCAACCTGGAAGGACCTCGCCCAGGAGGGCGGCAAGGCGGCCTTCGACGCCGTCCCCGAGGTCGGCCCCGAAGATATCGAAGGGCTGTTCGTCGGCGCGGTCCAGCCCGAGCGGTTCGCCAACCAGACCCACGTTGCTCCGCTCGTCGCCGAGTTGCTCGGCATCGAAGTGACCGAGATGATTGCCCGGACGGAACTGGCGTGTGCCAGCGGGCAGGCCGCGTTGCGATACGCGTGGCTCGCCATCGCCGCCGGACAACTGGACGTCGCGCTCGTGCTCGGCGTCGAAAAGATGAACCTCGGCCGGAAGTACATGCCCGAGATGCAGGCGTCGATGGCGAACGTGCTCGACCGCGAGTTCGACGGCGCCAACGGCCTCGCCGCGCCGCCGTTTTTCGCGTGGTACGCCCAGCGCCACATGCACGAGTACGGCACCACCCGCGAGCAACTCTCGCAGGTCGCCGCCAAGAACAAGACCAACGCCTCGAAGACCGACTTCGCGCAGTTCCAGTCCTCGTGCGCTATCGAAGACGTCGAGGAGTCGCCGGAGATCGCCGCTCCGCTGCACCTGTTCGACTGCAGCGGGATCACCGACGGCGCCGCCGGGGCGATCCTCATGAGCGAGGAGAAAGCCCGCGAAGTCACCGACACGCCGGCCTTCATCACGGGCAGCGGCCAGTCGTCGATGGCGGGCAACTCGATCAACAACCTCCCGTCGCTCTCGACGTGGCCCCAGGCGCGCAAGGCCTCCCAGAACGCCTACGAACAAGCGGGGATCGAGGATCCGCTCGCAGACATCGACGTCGCGGAGGTTCACGACTGCTTCTCGATCAGCGAGATCATCGAGTACGAAGAACTGGGCTTCGCCGAGCGCGGCGAGGGCGGCCAGTTCATCGAGGACGGGCGCAGCCACATCGACGGCGACGTCGCCGTGAATCCCCGCGGCGGTCTTCTCGGCTGTGGCCACCCGCTAGGGGCGACCGGCATCTCCCAGGCCCTGGAGATCACCCACCAGTTCCAGGGAACAGTATCGAGCGACAGGCAGGTAGACGACCCCACGACGGGCCTGATCCACAACCTGAGTGGCAGCGCCTCCGTCCACAGCGTGATGGTTTTAGACCGTGATCCACAATGAGTGACGACACACCCGACAGAAAGCGCGTCTCGGTGCCCGAGGAGATCGAGCTGCCGCGACTGCTCGACTTCTACGAACTCCAGACCGACGACCACACCCGAATCCACGAGTTCTACGAGAACCTCCGGGACGGGCAGCTGACGACCACCCGGTGTCAGGACTGCGAGGAGATCCACTACCCGCCGCGGATCGTCTGTCCCGAGTGCATGGGCGACAACCTCGCATACGTCGACCTCCCCCACGAGGGCGAACTGTTCGCCTTCTCGGAGGTCCGCGGCGGCCTGCCGATCGGGCTGGCCGAACACGACGTCCCATACGTCGTCGCCGTCGTCGACCTCGGGCCGGTGCGGCTGTCCGCCAGGGTCGACGGCGCGGCCTACGACGACCTCGAGATCGGCGATCCGGTCGAACTGAATATCGTCGAGATCGACGGTCCCACGGAGGAGGAACGCGTGTTCTACCGATTCGAACCGGTCAACGAGAACGGCGGTGATTCGGAATGAACGACTACGAACTCACGTTACAGGTCATGATCGAACGGGCCACGGATCTGTTCGGTCACAAGGAGATCGTCTCCGAACTCGCCGACGGAACGACCCACCGCTACACGTACGCCGACGCGTACGAGCGGATGGGGCGACTCGCGAACGCGCTCGACGACCTCGGGGTCGACCCCGGGACGCGCCTGTCGGTGATGGCGATCAACCACTACCGCCACTACGAACTGTACTTCGCGCTCCCGTGCAGCGGCCGGAGCATCCACATGACGAACCACATGCTCCCCGACGAGCACCTCGTCGAGATCATTAACGAGGCCGAAGACGAGGTCGTCTTCGTCGATTCCGAGTTCGTCGAGACCGTCGAGCGAGTGGCGGATCAGTTCGAGACCGTCGAACACTACGTGATTCTCGACGACGAGGTGCCCGAAACCGACCTCGAGCCGGTGTACGCCTACGAGGAACTTCTCGAGGGGCAGGATCCGGAGTACGACTGGCCGGAGATCGACGAGGACGACGAGGCGGGCATCTGCTACACTTCCGGGACGACGGGGCTGCCGAAGGGGGCGGCTTACTCCCACCGGGACCTCTACCTCCACACGCTCACGCACGGCCACGTCGACGTCTTCGAGATCGGCGAGAACGACGCCGTGATGCCCGTGGTCCCGATGTACCACGTCAACGGCTGGGGACTTCCCTACTCCGCGACTATGTCCGGTTCGAAACTGGTCCTGCCGGGCCCCAAGACCGACGCCGAGGCGATCGCCGAACTCATCGACCGCGAGGAGGTGACCGTCACGGCGGCGGTGACGACGGTCTGGCTCGAGATGGCGGAGTTCTACGACGAGCGCGACGACGTCGAACTCGAGAGCCTGGATCGAGTGCTCATCGGCGGCACGTCGCCGCCGGAGTGGCTCATGGAGAAGTTCGACAAGGAGATCGACGCGCCGATCCACCAGGGGTACGGGATGACCGAGGCGGCGCCCCACCTGGTCAATACGATGACGACGACCGAGGTCGCCGACCTCCCCGAGAGCGAGCGCTACCAGCAGCAGATGAAACCCGGCATCCCCGCGCCCGGCGTCCAGATTCGGCTGCGGGACACGAGCGGCGACCCGGTCCCCCACGACGGGGAGTCGACCGGCGAGATCCAGGCTCGGTCGCCGTGGCTCATCGACGAGTACTACGCTCGCCCCGAGGAGACCGAGGCGTCGTTCACGGAGGACGGCTGGTTCAAGTCAGGCGACGTCGGCGTGATCGACGAGTACGGCTACCTCGAGGTCGTCGACCGCCTCGACGACGTCATCAAGAGCGGCGGGGAGTGGATCTCCTCGCTCGAACTCGAGAACGAATTCATGGCCCACGACGCCGTCGCGGAGGCGACGGTGATCAGCGTCGAACACCCGAAGTGGGAGGAGCGCCCGGTCGCTTACGTCGTGGCCTCGACGGACGAAATCTCCGCCGCCGAACTCCGCGAACACCTCCTCGAACGGTTCCCGAAATGGTGGCTCCCCAACGAGATCTTCTTCTGCGAGTCGATCCCAAAGACGACGACCGGGAAGTTCGACAAGAAGGTCCTTCGCGACGAATTCATCGACGAGTACGACTCGTTGCCGCTCGAGGAGTAGCTCGAGAGCCCGATTTTGACTGCCTCTCGTCTGCCGCGCGTTTCTTGATGTGCTTTCACACTCGTTCGACGATGCCGCCTCGAGTGATCTCTGTTCTCGGACTGTCCATTATCCATGGACGAGCGACTTTGTCTCCCCATCCCTCGAGTCAAAACAACCGCGGAGCGCCGCTCGAGGTGAACGAATTTACGTCCATACCTATGTAATTGTACTGACGGAGCTATCAGTACATCGACGACTCCGTCCAACATTGATAGACGCCTACCGACGAGATCCCCTCTGCACGTCCGTTCCGAATCGCGCTTCTGATCGAGAAGGGGGAGCGAGCGAGGCAACGTCGTCCAATATAATCGAACGATTTATCGACGAGCGACCGAACGTACGCGTATGACCGAGAGAACGTCCGCGATGTCGTCGGTCCTCAGGGCGTTCACCGTCCTCGAGACCCTGTGGGAGGTCAACAGCGCGGGACCGTCCGAGATCGCCGCTCGGCTTGACATCCCGAAGAGCACCGCACACGTGTACCTCCGCACGCTCGCGGAGACGGGGTACGTCATCAACGACGGTGGTGAGTATCGGCTCAGCTATCGGTTCCTCACGACCGGCTCCCGGCTCAAGCACCGAAACAGTCTCTTTCAAGTAGCCGAGGAGTTCCTGAAGGACCTCGCTGACCGGACCGGCGAGCTCGTGTCGCTGGTGGTCGAGCAATCGGGACAGGCAGTGATCCTGCACAAGACGTTCGGCGACCGCTCGCTCGAATTAGGCATATACTCGGGAATGACGACGCCACTGCACACGAACGCAACGGGGAAGGTAATTCTCGCGTACCTCCCGGACGAGCGAACCGACGAGATCATCGAAACGCAGGGATTGGCGCGGGTGACCGACGAGACGATCACCGACGAGGCCGTGTTGCGGTCGGAGCTGGACGAGATTCGAAAGCGAGGGTACGCCGTGGACTGGAACCAGCAGGTCATCGGAATGGGGATCATCGCCGCACCCATCCTCGTCGAGGGCCGGCTTGACGGGGCCGTCGGCATCGTCAGTCCGACGGGGCGGATCAGGAACGACCGCTACCAGCGGACGCTCCTCCAGAAATTACAGGAGACGATCGATTCGATCTCGATCAAGTATCGGTACGGGACGTGAGCGTCCGAAACGGTTGGTTCGACCGCACTCTCGAGCGATCGAGCCCCTGCTGTCCTGCTCGGGTTCGAGCGACTCGTTCGCGCGCGCGACCGACGGAAGTCAGGGGCCGAACGCCGATTCTCACTCGTCACACTCGTTCCCGCGTCCGCTTCTCGACCGCGACCATTTCTCGATCCGTCTCGACGTGTGACGTCTCGAAGCACGGTTGAACTCCGACATCCGTCTCGAGCGCCGGTCGCCTCGAACCGCATAATTAAATCAATGTGAATCTCATGCCATAGGTGAAACGGTATAGTTTAGCACCTCCGCTGGCATCTGTCCCTTGAGTGATTGGTACGGCCGTTGCGTGATATAGTAGTGTTCGAACTCTTCAAGTCAGTTTCTGACGCCCCGCCCGACTGTCAACCGATACGTTATGGAATCGAACGACACTCATTTTGAGTGTCTGATACCACTTTTCGAGGAGATTTCGTTCGTACAGTTAACCAGCTACTCGGTTCTAACCGAGAGGTTCAAGTCCGATAACGAATTGGCCGACGAGAAACTCAGCTCCGGAAAGATCGTGTTTCTCGTAGATTTTCTGGAGAGATACAGCCGCCGAATCAGTGCCGTTCCGACCAAACAACGCGACGTCGAGGATCAGGTTTGTCTCGGAGTCTATTGCAGTGAACGACCAAGACCAATCGCCGTTAATCTTGACAGCGGTTTCGAACAGCGACCCGCGACGGCGACGCCGCCGACTGATCTCGTTCTCCATCATATAACCAACATATACAATTTCAGACCGCTCCATGAGAGCGTTCAACGTCTAATTCAGCGAGGATCGTTGTTATCTCTCGAAGCGAACAGCCGGCTTCGTGGAATCGGACGGTGAACGCCCTGACAGGCGCCGCCATCCGCTATCCTGGACGAACTCCACGAATAGATCGTGGATGGCTCGGTGGCGATCCCAGTTACCGGCAGGAACCTTCCCGGGCCGAACGTCAAACGGTGCTGTCAGATCGATGAGACCCAATACTCAAAGTCGCTGCATCCGATAGTGCCCTCATGAATCGCTCCAATCTACCTGATTCAGCGTTTGTCGACCCAAGTGGAGCGAACGCCGAGGCCGTGCGTGACCTTACGGAGGAGTTCCTCAACCAACTCGTCACACAACTCGAAACCGCCAACGACCGCTCGCCGTTACCTGAGGAGCCGCCCGTTCTCTCCGCTACGATTCCGGAGTCGCCGCGGTCTTCGGACGACCTGCTCGAGGCGCTTGAAAAGATCGTCGACGGATCGATGAATCCCGCCCACACCGGATACATCGGCCACATGGACACGACACCGACAACGATCTCCGCGCTCGGCGACTTCATCGCGTCGGCGGTCAATAACAACATGCTGAGCGTGGAGATGTCACCGGTGTTCTCCGAACTCGAAGTCCAGTTGACCGAGGCCATCGCTATAGAGTTCGGCCTCGGACCCAACGCCGGCGGGGTGCTCGCCAGCGGCGGCAGTCTCGCGAATCTCCACGCCCTGTCGGTCGCCCGAAACCAGGCATTCGACGTTCACGAAGGGGGTCTCGCAGGGATGGACCGCGAACCAGTGCTGTTCGCCTCGGAGGTAGCACACACCTCGCTGCAGAAGGCTGCGATGCTGCTCGGACTCGGGACCGACGCCGTTGTCGCCGTCGGGACGGACGACGATTCACGAATGGACCCAGCTTCGTTGGAGCAGGTGATCGACCGGGAGAAACGGAATGGGCGAGCGCCATTTTGTGTCGTCGTGACGGCCGGTACGACCACGACCGGGAATATCGATCCACTTCCAGCGGTCCGTGACATCGCCGACGATTACGACCTCTGGTTCCACGTCGACGCAGCCTATGGCGGCGCGCTCGTGTTCTCTGAAGCCGAACGCGACCGGCTCGATGGGATAGAGGCCGCGGACTCGGTGACGTTCAATCCTCAGAAGTGGTGTTATGTCGCCAAGACGTGTGCGATGGCACTGTTCGCCGACGCCGGCGTACTTCAGGAGGACTTCCGGATTGGAGCGCCGTACATGCGTGGTGATGAAGCGCTCCCGAATCTCGGCGAACTGAGCATTCAGGGGACCCGACGGGCGGGTATCTTGAAGTTGTGGCTCACCTTTCAGCATCTCGGTCATGACGGCCTCGAACAACTACTCGATGAGAGCTATCGGTTAACAGCTTCTCTTCGCGATCGCGTAGTCGAACACGACTCATTAGAGCTGGCGAGTGAGCCGGAGATGAACATCATTTGCTTCCGAGCAGTGCCCGAGTGGTGCCCCCCGGAGGAGCGGGATAACCTGAATAATCGGCTCCAAGAAGAGTTACTCTCCAAACACGATATCTTCGTGTCGCTACCGACCTATCGCGACAGCAGGTGGCTTCGGGTCGTCCTTCTGAATCCATTTACCGGAGAGGACACCATTCGACGGCTGTTCAGCGGCATTGACGTAGTCCTAAACGCAGAAGAGACGTAAGAGGTCCGAACTTCAGAACCGGAATAGAAAGCACGCTTGATCTCCTCCCGCGACTTTAGACGCGGAAGGAGGTCAATTGGCACTATCTAGTTTAGCACCTCCGCTGGTGTCTATCCGCTGAGTGACTAATACAGTCGTTATACGTTCTAATAATGTATTCTCTGTTCAAGACACACGGGTATTCGCCCGACTGCACATCCACGGGTTATGGAAACGGTCAACCCGCACCTTGAGGGCCTGAAACCATTTTTCGATCAGATTCCTCTCGACGTAGTCGAGCTGATCATTCAATTCCAATCGGGGAAGGGAAGTCAGATATTCGCAACTATCGACGAGGGACACCGTGTCGTCGAGATCGCGTTTCTCGGTCAATCGATACAGGAACGCAGCGGCTTGACCGATGCCTTGCCATCCGAGTATTGTGACACCGAGAATGAGACGTGAGCCCAGATTTGTTGTATCTTATACCCAATACTATATGACGGCAAAATTGGCAGAAATTTTATTCATAGCGACCTGTGACGGCGAAGTCGTCCGCAGAACACTGCGCTCTGCTGTCGAGGCGAATCAAAGATTCGTCGACCATTGGAGTGCCTTGCGCTCCAAGAGGCCGCACGAGAGCAGCGTTCTTGTAGACGTCAATGGGTCTGGGACGCTGTCAGCCAACCGGTGTACACCGTTCCAGGTTGCTTGATGAGAGCGTTCTCCGCCAATCAAGCGAAAAATCGCTTGTGTCCCTCGGAGAGAAAAGCCGGTCGCGTGAGGCAGACGGCGAACAACGCGACAGTTTTATTTGGGACGGTGTCAATCTTCGGCGCGGTCGTCTCGAGGTGTACGGCAAGTCCCGTGAACGCAACTCCGTCGGTCTCACAAACGCACTTCTAATTTAATAGCTCCGGATGAGATTACAGTTGTACCGGTGTAAATCCCTGCACATCATCCATGATCTATGATAATAATGGAGTTCCGTTTGAGGGTGCAAAGTAGAGATCTCATCTTCCGATCCGACGTCTACAGTATCACTCCAGCAGGATCATGATCTCGCGTCCGTGCTTGGCTCTGGTAACGAGAAGCACTTCGTCGTGAAGACGGCGACAAGTCTATTGAGCCGGATTCTTCCGGTGCTGAGCCGGACTATTATTCTGTGAGCGCAGATTAGCGAGCGGGCAATTCGTACCTTTCGCGAGATGGTAGTAATTCGAAGAGTAGGGCGTAAGTAGAGCGGATATCATCGCAATCGGGTGAAGAGGTGCGTGAACGCGCTCGAAAACGTGAACGTGCGTTTCCCGATTAACATACCATGCTCCACAATAGCTAAACTAGCCTATAGAATATCTGCAGTAGCCTCCAGAGGTTTGCCAACCATAACATGACGGAGAATAGCTGCCTGCCGGTGACTCTGTCAAAGACAGGAGTATCTACTCATACGGACGGCCATGTGAATTTTGATATCAACCACCGTTCGAGGAAAACTGTTGACGAACAATCCTCAAATCCGATTCAGGTGGACGATTTACAGACAGTCGGATGAGCTGGACTACTATCGACGTTTCAAGCCGTGACGGATGGCCAAATATGAGCGGAGGTCACTATTACCGAACTATATCCAGCTATACTCTAAATTAGCCAACTCAAATACTAATACCCGCCACTATTACGCTACTACGTGGTAGCTTCTCACCTTGGCCTACTATGTGTGTGCAAAAATCCAGCATAGCTGAATATCGATCCCTAAAGAGTGATTTACACATCACCAATTCAGGAATGCTCACGTGTAGGTGATATTGAGTTCGATTATGTTAGCGACGCTCTGAAGCATATCAGGGAGTTCTTCGCGAAAGCGTTCGTTCTGGAACCGGCTGGTCGGTCCTGAGACACTGATCGCACCTTCGACCTCTTCAGAGTTGTTGATAATAGGGACCGCGACGCAGCGAAGACCTTTAACGCGTGCTTCGTCATCTAACGCGTAACCCGTCTCGCGAACCTGCTCGAGTTCCTCGAACAAAGTCTCACGGTCAGTTACCGTGTTCTCTGTCGCTGCCGGCATTCCGTGTTGATCGAGGATCTCGACGACGCGATCTCTTGGGAGGTGTGCCAGTATCGCTTTCCCGAGACCAGTGTTGTGTAGGTGTACCTCCTGGCCGATGTACGAGTCCGTCATGACCGCGTCTTCGCCGTGAGCACGGTGCAAATAGAACCCTTTTCCGTTCTCTTCAACGAGCAGGTTCGCCAGTTCGCTGGATTCGTCGGCTAACGCAGTTACTTCGTCCTTCGCAATAGCATAGAGCCGTTGTCTGTGCTGTGCGTGGCCGCCCAAATCGAGCAACTTGAGACCGATTCGATAGGAGTTCCCCTCTTTGACGACGTAGCCGTCCTCTTCGAGAGTGCTAAGGTAGTTGTGGAGGCTGCTCTTCGAGAGTTCGAACTCCTTGGTCAGTTCGGTCACGGTGGATTTGTTCTTGGATTTCAGTGCGTCCAAGATTCGGAAGGTAGTTTGTGCCGTTTTCACCCGGTTCGGTGATTGGGTATCTTCCATCATTGGTGACTACTGTTCGGCGCACATAAATGTGTGTGTGAGAAAATCGAATATAGAATCAGTATTTCTGATAGTGGTGCCACCACTGAACCTCGTATCGAAGTCTCCCAGTCAAACGCTCGGAATAGACCGAATATGAGGTCGGTACCAGTCGATAGCGTGTCCGGAGACCGCGATAAGTTTATTAGATTTCCATCGGAACAGGCTGTAGATGCCACGAAGACCAGCCGCGATACAGGCAAGCATTTCAGATCAAGGGATACCCGGCGAGTACACGCAGCCTCCGGACGTCGATCGTACGGAGCTCAAGCGCGCACTGTCGACCGCGATCGACCAGATCGACCGCAATCTCGACGAGTATTACGACCGCTTTCCCGAGCCATCCAGCGAGAATCTCGTCTATTCACCGACGGATAACACCGATGGATGGACAACGTCGTTTTGGACTGGCCTCTGCTGGCTCGCCTACGAAGTAACGGGGGACGCGCGGTACCGGAGAGCCGCCGAAACGCAGCTCGAAACCTTCGAACGGCGACTGGAATCGGGCGAAGTCAAAACGCACGATCTCGGGTTTCTCTACACGTTGTCCGCGGTCGCCGGCCATCGACTCACGGGAAATGATCGATATCGGTCCGCCGCTATTACCGCAGCGGACTACCTAACCGATCGTTTCTGGGAGGCACCCGGTCTCATCCAAGCCTGGGGCGATCACGAAGCGTCGGAAGATTCCTGGGAACGGGGCCGGATGATTGTCGATTCGATGATGAACCTTCCCCTACTGTTTTGGGCGAGTGAAGCCACTGGTGACCCAACATACGCCTCGATCGCCGAGACACATGCACGAACGAATGGACAGCACATCATCCGACCGGACGGATCCACATTTCATACGTTTAAATGTGATGTTGTCACCGGTGCGCCGATCGGGGGAGAAACAGCGCAAGGATACGAAGCGAATTCCTGCTGGTCACGTGGACAGACATGGGCGATCTACGGGTACGCTCTCGCGGGCGACTATACCGACGAGGACGAGTACGTCGAGATCGCTGCCAAACTAGCGAACTACTACCTCTCAAAGCTGGAGAACGACCACGTCCCCCGTTGGGATTTCGATGCACCCCCTGACCAGGACATCCGCGACAGCTCGGCCGCTGCGATCTCCGTTTGCGGTCTCGATGAACTTGCTCGCCAACTCCCGTTCGCCGACGATCGAACGCGTTGCTACCGGAACGCGGCGCTGAGCACGCTCGAGAGCCTCGCAACAGACTACTCAACCAAAGACACAGAATCGACTGGGTTACTCACCGATGGTGCATACGACCCCTCTGACGGCGATTACGACGAGTGTTGTATCTGGGGGGATTACTTTTACGTGGAGGGTCTCGTTCGGGCAACTCAACAGTGGCCTCAGTACTGGTGAGATCGCCTTCGTGTAGGCGACGAGCGGACCTATTTGAACGAATCGGGCGTTCAGACACCGCGAAAACAACACGGGACGGTACGTTTATAGGATTTATCGATAATAGTGATACGTGAATCCATTGAAAGAGAACCCGCTTCGATCTCGAAGCGACTTCGAACGGGCAGTAGAACAACTGTACGAACCTCTCGTCCCTCATTTCAGTGACGGAAAAGCGAGGGTCAGGCCGACGGCTACCGGCGCTCGTTTTCCCCCCGTATCGGCTGAGTTGGAAGGATTCGCCAGGCCGCTGTGGGGAATTGTTCCGCTGAGTGTCCACAGTGATTTCGATCACTGGTCGATTCTCCGGACCGGATTGGTCAACGGAACGGACCCGACCCACGAAGAGTACTGGGGAACGGCAGATGACTACTCGCAGAAACACGTCGAAATGGCTGCGATCGGACTCGGACTCGCACTCACGCCGGAGAACGTGTGGAAGCCGTTATCCCGAAACGAACGGGAACAGTTAGTCACGTGGTTGAACCAGATAAACGAGGCCGAACTCTACGACTGCAACTGGCTCTTCTTTCGGGTGATGGTGAACCTAGGGCTTCGCTCGGTCGGTGCACGGCACGACTGGGAGTTCACCCAACGTTCACTCGATCGACTCGATTCGTTTTATCTCTCCGACGGGTGGTACACTGACGGGCCGAGAGACGACCAGAGTCCGATCGACTACTACCTCCCGTGGGCGATGCACTTCTACGGATTGATCTACGCCACATTGGTCGGTGATGAAGACCCGGAGAGAGCGGAAGCGTTCCGTACTCGAGCTGAGAAGTTCGCTACCCACCACATACATTGGTTCGACGAGAGCGGTCGCGCGATCCCGTTCGGTCGAAGTCTGACTTACCGCTTCGCGCAAGCCTCGTTCTGGGGCGGACTTGCCTTCGCCGGGGTGAACCCACTTCCGTGGGGTGTCGTCCGGGGAATCTGGGCGCGTAATATTCGGTGGTGGCTCAGGCAACCGATATTCACTGACGGTGGGCTCCTCTCTGTCGGGTACCGATACCCGACAATAAAGGTCTCGGAGACGTACAACTCCCCGAACTCCCCGTACTGGGCGATGAAGGCGTTCTTCCCGCTCGCACTCGAACCGAACCACCCGTTCTGGGAATCGGCAGAGGAGCCACTCCCGGAACTTCCGGACGAGATCGTTCAAGAGGAGGCTGGAAAGGTCATTCTTCGCGACGACGGCCACCTGTTCGCTCTTTCGTCGGCTCAGGACAGCGTTCACGGCCGAGAAAAATATACGAAATTCGCCTACTCGACGGAGTTCGGGTTTTCAGTCGCCGGGCGAATGCCGGGTAAAGGGAACGCAGGTCACGACAGTGCCCTTGCGCTAAGCCTCGATGGGGACTTGTATAAGATCCCGGCTACGGCGACCAGTATGGATTGTGATGGGACTACGTTACGATCACGATGGAAGCCCTGGGATGGCGTCACTGTCGATACCTGGCTCGCTCCAGCACTCCCCTGGCATGTGCGCGTACACAGATTGCAGACCGACCGACCGGTCTACAGCGAGGAGGGTGGATTCGCGCTCAACCAGTTGGGTGACGACAACTCGGCGTTCGACCACGACACTCGAGATGCGACCGTCGTTGCCAGGTACCCCAACGGCCTGAGCGGCATCGTTGATCTGTTCGGGGACCGCACTCCGGTCGTTGTCGATGAAGAACCGAACACGAACCTCAACCATCCACGAACCGTCGTTCCCACGTTGCGAGGTTCCCACCAGTCTGGAGAGCACTGGCTCGCATCAGGTGTGATGGCGTCTCCCAACAGCGAGAAAGCCTGGAACGAGGGATTCGAGACGAGAACCGACGGGGACAGTGTCGAAATCTGGAACTCGGCCGGTAAGATGGTTGTCCAATGCTCGTCGAATCGCCCGTAAGAGACCCGTAGGGAATCTTCGACGACGCGGCTTTCGGGTGGATCTCTGGCTTTTTCACTCCACGAAGACTACTAAACGCGAGCAGAAAATAGGACCGTCCGTTCTCCGAAAATGGTTAGCCGACCTGGATTTACTCCTAGCTTTATTATGAACGGTGCAGATAGTACGTATATCGTGATCACAAGGGCATAGCGCATGTCACCTTGATGGAGTAACGATGAACTCGAAGCATATGCACTCAGCACATACCAGTGGAGGGAACGTAGAATGAGGTACAAAGCAGGCATCATCGGAACAGGAGGCATCGCCGGAATGGGAATCCTCGGAATGCACGACGTGGAGGACATCGGGAACAAAAAGATCGACGCGAGCCATGCCGGGGGCTACGACAGTACCGAAGAGATAGAACTCGTCGCTGTCGCGGACGTCGACGAAGAGAAACTCGCCACGTTCGGGGATGCATGGGATATACCGCCGAGTCAACAGTATGTCGGTCACGACGCGATGCTCGCGAACGAGGATCTGGACGTGGTTTCGGTCTGTACGCCTTCTTATCTCCACTACGAACACACGGTCGACGCGGCACTCTCGGCGGCGAATCCAGAGATCATCTGGTGTGAGAAACCCATCGCCTCACAGGTGAGCGAAGCAGAGGAGATGGTCGAGGTTTGCGAGCAGACCGACACAGAGCTACTCATCAACCATTCTTTCCGTTTCACAGACAAGCTCCAGCGGCTGTATGACCTCATCCATGAGGAAAACATCTTAGGCGACGTGAAGTCCGTGAGCACGCAGTACAGGATGGAGTTGATGCGAAACTCGACTCACGTACTAGATACACTCGTGTACCTCCTCGATGCGCGGGCCGAACAGGTAAATGGCCACATTACCGGCGAGAACGAAGCAATCGACTCTCTCGACGCGGCAAAGGAAGTTGTCGATGCCGGTGGTGGAGGACACGTCGTGATGGATGACGGCTCGTTCGTGACCGTCGACTGTACCATTCCGCGGGAGATGTCCTCAATGACATTTAATTTCATCGGAACTAACGGAAAACTGTACATGAATAACGATGACGGGGTGTGGCAGTACTGGTCGCTCGAGAACGGAGAACACGTGGAACAACCGCTGCCCGGCATTGAAGGTTCATGGACGTGGGAGGACGATTACAGGAGATCGTTCGCCAACGCAGCGGCCCACGTGCAGGACATATTGAACGGTGAGGAGGTGAACTATTCACCGGGAATCAAAGCCGTCCGATCCCTGGAGATCATCGTCGGGTTCTATCTCTCCCACTACACCGACTCGTCAGTCGACATTCCACTCCCCCAACCCCTTCGCGAGATCCCAATTACGTCTTGGTGAGGGAAGGTACGGAATAAGCGGCTTGTGAGAGTGCGAGGAACGAGAGAACGGTCATGTCGTCGCTGTGTCGCTCCGGGAGGAGGGATTTCGCACCACTCGGCCCGATAGCGAAAAGCAGTGTGAACGGTGTGTACTATGGATTCACTTACTCATCTAGCCACGGAGCGCCGTCCCTCTCGATGTACCGCTCAGTTCGTTCGATGTTCTGGATTCGTTCGATGTCCTTGCTATCGAGTTCCAGATCGACGGCTTCGAGATTGTCTCTGATATGCGCTTCACTCGTCGCTTTCGGTATGACGCTGACGTTGTCGCGCGCGAGTAACCATGCGAGACTGACCTGGGGCGGGCTGGCATCGTGTTTGTCTGCGATGGCTACTACCTCGGGGAGGTCGAAGACGTTTCCGCGCGCAAGAGGGGAGTAGGCGACGTGGTTGTACCCCCGTTCCTGGGCGTGAGCGACGAGGTCGTCCTGTTGAAGTAGGGGATGGGTTTCCACTTGATGAGCGAACAAGGGGGATTCGAGATAATCGATGGCCTCCTCGAGTAGTTCGGTGCTGAAATTACAGACCCCCACGTGTTTGATCAGTCCCCGGTCGACGAGTTCGTCGAACGCTGGCATCGTCTCCGATGCGTCGTAGTTCCCGACCGGCCAGTGAACGTACAGTAGGTCCAGATATTCTAATCCGAGCCTGTCGAGGGTCACTTCCAACCCTTCGATGACCTCGTCGTACGCGAGACCGAACATCTCGGCGTGTACCTTCGAACCGACGAACACCTCCTCGCGGGGAACGTCCGCCGCAACAACGCCTTCGCCGACTGCTTCTTCGTTGCCGTAGTACTGTGCGGTGTCGATGTGACGATATCCCTCCTCCAGAGCTGTTCGCACGGTTTCGACGCACGTGTCATAGTCTGTGTTCTGCCAAGTTCCAAGTCCTATTGCAGGTAAACTCATACGAGGACCTTCAACCTAACCTAAGTTATAATTTTGGGGATATCGATACCGCGTCTTCCGGATCGCGTCTATCGCTCACGCGACAGAGTGTGCTGTCGCTCGCCTATCTATTGGTCACGAAGATAACTCTTCGAGAGCCACGCTCGCCGAGATTACACGGGATACCCCAGTAGACAGAGCTGCGTACCCGGGTAAAATCATGTCCCACGTTGACGTTCACCGTAACGTTTATGATCATCCATCGTTATCGTAGCCGTGTTAGCTATGAAAGGTCAGAACGGCGTCTGTAGCCGACGTAATATCCTGACGACGCTTGGCGGGCTCGGTGCCGCAAGCATGGCAGGGTGTATTAGTACGGAATCGCCGACGGATTCCCCGAGCAGTTCCGGAGAGATGGCAGATTCCTTCGCGTTTTGGGAGATGAGCGGTAGCTGGGACCATCACATGACCCAGTACAAGGAGGAAACCGGCGTCTCGATCAATCACACGAACATGGGCTATGATGAAATCATCGACCGCCTTCAGACGCGACTTCTGGCGGGGACCGACGCGCCCGGCGTCGCCATGATTGAGTATTCGTCACTCAAGCAGGTTGCTGACACGGGCGGACTTCGAGACCTCACCCCATGGATCCAAGAGGCTGAGATCGAAAAGGAGTTCGCATCCTCGATCTGGGAGAGCGTCAGTAGCGGCGAAGAGACGTACGAGATACCGTACGATATCAATCCGACGAGTCTGTTCTACCGGAACGACGTCTGGGAGGAACATGGCGTCAGCGACGACATCGAGACGTGGGATCAGCTGATCGAGGAGGGAAAGAAGCTCCCGGACGACGTTGCGCTGCTTTCGGTCCCGTCCGCTGCACTGGACCTGTACTGGCGAATGCTTTACTGGCAGTTGGGGGGCCAAACGTTCGACGGCGACGGTAATCTCGCGTTCGATAACGAAAAATCCCTCAGAGTTTTCGAGTTGCTAAATCGTCTGGGGGAAGAAGGACTCACGAGCGACGTTACTAATTGGAGTCAACAGTGGTTTAGCGGATTCAACAGCGGGTCAATTACAGGGTACTGCTCGGGAGCGTGGTTCAACTCGACGCTCCAAGAGTCCGTGAGTGACACCTCCGGAAAGTGGAGGGCCATGAAGCTTCCCGCCTTCGAGAAAGGTGGGCCTCGAGCGAGCAACCGCGGCGGGTCCGGACTTTGTATCCCCGAGCAAGTCGACGACGACGTCGCTCGTCGAACGTTCGATTTTGCTTTGAAGACGAACGCCAATGCGGAGGAAATGGCGTGGCTCTTCGAGAACGTCGGGAATTTTAGCGCGTACAAACCCGCCTACGAGGAAGACGTGTTCGACCAAGAATTCGAGTTCTTCGGTGGACAGAAGCTCGGTCAGTTGTGGATCGAACAGATCGAAAATATCCCACCTCACCGCTTCACTGTGGATACCCCGACGGTTATGGACATCATCAATTCGGAACTACGAAAGGTGGTTTATGGCGACACCAGTCCGAAAGATGGACTCGAGAATGCGGTGAAGGATGCTAAGAAACAGACGAATCGAGGTGTTGCCTGATTGAGCTCGATTGACCGTAGGGCACAACTCAACAATCTCTACGATGAACTGCGATTCAAGCGCCAGCGATTGAGCGAAGTGTTCCCATCGATTTCGAACACGCCACTGGTGCTGTTGAGCCCGATGCTCGTGCTTTTCGCTTTATTCTTGGCATTTCCCGTCATATTCACTATATTTCTAGCATTTTTTGAATTCCAAGGTATCTCTACGGATTCGTTACTGGTGGTAGACCTGGGTATTGTCTACTTCACCGTTCCTGAAGTGGTGAATCTGGAGTACGTCGGACTGCAGAATTTCGAGCGAATGCTGACTGACAACGTCCTACACCAAGCACTGTTTAACACGGTGTATTTGTTCGCAGTGCTGATTCCGACGATGGTGATCATTCCGCTCACCTTAGCGATCGCGTTGAACTCGTCGCTGATACGGTTTAGGAACACGTTTCGGAGTCTCCTGCTCATCCCGACAGCCGCGAACACGATCGCCTACGCTGTCGTTTTCATCGCAATCGTCGCCGAAGGAGGGCTGGCGGACAGCCTCTTTGTACTCATCGGAATCGATCCGATCGCGTGGCTCCGGAACGGGTTCTGGTCCAGAAATCTAATAGCGTTCATGTCTGTCTGGAGATGGACCGGATACAATATGATTATCTTCCTCGCTGGACTGCAGACGATTCCCGAATCGCTCTATGAAGCGGCGGAGATCGACGGAGCGACGCGGCTCCAGAAATTTCGCTACGTGACGGTGCCACAGCTGAAGCCGGTACTGCTGTTCATCGTCATCACGAGCACGATCTCCATCTTCAAGAAGTTCGCAGAGCCACAGCTGCTGATCACCTCCGGTGCACCCCTTAAAGAGACTCGAACGATCGTCTACTACATCTATCAGGTTGCGTTCCAGAACCTTGAGCTGGGGTACGGCTCTGCCCTGACCGTTCTACTCGTCGCGATTGTTACGACTGTGTCCCTGATCCAATTCCGGGTGGCTGATTAAGATGCACGAAAAAGACCTGAACGAGGCGCTGTGGAAGTTCGGTGGCTACGGATTCGTTATCGGCGCAGTCCTGTTCGTAATGATTCCGATCTACTGGCTCCTCATCGCTTCGACGCTCCCACAGACCGAAATTCTCGGAAACACCGGGAGTTTCCCACGACTGCTTCCAGGATCGCATTTCTTCGACAACGCTCAAGCGCTGGCGGAGCGCCAGACTGTCAACTACTATCAGAGCGTACTGAACAGCATCATCGTGGCGAGTCTGTACACTGTGCTCTCGTTGATCCTCTGCTCGATGAGCGGATTCGCCTTCGCTAAATACGATTTCAGATTCAAAGAGCTGATCTTCTTGGCGATCCTCGGTACTCTCATCATCCCGATCAATCTGCTTGTGATTCCACTGTTCTTGCTGGTCTCGAACATGGGAATCTCGAACTCGTTTGCCGCGATTATCCTTCCGTGGGCAGCGTATCCGGTCGGAATCTTCTTCATGCGCCAAACGATGCAGTCTATACCGGATTCGCTGTTGGAAGCCGCCCGAATGGACGGGGCCACGGAATTTCAGCTCTACTACCGGGTCGCTCTCCCAGCGGTGAAATCCGGAATGGCGGCCCTGGCGGTGATCCTCTTCTTATTCCAGTGGAACCTCTTCCTCTGGCCGTTAGTGGTTCTCCAAGAGGACAAGTTCACGATCCCCGTCGCACTAACAAAGATCATGAGCCAACAGACGCCTGCGTACGATCAGCTGATGGTTGCGGCACTTATCGCTATCGTACCGATGCTCATCGTCTTTATCGCTCTGCAGCGTCACTTTGTAAATGGTATCCTCGCAGGAGCAGTCAAGGAGTGATGATCAATGACAGAAATAAAAATTGACGGACTGAAGAAGACGTACGACACCAAAAACAACGAGATCGTTGCAGTCGACGACCTTGATCTGGAAATAAAGGACGGAGAGTTCATCGTATTCGTCGGCCCCTCCGGATGTGGGAAGTCAACCACACTCCGGTGTATCGCTGGCTTGGAGAGTATTACCGAAGGAAAGGTGCAATTCGACGGTCAGGTAGTCAACAACCTTCGCTCCCGTGACCGGGACGTCGCGATGGTTTTCCAGAACTACGCTCTGTATCCGCACATGACCGTCGAACAGAACATGAGTTTCGGTCTCAAACTTTCTTCAAAACTATCGAGTGAAGAGATCAATTCACGTGTGACCGACACTGCGGAGATGATGGGAATCGATGACCTGTTGTCGAAAAAGCCGGGGGAGTTGTCTGGCGGCCAGCAACAGCGCGTAGCCCTGGGTCGCTCGATCGTTCGTGAACCGGGAGTGTTCCTCATGGACGAACCATTGTCGAATCTGGACGCCAAGCTTCGGGCGGGGATGCGAACCGAAATTCAGGAACTTCAGAACGATCTGGATGTTACGACGATATACGTCACGCACGATCAAACCGAAGCGATGGCAATGGGTGATCGAATCGCTGTACTTAGCGACGGGATTCTACAACAGATCGATGTCCCGGAGGAGCTCTATAGAAACCCAATCAACGAGTTCGTTGCGGACTTCATTGGGAGCCCTAGCATAAACCTCTTCGATGTGGAAATCGAGGGACAAAACCTTATCGGGCCTGGAGAGTTCACCTACAAGATGTCCACCTCTGGAGTGGGTGATCATCAACGACTTCGCATGGGTATCCGACCTGAGGATGTCGAAATTAATGACGCAGGGAGTGAACTGGCTGTGAGCGTCGTAGAAAAAATGGGGAATGAGAACTTCATCTATGGGCAAATCGGAGAGAAAGAGGTCGTCGCTCGTACAGACGCATCTATTCGACCTGAACCTGATGATCGGGTTGGGATCCACTTCGAGGAGGAGTCGGTATATCTCTTCGACGATCAGACTGGGGAGTCAATAAAAACGAAAACCGACGAGATTAGCCCCACTCAGGCTCAGATATAGATCGGCGCTATCCCTGTTGAAATATCGGCAGTAGAACGAGGAACACGCGTTCATCAAGAGCGTTCTTGTCATTCTCATCATGATGATCTGAGGGACGGGGAATAGGCACTTCAGAGTTCAACGTCTCTTCGGCCCGCGTATTAGCGGATGGGTTGTGCGCCCTTGCTAACCTTGTCCTGCAAACAAGATGGAAAACGTCACATCTCTGGTTTCCAGAAACCGGATGTTAGCTCGTCTATTCGTCGTCCCGGCCAACCAGTATCTCAACGCTTGCGCCGAGAACCGTGTCATCGAAACCCACCAATTCGTCTCCGTTACTGCCGATAGAGATCGAACCCGACGTCCGTCCTATGGACTCCCCTGGGTTTGTATCCGAGTTCGCCGCTCATTCCACAGAGTTCTGCAAGAAGATAAACCACACTGAGCCACATTTCTGTCCCCTGCAACGTGGCCGGTTCGTCGGTGAGTTCGAACGCGAACCCCTGGCCATTGCGCCAGTGATCTAGTACCTGATCAAGCTGGATCCGAGCCCACTTCTCGATTTCGTCGCGTCGGTAGTCCGTCTGTTGTCCGCACAGCCACAACGGGTGAACGACGTCTAGGGTATTACACGCGTTCCTTGGACCCTCCCGAAAGTGGGTCGAATCGCGTCCGTGACGCAGCACGGTGTCGATCGTAGCCTCCGGGAAAGGTACCTCTAGGCCGTACTGAGCGTACGTGCCCCTTGTCGCTCGATAGAAGCCGTTCACTGGTTGAAGCCATCCTTCATCTGCGGTGGGTTTGCCCCAGAGGCCGGTATCCGGGTCTATCGAGGTTTCGAGCCAGCCGAACACCGATGCAGGCGAACGATCACTGGCGAAGTATCGGTGGTTGAAGTAGAGTCCAGTTGCGTAATGATCTATCCAAGCCCCACAGCCCCACGCGTTGGTTTCCCACGGGAGTTCTTCGAGGTGCTCGTACAGGTCCTCGGGCGAGAGGTTGTCGACGGCAAATATTCGGTGTTCAAACGTCTCACCGAGGACTTCGAGTGCGTACCCCACCGAGAGGATGTGATACGGTCTCCACTCCGGTGGGAGTGTAGTCGGGTCGTGGTCTTTCGAGGGGTTCTCACCTGAATTCGGTAACAGCCCGGTATCCGGGTCTTGAAGGTCCTGTAATTCTTCTATCAATTCTGTGCGGTTCCATCCTGGTGGAGTTTCGTCGAACATGCCTGCGATTTCCACGGCATCGCACAGGGCGCGAACGGGCGTCGAATCGGGGTGATCGGGGAGGTTTCCGTCTGGAGCACTGCGTTGGTGGGTGGATATTACGTTAGAAACCTGTTCGGCTACCATCTCGCCGAACTGGGACAGGCGATCACGGAGATCAGAATCGGAGTCGGGTCCGTTGCTCTCGCCCCGATAACCGACAATCGTGCCCGGATTGCCGACGACGATCGCATACTCGGGGACGTCGGAGGTGACGACGGCTCCTGCACCAATGACACTGTGTGACCCCATCGCCGTCCCGTCGAGGACGACCGCGCCCGCACCAATCCACACGTCGTCTCCGACCTCGATACCCTCGTATCGGTTCCCTTGTTGGTGTATCGGGGTGTCGGGATCTGCAAACACGTGATTTTCTCCCCAGAGGCTGGCCGTGGAGGCGATGCGGACGCCATCGCCGACCGTAACCTTGCCTGCGATGTTCACGTATGGGTTCACCGAACAATTTGCTCCGATGGTGACGTCCCCTCGAACGATCGCGCCGCTGGCGATGATGGTGCCATCACCGATACGTCCGTTCGGGAGGTCGACGACTGCCTCCTCGGAGATGAACACGTTGTCACCGATGGACAGATCATACTCGTCACGTAGAAACGTCTGCCATTCAGTCTGTACCGCTTCCATCGACTCCGGTATCTCTCGCCACGGAAGGTGGGAGATCACTCTGTCCCGGTGGATGTCATACGATGTCATGAGATCTCATTCCACACTTTCTCAATGACAGTATTATACGTTTGGATGCTTGTGTAGTGGTTCCTGGAGACGGCACTGTCCAAAACCCCTCCCCTCAGTCGATGTCGGCGTGAAGTGTCGAACCACTGAAATTCGACGAAGACGTCATCAAGGTACCCGGGGCATTATCTAACTCAGCACCTTCTCGTCTGGCGTGTTTCCGCCGAGCGATTGACGCGGTCTCTGGTGGTTGTAATAGTGCATGGATATTGCAATACATTAGCGTGCGTTTGCCCGACTGCTTATCCGTGAGTTGTGAACGTATCAACGCGCATCCTGAGGACGTGAAACCGCGTTTTGATGGCGTATCGGTTAGTATACTCGACGCAATTGCTCAATCCTCCTCGAGAGAAGTCCGATAGCCGACTTGATCGACGAGAAACGTCGTCTCAGAGGATCGGCTCTGTTGAAATTATCAGCGGTTAACAAATTTTGAGAGAGGTCGGTAAGTACAGGTGAAGCACACATCGTTCAGTGTGGGAACATATTTACTGAAGGGTTCAGAAACTAACGTATGAACATGGTGCTTAATTTCGACTTGGAGAATCCGTGGTTGTTCGTCTTCACGAATGCTGTTATCTGGGTAGCTATCTCAGTTTTTATCAAAATGGCATTCTTCAACGGTGAGTTAGCCAAAGCAGTCATCACGGGAGGTGCAGGTAGTATCGCGTTTGGAGTGGGTATGCTCTATGTTAGACAGAGTAATAGAGATTAAGCACTATCGTAATAACATGCGATAAGTACGCATCTGTAGTGTGCGTGTGTTTCACGCTAAAGGATACATGAAGAATAGGATTTCAACAGAGCCGAGGGATCGTGTTTCTCGGTCAATCAGTGAAGAAACGCACCCGCCGTCAATTCCATGACGACCAAACAAGTAACATCGAGTACCCACTTTGTTTCAATTGATATTGCAAAGAATCAACAAAATCGACCGGTATTAATCTGGACAGTAGTCTCGCTAACTGCGACCCGCGTCGACGAAGCGGTTCTCAGAAACCGTTGGTTTCTGATGCGCTGCTCTCGTGCAGCGCTCTCCTGAACGTCGCCGGGTTTGAAATAATGGAAGACAGTAGGTGAAAATAGTTACAGACCGCTCCGTGAGAGCGTTCAACGCTTACTTTAGCGAGAATCGTTGTTGTCTCTCGAAATGACTAACTGGTTTCGTGAAAGCGGGCGGCGAATGCCCCGACGGATATCGCCTCGAATCAACTCACGGTTCCGCTATCGGCTGTGACGACCACCTCGAGCAGTTCATCTCGATCTGCGGATTAACATCCGAAGACGCTGCCGGTCTCTGCATCATCGTCCGGCCGGCGGTATCTCTCGTTCCCGCTGTCGCCTCGCACCGTACAATCCACCCCCACCCATGTCCCAGGAAAGGGTGGCCGTGGCCTGTCCGGGAATCAGTCGGAGATCGTACAGCGGTTTTACACGGGGACTCCAAACGCGACAGTATTTGACGTCCAGTTTCGGAACTCGCACAAACACATCGCTGTGAGTCTTGACGTGACTCCGGGCCGTCGAGCGATTGAAAAATATCCCTGCTCACAAAACCGGAATCAGACCACCGTTTTGCGATTCTACAGAGGAAACAAGGCGAGTGCCTCGGGGCTTGACCCCGAGGGTGAAGCCGATACTTAGACGTGTTCTGTTCGCTCGATATACTGTTCAATCGTCTCCGTTGAGACTGTTCCCGCTGTTCCAATGTAGTACGACTGCTCCGAGAATCCACCACCCCACAGGTACTCCTCCAAGAACGACTCGTGCTGTTCCCACATCTCTCGTGCCGTGATACTCTTGACCGTCCGTACAATCTCACTTGGCGCGTGTTTCGGGTGAGCCGAGAGGAACAGATGTACGTGGTCGGGTGAGATGTGCAACGACAGTATCTTGTAGCCATACTCGTCGCACACGTCATGAAAACTCGATTTTAGTGATTCTTCGATTGGTTCGAGAATCGCGTGTCGGTACTTCGGGCACCACACGAAGTGGTAGTTCACGTTGTACACTGTGTGATTCGACCGCTTCTCCCTCATATCGAACCCATTCCACCAACACAGTTAAGTATATCCAAAGGATATACTCTTGTATGGCGAACCGCTTTGAAATCGACGGCGAGGAGGTTCTCGACGGTGAGGTCAAACCGTTCGGGAACAGCTCCCACGTCACCGTCCCCAAACGCTGGCGGGGAGCCGACGTGAAGGTCGTCCGAACCTCCGAACCCACTGAACAAGACGAAGAATGACAGATTCACAGGCTCTCGTCAAGACGCTGGATTTCCAACTGAACATCCAGAGTGACAACGAGAGCCTGCTGTACGACGCCACCCTCGAAGCCCGCTCGGTCTACAACGAAACCATCAGGCTCGCCAAAGAAGGCGTGGACTGGGACGCGATTCCCGACCGTGTGGCCGACGATGCCGACCTCGTGAAGAACACGACCCAGCGCGTCGTTGCGAAGGCGCTCGGTGCGATGGAGAACTACTTCGAGTACGACGACTTCGGCCAGCCAAGTCACACCAAGGACGGCGCGTACCCACTTAGAGCGAACTACGAGGAGGGGTACAACCTGTCGCTCACCGACGATGGTGACGTGACGTTCCGCATCAGCGCGAAGCCATACAAACACGTCAAGGGTGTCCTCGAAGGGAGTGACGCCCACCTCGACATTCTCAAGACCACACTCACGAGCGACGAGTGGAAAGTTGGGACGGCAGAAGCCCTGTTCCACAACGAGAACCCCGAGTTGCACGTCAACGTCACCAACACCGAGCAGACCGTTCGGGACAAGCACGACTCACGAACTGTAGTTGGTGTGGACGTGAACGAGGACAACGTGGCTCTCACTGCACTTTCAGAAGATGGCGTTGAGGATACGTTGGTTATCGACTTCCCCGAAATCAAGTTCGAGCGCCACCGCTACTTCACGATGCGAAAGCGCGTGCAGAATGCGGGGAAAGACAGCATCCACGACACACTCGAAGGGCGCGAAGAACGGTTCGTCCGCGACCGACTCCACAAGGTATCTCGGCACATCGTGGAGTGGAGCCAGCAGTTCGAGAAGCCGTGTATCGTCTTTGAAGACCTCAAAGAGATGCGCGACAGTATCGACTACGGCACTCGGATGAATCGACGCTTGCACCACCTCCCGTTCCGCGCCCTTCAGTTCTATACGTCGTACAAGGCGTCATTCGAGGGCATCCCGACTGCGTGGATTGACCCTGCGTACACGAGCCAACGGTGTCCGATGTGCGGACACACGGAGCGTGCGAACCGTAACAAAAAGCGGTTCAAGTGTCGGGACTGTGGGCATCAAGACCACAGCGACCGAAGTGCAAGTGTCAACATCGCCGTGAAAGGCGTGAATAAACTCGATTGGAATGTGCCTGCTCTCAACAGCCTTCCCGTTGTTCGGAAACTGCGACGGCAGGCATCGGGGGCCGTGGACGCCCCGACCGTGACCCACGCAACCGTTCGAGGCTATCAGGCCGATGGTCGTGTGGGAGTATCCGACTAAACCACGGGAAGCCTCGGGGCTTGACCCCGAGGCGGTTCACAGAGTGACTCCGTCCGGGAGTTCTATCCAATCGGGAAGCACTATCCTCGTTATCGGATCTGTCTCTTCTGGTTGCTCCGGTTCTTCCGGTTCATCGTCGAACGTCCCGTCAAGTACCATCGAGTGGTCATCGTAGTAGACAGAGAGGTCTTGGGGCGCTTCGTACCGACCGCCGTAGTGCCCGACGGGGCCGCTCGTGTCGATGATGTTGTTTTCGAGATCTTCCGTGAACCGGAAGTTCTGGCGGTCGTAGATGAGATCTCCGTCGAGCCAGTACCGGACGACGCCGTCGGAATTCGCCACACCGTTATCGACCGTATTCATGCACACGTAGTACTCGAATTCGTACCACTCACCGGGGCTGATTTCGACCTCCTGAACGGTGTGGTCTTCGCCAGCGATGATGTAGTCGGAGTCGTGGATTCTGTCCATATTATAGGAGTTCGAGAGAAGATGGAACGGACCGTCCGGGTCGGTTCCTTTGTTGGTGACGTACATCCGATTACTCCAGCCGTTGGTGCCATCAGGGATTCCGCCGCCGGCACTGCCCGGACCCAGGCCCATGGCACAGTTCCAGAGCCGACAGTTCGCTATCTCTCGTCCGCCCATCGCCCAATCGTCGTCGAGTGCGAAGCGGACGCGGCCGTTGAGCTCGAGCAGTCCGTCCTCGAAGTCATAGTGCGTGCTCACGCCCCAGTTGCTGCCTTCACGGATTCGGATCTCGGTGGCGGTATCTCCCGAGTACGTCGGATCGGAAACGAACGAGATATTATCGCTATCGCCGCTCGTCCTTCGGTACACGTCGTCCCAGCTATCGTAATCATCGTAGTCCAGATGGATCTGTTCTTCCGTCCTGTTATCGTTCCTCGGTGCCGCTGCCACGCCGTCCACTCCCGCCCCGGTTACGCCAACCAATCCACCCATGCCCAAGAGGCCACTCAGACGGAGTGTTCGACGTCGAGTCATGCCGGCACTGGTTACCTTCTCGGTTGCTTCGCTTCCTTTGCGGTCGTCCGTGGTCGCGCGATCAGCACGATTCTCTTCCATGCAAATCGATGGTTTTCAGTATCAAATAATGGTATATAGGTACTGAACGGAATTAGATCGTAGGTTATTAACACTCTATTATAAATAACTGAATGTATTCTCGATGTTAATGCGGTTACTCATGATTTTTTAACTCTGAACAGTTGTCTCTCTTACAACTGACTGCGAAATGTGCACGTATTCGAGTCAATCCGAGAACTGCTCGATTGGATCGCCCGTCGGATCCGTAGTAAACCCTGCGTGGCATCCGTTTTCGAGTGGTGCGGAGCAGCGAAGACTGGTACAGCAACCGGTACGGTTGACTGGCGCGTGCGATGTACGAAGTCGTCATCCACACCCGTCTTAACGACGGCGCTGGGCGGGTCTTTCATCCAGTTACTCGAGCGTGTACGGGCGGAATAATAGGCGGATAACGCGGGCTAAGCGTCTCGGGTATCGACCTCGAGCGCACGTGGTCAGGGCCTGTCGTACAGGCGTCTGACTGAGCCTTTTGAGGAACAGTGTTGACGGGAGTGTATGGCAATCAAATCCGGGTTCGAGACGCCTCGCGACAGTCACCGGACGTCCCTTCTGACACGCGTCAAGACGTGGCCGGCGTACCTTCTAGCCGTGCTCTGTCCGGGCGCGGGCCATCTCGTCGTCGGCCAGTGGGCGCGCGCGGTTAGCTGGGCCGCGCTGTGCGGTATCACGCTCGTATTTCTCAGTCCGGGCGCGCTCCTCGCCGAGGGTTCGCTCACCGAACCGCTCGTCGTTACCGCCCTCCGACTCGAGGGGCCCGCCTTCGGCGACGTAGCCTTTCCGTTCACCGTCATCATCCTCAGCGTGATCGACCTCTATACGCTCGTCGTGCTCGACTGAGAGCGCTTCGGCCCGCCGCTCCCTCGCGGTGCCGACTCGCCGGATCAACAGGAGCAACGCGCTCAGCGGCACGACGTACGCAGCGGCGTCGTATTCAGTGATACAGCGACGCGAACGCGTCTGGATCCGCGATTCCGAGGATAGCGATGAGTCACTCGAACGGGAATCGTACTGGGGAGTACTCCACGAGACCTCGTGATGAGATCATTCAAGAATGGCAGTGATCGAGACTCTCCGCTCACATTGGATTTTGGAGCGGAATGATACGTACTTCTATTCGAGAAGAACAGTAGAACTTTAGAGACGTCTATGGGCCGGGAGAAAGGTTGACTTCGATGATATCCGGATCGTCAGTCATCGAGCGGGCACAACTCTGATACAGATGCGTGATGATCGCCTCACTCTGAAACCGGTCCTCCATACGCGCTCCTTCGTCTGATTCACAGCGATTACACACCATATGGGAGATGCGAAGTGATCGATATTGATGAGTTCGGAGAATCTCGGGGCGAACGCTGAGGGAGGTGATCTACTTAATTGCTTGACTCATCTGTGAGCGGTTCTGTCTCCTCATCGTATGTTCGTTCCACAGGCCGTTGTGGAGAACGTCTTGTTCCGAATCGAGGAAGCTAATTTCCCGGCGCGGGAAGGGGATTACGATATCTGCGTCGTCGAATTCGTCATAGACGAGACGGTTGATCTGGTCGATTGCCCGGAGTTCGCTAAATGGATGAGCAACGTAGGCCCAGAGTTCGAAGACGAGCGAAGAATCACCGAATTCCCGGAACATCACCCGAGGCGAGGGCGAATCGAGGAGGAGCGGAATCTCGTCACAAACGCCCAATAGAATATTATCCACTTTTTGATAGTTCTCACCTATGCAACGGTAATTGGCACTCGAATTCGCTTGCGACGCTTTGGAGCGGACTCGTTAACGACAGAGGCGAGTTCAACACAGCGTTCGGAACAGTAATTAAGATATTGTCCCGTGTGAGAGCGGTCGTACTCCGAATGCCGATATCAGTCACGCTCCCTCGCTGTCCGACTTCTAAGAAGACGACGTCCCCTGTTTTGTACGTATCGTCGAAATGCAGCGATACGCCGCCGATCAAATTGCCGATGGCTTCCTGCACGGCCAACCAAGAATGATGCCAATAATTCCCGCCGAAACGAGAAACGAGGACAATACGGGAATATTCGGCTCTGTTGAAATCCTCTTCTTTGGATACTCATTCTCGTGAAGCTACTGCACACTACACTTGCTTAGTAAACGCTGAACGGTCTATCAGGACTGATAGATATTTTAAATAGCGGGCAAACAGCTAACATCGTTCAGCTGAGATTAATGACGATTTGGGTGTCTATCACGGTGGGTGAATACACCTATGAGTCCTGACTACCGCCTGAAATGGCGGTCGGCTGCGTTTTGAGGGTCGGGTGTGGGAGATCTTTCCCTTTCGCCAGGGTTTTTACACCATAGATTATTGCGACAAGCACGACGAAAGCCCACAGGGTGCCGGCGTAGAATAGAATATCCGTTCGGAGTGTTCCCTCAAAGGTCTGCAGGGTGAAATTAGTCCAAGAGTGTAGCAGGATGCTTGCAAGGATACTCCCTCCAGTGCCGTTGTGGATCCAGGTGAATGCGACGGAGAGTGCGACGACACCGACCATGAACAGCCAGAATTCTATCGTCAAGAATCCAACAGCGTCGTGCTGGTTTGTCCCTTCAATAAGGAAGAGTGGGAGATGCCAAACTGCCCAGAAAACTCCCAGAACCAACCCGGCAGCTAACGCGGTCCGTGTTCGTTGAAGTTGGTCCAATGCATAGCCACGCCAGCCTAATTCTTCGAGAACCGGTGGTAGCGTCGAAAAGAGCAATGTTGGGAGAAATGCAGCTGGATTAGATGTGAGCTGTGATACCCAATCGGCCACAAAATAGCCGGTACCGCCCAGCAGTATATCGATACCTGCTGCGATAGCGAACAGTATCGGCGCGTATAAGAAGACCGCAAGATACCACTGAATGCCGATCCGGCGAATATTCGTGACACGGTCCCAGAAGTCCTGCTGGGCGCTTTCGGTATACAGCAGTTCCATGAGTGCAACACCGGTGATGCCTGGCCCGAGGAGCCCCAGCAGGAGTAACAGGAGACCGAGAGCGTTATCGAACGCGAGGTCAAAGATAATCGCCGGTATCCAGAACGCCCATGTGAAAGCGAACGTAATTGCGAAGAATATCCAGGGATTCGACAATTGAATATTAGTGTTACCAACCGTACGCCCCAACGTTTTTTCCATCGTTGGCTTTTCATCCCGTGGACACATAAGATAGTGGAATATGTATGTAATCTCTAGTCATAAACAAATTGGCACTGTCTAGTTGAGCTAGTTTGAGGAACGAGCAGGTCATTGAGTTTGTTGGACCAAATGCTCGCAGACCTGCTCAGCGAGTCCTACGACGCGGATCTAGAAGAAACTTGGGAGAACGAGCGGACGGCGACGCCCGTCAGGGCGTTCGCCGTCCGTCTCCACGCCACCGGTTGTTCGCTTCGGGAGACAACAATCATTCTTGCTGAATTAGGCGTTGAACGCTCTCATGGGGCAGTTTGGAACTGGGTACATCGGCTGGCTGACAGCGGGCGCGACCCGCCTGAGGCGCAGCCGAAGCGGGTCGCGGTTGACGAGACCGCTGTCAAGATCAATGGCGAGTGGTCTTGGGTGTACGCTGCAATAGACACCGAAACGAAGCTGATTCTTGATGTCGCAGTATTCGGACAACGAGGCACCGATCTAGCCGCTGCATTCCTGCATCGACTCACCGAGAAACACGATCTCTCCGACACGGTGTTTCTCGTCGATGGCTACGGCTACCTGACTGCCCTTTCTCGATTATGGTTGGGCGGCCAGCTCGACTACGCCGAGAGAAACCTGCTCGAAAAGTGGTTTCACACCTTCAAAATGCGAGTCGACCGCTTCCATAACTCGTGGGTGAGCAGTCGGGCGAGCGTCAGAGGGTGGCTTGAGCAGTTCGTACACTACTATAACACACAACGACCTCACCAGTCACTCAACGGACAGACGCCAGCGGAGGTGCTAAACTAGACAGTGCCAGCGTTTCCATCGAGTCAATAGACCATAAAGCTCACAATGTGATCCGACTGAATATCCGGTCATGGAGCAGCGAAACCGATCAACGAATCGTCGAATCTCACGTCTGATCGCTGCGGCCGTGGGCCTGGTAATTGTTATCGTTGGTCTCGGAATAGTTCGCTCCCGTCGCGATCCATCGGCGTGTCCGTATCACTCCCGGTTCGCGCTCTCATTACCGCGTCCGTTCGTAAAGCGACGGCGACTTCGTCGAGCGCTCGAACCACAGTCCGGTGAACGGATCCTCGAGATCGGACCAGGGACCGGGTATTACACTCTTGCTGCCGCAGAATGGATCACTCCTGGTGGAACGCTCGACGTGATCGACACCCAACAGAAAATGATCGGTCGTCTCGAACAGCGAGCAACCGAACAAGAGATCACAAATATCACCTCTCAACAGGGTGACGCACAACACCTTCCATACGACGATGACGCATTCGATGCTGCGTATTTGGTGACCGTGCTCGGCGAGGTTCCAGATCAAGACGCAGCGCTGCGCGAACTCTCTCGAGTGGTGAAATCTGGTGGGCGCGTGGTTGTTGGCGAAACGCTCCCGGATCCACACATGGTGCCAGTTGACTCGCTTCGCGATCGTGCCGCAAATGCTGGGTTCGAATATGATTGCCGATTTGGCTGGACTGGTGGCTATATCGCCCGCTTTCGCGTTCCGTTCTAAAGTTCGTCGTTCCGATTCGTGCACCTCATCGTGCAACTGCTCGGCGCAGTCGCGGATGATCGGGGCGTACGCCTGGGCACCGGGTATCGGGACGATTCCCAGTCTTACGGTTTCCCTCATCTAGACAGTGCCAACAAATTCGAGATGGGGAATTTTTGACATATTCTCTCGCATCAAGGCATAGAAGTTGAGATGGCCATCTCGTTGGAGAATGCTGGTATCAGACGAGTTCCGTAATGACCTTCGTTTCGATTTTCCGTAAGTGTTCACCGATCGTTCCCGCAGAGATATTCACTTGATCCGCAAGGTCGCGGAGGGTCGCGCGCCGCGGCATCTCGTAATAGCCCTCATCGATCGCTAGCTCCAACAGTTCTTGCTGACGATCAGTCAGCAGCGACGCGAGCTGACGCATATCTGGGTGATACTCGCCGATACCCTCGAGCACAATCTGAATCCCGTCTGGAATTTCCGCGATCGCCTCTCGGATCTTCTTGTCCTCTCCGATCGTTGTTACCCGAAGCCCACCCTGATCGGTGTACTCCATCGGCCAGTCCACGACGATCTCATATCGTCGGAATATACTGAGGAGGTCGGTCATGAGGGCATTTGCTCGAAAATGGAGGTAGACAAGCCCGTCCGATGCCTCAGATCGCTCGACCGATAGCACCTCTGGATCCGCCTCTAGTACTTCCGTACTCTGTTTGAGGTCACCACGGAGTTGATACAGTGCTACGCCGGTTCCGTCATCCAAGAGATTGATGTAGTGAATCGCCTCACCGTTCACTGCTCGATCGGTAGCGGACTCACCGTTCGGACAGCGTTCATCGTCCATTTGCGAAATGACGAACGTGACATACCTCATACGTTCGATCTGCTCTTTCTGTCCATCGAGTCCGAGGACGACTGTATTCGGTCGCTCCGTTTAACTACGAGTTGCTCGGGTTGACTCTGTCGCGGACAGTGGCGCATCGATGGGAAAGTACGCAGTGTGAATATTTAAACCCGCCTCAGATGTAAGGCGCTATTCGCATGCGTAGCCGGGCCGTCCGTATCACCAATGTATGTCGAGCAGCAAAACTGAAAGCAACACCACGAAACGAACGGAGACGAAATCATCAACTCCCGGTCCGCCGATCGTCACTGCGCTCTCTAAGCGCTTCACTATCGCAGAGCACCGGCGATATCTCGCACGCGATCTCGAGGGGACGGTACTGGATCTCGGCGCGGGGAGCGGTGCAATGGTTCCGTACCTGCAAACAGCAGTCCGGCGTGAGCCAGCACTCCACCTGCATGCAATCGAACCGGATCCCGACAGGCGACGGCAGGCAAAGCGAATCGCCAGCGCACACGATCTGGACATCCACCTGCGATCGGGACGAGCCGAATCACTGCCCTATGCGGACGATACGTTCGACGTGGTCATCGCCTCCGCGGTGTTCTGTACGGTACAGGACCCGTCTCGGACCCTCGAGGAAGTCCACCGCGTCGTGAAGCCGAATGGCGAATTTCGATTTCTCGAACACGTTCGGTCGGGCGGTCTACACGGCTTCATCCAGGACGCGCTAACACCGCTCTGGAAGCGGATCGACGACGGCTGCCATCTCAACCGCCGAACGGACGACTGGATCGCAGCAGGTCGCTTCGATCTCGACGAGGTTGAAACGCTGAGTACCGGTGTTAGCCCGTCTAGACCCTTCGTGCGCGGAACTGCCACGCCAGTGAGCCCCACCGAGACAGACAGCCGAACCGAGAGGAGGGAGTGTACCCCTTCGGCTACGGTGACATCCTCGAGTGATGATGGTGTCAGGAGACGTACTGAAACATGAACACGAAAGCGACGATATTGACGATCTTCGGCGTCATCCTGGCGCTTCTCGGGACGTTATGGATGGTGCAAGGTCTCGGAATCATCCAGTTAGGTCCTATTTTGTGCGTCGCAGACTGCGAACCGATCACTGGAAGATCAGTGCAGTGGACAGTCATTGGCGTGATAGCCCTGCTTGTGGGAATCGTCATTGTCAGGACGGGACTGAGGCGCATAAATTGGTGATGGGTCCTCTTCGAGTTGTCGAGCGGTCCAATGCACCCGAGACAGTGTACAGCGAGTATATCGCGGAGACGGAGGCGTCCGCTGAGCCGGGCCAGCAGACGCTGGATACGGAGTACGCTTCTGGCAGTGATGAGAGTGCAGCCACAGATAGCCACCAGTCGACGCTCGAGAACGAAGACCTGCTCGAGCAACCGACGTCAAAACGGTCGAAGAGATCGACAAGCGAACGACGACCTATGCTCAGTACCTCTTTCTGTAGGTGAACGATATATTGAAAAAGATTAAATATATAGAGTAGTAATTTTCCAGACATATCTGTATTTACAAGAGTTGTTTAATAATAAATATAAATGGGTGTGTGGATCGCTCGTGATGGATCATGTCACGACCCGAAAGCGACTCCGAAACAGAGCGCAGCTTTATAAACAATGCTCGTCGTCGGTTTCTCAAGACGGCTGGAGTGGCGGGAGCGGCCCTTGGTGCCGGAGCAGGAACTAATACCGCCTTCGGTGATTCACACGACGGCGATGACGAGGAAGGGGTCATCAAAGACCTTGAGGGGCAGCTACCGATTGATGACCAATATCTTCGGATTGCCGTCAAAGCAGCGGGCCAGGCGGCACAACTCCACCAAAATTACTTTGGTTCCATCGAACAGTCAGAGGAGAAAGACCCACAAAATCTTCTTACAGAGGTTGATACGGAAGCGGAGACACTCCTTCGCGAGACCATTGAAGGCGAACTCGGTGATGACTTCGAAGAGGAAGGCCACGCCATATACGGCGAAGAGCAAGGCGGTGGTGAGGGAGAGTATAATTACCTCTGGATGCTCGACCCCCTCGACGGGACGACGAACTTCATTCAGGAGATTCCACATTTCGGCGTCAACATCGCTGTCATAAAAAACGATGGCGAGAAAGATGAGACCGACGCGGAGTATCCCGGAGAACTGTACGCTGGTGTAACGTACTACTCGCTTCGAGACGAGGTCTGGGTGGCTGTCAAAGACAAAGGTGCATACAAATTTGAGAGTGATGGCTTTGATCTTGTAGACGAGGATTCTGAGCCAGAAGAACTCACAGTCACTGAGACAGACACCTTCTCAGATGCGCTTCACGGGGTCGGGTTCTATAGCAAAGACACTGCCGACGATTTCGGTTATATGGGTCTCTGGAGGTACCTCTTTGCAGATTCGATAGGGACGCGACTGAGCGGAGCGGCCGCACCGGATATCGCGTTTGTTGCCGATGGCCAGTTTGACACGTGCTCCGTTGCTGATCTTAAGGAAGTAGACGTCGCACCTGGAGCACTGATCGTCAGAGAGGCGGGCGGAACAGTAACCGACTTTGAGGGTAACGATGACCTTGATTCGATCCTCTCTGGTGATCTCGTCGCTACAAACAGTGTACTCCATGAAAACTATCTGAACCTCTACGATGCAGCTGGGAAAGACTGGCTCACCACGCCCGTTGACGCATTAATCGGAGAGGTTGATGGAATCCTGAACAAATCTGAGTGTAGCTTCAAGTGTGAATGACCGATCTCCCTGTAAAGAGACTTGAGTAGTTGTCCACGCCTACAGAAGGTTACACAACGATCACAACGAGTCCGATGGTGTCGAGTGAAATTGGCGCAATTTTCCTGCAATTTAATTTGTATATCGCCGTACCTGTGCCGAGGAGGATAGCGATCATCGTTATGTACCGACACCGTGCTTCGACCGGAATCATTCCAGATTCAACTCGGACAGCGAAATAGAAATGCGCACCACCACGGACAAGCCCGTAAAACAGCAAAATCCAGCTACTGGTGTTGAGCCAGTTCTGGACCGATAGTGTAGCAATCAATCAGAAATAGGGCGACGATCCCCAGCAGTACGACGACAATATGAATGGTCGTATCACGTGAAACTATGCCATCGCTTAAGGGCTATCTCACACAGATCTTCTATTCACTTCCCAATACTGTTCGATATGTACCTGTATCGAACGCTCATTACGAAGTTAAATAGGCGTGTTACCGTTTCTATGGCACGCTCATACCACCGCACGGTCCGGGCTACTCACTGCCAGTAGTCGTTTACTGCTGGGTTTTCACCAATGACATTTTCGATCAAGACTGTCTATGTTCCATATAATTAACCCGCTGCTGCCATAGGCCAGAGTATGTATGACTTGACTGCCTTCCAACGTGACTTGCTCTATGCAATCGCCGGCCACGACGAGCCACACGGACTCGCGATCAAAGATGAACTCGAGAACTACTACGAGAAGGATATTCACGCCGGACGACTGTATCCAAACCTCGACGCACTCGTCGACAAAGGACTTGTCGAAAAAGGGACGGTCGATCGGCGAACGAACTACTACTCACTAACGCGTCGTGGTCGACGCGAGATTGAAGCACGCCGTAAATGGGAACACCAGTATGTTAGTGAGCTGCTCGCAGACTCATAGCTCGAATATCGTCAAGTAGATTCCCAAAGCGTGATCAGATGGATTTTCCAGCGTTCTCACAATCAGCACGATAGTGGGCTGACACCCTCACTGGTGGTTCTCTTTTCGCCAAAGAAACGCGATGCCAGGCGAGCCATCAATTATCCAGAGCAAGAATACCAGTAGGTACGGCACCGCGTAAATAGCGAGAAAGACGAAATGTTCGGGAGTCAGCATCTCGCTGAAGAGTGTACTGAGGATTCCCTCGACTCGCCCAAACAATGTTGGTTCGTTTCGGTACGGCGGAAGCGTAACGATTGGCCAGAGAAGTCGATCACCCGGCGAAACACCACGTTTTGGAACGGCGAGTATCGCATCACCAAGAAGGTGCGACCAGTACCCCAGAACAAATGCGATACCGATATCCCGGCTTCTGAAAGCTGTTGCACCGAGAATAAGCAGCCCAACGGGGACAGCAACGAGTATGGAGTGGGCGATCGAATAGCCCTGGGGAAAGAGATGGAGTCCCCATGAGAGCGTTTTATCGACGACATCCGGCAACTGCGTGCCGACCACTATCGCGAGAACGACTCCCAGTCCGGCTGGCGGCTTACGTGTCACAAAGCGATGGCCAAGTGAATACAGAACATAGCCGAAGGCGAGATGCCCCCATGGCATCATACTCGCATCACCAATCGAAGAGTACGGTACCGCAGAAATCGAGTAGCGGTAGAGATAGCTACAGAACCACTATCGCCCGATGGTCTCATTGTGAACGGGTAGTAACTCGAGCCTTAAAAGCACGTAATATCGAGATACACATCTACGACGGGAAGCCGTTCCGCGACGAACTCCGTGATGATGGCATCCGCCCGTTGGTACTGCCGAGAGAAGTGAAATTACGCCGTACATCGGGTGGATGTCACCTTCCTGTCCGTGTGCCGTAATGCGTATCCGAACGTGTTTCATGAGCGATGATACGTGATGTGAAAGTGAAAACCACGGAGTACACTCGGCAATAACCACTTAGACCAATAGGACAAATCATCTCCTGTGACCCGAACACTGGTAACCGGCGCAACAGGCACGCTCGGGACGGCCCTCCGGCCACGACTTATAGCGGCGGGACACACTGTCCGGGCAGCGAGCCGCTCGCCCCCCGAAGAGACCGAAGAAGATCTCGAATGGGTGGCACTCGACTTGATTGAAGGCACAGGTATCGAACCATCGCTCGAAAACATCGACGTCATTATTCACGCAGCGACGGCTCCACAGGGCGACACAGCCGCGGTTGACGTACAGGGGACAAAACGACTTCTCGAAGCGGCTGAAGCGGCTGGCGTGGAGAATTTTCTTTATCCCTCTATCGTCGGTATCGACGACATTCCCTTCTCCTACTACGAACACAAGGTTGCCGCCGAGACGTCGATCGAGGACAGCGACATCCCAGCGACTATCGTCCGTGCAACGCAGTTTCACTCGTTCGTCGCGGAAATGCTCGGCTACGTGGCGAAGCTTCCGGTGTGGCCCCTCCCGACAAAAATACAACTCCAACCCGTTGACGTCGGCGAGGTCGCAGATGGCGTCGTGGATCACGCAACACTGACGCCGAGCGGTCGGACTGACCCAGTTGGTGGTCCCAAAATTCACTCAGTAGGCGAACTCGCACAGACATACCGCGATGCGCGTGGTTCTCAACGTCCAATCATCAGGTTCCCCATCCCCGGTAAAACTGTAGCGGGATTTCGGGCCGGCCATGCAACTTGCCCCGATTATATGGTTGGAACGGTTACTTGGAAAGAGTGGCTCGCAGAGCAGTACGCAAATTGAGCGTTTCCGTTATGTGGACTATTGAACATATTAGGACATGTGTTTTCCTCAGGGTATGGATCTCGAGTAGAGACTACCTCGCCGAAGAAATGGATCTTGAGCGAAGTGAACACGTTCGAGAAGTCGGCGAATCGGTTGCAAAGCCCCGGGATTGATCGGCGTTCAGTTCTAGATCCTTATTCAACCGGAAAGAATCCGAATTAGGCAGACTCGTCCCGAAACCGTTCTACATCGTCTTCTAGTTCGTCGAAATCAGTATCTGCTCCAACAAGTAGTGTCCCATCAACCGCGTCGGCCGTCGCAAGCGCGTATGCATCTCCAAGCGCCATAGTATACGCCTCTTTGAGCGCAGCGGCAGTTTCCCAGCACTCTCGAGGGTCAAACACTGCAACGCCTAGTTCCTCAAGCCGATCAAGACTCGCCCGAACATCGTCGAGGCGGAACCCGACTCGAGAGCCAACATACAGCACCTCTGTTTTTGTGACCGGACTAATGTACCCATCAACCTCTCCAGATGCCACCCGATCGATCCACGCTTCGACGACGTCACTCCCAGGTTCGTCGTCCAGATAGGCAATGATTGGTTCTGTGTCGAAAACGATCTTGTCCGTCATTCTTCCTCAGTTTTATCGGAAAAGCGTTCGATTAGCTCATCGGCTCGTTGTTTGTCGCGCTCTCGCTCCTCACGGAGGAGGGCCGTCGCAGGACGCTCATCATCACTTTCTCGTTCGAGGCCGCGAAACTCTCGCATCGAGCCAACTGGACGGACAACGATTTCCCCATCATCGTTCTCGACGAATTTGACACGGCCTGGAGCAGGGATGCCGTGTTTTTCTCGGAGGCGCTTTGGGATCGTCGCCTGCCCTTTTTCAGTAACTGAGACGATGCGTTCCTCACCGTTCAGTTTTGTATTACTCGACATAGGTATTACTTTCTCATCGAAATACTTAGCTCTGTTCCTCGATCATAACGGTACAACGCGAAGCATCGTCGTTGCTCGAAGGGTTCGAATTTTCGATTTTCGAACCACTTGATTCACGAGTAGGCATTTCGGCCTCACACAGCCAGAAACGGGATCAACTAACAGCATGTATCGCCTCCGGATCAACGTCGAGCCAGTCACGCTGGAACTGACGAAGTCTTAATGGTTAATGGGGTTACGGAAAATCGAGGCGAAAGCCTCTCCATTCAGGACGGTAAGGATATCAACTAATCTGTATATGTTCAGTTTCCGTCGTTGAGAACGGTGCTGTTCAACGATGAACTACCGGGTTGTGCCGGCATCAACGGCGTCGAGATCGGGTTCATCAAACTCGAGTGCCTCCGCAACAGCTTCGGGAAGTTCCGGCCGCGGGGCCGATTCGTGGCGTTCGATTTTCTCGGTTTTACGTGTGTTTTCGTAGAGGGCGCGGGCGACCGGGAGCCCACGTAGATACTTGTAGTCGTGGAGGATTTTGACGCCCCGCTCCGTGAACCCGTAGAACTGCGAGGGAAGATCGCGTTTCTCCTCGCTCGGTTCGTACGTGTAGCGTGCGAGGAGTCCGGCGTCGATCAGCGTCTCCAGTTGGTCTTTGATGGCCGCTTGGCTCTTTCCAGTCATATACTCGAGTTCAGCGAGCGACATCAGGTGTGCGGGGTGGCCGAGGAGTTCCTGAATGATGAGGTGGCGCGTATCCTGAGACAGCAACTTGAATAGCCGCTGCTGTTCCGCGAACGGCCCCGAATCGGCCACGCCAGTGTGGGTTTCGCTCATATGCGATAGCACGAGGAGCAACGGTATAACAGTTAGGGCGATCCAAGTTGGTTAATCGGGAAAATACCAAAGTGGTTCAGAAGAGATATGGTGTTATGGTTTGAACGGCAGCTAATGACTGATCCTAGTCCACCGCCAGACGCTGCGGACATTATGACGGTGGTTCACAAAGCGGTCGGAGGCATCGAACTCGAACCAGCGGAGAAGCGAGAGATCTGGCGCTTCACCCGACGTGAATTGCCGTATCTCTGGAGTCAGCGGACGTCATATTTCATCCTGGGAAGCTATCGTGATCCCTACATCCGACGTCTTCGCGCCGTGCAGAACGAACTCACGAAGCAACTCGGCGCGTATCCGTTCACCATGGGAGATCTTCTCGAACTGCCAACTGAGCGGCTCAATACGTTCGATATCATGTTCTCCTTGTTAGCGACGTACAGCGACTACATCGTTGGGGTTTTCGAGAAAGAGAATGGCGGTGAAGCGCCGGAATTGGGGGAGATCGATGACTCGCCGTATTTCGACAAATCGTACGTGTTCCCACGCGACTACGCGTGGGTGACTGACGCGAATCTCGAATCGAAACACCATGTCATCCAGGCCGCCCTTGAAATTGCGTTCACGGACGATCTGACGGAAGATGAGGCCCGTTCGAAGATCGACTCGCTCGTTGACCGCGCACAAGAGTCCATCCTCGATGGGATCGACGGTGCTGAAGAAGAGGTCTGGGATGTTATCGACGACCGGACGGACGAAGGAGAGGATCCAGCGACGTACAGTTGGGTCCATCTCAACAAGTTCCGCAAATTCGAATTACACGACCAGTGCTTTCCATGGACTACGACGGAGGAACTCCGAACTGCAGTTGCCGAGCTCCCATCTCCGACAACACGCCCGGAGTGGGAAGCGCGTGATGAGCCGTGAACTACCACACCCTACCGCTCGCCTGACGGCTCGCGCTTTGCAGGAACCGAATGGGTTCCCGTAGGGAGCGCAGTCTCTACAGGCGTTCGAAAATCGCACAGCGATTTTCGCAGCCCATCAGAATCGCTCCGCGATTCTGAGGACGTTGATTCGGAGCGTCCCGCTCCTAACTGCTTGATACCGCGAGAAAGAATGTTCCAGGCCGCGTTCCAGTCCCTGTCGGCGGTGAAGCCACAAGAAGGACAGGAGTGTTTGCGAACCCATAGCGGTTTGTCGGTCGAGACACCGCACGCCGCACACTCTTTGGTCGTCCCTGCTGGATCGATGGCAACGAAGTGCGTTCCCTCACGCTCACACTTGTACTCGAGTATCTGGAGAAATGTTCCCCACGCTGCTCCGGCACGGTTCCGAGAGTTGCCGTCAAGTTCGACCAGTCCTTTCGCGTCGAGGTCTTCGACTGCGACGAGATCGTACTCTCGAGCGTAGTAGTTCGAGAGTTTGTGCAAAAAGTCTCGGCGCTTGTTCTTCAGGTCGGCGTGACACTCGGCCACTCGACAGCGTTGTTTCTCGTAGTTGTTCGACCCGTGCTCTTTGCGCGAGAGTTTTCGTTGCTCACGCTCGAGCCGGCCGCGTTCGTCCGAGAGGTCGACCGATTCGATCGCGTGTCCGTCGGTGTCGTGTGCGTATTTCAGGATGCCCACGTCGATGCCGACGACGTTCTTCGGCGGGTCGGGCTTTTGCGGTGGCTCTCGATCGACTCTCGGTGATGGCAGAACGCTTCCGGATCGAGTCCGTGTTCGAAGGCCGCCTCGATCGGAACGGTATTCCGACGACCATCCGTCGTGCGAACGAACGGTCGATCACGGCGCCGAAAGCTCGAAACGAGTCCGTGACGGTATCGACGAGTACCTCGTGCTCAGTCGGCGCGACCAGCACGCCGTCGTTGTCGAAGACGACGGCATCGTAGTCGCTCGCCAAGCCGACTAGGGACGGCATGGAAACAAGCGCCTGCACGATTGGGCGTTTGAAACGCTGTTGAGTCACTTCAAGTACAAGGCTGAGGAACGTTGGATTGAGGTTGAGCGGGTTGATGAGTACGGGTTGGCAACGTCGATAATGTGCTGTGAGTGTGGGGCGAAAGCTGAGTCGAACCGTGTTGAGCGTGGGTTGTACGTCTGTTCAGTGTGCGAACTGGTCGCCAATAGCGACCTGAATGCGGCAGAAAATATGCGTGCGACGGTAACTCCGAATCCGTCACATGATAGGAGTAGCGGCTGTTTGGCCCAGCCATCGGTACGTCTGTTCGATACATCCACGGAGCGAGTCGCCCCTCAAGAATAGGTGGTATCTTGAACCACAATACCCCAATCCAGCAGTACGTTACCGTGGAAGGAGGTCGATCTCCGACACTGCGATACAAAAAAGGAGTGCAGGAAAACGGCCCTGTCAGTTACCGACAAAGCTCCGGACCGTGGAGGTCGAAATTGAACTCGTGGGTGTGCATCGTTCCCTGCTGACCAGTTTGGCTTTCGACTTCGATCGTGTGGCTCTCAGTCGCGCCCCACGGGATGTCTTCTACTTTGAATATCATCGAGGTGAACGATGTCGAGGACGCTTCATCACCGGAGTAGAACCACGAATATTCCTGCGTACGGGTGGAACCGGTCGCGTCATTGAATTTGTCGGCGAGTTCTGCTGCCTTCTTCGTGTAGTCGTAGAGGTCGACCGTGACTTTCACAGGCGTCGCAATGGTTTCCTCGAACACGTCCATCCCGGTTTTGAACGACTCGACGGCGAAGTCCTGTGCGAAGTCCTCCAGGGAGTAACCGTCGTACGCTGCATCTGCACTTGCACGACTGATCCAAGTCGGTTCGCTGTCCGGATCCGCGAAATCCCACTCCGCCGCTGTGTTCCCTTCGTCCGGATACTCTACTTTGACACTCTGATCCATGATGTCGATCTGTGGCTCGCCGTCCGATTTCACGTACGTCTGAGACAACTGGTGGACAGCTACGTAATACTTCGCCCTGTTGTTGTTTTCGCTTTGGAGTTTCGGCCCATCGACTTCGACCCGAACTACCTCTGCGAACTCTTTTTCGACCCAATCGGTAGAGCCGTCTCTTCCGCTCCAATAGGTCTCGGTCACACTGGAGGTGTCCGAGTACGGTTCGTCACAGTAGCCTGCACTGGCCATACCGGTAGCGAAGACGCCAGCGGGGACGCCGACTGCGGCGGTTCCGACTCCTTTCAACAACGCTCGCCGTGTCTTTCGAGGGGACGTTGCGTCTTAGCAAAAAATAAAATCTGATTTATAATTTTATAATACAATACTATACAACTATATCTGTTAATAGGGGTATCGATAGATTCCAGGTGGGTCTGTTTCGCCTTGACGGTTTCTGGCACTGTCTTTCCCCGATGAGCCTCGGCCATCGCCGCTCTCGACGCCGCAGAGAACTCCCGGCCGTCGAGCGTCTCGGAGATCGCCGCCCAGACGGTCTCGAATCGCTCTTCTCCGTAGAGTGGACGGTTCTTTCCATTGATGTCCCGCGTGTCGATGTCGTGGCGGTCCACGTATCGTCTGATCGTTCGGGGAGTGACGTCCGCGAGGTGATAGAGGACACGGTCGCAAACCTCTCCGGATTCGAGTTGCTGGAGGCCGGTGACACCGAGATTCGGCTGACGAACCTTATCGACGCCGAGAACGTTGATATACGCAAATCGACGCTACGCCTTCGCCTCGTGATGCTCGGGATGCACCGTGACGCGGTGAGTGCCGTCCTGACCGACGACGAGACGCTGGCACAGCGCGTCATCGACCGCGACAACGAGGCCAACAAGTTGTTCGCGATGGTGACCCGCCACTTCCGGCGGGCGCTGACGAACCTCCACGAGGTCGAGAAACTCGAGTACACCCGGGACGAACTGTTCGAATACTACTACGTCAGCCGGCAGTTCGAGCGCATCGCCGATCACGCCGAGAAGATCGCTCGCTTCACTTTTGATCCCGAGGTCACGATACCGACGACTTTCGAGCACCGGATCGATTCGCTGGCCTCGAGTTCCAGACAGATCATCAATACCGCCGCGGACGTGATCCTCGCCGACGCCGGAGTCAAGGGAGCGCAAACGGCGCTCACCGAACGGGACGAACTGACGGCAGACCTCAAGGCGCTCGATCGAAATCTCTACGCCCACGACGATCCCGCCGAGGCCTACGTAGTCGGTCTCTTGCTCGAGAGTATCCGCCGAACCGGCGAGTACGGCGCGAATATCGCTGGCATCGCTATCCAGCAATGCGCCCGTGAGTGTGAGCGTCTCGAGTGAAAAGCCAACGTCTACGGTATACTGCTCGTCGGCATGCGCCATTTCTCACCAGGATCAGGTCCGACTCGAGATCACGGAGGCACAGTCACGATTTTCAAGATTCAGCAGACTCGAGAACACGATGTCGTACTCGGCATCGACGAAGAGTTCTGTATTAGACGAGGAGCTGAATGTCGGATTCGGCCATGTGTTGCAGGGCAGTGGCCGCGCCGACGCCGGTCGTCACGCCGTCGTAGAAGTCGTCCTCGTCGTAGTCCATCAGTTCGATCGTCATCTGACACGCCTGCAGGTCGACGCCGCTCTCGAGCGAGAGGTCGATCAACTCCTCGATGGTGGCGGTTCCGTTCTCGTCGATCTTCTTCTGCATCATCTTCGTGGCCATCGTGTCCATGCCGGGAAGTGCAGCGACGGCGTTCGGGACCGGCACGTTCGGATTACCGACGGCGCTCAGCTTGAGGTCCTTCGACTTCTCCTCGTGGAGGATATCGAGCCCCCAGAACGTGTGGAAAACGACGACCTCCCAGCCGAAGGCGGCCGCCGTGCTCGCGAGGATCAACGGCGGATACGCCATGTCGAAACTCCCCTGCGTAGCGACGATGGTCATCTTCTTCTGATCGTCGCCAGTGTCCACCGCAGCCATCGACGCTTCCAGTTCCTCGACACGCTCGCGCAACGCCTGCAGCTCGGCGGCGTCGACGTCCGGATCGGCGTCGTCAACCGACGACGTTGGGTTGTCCGTACTCATTATTCCGTTTTCTTTACGTAGTGGGTGTAGAGGTCGTCGTCCTCGACCTGCTCGAGGAGTTCGACGCCGTCGGTACCATCGGCCCACCCTCGGATGTCACTCATGCTGCCCGAGTCCGTCGCGACGACCTCGAGGACGTCGCCGGCTTCGAGATCGTCGATCGACTGCTTGGTCTTCACGATGGGCATCGGGCAGGACTGTCCTTTCACGTCTAGCGTCTCCGTGGTCTGGTATTCCGAACTCATGGTTAGTTCTGTGCCCCGTATTGGAGCCATCATACAATATTGGTCGTTTCCATAAAAGTCCTTCGGTTATTGCGCAAGACTCAAACACCTTATACTCCTTCGAGGGCGAATAACTGGGCTCAATTGCCTGTGTGCGCACATATCGGGCATATAGCTGCATTTTCCCGAGGACCGTATTGTGTATAATGGGGAATATCATACGAACTCTTAAGAGCCAGCAGCCGGTACAGGTGACTGTACATGGACGACATGGATCTGTCGATGCCGAACGTCGATGTCGAATCGGTCAGCCCCGACGGGCTGAAGGAGCGAATCGATGCAGGCGAAGCGGTTACGCTCCTCGACACCCGCATGGAGTCAGAGTACGATGAGTGGCGAATCGACGGTGAGAACGTCGAGTCGATCAATGTTCCGTACTTCGAGTTCCTGGACGACGAGATCAATGACGACGTCCTTGCTCAGATTCCCGATGCCCGCGAAATTACGGTCCTCTGTGCGAAAGGGGGCTCGAGCGAGTACGTCGCTGCGACGCTGAAGGAGCGCGGCTACGACGTCGACCACCTCGAGGACGGGATGAACGGCTGGGCGCGCATCTACGAGCGCGTCGAGGTCGAGCGCTACGACGGCGCCGGGACGCTCTACCAGTACCAACGTCCCTCGAGCGGTTGTCTGGGCTATCTCCTCGTCGATAGCGACGAGGCGGCCGTGATCGATCCACTACGCGCGTTCACGGATCGGTACCTCGAAGACGTCAACGAACTCGGCGCCGACCTGACGTACGCGATCGACACGCACATCCACGCGGATCACATCTCGGGGATCCGCGACCTCGCCGATGAGGGCGTCGAGGGCGTCATCCCCAAGGCGGCGGTCGACCGTGGTATCACCTACGCCGACGAGATTACTCTCGCAGCAGACGGCGACGAGTTCGAAGTCGGTGCTGCCACGATCGAAACCGTCTACACGCCCGGTCACACCTCTGGGATGACCTCGTACCTAATCGACGGCTCGCTGCTTGCAACTGGCGACGGCCTGTTCGTTGAGAGCGTCGCCCGCCCCGACTTAGAGGAGGGCGATGAGGGCGCGGAAGACGCCGCGCGGCAGCTCTACGAGACGCTGCAGGAGCGCGTGCTGATCCTACCCGACGATACGCTCGTCGGCGGCGCTCACTTCAGCGACTCCGCCGAGCCCGCCGACGATGGTACTTACACGGCCCCGATCGGCCAACTCGAGGAGGAGATGGATGCCCTAGCGATGGACGAGGACGAGTTCGTCGAGCTGACCCTCTCGGACATGCCGCCCCGTCCGGCCAACTACGGGGATATCATTCCCACCAATCTCGGACAGCAGGCGGTCGACGACGAGGAGGCGTTCGAACTCGAGCTCGGCCCGAACAACTGCGCGGCCAGCCAGGAATCACTGGCGGGTGACTAACCACCGTGATCGAAATCGGAATGCTCGCCGAACTCGCCGTCCCGGCTCAGGGGGTGCCCGCCGAGCCGTTTCCCAACGGCATCTCCAGATACGCCATCGGGGGACTGCTCGTCGGCCTCGGTGCGGTCGTCATCTACCTCGGGACGGGGATCGCCGCGGGAGCGAGCACGTTCCTCGAGTCGACGCTGTCGTACGTCTCGGATCAGTCGCGGTTCAAGCGGTACCGCGCCTCTCGGGACTGGCGCGTCGTCTTCACACTCGGGATCATCCTGGGGGCGGCGGTCTACGCCGTCTTCTGGCAAGGCGGTACGTGGACGACGGACGTCCAGCCCTGGCGGCTGCTGATCGGCGGCGTCCTCGTCGGGATCGGCACGCGCATCGGCAAGGGGTGTACGTCGGGACACGGCGTCTGCGGTGTCGGCTCGGCCTCGCGGACGTCGATCGTCGGCGTGATCACGTTCCTGACGGTCGCGATCGTGACCGCCCAGATCGTCCAGGCGATGGGGGTGAGTCCGTAAGATGAGCAGTAACCGTCATCCGCTGTTCATGCCGCTGATTCTCGTCGGCGGCCTGATCTTCGGGTTCGGACTGGCATATAGTCACATGGCCCGGCCCGAAGTCGTGCTGGACTTCCTCCAATTCGACGACTTCGGCCTGCTGTTCGTCATGTTCGGCGCCGCGATCGTCTCCGGGATTGCCTTCGCGGTTATGCCCCGGATACGCGACAGCGCACCGCTGACGGGCGACATCTACGGTCGACGACTGAAGTCGTTCGATCGGAACGTCCTGATCGGCGGCGGGATCTTCGGCGTCGGCTGGGGCCTCTCGGGGATCTGTCCCGGCGCGGCCTACGCCAGCCTCGGGATCGGCAACGTCACGATCCTGTGGGCGCTCGTCGGTATGTTCGCCGGCGCGTACCTCCAGGGCGTTTGGCGCAGCAAGCGCGCCGCGGCTGACGCCGCTCCGACGGGTGCCGACTAACCTGTCCGAGTTTCGTGAGCTGCAACTGAAGATTTTCGTACACTGATGGAACCCGCAACGATACTCCTGTTCGTAGCTGCCGCGGTCACGAGCCTCTTCATGGCGTGGGTCATCGGCATCGGCGGTCGGCGCGAACGCGATTTCGACGATGTGTGCGGCGTTTTTCGCCGACGTTTTGGGTTTCGCTGGCGCTGTAACACAGGACACGAGCGTCTCCGAAGCCGTCGGTACCGGCCTCGTGGACGGAGTCAACCTCCCGGTCAACGGCGTCATCGTCGTGCTGTTAATCGGCGCTGGGCGCGCTCGTGGCGTTCTCGGCAGGCGCGAGTCAGGTCGGCCTGGCCGTCGGGCCGCTGTTCCCGCTGCTCGAGGACCTGCCGACGGTGTCGCCGATCGCGGTCCTGCTCGGCGGCGGGATCGGCATCCTGGTCGGCTCGTGGACGAGCGCACCACGGATGATCAAGTCGATCTCCCAGAAGTACGCGTCGCTGGGACCGCGCCGATCGATCACGATGCTCGTCCCATCATTTCTCATCGCACAGAGCGCGGTCCTACTGGGGTGCCGGTCTCGTTCAACGAGATTCCCGTGAGCGCCATCATCGGCAGTGAGCTCGCGGTCGCCGGTGGAGACGGCGTCAGCCCCCGAAAGCTGGGGTTAACGGTCGCCTCCCGAGTCGGGTCGTTTGTGCTCGCGTTCATGCTCGATTATGGATCGACGGTGCGCGAATCGGGACAAGTCAGCGTGAACCAAGAGGTATAGTCCTTGCTTCCCTAGAGGCCTCATGAACGAGCGGGGCGAGACAGTCGAGCCACTCCCCTTCCAGCGGCGAGGGACGATCGACTACATGCGGGTGGCCGGCCGGCGCAGCGTCGTTCACGGACTCGTCGAAATCGACGTAACTGAAGCCAGACAATGCATCCGCGAGCGAAAGGCGGAAACGGGAGAGACCCTTTCGTTCACCGCGTTTCTCGTCTACTGTCTAGCGCGAGCGATCAAAGACCATCCGCACGTTCAGGCGTACTGCGACTGGCGGGGACGGATCGTTTCGTTCGACGATATCGATGTCAATGTGATAATCGAGACGACAATCGACGGCGAGCGAATCGGCGTGCCCCACGTCGTCAGGGCGGCGAATCGCCGGTCACTACGGTCGATTCACGAGGAGATTCGGGCGAGACAGCGGAACCCGGACGAGGGAACGCAGCCGCCGTGGGCCTCCCTGGCTATGCGGCTTCCCGGAATCGTCCGGCGGCAGTTCTGGCGACTTCCGCAGTTGTTTCCGCGACGCTGGAAACGAATCGCGGGCACAGTCGCCGTAACGTCCGTGGGAATGTTCGGCGAGGGCGGCGGCTGGGGAATCAGTCCGACGAACTACACGCTCCAGCTAACGGTCGGCGGAATCGCCACCAAGCCGGGTGTCGTCGACGAGGAGATCGAACCGCGAGAGTACCTGAGCCTCACAGTGACGATCGACCACGATGTAGTCGACGGGGCGCCCGCCGCGCGGTTCGTCCAGCGGTTGACGGAACTTCTCGAGGACGCTCACGGTCTTTGAGTTGCCTCACATCTGGTACCAGAGGAGATTCCAGTTCCAGAGCGATATCGTGAACGCGATTGCAGAGGGCGATCAACGCATAGTAGATCCGCTTCCAGCGCCACCACGCTCGGCTCCGAATAGCCATACCGGCGAGACGGCCGTCACACAGTTCGCAACCGCCCCGACGAGAGAAGCGATCGAACGAGGAGTTACAAGCTGCGGCAGATCTGCGTCAGATGGACAACCGAGAGTACCGGAAAGAACTCGGCTACTGACTCGAGATTGGCGCCCTGGGGCCAGTCATGGCTCATGGCTCGTATTGCACAGGTGGTCGTGACCACATTCGACCACGGGGATTGCGAAAACCGAATAATTCGAAGCCGATTCACAGTGCTCCCGCCCTCGGACACCTCGTCACGGAACCGATGCTCCAGCAGCACGGATCAAAACCGGGCAAGTATACGAACGGTTGACGCCCGCTGCCAGCGCTAACTCTGTTGCTACGCACCTAATGAGTCAGATTCTGGTACGTCCCGAAAAACGAGACGTACTCGGGGCGCTGGCAGAGATCAGCGATGGTGTTCCGCAGCATCTGTTCCGGTTTTGTTATACAGATGAACCGGCGGATCAAACGCCGCGATGGCCGCTCGAGAAGGGGCGTGCCGACCATTGGAGCCCGACCGCAAACGAGGACACTGTCGGCCAGAAGGGGCGGCGTCCGGCTTAGAATGCGTCCACCCGCGTACTACTTCTCCCGTCGCAAGCGTTCGCGGCGCTCTTCGAACTCCTCGTCGGTGAGGTCACCGCGAGCGTAGGCGGTTCTCAGTTCCTCGAGTGCAGGGTCCGTCCGTTGCTCGCCCGAGTGCCGAACCGCACTGTACAGGAGATATCCGAGACCGAGGAGCACCAACAACGGAATAATCAACATGAGAAGCCACACCCACGTGGCTCCGGTGCCGTCCCACATCCCGCCGTTCCACATGTGGTCCCCACCCCAGACTCCCATCATGGGCATCGCGAGAGCCATCATGAGAAACGGTAGGAGAAGGATCGCGGCGATAATGATTAGCAGCGTCCGAACCAGAGAATCGTCGGTTGCCATATGTCCTGCTTTGGTTTCCAGAGTCTTGAACGGTATGGTGGATACCGATTACCGGGAACTGGTCATCTGTCTGCGTCAGGGAAATCAGTCGGTTTCCCTCGACGGCCATTCTCGAGCATCGGATTCGACTAACCCGTACAGTATTCGCCGTCGTGTGTCCAGTTCGTCGAGTTCAGTCTCGAATTCGTCGTCCGACATGGTCGGGATACCCACCTCACGGAGGTGGCGAAGATTCGGCGGGGGTGGTTGGCTGTCCGCGGGTTCGACGAACCCTTCGTGGAGCGTCTCGAGATAGTTCTCGATGCTCGTGCGGGCGTTTCGAACCGTGATCTCGTTCGGCCGCTGTCGTTTCGGAACGCCGAACCGGAGCAGCGTCAACGCCTCGTCGAGGACGACGGTTTCGACGATCGGCGATCGATCCGGCCGGGCGCTGTGAAAGTAGTGAAGGATCGGGTAGGCCTTGTGATTCTCGGTGAGGGTCGCGAGCTGCGTCGCGACGGTATTCAGCGGTACCTCGAGTCCTCGAAATTCCTCGCCGGTCCAACTCGTTCGAACGAGTTCCTCACTGTGGGTCCCGAACGCGCTCACGGTGCTGGCGAACGCGCGTTTCTGGGTGACCGCCTCGAGGACAGAAAGCGCGTAGGTGACGATCAGGGTGACAAAGAGCAATCCGCTCCCAGTCGCGAGTATCGTGACGACCTGCCAGCGTCCTGTTTTGGGAACGAAATCTCCGATACCTAACGTGAATACCGTATAGCCGGTGAAATAGAATCGGTCGGACCACGAGACGGACTCTCGGTTGAGCGTATCAATGAGGACGTTCTCGGCACTAGCGAAGACGAGCGTCCAACCACCCCAGAGCAGCACGATCCATATCGTGAGGGTCAGCACAAAGAGTAACGGTCCGGACAGGCTGAGCAGTCTGGGGTTCTGACCGCCTATTCGTCGTAGCGTGCGCCACGTCCACGCCATCAGCCGAGACGTGAGCGGACCGGCCCCCCCTTCGACCCAGAGCGTCGTCCAGACGATATCGATGACAGTGGTAGCGAGAAGGGCGACACCGAGCGCGAGATAAACGACGTTCATTTCTGACTAATCGTTGCTGTGATTCGCGTTACGAGTGATTCGTATCCGACTCGAGAGGCGATCGCCATAGCGTAGTCGGGCCGAGATATAGAAAGTGTACCCGGCTAGTGAAGAGACGAGAACGCAAACGTTCACGGCGGACTAGCATTGCATGCTGTCCGTCACGAGAAAACCGGAACGATCAGAAGTCTCCTGCAGTGACCCGAGGTCCGGTGTTTGAGACGAGACCATCGCTGTATGACAATCGCCACTCTCGAAGACAGAGGTTTAGCGGATGCTGCGACAGAGCTGGGCAGACGGTGATTGCTGAGATGATCGCAATACAGCGTTTCAGTACGCAACCTGCCCCTCTGATCGCTTATCGTGTGAAACGGTCGATCGATAGGCTGCAAGTTGAACAATTATTCCACCGTAACCCACTAGTCGCTCGCACGTGGCTATGACTTCCGAGAAATCGACTCCCACTAATGACGATATCGAGAATCGGATTCAGCAGGTAGGAAACTACTCCCGCGCAGTCCGTGTCGGCTACCTTGTGATCGTGAGCGCATTTCTCTTGGCGATCATAGGCGTTCTACCGGCGAATCTTGAGAGCGTCTCTCAGGCAATTGAATCGATACTCCTTCCGCTCATTTTCGTCGGATTGGGACTAATATTGTACGGTATCGGGATGCACCTACATCTCATGCACCTGAATCTCGTTCGCCAACTACAGCCGAGCGATGTTGATGAAACACAGTCACCCGGCGAGAACTCAGAATAGCGCAGGCCGTTGACTGTGAGCGGCTTTGAACGCGATATCCCGACGACGGTGTATACAACGCTTTTCTCGTCGAGTCCGGAAATCACACTCGAGTTGACGACGTCTGCGTGCGGACTGACCACCGCTGTTCGACTATCTTCAGCAGATAGTACCCCCAAAGTGAGAGGAGGACAGTGAATCCCGAGCCGTGCAGTAGCGCCGACCACGATTGGTCCTAATAGAAGAAGCCGATCCCGACGGCGAGGACCGCGAGGTTCCAGGCGAGGACGGACTTCGGTCTGACGGCCGACGGGAGACGCTTCGCGGGGACGAGTCCGTCGACGCGGCTGTCGCCGCCGTCACTTCGAGCGGTTCCGTGGGGCCACTCGAGGGAGCGGGCGACGAGCAGCGAGCCCGCGAGCGCGATTGGAAGCGCCCAGCCGATGAAAAGGAAGTGCAATGCGCCGGTCTCGATCCACGGGTCGGGGATACCGAGTGGCATGCCGAACAAGATGAACGGGGCGAAGCTCGCCGGGCCGAGGTTCCACAACTATGCGACGAGCACCGAGAGCGCTGTCCCGCTCGGCGTACCGGCCCGGTAGGTTTGAGCGAGCGTATAAATGTAGAGAACGTAGCCGGCGGCGTACAGCACTAGTCCGATCGCAGTCACCGTCTTCCCCATGCCGAGAACCGGTCCGAGGACGAGCGAGACGATACCGAGTGCAAACAGCGGGAACGAGTATTGTTCCAGTCGGTCGCTGTACAGCTCCGCGTCTACGAGCCGCGGCTGTACAGTCCGAACGCGAACGCGAGCCCGATCAGGTAGACGAACGGTGAGAGGAGGTAGAAGCCAATGGTTGGGTCGCGCGCTTGCCCGCCGACGCTCCGGAGGACCATCGCGAGGACGACGGCGAACAGCCAGGCCGCGAGCAGCCAGATCGTCCCGAGAGCGACGTCGAACCACAACGGCTCGCCAAAAGTACGACCGTACCAGACGAGCACCAGAGCGCCGTTCCATCCGACGAACGCGTCGACTCCATCTCTCACGAACAGTAAACCGGTTCACGCTCGAGTGAGCCGACGGTTCGCCCTTGTATTACGCCGTTCGATCCGGCGGAACGAGCATAACGTTGCCGTCCGCCCGCGCGACGATATCTTCGGAGACGCTCCCGAGCAAGAGCCTGCGGAGCCTGCTGTGACCGCGCGAGCCGACGAGGATCGTCGTCGGTTCGTACTCGTCCTCAGCGACGAGGATCTCGTCGGCGGGATCGCCTTGCCGAATTTCGGTTTGTGTCTCGATTCCCCACTCCTCGAGTTGCGTCGCCAGTTCCGCCAGTCGGGCTTCGGAGTCGGCGTCTTCCGGAAGTTCCGGATCCTTCGGCGTTTCGACGTGGATCAGCGTGGCCTCCCACGTCGCGTGACGGAGGTACGAGAACGCCTCGAACGCCCGCTCGGCGTTCTCCGAGAAGTCCGTCGCGTACAGCATCCGCCGGAACAGGTGTTCGCGGACGACGGCCGGCTCATCCGCCCCGCGTTCGATTCGGTTGACCAGCAGCGGCACGACCGTCGTCCGCGCGAGATTGCGCGCGGTCGATCCGATGATGCGGTTCTCGAGCGGACTCTGCCCCCGCGAGCCGACGACCGTCAGGCTCGCCCCGACCGCCTCCGCGATCCCGTTGATGCGTCGATGGGGCGTCCCGCGAACGACGTGTGCCTCGACGTCGAAGCCGGCGTCTTCGATGACGCTGCGATAGCGATCGAGCGCTCGCTCGCGTCGTTCTGCGAAGTCGATACCGGGCATCCCCGCGTGGACGTTCGACGGGATCACTGTCACGAGGTGGATCTCATCGACACCGATTCGGCCGAGGCACTCGAGACAGGTCTCGCTCTCGATCGTTGCCTCGCTGGCAGCCGAGAGATCGGTCGCACAGATCGCAATCATACCGATCGTAGGTTTCGGACGCATAATATTGTTTGCGTAAACCAATACTAAATCCGAAATATCAGTCGTAGACGATCCGTTCTGCGATCCTGACAGTGACTCCAGTCACTCGTGGTGCAGCGTAGTGTCTCGCCACAAATGTGGTATCGTTGCGATCCGACCGCGCACCAGTGGTAGGAGTCGATGTCGGTCCGTTCCTCATATTTGCATAACTTACTAGAATATTCTGGTTGGATAGCCGTGAGATAGACTGCAGTAATATTGTATGGTATACCCAAAAGTGTTATAACCATCCTCCGGATAGACGATACCGAGTAGAAATCTATGCTCCGCACACAACCAGACAACGGGGGACGATCCCGATGATCGACCTCGTAGCGTATTCATCAGCAGTACAGGCAGGCGCGCTCGTCGGCGCCGTCCTCCTCGAAGCGATCGTCCTCTACGTGGGATACGGGGCGCTCGAGCGAGTCGCAAGACCAGTCATCGAGAAAATTACACACGCGTAGATGGAGCTATTCGGAATCGCCCTGATGACGCTCGCACTGTTCGTGAGCTTCGGCTTCATGGTCGGGGTGCTGTTCGGCTTCTTCGGCATGGGCGGATCGTTCCTCGTCACGCCGGCGTTACTCGTGATGGGGTATCCCGCCAGAGTCGCTGTCGGGAGCGGCATGGCATTCGTCTTCGGGACGGCCATGATCGCGACGCTGAAACACCGCGATCTCGGTCAGGTCGACTACAAACTCGGTGGGTTGATGATCGTCGGGACGACAAGCGGCATCGAGGTGGGTAGTCGAATAGTGTACTATCTCGAGGAGCTGGGACTCGCTAGCGGTGCCATCGGCATCACGTACGTTGTCCTGTTGGGTGCGGTCGGGCTGTTCGTCACCCAAAATGCGCTTGCAAACGACGGTGGGGACGATTCGGATGACAGCCACCCCGGATCCGACGAGGAGATCGATCCAGACGCGATTCCGGACGTCGCGAAGCGAATCCAGTCCTACCGCATTCCACCGATGATGACGGTTGCTGGCGGGATTCAGGTCTCACTCTGGTTGATTCTGGCCGTCGCGTTCGCCACGGGTCTACTGTCGGGCTTTTTGGGTGTTGGTGGCGGTTTCATCAAGATGCCTGCGATGGTCTACCTCATCGGCGTCCCAGTTCCCATCGCAGTCGGAACCGACCTCTTCGAGATCATCTTCTCGGGCGGGTTCGGCGCGTTCACCTACGGGCTCAACGGCGGTGTCGATCTCTCAATCGTCGCACCGCTGCTTGCGGGGAGTGCACTGGGAGCTCGGATCGGCTCGGCCGCGACCAGCATTGTCGACGAAGATGACATCAAGATCTACTTCGGGCTGATGCTGGTCGGCGGTTCGATCGCTGTCGCGTTCCGGCAGGCTGGCGACTACCTCGGGATGGACGTACTGAATACGGTCAGTTTCGTACTGATCCTGCTCTCGGCGTTCATGGTCAGCGGGGCCGTGATCATCAGCACGATCACGACGATGCGAGCGCAGTCGAACGCGTCCAAGACGCCTACGGAGTAAACTATCCCACCCTACTCGCTCGCGTTGCTCGCTCGGTGAGGATGGGAGCGTGGCACCCTCACCACCACTCGTCCCGTTGCGATATTAGCTCATCGAGATTGCACAATATTCACACAACCCTTATACCGGCGCAGTATCTACTGGGTAGTAGTACAATGGCTAATTCGATGGCAGAGCAACTACAGCAGGACATGGAGTGCGAAGGGCTGCTGGAGTGCATCCACGGCCTCAAGCAACTCGACAGGGATTGTTTCCGCGTGATGGTCGAGAGCGAGGAAGCACTGACGATCGACGAGGTCGCCGACCGGGTTGACCGCGAGCGCTCGACCGCGTACCGATCGATCCAGCGATTGCTCAAGAGCGGATTCATCCAGAAAGAGCAGATCAATTACGAGCAGGGCGGCTATTATCACGTCTACTACCCAACGGACCCGACCCAGATCGCAAACGACATGCAGCGAAAGCTGAACGACTGGTACGCGAAGATGGGGCAACTCATTCAGGAGTTCGAGGACAAGTACGAACACGCCGACGTCGACACCGAAATCCCCGCACAGAGCTAGCTGGGCCGTCGATCGATTCTTCTCGGATCCTCGAGTAGCTCTCACTCGCCGTCGTCGTCTCGGTCGGTATCGCGATTCTCGCCCGAGCGCGGCAGGACGGTGAACGAGCGCATCACGTCGCAATTTTCGTGCTCGTTCGTGTAGAAGTGTCACAGTTCCCGTTCGGTAGATCGTCGAACAGCCTTCGACTCCCCGAAGTGGACGAGTGCGTGGACGACTTCGGCGGGATCGACGGTAACGATACCGTTCCAGTTCGTACGGCTTGGGTGCCTCGAGTATAGCCGGCCCTCCGTCATCCTCGAACGGATCGTCGTCTCCGACTGGCTGTCGTGCCAGTACGTGGAAACGCAGCACTCTCCCCGTGTACGCGGTGAAGTCGACCGACGCCGGCACGCCAGCTCGGACCGAGAGATCCGTGGCTGACCAACGAATTTAAGATCGATATCGCATAGAGTTGTGAGTTATGGGCAATACGGACTACTCCACGCTCGAGGAGCGATTGGACGAGCTCCTGAAAGACACGGAGAGTGCGGGCGTCGGGGGGGCCGTCGTCCGTCCCGGGACGGGCTGCGTCTCGTATCTCGCCCACGACGGTAACGAGGCCGTCGTCGTCGATCCGCCCGCTCGCGACCGAACTCGGCGATCTCCGCGCGGAGACGACCAACGAACTCCTGAGCTACGTTGAAGACGGCGACGAAGCGGCGTTCGTCGAGGCCATCGCGGACGAACCGGCGAGCTACAACGAGATCAAGCGGATCAACTGGGGCAAGGAGCAGCCGGGCGGCGACATCGAGGCGCTCGAACTCGGATCGAATAACTGCGCCGCGAACTAACGTCGTCAGTCGCGGACGGCTTTGGTGAATACCACTCCGGTTTGGCCACCCGGCGTACAGTGGTCCACGCTGTGCCGCAGTGGCTGGATAGTGAACCGCGGCACGGAATCATGCGAGGGATGAGTGAGTTTACGAGCGAACGAATCGGTTTGGGGGGACGTGGCGATTCGCCATTGTCACGATGGCAGGACGAATCTAGTCACCAGCTACGTCGATTGAGGTATTGCTGGAAAATCGAATTTCGACAGAGCCTAGCAAAGAGGTATGTGGAAGACGACTGCTGGATGTCCCGGTCGCACATTCTTTAGGCCAACCAAATAATTTTCCCGTTTAGGAAAGTATCTTTGTTTCCCTGTTCGTATGGTACGTATGGCACTCGCGGAAAACCTCGTCATCGTGTTCGTCGCGGGATTGATCACCGCGCTAGCGACGGGAATCGGTGCGTTGCCGTTCTTCTTCGTCGATGACTTCAGCGACCGATGGAACGTTGGGTTGTGGGGAATCGCATCGGGGATCATGGTGACGGTGTCCGTGTTCGGCCTCGTCGACGAGGGGCTCGCGTACGCCTCGAGCGGGTTTCCGACGCTGATGGTCGGTGGGCTGCTCACGGGTGTCGTGCTGGTCGAAGTCTCCGACCGGATACTCGGCAGCGTCGATGTCGGCACCAGCGCGGATCGTCAAGGCGAAGACGAACACGACCGCGAGTACGAATACGATCACGAGGGGGCCGAACCCAACGAGACACGAGCAAACGGCGCTGGTTACGGGCGCAATGGTCCGCCGATCGAGGCGACGGTATTCGCCGAGGGAGACCTGAGGAAACTCGTCCTCATTCTCGGCATCCTCACGATCCACAGCTTCCCCGAGGGTGTGGCGATCGGCGTCTCGTTCGCCGAGCTGGGGCTGGACGGGGGCATGTCGATACTCGGGCTTTCGATCCCGCTACTCGCAGTGTTCATAACGGTCGCCATCTCGATCCACAACATTCCGGAAGGGACCGCCATCGCCATTCCGATGCGGACGATGGGACTGTCCAAGTGGCGGATGGTCGGAGCGGCGATCTTCTCGAGTCTACCCCAGCCCATTGGCGCGGTCATCGCGTTCGTGTTCGTCTCGTGGGCCGAGGCGTTCTTGCCCTTCGGCTTCGGATTCGCCGCCGGCGCGATGGTCTACCTGGTCGTGACGGAGTTCATCCCCGAAGCGCTGGAAACCGGCGCGGACTTGCCGAACCGCGGTCGCCACGAACTCCTCGTCGGATTCGGCGCAGGAGTCGTAGCGATGTTGCCCGTCCTGTTCGTCTGAACCGTATTTTCCGGTCATGTCGGCCACGAATCGGTTCGTCGGTGTGAGTTTAATCGGTCTTGCCGTCGTCGGTCGACGCATGGACGCGGACACTGCGGAGTTCGACTTTCTCGTTATCGGCCCGGGGTCCGGACTCGACGTGGCGAGCGCCGTCGCGAATCGCAGCCAGTCGGTCGCGGTCGTCGAAAGAGGCCCGCTCGCGGCACCCGTCTTAACAGAGTTGTATCCCCTCGAAGAAACTGCTGTACCACGCGGAGGTGATGGAAACGGTCATCACAGGCCTCGTTACCCGATCCGTGATCCGTCCCCCGGCACTAAGGTCGTCGAAAACGACCGTACACATCATGACTGCCGCAATCAGACGACTCATCCTCGACGTCATGAAGCCGCAGGAGCCGGATATCCTCGAGTTCGCCGGCACTGCGGCTGACTGTGCAGGCGTCGCCGGCGTAAACGCAGTGCTGGTCGAGACCGATCGCGAGGTTCAGAACCTCAAGCTCACGATCGAAGGCGAAGGCATCGACGTGAGTGCCCTCGAGGAGGCCATCAGCGATCTCGGCGGAACGGTTCACTCGATCGATCAGGTCGTCTGCGGCGAGCGCCTCGTCGAACAGATCGGAACGCCCCAAGATCGGTGACCCGGTGAGCGACGTGCCTTCGCTTCGCGACCGCCTCGATACCGTTCGCGGTCTCCTCGAGGACGAGGAGGTCCGATCTATCTCGCGGCGGTACTTCATCTCCAACGGGTTCGATGGCACGCTGACGAGCATCGGCGTCGTCGTCGGTGCCTACCTTTCGGGGGTTGCCGACGGCCCCACCGTGATCACGATCGGTCTCGGCGCCGCTGTCGGCCTGGGAACGTCCGGCGTCTGGAGCGTCTGGGAGATCGAACGCGCCGAGAAACAGGCCGAACTACTGGCACTCGAGCGAGCGATGCTGACCGACCTCGATGACACGGCGATCCAGCAACGGCGAGCAGGCGCTCGCAAGATCAATGCGGTCGCGAGCGGAATCGGACCACTCATCGGCGTTCTCCTGCCACTGATACCGTTTCTCGGACAGGGCGTCGTCGTCTCCATGCTCGAGGCGACGCTGCTCGCCATCGCCGTCGGTGTCTGCGTGTTGTTCACGTTCGGCGCGTATCTGGGTGCGATTTCGAAACAGAACTGGATCGTCGTCGCGATTCTGAACCTGTTCTTGCCCGGGTGACGTCCCAAGACCGAGGCGCTCGAGCAGGAGGACCGGTCACCCGGCTCGACGGCCAGCGGTTTTGTCACATCGTCGCGGACAGTATCCGTTGTTCTTCTCGCTCGGCGCAGCGCTTGATTCCCCGGAGCATCTTGCGCTCCATGAGAAAGTGCGCGGGTTCCCAGAAGAGGTAGTCGACCGCCTCGCCGAGTATCGGATGCTCCGACAGCGGTCCGATCGACGACCGACTCGGGTCCGACCGCGTGCGAGCGATCAGTCTCGTCGTACCCTCGTCGACCGGTTCGAGGACGAACGCCCACGTCCACGCCGGTGATTCGCCGGGCGGCCTGAGCACGACCGCTCGCTCGGGATCGAGACGTGCGACCTCCGGAGCGGATTCGGGCGACGAGACGGGATAGTCTTCGGGCGCTAACCTGACGACGTCGCCCTCCTCGAGGTCCTGATACTCCGGGACGATCCGGTCGACGTTGTGGATGTCCGCTCCGACGGTCCGCTCGAGCCAGTCGTAGCTGTAAAAGCCGCCGCGACCCTGTCCGATCTGGACGATCCACGGCCAGACCGCCTCGGTGGGAGCGTCGATCTCGGTCGCGTGGGTGACCTGCTCCGTCGCGTCCGGGAGAAGGTCGTCGCCCGGGAGCGAGCCCAGTGCTTCGTCCTCGGTCACGCCCCAGCGGCGGTGCCAGGGACGGATCGCGACGTGGTACGCGCCCGCGAGGAGGAGCACGGCCGTCGCGACGACTCGCCTGCTGGCCCCGTTCACCCGGCCTCGTTTTTCGTCTCTGGTATTGGATTCCACCAATTCCTCGCTCGCCTTGGCCTCCGCATCGGACTCGATGCGCTCGAGTGCACGCGACATCAGGTAGCCCGCGAACGGACCAATGACGCGCCAGTACCGCCGGAAGTTTCGGCGAGCGCGGTCGTCGGTCGTCGCGGTGCGCGCCTCGTAGGACAGCAGCGTCCGCCCCTGGCCGTACGGTCGGACGGACAGTCCGATCGCGAGTTTCGCGTAGCCCGGCTCGTCGAACGTCGCGAACTCCGCTGCGTCGATCCGTCGCCACTCGATCGACGGTCGCCAGAACTTCCCGACCGCGCCGAAGACGAACTCCTCATCCCGGGCTTCGTCGAGCAGCGTCCACTCGTCGGTCTCCGAAACGTCGGCGAACCGCATCCGTTCGGGCGGCGGTGCTCCGGAACCTCCTCGAATCCGGCTCGCGATTACCATCGGCACGTTTCGCAACGCACCGAGGGCGCGGACGATCGGCCCGGTGTCCAGTAGGTCGGCGGTGAGCATCACCTCGTAGGTCGTCTCGGGATCGGCGTCGACGACCGCGTGTCGGATCGTCGCGACGTCGTACTCGGGGAGATAACGGTCGATCAGCATCGATGAGTCGGCGCTATCTGACGGATCGCTCGCGAAGGCGTTTCGTATCATTGCTTTCTCACCGCTCACTGCGACGACAGCGAACGTAAATCGGTAGCCTCGGCGTCGCTGTCGCGTCGATCCGTTGGCATCACTGCAGACACCCGCGCCAAAGACGTCGATGGCGACGCTCAGTCCGCTCTACAACGTCACCCGCGGTTGCAGCGACTCGGATCGGTCCCCACCGAGATTGATGAGCCATTCGTAATCGTACGACGTCTGGCCGCGATACATCGTCTATCGACTCGGAATCGCAACCGCCTACGACCGGTCGCCACTCGAATCGGTTTTCACGGACACTGGCTACGAGGTGTAGTGCTCCGATATCGGTCACGGATTTTCGGCCAGTCTGGCGCTGGCGAACGTACCGCTCGAGACGGTCGTCGTCGCGCCGATAGTCTGTCGGCGTTCACTCGAGTTCCGCCTCGTCGCCCGAGACAGGCGGCGTGACGCCGAGGCGACCTTCGACGAACGCGGCCACGTCACCGGCGAACGCCTCGACTTCGGCCCAGTCCGTGAACTCGACGTCCCCCGACGCGTCGGCCTCGGGCATCTCGGAAATAGTTCGCTTGGCGATCTGCTTCATCAGCAGCCGCTTGAGGAAGCCATACTCCGAGTAGCGCAGCGCACCGCCGAAGAAGCCGACCCGATCGGGGTGCCACTCCGTCTCCGCGGCGAACTCCTCGAAGTAGCCCGCCGCCTGCGCTCGACCCTCCTCGGTCGCGGACGACAGCGACACCTGAAAGAACGCCGTCGGCATCGCGTTCAGCTCCGCTTGATTCGATCGAATGAACTCGAGGACCGACGACTGGTGTTTGCCGGCGTGGATCGACGCGCCGACGAGAGCCGCGTCGAACTCGCCGAGGTCGAACGCAGCCGGACGGTCGTCGACGTCGATCGTCGGCGCGTCGTGTCCGCGTTTGCCGAGCACATCGGCGATACGAGCAGCCACGGATTCTGTCTGTCCCTCACCGGTGCCGTAGAGCACGAGAAAGGATATCATTGGATTAGTACCCCTACCTCGAGTGCAAGTATAAAACGATCACCTGGTCGAATCCCCACCGACGCTCGATTGACGGACCGCTCTCTACAGAGAATGCGATTGATCTCGAGGGCGTTGGTGACGACCACGACATCGTTCTGCAGATTTCTACAGCGACCAGTATCGATCCCGTCTGCGGCCCGAATCGGTTCCGAAGGGGATGGGAAACGACTATCGATCAGCCTAGTCGCGGATAACGGTGACAGAGACCGGCGACCGGTGGACAACCATATCGGCGACGCTGCCGAGCAACAGTCGCGTCTCTCCGGTTCGTCCGTGGCTGCCTATGACGATGTGATCGATCTCGTTCTCCTCGGCGTAGTCGACGATTTCGCGTGTGGGTTCGCCGATCTCGGTTTCGATATCGAGCGCCACGTCGTATTTACTCGCCAGTTCACATGCGTCGTCGAAAATTTTTTCTCCGCTCCGTTCGCCCGCCCATACCACTCGTCGAATCCGTGGGGCGGTTCGTTTCTGACGCCGACGTCGGTCGGTGAACTGTAGGCGAGATCCGTGGGATCGAGTACGTGAAGCGCGATGACGGACGCGTCGTTGTACTCCTCGAACGCGTGCTCCAGCGCTCGTTTAGATGGCGGTGATCCACCGACAGGAACCAGTAGTTGCCGAGACACCGAACTGGCGTCCCTCGCGGAGTCCCAAGGTACTATCCGGCGAACCTCGGTCCAGACGCGCACTGGCTTCCGTCTCGATCCGAAGTCGACGCTACCGGACGACGATGACGGGGACCGGCGATCGACGGACGACGTTTTCCGCGACGCTTCCGAGTAGGATACGCGAAATCCCCTCACGGCTATGGCTTCCGATGACAATCGTATCGTACGCCTCCTTCTCCGCCAGATCGACGATCTCGTGATCGGGTTTCCCGGTAACAGTTTCGGTATCGAGATCGCGGCCGCGGTCCGCGGCGAGTTCGGTCGCATCGTCGAGGATATCGTGTCCGTGATCGCGGGCCCGATCGACGGCGGGAATCCGCTCTTCGGGATCTTGGAATACCGCCGAGTAGCCTTCCGGAACCGGGACGACGTATAGGGCGACTACGTCCGCATCCGGAAACTTCTCGAGCGCGTACTCGAGTGCGTCTTTCGCCGGTTCCGAACCGTCGTACGGAACGAGGAGTCGGTTACTCATGTGAGTCTACACGTGATCCACCGATATAATACGGTGACCGTGTTTGAGCCGCCAGTACGACTATCGAACACCGATTTGACGTGTTCCGTGGGGCAACCTGCACGGCTCAACTCCGTATTCCCTGGCTATGTACTCGACAGACTCGTATGAGCGTCAGAACACCTGCAGATATTGTCACGTCTCCTGTAGGATTCTCACAGATCTACGACAAGCCGTCGGCTCGGCGTGACAACGTTCGTTCTCGACAGCCTCTCAGATGGGGTCGTTCTACCCGCTCACGGAGTAGCTGTCAATGGGAGGGAAAATGCATCGAGATCAAATCCGAACGGTCCAGTACCGTCTTGTCTCGTGAAACTGTCAGGTTTCTACCGCGAAGCCGAGTGAAACCTGATTTGGGACCGTATGACGCATATCTTTCATTTTTCACGTCGTCTTACTGATCGCTACCACCGGCTCAGCGAAGGATGCACCGATTTCCCGCGATACGTCGGTAGAACTGCCAAAATTTACACACATACGGTCGTAATAGCGGCTACTGGAAATAGGCTATTTTCGAAACAGATGCGGCCCAACATGGAGTAATTCAAACAGTATCTTGATCTGAGATTCGATACGATCAAGCCTCGCGACAATTTTCCATTATGATGTATAGTTGATGTCCTGGCCATGCTACACGGCCTCGCCGCCAGAAGGCTTGAAAGTCGATGGTTCGAGCATTTTCACAGATCGCTCGTTCGTCGCTGTCATCGCGATAATCCTCGCGTACGCCGACGAGATCGGTCCCGAAATCACGATTGTTGCGTCATAAAACGATTACGCGGTGTTGATTTCACTTCGAGATCATTGATTGAACTGATAGAACAAGCCTGTGTACTCAACAATTATCATTGATGACTACGAATAGTACACTATGTTTCCTGAACACATCGAGACGGAACGCCTCCATCTCGAACGGTTTACACACGACACTGTGGATGTGTTTGCCCTCCATGAGTTCTACAGCACGGGCGACGAAACTGCGGAGATGTTCGAGTACTGGGATTCGAACCCCCACGACACGGTGAAAGAGACGTACGACTACGTGTACAAAGCAGAACAACTGTGGAACGATGGGGAGGCTGCAAAATACGTGATACGGCCAAAGGAAGGCGAAGACGATGCAGGTGCCATCGCTGGAACGACGGGCCTGTACCCCGACTGGGAGAAACGGTCTGCCAGCCTCGGTATCATCCTCGACAAGCGATTTTGGGGGCGCGGCTATTCAGGTGAACGAGCCGATGCCATCCTCTCCGTCGCGTTTGACCGACTCGACCTCGAACTCGTTGTTGCCGCCCATGGTGACGGGAACGAGAAGTCTCGACGTGCAATCGAAAAGTATGTTGAACGGTATGACGGTCAATACGAGGGGCTTTTGCGGAATTGGCATCCGCAGGCCGATACCGTAGCCGACGTTCACAGATACACGATTTCACGAGAGGAGTATTTCGAGGCATCCGACCGCTAATTAGCTGTTCTATGACCACTCGCTGAGATGGTCAATCGAGGTTACGCGGTCGTACTCAACCCCCGTTATTTTTGCGCTGCTCGTTGGATCTTCAGTATGGTCCACTCGATTCTCGTTCCCTACGACGGATCCCAGCGCTCGCAGTCAGCATTGCAGTACGCAGCCGATATCTTTGGCGGCGAGACGATTACCGCACTCCACACGCTCGACCCGTTCGCGACGATTCCGGATTCGGAAGAACAGGCACGAGAACGATACGAACGGGCGGAGGACGTCCTCGGAACCGTACGCGCCGTCGCAGACGTTCGTTCGACAACGATCTCGTCCGAATTCGTCTACGGGCACGCGATTCACACGATCCTGCGATACGCCGACCTGTATACGTTCGATCGGATCGTGATCCACGGAACCCATCGTTCGGATACCGCAGCCGATTCAATCGGGAACGTACCCGAAGCGATCGTCCGCCGGGCGCGGGTTCCGGTCACCGTCCTTCGATCGACGTTCAACGATGGACGAATCGCGTCTCCGGATACGGTGCTGGTTCCCTTCGACGGATCGTCTCCGTCGTGTAACGCGTTGAAACACGCGATCGACACGTTTCCGGACGCGACGGTGCACGTGCTCTACGTGCGGTATCCGTTCGTGGACGATCTCGACCACCTCGGCATACGCAGCGGCGACTGCACCGATTTCAAGGAGTGGTACGATGCAGTCCGAACCTGGCACGAGCGAGCGGATCGGGACGCGGACCGCGTTCTGGGGATCGCAGACTCGATTGTGGACGATACCGATGCGAATCTCCAATCGGCAATCGAGTCTGGGGTCCCGCCGCGTGTCATCCTCGAGTACGCCGATCGAATCGGGGCCGACCACGTTCTCATCGGTAGCCACAGCCACGACGGCGGAACGCATATTTTGCTCGGGAGCGTCGCCGAGCGGATCGTTCGACGATCGTCCACGCCGGTAACGATCGTCAGGTGATTACGGCCCCATCGGCGAGCGGACGTTCGGTGGCCGCTACTCGTCCCCCGGAGGGTGGGCGGCAGTCCTCGGTGTGTGGTCCCTCTGCAGTCGTCGATTCGAAATTTGTAGATCGCGAGCCCGCCCGTCAGGTACGCTAGCTCAAGGACGTCCGCTACCAGTTCGCAGCGATAATATTTGATCGTCCCGGCGTGGGCGTCGTACTCGACCACACCCCCGGATCTCGAGCGCCGGTAAGTGAACGTGGCGGAGTTCGATTTCCCAGGTCTCGGCGCTCGCGCGGGCGTCTTCGTCGGACAACGTGGCTCCCAACCGGTCGAAGTCGATACGGTCGTCTTCCACCGTATGTGTGAGTGATGTCTGCTGTGGGACTTCGATGACGTTTACGGCGATCACTTCGGCGTTTTCCGCATCGTGTTCGTGTGCACTGGCCGCTGCCATGCGAAGGAAATCGCGTTCCGTCTCGGGGTTCGCAACGGGAAGGAAGACTCGATACTGTCCCATTCCGTCTGCGGCCGGCGTCGATTTGGGTGCAATCGCTTCGCCCAACAGGCTCTCGCTGAGCGTCGAACCAGAACGTGTCGGTAAGGACGGCGACGTTGTGGGAATCGCTACGCTCGATAGCATCACTCGGACAGGGGATGCGACAACTGTCACCGTTGGCGACGTGGTGGCTCGAGAGACGGTATCAGTTTCGGCAGAGACGGCTGCGATGGACGCGTTGGTGCAACTCTGGTCGAACCACGCCGATCAGTTGCTCGTCGAAACGGACGGCCACGTGATCGGTGCTGTGACCGGGTCCGGCATCATCGAGGTTGCAGATCTTCGGAAATAGGCGGGGATCGTGTGAGTCTGGTGGCGATTACGGGTCCTCGCGGCGGATTTGCTCCGGCGGGGCCTCGAGTTCGACTTCGACCTCGTTCGTTCGCATGAACGGCGGCGTCCATGGATCGTTGTACTGGAGGAGCGTCGGCTCGCCGCGCCGCTCGATATCTTGCCGTGAGAGCTCCTCGAGCAGATGGGCTCGCTCTCGATCGACGCGTTCATTGGTCGCGTACCACGAGAACCGTCGAACCGCCACCGTACGCGGTGGGTCGACGACGAGCCGAACAGCCGGATCGGTCGGCACCGGTGCGGTCTCGTCGGTGTACGTTCGCGGTAGGTAGAATGCCATCATCACCTCGTCGCCGTCTGACTCTGTTCGCACGGGAGCGGTCATCGGGATCGACGTCCCGCGGACTGTAACCGGTGTGGTCATCGCTACGTCTTCGCGACGCGTGTTTTCACCCGAGATGTAGCGAAAGAGCCGTCTGAACGCCGTCGCTGCGTCAGGAGCCGTTGTCTCGGCACGGATCGTCCGCGGGTAGCGGCGGATCTCGATACCGTCGAAGCGATCCAGCGTCTCCAACGGGACGCGTTCGGTCGTTCGGGTGACGTACACACCCCACCCGATCCACAGTCCGACCAGCGCGGCGGTTCCGAGTAGTAGCTTTCGTACGAATCGCATAGGCGTCGCACGACTCAAATCCCAATAGATCTGGGGGGCAATTCACTGCCCCGCAACGATCAGAACCGTTACGGTTCGTCTGGAACGTATAAGTTCAGGAACGTCGTCGTTCGATGCGTGAACGCTACAGCGGCACAACCGATCGAATTCGAGTCTCTGACCAAGTATTACGGCGACGTTCGAGGGGTCGAGGAACTCACGTTCACCGTCGACGAGGGCGAAATCTTCGGTTTTTTGGGTCCGAACGGAGCGGGAAAGTCGACGGCGATTCGGCTCCTCCTCGGTCTGTTGAAACCCACCGACGGTTCGGTGTCGTTGCTGGGACGAGACGTCACGAACCGGGTCGAACTGCGCGACGTGAAACGACACGTTGGCTACCTTCCGAGTGATGTTACCTTCTACGATCGTGTGACCGGTGTGGACGTCCTCGACCACTTTGGTCGGCTTCGCGGTGACGAGCGTCGATCTGAACTCCTCAAGCGGTTTCCGGTGCCTCTCGAGCGGCACGTGAAAACGTATTCGAGCGGTAACAAGCAAAAACTCGCCATCGTCGCGACGTTCATGCACGATCCCGAGGTGGCGATCATGGACGAGCCGACCGCTGGCTTGGATCCACTCGTCCAACACGAATTCTACGAACTGCTCGAGGAGCGACAGGAGGAAGGACAAACGAGTTTCTTCTCCTCACATGTCCTGAGCGAGGTTCGCCGCGTCTGCGATCGCGTCGGGATCATCAGAGACGGGCGGCTAATCGAACTCGATACCGTCAGCAACATCCTCGCGGAAGGCGGCACCGTCGCCAGGGTCCGATTGGCCGAGGAGCCGCCGGCCGCATCTCTCGAGTTCCCTGGTGTCGCGCACGTCGACCGGCGGAACGGCGAGTATCGACTAGTTCTCTCCAAAGAGTTTGACGCTCTAATCGATCGATTAGACGAGTACACCGTTATCGATCTGGAGGTCCGTGAGGCCTCTATCGAAGACGTATTCATGCACTTTTACGACGGCGCGGACAACGCGATGGAGACCGATTCCACGACGGTAGACGACGGTCTCTGATACGGTCTGCTGTCAGTCACTACCGGGTCGACGGTGTCCCGTCATCCGGTTGCTCCGATACACGGTGACAGCGATCGTATGAAGGGAGAGGCTGTACACCTCGGCGTCATCGCCTTCGTAGCCACCAGATCGCAGCGAGGAGTAAAACGATCCCGACTGCGACGAATGGCGCTATGGAGTCGGCGTCTGTGTCTTCCTCGGCCTCGACGATCGAGAGCGGAATCGACTCCGGCTGCTCGATCATCCGGTCGCCCGCATCGGTCTCGTAGGTGAGCGTGAGCGCGACGCTGGTAGTCGTCTCGATCGAATCCGGCGACGACTCGACGGCGAACCATGCCGTTTTGGACTCGCCTGGCTCGAGCGTTCCGACGTACGCCGTCGGCGAGTCGCTCGTCAAGGGTGGCCCAACCTCGATCGTCGCGACGACGCCGGTTGCCGGCTCGTCGTCTTCATTTGTGATCCGGACCTCGTACATCCCCTCGTCGTCGACGGGTACGTCCTCGGTTACGGGTGTCACTTCGAACGATCGGGGCTCATCGATCTCTACCTCGAGCAGCGTCGGACCGCCGGTTCGGACGCCCGCATCTTCCGAACCGACGATCCCGCCGTCGGTTTCGGCCGGCGGACTCTCGTTGGCGAGGTCGTCGACGTCGATCCGGTACTGGACGGTCGCAAACAGCGGATACGATCCCGGATCGACGTCCGCAGCCGCGATGTCGACCGTCACGGTTTCTTCGTCCCCGGGAGAGAGGTCGTCGACGACGACGGACCGAGTCGGCTGCGTTGCTGCCGGGGGACCGAATGTCACGACACCGTTCTGAGACTGCACCGTCACGACGATGTCGGTCGCCTCCTGGTCGCCCTCGTTAGCTACCTCAAGCGATAGCGTCGTCGCGTCCCCCGCGCCGATGGACTGTTCGTCGTCGACTGCAACGGTGACGTTTCCTTCTGGCCCCTGAACGAGCCCACCCTCCTCCGCTCGCGGGTCGGTCGGCGGGGGCCACGACGTATCGACGGGCGGTTGGACCGGAGATCCGTTCTGAATCGGCGTATCGGCTGGTACGTCGCTTTCGTTGTCTGTCGGTTCCCCTGCGTTCTCCTCCTCGGGCGGGAGTTCGTCTTGCACAGATTCAAGTGAGTCTACTTCGGGGAGCGGTGTCGCCGCGACGGCACTCGTTGCGAGCGAGCCGATGACGAAGAGCGTGCACGCGATGAGAACCGTTCGCCACGCCAGACGACGTTCCGTCCGCTCTCGATCAATCACACCCGTCTTGGGATGAACCACTCGATAATAAACGGTTTCACCTGTTACAGATACGAATGGGACAATTACTGAACCGTTATCGTGCAAACAGATCATTACTGCGAACGGTCACCGCTGTCTTGACACGGTTATAAGCGACTGCTGCTCGTCGGGAATCGGCAACGGCCGATTCACGATGCTCGAGATCACCTCGTTCGAGGCCGATCGCCGGCTTCGAGGGTCGCTGTTACTCGGCAGTGCGCTGATCGCGCTGATCGTCCTCACCATCGCGCTCTTTCCGTCGATTCAAGAATCGGGCGTAGATCTCGACGCCTACCTCGAATCGCTCCCGCCAGAGGCAACGCGTGCGTTCGTAGGGAACGTGACGACATTGACCACGATCGAGGGGTACCTCGTCTCCCAGCTGTACCAGTTCGGCTGGGTGTTGTTGCTCGCGGTCTACTATGCGTACGCCGCCGCCTCGACGGTCGCTGGGGAGGTCGAACGCGGGACAGTGGAGCTAACGTTGTCCCTGCCGATAACTCGGACTCGAGCGGTGGTAGCCAAGTTCCTATCACTCGTTCCAGGAGTCGTCCTCGTGAATGCGATCACGTTTTTCGCGGTGTACGTTGGCGTCGCCCTCGTCGACGAGTCGATCGACGCAGTGGATCTGTTTGCCGTCCATGCGTACTCGGTCGCCTACCTGCTGGCTTGCGCCAGCGTCGGACTGCTTGCGTCGGTCACGTTTGATTCTGTTCGCCGCGCGCAGACCGCTGGTTCCGGGGCGGTTTTCGGGCTGTTTCTCCTCGACACGTTCACGTTCAACACTGACTACGAGTGGCTCGGCGACATCGCGTTCTCGCGGTACTTCGACCCCGGCGCAATTCTTATCGATGGCGACGTGTCGTGGAGCGACCTGTCTATTCTCCTTATCGCAATCGTCGTGCTGATCGTCGCCAGTGCCGAATACTTCGAACGCCGCGACCTCTCTGGGTGACGTGTAATGTCCGAGTCGCATTCTCAACCGTCTCTCGTCTCAACCGCTGAACGCTTCTTTCTCTTCTCGAGCGATCGCATATAGTACGAAAACCAACAACACGAAGACGGAGAATAATGCGAGGCCGACGTATCTAATTTCGTGTTTCCACGCGAACAACAACCTGATACCGCTGAGCCCGATCGCTGTGCAGAGTAGTACCCAAAAGAGTCGGTCACGGGTACGCAATTTTCGAACGCTCATTCGTCGATATTCTCCCCATTTACGACGGTTGGGAGTCGATCGATGAAAACCACAACCTCCCAGCGGATGACCGGTACGCCGTCCTCGTCGTACTCGACCGGTGAGACGAACTTCATGGCCTGTCCGAGATAAATGACGAGTCCGGGGAGCTGTGCCAACGCAGCGCTGATAACGCTCGACGTAAGTGCGCTGTGAACGATTCGATGGCTGAACCGCGTTCGTTTCGCGAACTACTCGTCCGGGTGAAGCAGATTTTTGTCACCCTCACTTCAGCAAATAGCTCGATATCATTTTCCGTGATCAGTTTCGTGAACGTGACGATATCACCGACACTTACGCCCGGTTCGCCTTCGTCGTCGTACTCGTAGCTCCACTCGAGCTCTTCCCTCGTGATCGACTCGAGCGACGGCGTCGACACGCCATTGATCATCATAGCGTCCATCACGAAATGTGAGAGATCAGTCGCGGTAACGAGTTCAATGAACCTCTCATTATCAAGGACCGGGAGCTGGTTGATTTGGTGCTCGTAAAGCACCTTTGCTGCTTCGTGAACAGACGTCAGCGGTTCGATGGAGATCAATGGTTCCGACATGAACTCGCGCGTCGTCTGCATCATCAGCTCGTTCGACGCGATTAGCGACACGAAATCGGATCGCGTGACGATACCGATCGGGTCGCCGTCGTCAACGATCGCAATCGATTCGAGTCCCAACTCAACGAAGCGTCTAGCAAGCTCGTCGACGGTATCGTCCGGTAGAGCCGTCTCGACGGCATCCATCACGTCTTCCACAGATACTGAAACGACCATGGGTTACGGACCACGTCGAGATCCATAACCACCTGACGCCACCCAAAGCGTCTTTTTCATCAGGGGTGTTCGTTATCTTCCCATGATCCCGAACGGAGACGTCGACGCTGAGTGGTTGCGATCGAGAGGCTGGTGGTGGGCGTTCGCGTTCGCGCTCTCGATTGTGTTGATCGCTGCATTGCGCGACTATCTCGGTTGGATCGTCTTCGGGATCTTCCTGTACTACGTCGCTCGCCCCATCTCGAGGCGGCTCCACCAACGCGGATTCTCGTCGGGAACGAGCGCCGCCGTGACGCTCGTTCTCATTGTCCTTCCCTTCGTTGGTGTCCTATTCGTTATCATGTCGCTTGCGATCATTCAGATCGCTACGCTGGAGGTAACCGATTTTGACGTCGTTCTCGAACGGCTTTTTCCGAGAGTAGATGCCGACGAACTTCCGACGACCGAACCCGAACTGTATCCGTTCGCGGAGGATCTCGCAACCGATCCGAGGCTTAGCACCATTGTGCAGTGGCTCAGCGGGCTCGTCGGTCAATTTCTCACTGCATCGTATTTGTTGCTCGTTACGTTTCTGTTTGCGTTCTTTCTGGTCCGCGACGAACGCCAAATCGGGCGGTGGCTTCGAACCGAGATCATCGGGGAGAAACCCAACGTAACGACGTATCTACGGAACGTTGACGAGGGATTGCAGTCCGTCTTTTTCGGATATACGCTGACGATTCTCGCGATCGTGCTGTTAGCTGGCGTCGTATACACAGGGCTCAACGTGATCGCGCCGACGGGGCTCGAGATTCCACAGGTCCTTTTGCTGGCGATCGTGACCGGGCTCGCGTCGGTGATTCCGCTCGTCGGCCGGAACATCGTGTACGCAAGTATCGTCGGCTACCTCGCACTGACAGCGATTCGAACGGACCCCACCGCCCTCTGGTTTCCCGTCGCGTTCTACGTCGTCATGGGTCTCTTGTTCGATGGCGTCATCCGAACCTACGTGCGACCGATTCTTTCGGGACGAATGTTTCCGACGGGGCTAGTACTATTTGCGTACATCTTAGGCCCGCCAATCTTCGGCTGGTACGGAATTTTTCTCGGCCCAGTCATCATGGTCGTCACAGTAGTGTTCGTTCAACACCAATTACCACGATTGCTCCACGGCGATCATCATTCTCCCGGAACCTCTGAGTATAGCGATCACGATTCGGAGAATCCGTGATAGACGACGTTTCTACCCCGGAATTTTACCTAGCCTTCTGAGTATTCGTCCGCAACCAAATCGGCTGTAACCCCGTCACAGTTCCAACCCCGAACAGAAGGGGTAGACAGTACGTCGCCGCTCGATACAGAAGCGTCGCAGCCGTCGCGTCCGCTGCCGGCACGTCTGCAGTCGTAACGAGCAACAGGATGGATACCGATTCGACGCTTCCAAGGCCCCGGAAGGGGGAGAACGTTCGTTATCCCACCGAGTGGAACAAGGAAGAGGACTACTTCGGGCGGGACCGCGTAACCAACGGCGTAGAGGGTGAGCCAGAGTGCGCTCGAGAGGAGCAACCAGCCGCTCGTCGAGTACGCGAGTTCGTGTTTTACTGTCCGCGGTGTGATTTCGCGTCTCTGGTGAGCCTGCGGTCAGTGTTCGAATATCGGATGCTGACTTCGATCCGTCAATCTATGCTTAGCGTTCCGTCAGCCGGAAATGAGTAGCGGTGACATGATCGCGATGCCGATGACCAACCCGACCGCCAGTTCGAGCCGTCCGCTGCCGGAGAGCTGTGATCCCCGCGTGCGCGCTTCCGGAAGGAGTTCGAAAATAACGAGGAAAATCATCGCACCGGCCGCAAAACCCAGTCCGATTGGGAGCACCGCTCGAGTGACGTTGACGAAGTAGAAGGCGATCACCGCCGCAATCGGTTGTGGTAAACTCGAGAACAACACCCATCCCAGGATCTTGGTGTTCGATAACCCGGCGGTTTTCAGCGGAATCGCGACCGCTAACCCTTCGGGGACGTTTTGGATCGCAATAGCCGTGGTGACGAAGACGGCGAGTAGTGGAACGGTAAACCTGAGGACGTCAATGCCACGACCTCCAACCGGTAGATCCGCGAACGCGACGCCGACCGCGACGCCTTCGGGAAAGCTGTGGACGGTTAGCGTCCCGACGATGAGTACTAACTGTCTGAAATCGGCTTCTGAGATCGTTTCCGGGTGGAATTCGTAGTTCGAAAGCGCCCGCTTTGCGACAATAACGAGGCCGACCCCGGCCACAGCACCGCCAACGACGAGTAACGGTGATCCCTGTCGGAGTCCTTCCGGGAGCAGTCCGAAGAGGGAGGCAGAAAGCATGACGCCCGACGCGAGTCCCCAGAGGACGACGTAAATCTGGTCACTGATTTCATCGATGAAAAAGAACGGAAGCGCGCCTAATCCGGCGGCCAAATTAGTGAGGATGGCAGCGACGAGGACGAACGTCAAATCTTGGAGGAAGGTCATGGATAGCGGGCGCCGCGTGGACGTACACGTATGTTCGGAGGATACAATAAGCTGTCTCGGTCTCGGTTCCCTGGCGCGGTATTCACCGAGGAAAAGTCAGTGTCCAGACTGATCACCCACCAGGGTGGGGATCGATACTGTCGAATGTCGTAGTCGCGAGCGAGCCGCGGTTTCATTACTCGTTCCCGCGATCGTCTTCGCCGTCGCAGGGGTAGCGGTGTATTTGGCCGGCGTCCAGCTATCCGACACCACCGACGTTCTCTCCGTTCGCTGGGGCTTAGGCGAAGCGCTCAGCGGCCTCCTTTTGCTGGCGATCGCGACAAATTTTCCCGAGTTCGTCATCACGACCAGCGCGGCGGCGCCCTCGAGTGGAGCAGTTCGACCCTCGTCGACGGGATGGGCGTGAGCGGCGCTCTGTCCGGTGCGAGTGCGCTCGCGGCGGAACCCACTTTGTCACCTCGTTCCAGCAAAGAGCGTGGCGTGATTACAGATTTGAAACGGTTGTTGTCCGAATTGGTCACGTGAGTGCCTTCTCTGTCCACTCAAAAAATGGATCGTCAGTGCTCTCCATCTCCTCGAGAAGTGCTTCCTGCAAACAGTGACGCACTGACTCGTACTCGGGGTGATCGATCAGATTGCGAAGTTCGTGCGGGTCTGAATCGTGATCGTACAGTTCGTCGATATCGAACGCGTTATGAACGTATTTGAAACGGTGGCTCGCGAGCATCCGCTGTGAGTAGAATCCAAACTCGTCGCCGTGATACTCCGCGAAAACCCGTTGCGGCCAATCCGCCGGTGTCGTTCCTTCGAGAAGCGGGCGAATACTCCTCCCGTCGATCCCAGAAGGCGCATCGAGACCGGCGATATCGAGAATCGTCGGCATGTGGTCGTGCAGTTGGACGAATTCCGTACAGACCGATCCGGGCTCGACGACGTCCGGCCATCGAACGACAAGCGGGACGTGGTACGTCTCCTCGTACATGAGGGGTCCCTTGTTGAACTGTCGGTGACTCCCGGTGAAGTCGCCGTGGTCCGAAGTGTGGACGACGACGGTGTTCTCCGTTAATCCGAGTTCGTCAAGCGCGGCGAGCAGGCGGTCGACCTGATCTGCGATAAACGACACGTACCCGAAGTACTTGCTCACGATCGCCGCCCAGTCGTCCCAGTCGAAGCTACGGACGCCTCGATTGGCGAGTTGCAACTCGTGAATACGCGGTTTACCGTCGAAGGTTTCCGAATACGACGACCACGGCTCGATCTCTTCGGGATCGTACATCGAGGCGTACGGCTCCGGAACGACGTACGGATGATGCGGACCCGGATAGTCGAGTCGGTGAAGAAAGGGAGTATCATCGTCTGCATACCGACGGAGGCGATCGATCGTGAGTTCCGTGTAATAGTACGTCCGCGTGGCCTCGATCGGAATCGGCAGTGTTGCCGAGATGAGATCCGGATCGTCGGAGTGATCCGTATACAACTCGTCTTCGAGATCGATTTCGTCGGAATCGATGCCGAACGAGCGATGATACGCGCGAAGTGTATCGTCCAACACGTTGGAGTCAGTTCCTTGGTAATGATCGAAACCAAAGTGTTCCGGACGTTGGTCTCGTCCGACGTGCCACTTCCCGACGTAGCTGGTTTCGTACCCAGCTGCTTGGAGCGATCGGGCGAACGTCGGAAACCGCTCTGGGAGATTCCGAAGGACAGCTTCCTCTTCATGGCAGTTGTTCAACATGCCGTGGTTATGTGGATACAGGCCGGTAAGTAGCGACGCCCTCGCACTGGTGCAGATGCTGCTCGGTGTGTAGGCGCGTTCGAAGTGCATACCTTCTGCTCGCAATCGATCGTACCCTGACGTTCGCACTTCCGGTCCGTCGGATGCGCTGACATCGTAACGCTCCTGGTCGGTGACTAGGAGGAGCACGTTTGGTCGAGTTACCATGCAGACTCGCCAACATCCGGACGTAAAAATTGATTTCCTGGTTTCATTTGATCGTTTTGTAATACGTGAGTAGGGTGGTGTTCGTCCGTAATCGTAAACAGCGAGATCGAATCTATAACGGGTGAACGGGGTCGATTCGAGCAACAAATCGGGCTTCTGTGGGCTCCACTCGTTGATTTTTCACGCTTCGCGTAGTGAAGCACACTGTGACGGACGTTCATGTCTTCCTCACAGTGGGGATCGCTCTCGCTGGAGCGCTCGTTCTCGGCGAACTCGTCGAACGAGCAGGCGAGCCAATCATTCTGGGTGAAATCCTCGTCGGTGTCATCCTCGGTGTGCACGTCCTCGGGATCGTCGATCCGTCAGGAACGTTCGCGGTACTCGCCGCGATCGGTTCGATGCTGTTGTTGTTCGACGCTGGTTACGAGGAGATCGATCTCGGCGACCTCGAGCGTGGTGGCGTCCCTGTCGCTATCATTGCGCTATTTGGTGCGGGACTCCCAGCGATAATCGGCGTCGCGATCGGACTCGCTTTTGGGTACTCGCTCGCTGCGAGCGGAATCCTGGCAATTACAATGGGTGTCACGTCAATCGGGATCACCGCGCGAGTATTTCTCGACCTCGATCGTCTCGACACGCGTTACGGTCTTCACGTGATAGGCGCGGCAGTTACCGCCGAAATAGGTGGTCTCATTGCCTTTTCGCTGCTACTGACGACGCAACAAGCTGGAGCATCGGCCGGTCAATACGTGCGCATTTTCGGACTCATCGCTGTGTTCTTTCTCGGGATAATCGTCGTTCAACGGTTTCTGATTGAACGAGTGTCTCGCGTTCTCGCCCGGTTTCAACAACCAGGCGCGGATCTGCTGGGTATCATGGGAGTATTATTTCTGTTCGGGTACGCGGCTGACGCAGCCGGGTTAGACGTGATCGTCGGCGGCTTGATCACCGGACTAATCGTCGGGAGCGAACGTCGATTTCGCGACGTGGAAATCCGCGGGGGCATCGTCGGGATCGCCTACGGAGTGTTCATTCCGTTATTCTTCGTTAACGTTGGCGCTCAGATGGATCCGTCTGTCCTTTTTCAGTTTGACCTACTCGTTATCGCTGTCGTCACGGCGGGTGTGTTTGCGAAAATTAGTGGCAGTTATCTCAGTGCGTGGATCGTCGGCCACCCGAGCGATGAAGCGCTGATTGTTGGGGTCGGAATGCTTCCCCGCGCTGGCGTTGAGCTAGTCGTGGTAACTGGGGCGCTCGCCGAAGGGATTATCGATCAACGACTGTTTTCGGCGGTTCTCGCACTCGTACTCGTTTCCGTGCTTTCGACGCCCCCTCTTTTGAAGCGGGCAATCAACCGGATGGATCGGTGAATCAATCACCCCTTCTGACCGAATGAGCTCCCGTTTCGAATCGTCAGCAATGCTCTCGATTGGAATGCCTTCTATGCGGTGCTGGAGAGACTAGGGATGATCACGTGTTCACAACCACACGTATTGAGTAGGTCAACCCCAACTTCTGGAGCAAATGTTGCCGTCGTTGGAGATAATGTTGAGCTTGGCTCTGAAGACACGGTTCTCTTAGAATATACTCATAAAACAGACAGGTTCATTTTGAGGGCATCGTCTAGTTAGCGTGATTTGAGAAGCGAGCAGGTCGTAGAGTTAGTTTGGATCTCTCTGACGCAGAGTTTCTCGTCGGTGATGCTGGATATCTGACTGCACTCTCTCGCTTCGGATTGGGCGGTCACCTCGACTATGTCAACCGAAGCCACATCGAAAGGTGGTTTCATACCCTCAAAATGCGGATCGACCGCTTCCATAATTCGTAGGTTGGTAGTCGGGCAAGCGTTAGAGAGTGGCTTGAACAGTTCGCACACTACTATAACACACAGCGACCGCACCAACCACTCAACTAACAACCGCCAGCGGAGGTGCTAAACTAGACAGTGCCCTTGAGACGGTCGTCGTCACACCGATAGTCCGTCGGCGTTCACTCGAGTTCCGCCTCGTCGCCCGAGACAGGCGGCGTGACGCCGAGGCGATCTTCGACGAACGCGGCCACGTCGCCGGCGAACGCCTCGACTTCGGCCCAGTCCGTGAACTCGATGTCCCCCGACGCGTCGGCCTCGGGCATCTCGGAAATAGTTCGCTTGGCGATCTGCTTCATCAGCAGCCGCTTAAGGAAGCCGTACTCCGAGTAGCGCAGCGCACCGTCGAAGAAGCCGACCCGATCGGCCTTGTCGCTCCCGTCGACGGCGATCAAAATCCGGCCGTACATGTCCCACCCCTCGACTCCTACGTTCTTCGCCAGCAGGCTGGGACGACACTACTCGTCTCGGGCGTTCTGTTTGAATTGTCATCTCGTAAGCATCTGTTTCAGAGTTTGTAGACCAGACAGACGTGCAAGAGGGAAGCACTTCACGCACGAACCCGCTCGGCTGTCAGACATAGTTCAACGACGTCGTCGAAGCGAGGATATTTCACTCGAACGTTCTTCGAATCTTATCGCTGGTTCGATTCATACCCCTGTTCGGAGAAGGCACGGTACCGAGAACATCATGCGTTCACCATCCACTCACGATCGAACGTTGACCGATTACGGACCGATCGTCGGTTCCGACCGAATTCGGCACATACAGACGCTCGCAGACAACCTCAGTGAGACTCGAGTGCTCCACGTCAATTCGGCGGCGTCCGGCGGCGGCGTCGCGGAACTGCTTCGATCGCTCGTTCCGCTGTTCATGGACGTGGGAGTAGAGACCGATTGGTTCGTCATGGATGCCGGTGAGTCGTTCTTCGACGTGACGAAATCGCTCCACAACGGTCTGCAGGGGGACGAGATCACGCTGACCGATGAGATGAAGGCGACGTACCGCACCGTTACCGAACGAAACGCTACCGCGGTTACGAATGCGTACGATATCATCGTCTTGCACGATCCACAGCCGCTTGGGATGATTTCGTTCCTGAAAGACCGATATCCAGACACTACGTTCGTCTGGCGCTGCCATCTCGACGTAACGTCCCCGGCGCGGTCGATCCTCGAGTTCGTCTCGGATTACGTTCGTCGATTCGATCACGTCGTGTTCAGTCGGGCCGCGTACGGACGGGAGGTCGCCGGCCCTGCATCGACCGTTATCCATCCCGCTATCGATCCACTGGGAGAAAAGAATCGGCGACTCGATCAAGCGGAGGCGGCCATCGAACGCAATCGGTTAGAAGCCGATGGTCTCTCATTCGATGTGCCCGTAGTGACCCAGGTATCCCGATTCGATCCGTGGAAGGACCACTCAGGAGTGATAGACGCCTTTCGTCGAATCAAAACGATCGTCCCAAACGCACGACTGGTTCTGGTAGGTGGAATGGCGGACGACGACCCGGAAGGCGTCGAGATCTACGACCGCACCGTCGCAAAGGTGTCCGACGATACGGACGTCCACGTTCTGACGGATCTCCCCGATACGACCGTCAACTTCCTGCAACGACACGCGGACGTCGTCGTTCAGAAGTCGTTACGGGAGGGGTTCGGACTCGTAGTTTCGGAGGCGCTCTGGAAGCGAACGCCGGTGATCGGATCGAACGTCGGCGGGATTCCGCTTCAAATAGCCGACGCCGAAAACGGCTACCTCGTCGAGCCAACCGATCTCGAGACCGTTTCGGATCGAATGATACGCCTGCTCACCGACGGATCGCTCCGTCAGCAGTTGGGAAATCACGGACGTATGACCATTCGGAAACAGTTCCTGCTGCCTCGCCAACTCGCGGACTGTCTCGAGTTGTTCGGTGAACTCAGAGACACAGTGTAACGTATCCGTCTCACAGGCCGGTTTTGGGATCACTCGCTCTCGGGTTGCGGTCCGCCACCCGTCTGTGCCTCTTCGGCGTCACCCCAACCGCCAGCGTCAACGACTTCGAATAGCTTCTCCCAGTTCTCGTCCCGTCGGTCTTCGGGAAGCTGATCGCGGAGTTGCTGAAAATCAGATGGAGGAACCTGCGTCCGAACGAGATCGACGATGACGCGGGCGTGGTACGAAGCCTCGGACGGATCAGTCCCTTCGATTTCGCTCACTCGCGAGACGAACTCCCGCCAGTCGAATCGCTGGCCGTGCTCGTTGACGGCGCCGGTCATGTACCAGCGGATCTCCATCGGGAGCGAGGCCGCGAGATCCTCGGCTGCGCCGTCCGGAATCCGCTGTCCGAGCGTCATGAGCGTCGCTCTAATCGCTCGAACGGTTTCACCCGTTCCGGGTAGCTCGAGTCGATGCTGAACCTGACCGGTGAACTCGTCGAAATTCATAGCACTCGAAGATTGCACACCGCTCAGTAGTATAAAACCCCTCTCGTCGGCGTATCAGTTGTCGTTTCGACGAGGGTCGGTGTTCGACGGTCGAGCGAACCCGAAACGAACGTTCCTCGAACCAACTCCACGACGGACGCACCGAGAGATACCAAAGAATCTCGCGGTTCCGGTACGTATACTGTCGTATGAACGCCCAGCGACTCAAGCGGTTCCTCGAGTTCTTCGTCATCGGCATCGTTTTCGGCGTCACCGAGGACGTTCTCGCCGTCGTAATCGCGACGGACGCAGCGGTCACGCCGGACGTGATTGGTATCGTTGTACTAATTGCGATCCCGTTTGCCGTCCTTTCGGAACTCGTCGTGGATCACCCGAAGTTCCTCCACTTCGATCAACTGGCGCTTCGCATTCGGGGCGGTCTCTCGAGGGGCGGATCGACCGACGAGACGCTCCCGCCTCGGATCCACCGTGACGGACAGCGAGATCACCTCTTCTCTCCCTCCCATCACCACCATCGGTGCAACATCTGCGGAGACGACTACGAGACGGGTGCGCTTCTGCGCGAACACGTCGAACGCAGTCATCCGTCGGTGGACGTTATCTGGTGGATCATCGCAGAATCGCCGGAGGCCGTTCCTCGGTTTTCTCAGGACTAGGGGCGTCTCGAACGTACCGTCAGCGACTACCGAACCCGCTGCGGACCGGGTCAATTAGCGACGGACCGCCCTACCGATTCGGTTGTTTCATCCGTTTCGTTCGGTCCGCGAGATGGTTCGAACCTCGAGGATGCGCCGTTTTCGCCCACTGTTCGACGGCGGGTGGGCGTCGGACGACTCTCGAGCGACGCCGGCACCGCGTAGCCGATAGAACACGCAGCAAACAGTGGACTCGAAGTCGTTCATCGAGCAAAAACCGAGTAGAACCGACCCGATCATAACATAACTGACATCTGTAAAGTATATGTCCGATCCGAGTGTGATAGAATTACGCCTATGTACGATACGATCCTCGTGGCGACGGACGGAAGCGACGCCGCAAACCGTGCAATCGATCACGCGACCGATCTCGCCTCGTCGTTCGACGCTGATCTGCACGCGATCTACGTCGTCGACACGACGCGGTACGGACGATCGGTGCTGTCCGAAGCGGGCGGCGTCCTCGAAGAACTCGAGGGACGTGGAGCGGAGGTTCTCGAAGACGTCGCCGCGAGGACAGACGTCGACCTCACGGCCGAAATACGAAGCGGACGTCCGGACGAAGAGATCGACTCCTACGCCTCGGCTATCGAGGCCGACCTCGTCGTTCTCGGCAATCGGGGACTCGGATCCGGCCCTGACGAACAGCTCGGAAGCGTCGCCGAACGGGTCGTTCGAACCGCGGGTCGGCCGGTGATCACGGCTTGATCGGAGGACGACCCGCCCGGAACGTGTCAAACGTCGCGATGAAAGGTATATGCCTCGGTTCGGTGTGCCACCGAGTGGTTCAATGTACGACACGATTCTCGTTCCGACCGACGGAAGCGATCCGGCGAACCGCGCCGTCGAACACGCGCTGGCGCTCGCAGAGCAGTACGACGCTCGCGTTCACGCGTTGTACTGCGTGGAGACGTACCGGTACGGAGAACCTGCATTGAGTAGTACTGCGATCGTCCTCAACCAGCTCGAGGAACAGGGGCAAGCGATGCTCAAGGAGTTAGGCGATCGCGCGGACAACGCCGGTATCGAGTGTACGTGGGATGTCTGTCACGGTCGTCCCTGGGAGGAGGCCCTCGACGCAGCTGACGAGATCGATGCCGATCTCGTCGTGATCGGCTACCAGGGCCAGAGTCACGCTCGAGCCGGCAAAATCGGCAGTGTCGCCGAACGCATCGTCCGCTCGGCGGATCGGCCGGTGTTGACTGCGTGACCCACGGCGGTAGTTTCCCTTCACTCCAAGTTCGACCGCCCGATCGGGAGAATATCCATTCATCGATCGCCGCGAGCAAGCGTGGCGGAACGCGATAGGCAGTCGAAACCGACGAAAACCGAATCGAAGAGATGGTCCTGGCAGCTGTTCGTCACCTCCCATTATCTGTTAGTCTTCGAGTGCGGGCTACCAGAGGTGCCATCTGCCCTCGGCTCGATGGTGTCCGAGCGTTCCGTCTTCGACCATCTTGGAGAATCGTTCGAGTAGCACGTCGGCCGAGACGTCACACTCATCAGCAAGATTCGGAGTATTCACGACGGGAACGGGTGTGGGACGGATCGGCTCGATGGTCTCCGCAGTCGACACGTGAACCGTGACGATTTGGATCAATTCTCGAGAGACCGATACGTCGATTCCACAGGATAGTCACCGGTTGCCAGGCGCCGACTCCTTGCCAACGCGAACGTCACGATCGGGGCGGGTGAGAATTATAACGGAGTCTGTGGTACGGTGACTGCCATGACAGCAGTCAAAGTCATTCGAGTTATGGGAACGTCAGAAGAATCATGGGAAGACGCCGCTCACGAAGCGTTCCGTGAAGCGAGCCAGACGGTTGACGACATCTCCGGTGTTCACGTCGAACATTGGACAGCAGATGTCGAAGACGGCGAGATCGTTCAGTACAAAGCGACGACCGAAATCGCGTTTCCGGTCGAGCACTGACCGTTCAGCAGCACGACTTCGGCAATAGTCGACTAGAATACAGCCGGTACGATCATCGAAGGGGCCACGGGTTCTCGATTCGGTATCTGTGCTACTGTACAAAGCGATCTCGCCTCGATCGACTCGCTCTCGGGAGCGGCGCCCAACAGGTCATCGGCTCGGCACCGGTGTCCGTCTTGACGGGATACCCGTTGCTCGTACGGTTCGACCCGGGTGCGTTTCTTGTACTCCCGCGATGTTGATCAGGTATGGGAGCACACGTACTCGTGCCACTTGACGGCTCACCGCAATCGTGGGCAGCGTTCGACCATGCGGTCGCGAATTACGACGGCGAGACGATCACAGCGTTACACGTCGTTGATCCGATGGAAGGCGTGTACAGCGATTCTGGAGGCGGCGGTTACTACGATGCACAGGCCCACGAACGGGCCATCGAACGCGGTAAGGAACTTGGCGAACAGGCACGCGACCGAGCAGACGACGCAGGTATTCTCGACACGACAGTCCTCGAGACCGCAGTCGAAACGGGGCGGCCTGCTCGAACGATTCTCAAATACGCTGATGAGAACGACGTCGACCACATCGTTATAGGCAGCCACGGTCGATCCGGTGTCGCCCGAATTTTGCTCGGAAGCGTCGCCGAAACCGTAACGCGGCGAGCATCGGTTCCGGTGACGATCGTCCGATAACGAAACGGATCGGCGGCGGACCGGGACGGGTAGGAGGGAGGCGCGTTCGTAGTCATCCGTTCGACGTTCACCATCCCCGACGTCGTAGCTCGATTCGCGGCGACCTCGAGAACGGACGCAGACATTCGTCGCGGAATTCCGCGGGAACGTAACGATTTCGCAGTACTGAGCCTGAACGTTCGAGGACGGCCTGCTTCCGGCGCTGCTGTCGTTGCTCGACGAGGGCATTGCCCTCGCGTTCGCGGACGCCGTCAAGTAGCTGCCGCGGGTACTGTCCCGTCGCGGGACGGAGTTTAAAGACGAACCAGACCTGGCCCGGACGCTCCGCAGTCGACCGCCTTTCTGGTCACTCTCGCAGTACTATATGTCCTTGCCCCGTAACTGGAATACTTATCCGCGGTCGTGGATCGAGAACGTATGACGGCCACGATCCTAGTCGCGTTCGACGAATCACCGCAGTCGATCGCCGCGTTGCGCCACGCAGTCCTGACGTACGATGACGCGACGATCCGCGTCCTCTACGTGAACGACCCTTGGGAATGGGCTGGCGCAGACGGGATCGACGGTGTCTTCTACCCGGAAGAAGCCTTCGAACGATCCCAAGAGGCCGCTGAGGAAGTGATCGCTGAAGCTAAAGCGTTCGCACGCGAGTACGAGAGGGAGGTCACGACTGAAACGGAAATTGGAGCGGCGTCCGAAACGATCATCTCCTACGCCGAGGAGCACGGTGTCGACCACATCGTCCTCGGAAGTCATGGTCGACGCGGTCTCAAACGGTTCTTACTGGGAAGCGTCGCCGAACGGGTCGCCAGGCGATCGCCCGGCTCGGTGACGATCATTCGGGATGAGAAACTGAACGAAGAGGAGTAGTACCTCGCCGAATATCGGTGCTACACATCCGAGGTCGAAAGCACGGTTCGGAGAGCGATCGTTCGGAACCCCCTGACGAGCAGGCCGAACGGACTCGCGAACCCCAGCTCGAGTTCGCGATCACGGCGGAGTCGACCGCGAGACCGAAGCGACCACCGAGACGGGAAGCCCGCATCACGTGGTCGTCGAGTACGGTATCGACCACGTCGTGATCAGGAATCACGGCCTTAGAACGATTCGTCGAAACGGAGATCGAACGGGGCAACGCAGTCCTCGATTCGGCGCTCCCAATAACGTTGGTCGAAGGGCGACTCAACGTTTGTGACCCCGTCACGATCCGGAACGCTTCAGACGGCACGTACTATTCCCTTGCTACCGTCTGGCCAGGGCCGCTACTGAGATGCCCCGGAACGTCCTCTAAGGCGACTTCGATCTCGTTGGTTCGCATAAACGGCGGCGTCCACGGATCGTTGTACTGGAGCAGCGATGGTTCGTCCATCCCCTCGAGATCTCGTCGGGTGAGTTGCTCGAGTAGCCGCTCCCGTTTTCGATCGACTCGCACGTCCGTCGCGTACCACGAGACTCGGCGCACCGCGACCGTCCACGAGGGTTCGACGACGAGACGAACGTCGGCGTCGGTCGGCGTCGGGCAGTTTCCGACGTGTACGTCGACGGGAGGTAAAGTTTCACAGGGTATCTTCGAGGCCTGTTACACCGCTCGTCGATCGTGCCGACTGCATCGAAGTGACGCTGTGCAACCCGCGCAGAACGACAAGTCGCCAGATACGTGCACGGCTCGAGACGATCGCTACGCCGAATCAACCCGCTCGTAGAACTCGGAGTGGGGTTCGAGGGCCTCGAGCGTAGGCGGTGCCGGATGACGAACGATGAACACGTCGTACGATTTCTCCGCGGCGACGTGAACGCCGACGCTCGTCAGTGGTGTTACGATACGGCCGACGTTGTCACTACCGAGGAACACGACGCTTGGATCGTGGTTCTGTATCAGTCGCTCGATGTGATCGGCGAGTTCGGTCTCGGGAGGAAACTCGCGGAGTCGTTCGAATTCGAACGCCGCCGATGGCGCGAGCGTCCGTACCTGTTCGCGAAGACCCGCGACGACTGCATCGACATCGTACGGTTCGTTCTCGTCGATCCACCCCTTCTCTCGTGCGTATCGTTTTCGCTCCGGGACGACGACTACGGCCGCGATCTCTTCGTCGAGTGCAACGCCGTACTCGACGGCCCTGACGAGAGCAGCTTCCGCGAGGTCCGATCCATCGAATGGGACGACGAACGTCATACGTTCCGTCTCTACACCTCCGGCAATAACTCCGGGGGGGTGGGTACGGAATGCCCGGGAGAAAACCCACACCGGTAGCCGTGGACGGATCCGTTACGATCCGTCCGTCTCTCTGGCGCGGACGGTCAGTACGGGTGCCGGTGCAGTGCGAAGGACGCGCTCCGTGACGCTTCCGAGCAACTCTCGATCGGGATCACCGCGACCGTGCGTCCCCATGACCAGCAGATCGATATCCTCGGTCTCCGCGTACGCGGAGATCGCTCTGTGGACCGTTCCGACGGTAACGGCCGTGCGGACGTCGACCCCGGAGGCGGCCGCTCTCTTAGCCGCCGTTTCGAGGACGCGCTTCGTGTTTTCTTCGAGTCGGTCGACCAGTGCATCTGTTTCAGAGTCGGTTCCGTAACGCGTCACGTTTACCACCGACAAGAGGTGAAGCGTCGCTCCCGTTTCAGCAGCGATTTCCACGCCGCGTTCTAACGCGATGCCCGCGTGCTCGCTTCCGTCTGTGGGTACGAGGACGCGGTCGAACGGATAGCGAGACTGGATATCGTCGCTCGCACGAACGACGAGCACGGGGACGGAAGCGTCACGAATGACCCCTTCGGTTACGCGGCCCAGAACTACCGGTTCGGGTTCCCGCCTTCCGTGTGAACCCATAACGACGAGTGTTATCCCCGCAGATTCGACGTACTCGAAGATTCGATCTCGGGGATCGCCCTGTTGTTCTTCGGTAACGACGGTTTCGACATCGGCGGCCGCGGTCTCTCGTGCGTCGGCGAGTATCTCTTCAGCCGTCCGATCGAGTGCGTCCGTCGAACTGCCGTCGTGATCGTCATTCGAGACGACCAGCACGTGAATGGTCGCCGTCGACGACGCGATTCGACCGGCCAACTCGAGGGCCGCGTTGGCGGGGCCGCTTCCGTCGGTCGGGACGAGAAGGTGATCGTACATACGGCACGTTCGACTGGCGTGCATTTACAGCTATCCTGGCCGCATCTCGAACTGCTCGAGGGGGTGCTGCGATGAGATCGATTTCGTTTGCATCGCTCGAGAGACGCCACGAGGAACAACGCGGAACAGCACCAACATCGTTTCGAGTTCAAGGAATTTTATGTAATCCGTGATAATTTCCATATTAACTAATATACTATTTATGCTGGAGCGTGATAGGACAGCATATGGAACCGCGGGCAGAGCGCTGGTGCCATCTTTTGATCGGTATAGCGTTGGTTCTCCTGACAATCGGTATCGGATACGACGTTATTTTCGGAACGAAGTTAGCGGATTTTATAGTGATAATCACCGGGCTCTTCCTCGGATGGGTAGCGTTTCTCTACTGCCTGGGGAACGCTTCGTTTTGGGGATAGCTCGACTATCTCCCGGTTTTCAACGCCAGTGAGGTCGATCCGTCTCAGTCATCGATTCGCCGGTCTTCGGTCGCGCGACGAGAATACGTACATGAAAATCGCTCTCTCGATCGATTAGAAACGGAGTAGCGTACCAATCGACGAACGGTCGCCTGTGTTAGAAGCAAGTACTTCGACGTAGTACCCGATGGCATGCCGGACCTACTCGCGGAGCAAACGGCCATAGTGACCGGTGCATCGAGCGGGATCGGTCGATCAATCGCGCGGGCGTTCGCCGAAAACGGTGCCGATGTGGTCGTTGCCGACGTACACGAAGCGCCCCATGAAGGTGGGACACCGACTCACGAACTCATCACCAACGAAACCGAGGTGACAGCGATGTACGTCGATTACGATGTCTCGAGTGTCGACGATCTCGAGGCGACGCTCGACGAAGCCAAGTAGTTCGGTGGCGTCGACGTGTTCGTCAATAACGCGGGTATCTTTCGATCAGAGGAGTTCCTCGAGGTGACCGCCGACCAGTACGAGCAACTCATGAGCGTGAACGTGAAAGGTGCGTTCTTTGGAACCCAGCTCGCGGCCCAGCGAATGGTCGAAAACGACGGTGGAAGTATCATCAACATCTCGAGTATCGCTGGCTTCCTCGGAAACGGTAGCTACGTCGCCTACTGCGTTTCTAAGGGTGCAGTCCGATCGTTGACGTACGCGGCGGCCCATCGCCTCGGGCCCGACGGAATCCGAGTGAACGCGATCCACCCGGGCGGTATCGAAACCGCGATGATGGAAGACGCACACATGGGGCCCGAAGCGCTCGAGCAATTCGTCCAGACGATTCCGTCGCGACGGATCGGTGATCCAGAGGATATTGCGGGAACCGCTCTGTTTCTCGCGAGTGACCTCTCGAGTTACGTAAACGGTGAGTCGCTCGTTGTCGACGGCGGGTACACTCATACTGGATGACCGGAAACGTCCGAAAGATACAGCCGAATTTGCGGTTCAGTAGTCCGTGAGCGTCCGTACGCGCCGGTATTTATGCGGGCGTCCATCGTCGGTCGACCGGTTTCGGTGTTATAGGCGTTCATTTCTCGGCTTGTCTACGTTTATCGCGTCGCATGCCGGCGCTACGAGTCACCCATCACCTCTTTGCGTCCCATTATCGTCTCGGGATCGAGACTGAAATACCGGAACGTTGTTTCTCTTGGCGGCCGTTCAAAGATGTCGACGAGCGGAATTTGAATCGCCCACATTCCCTGTATTTCGGCTGACTCGTACGATGCGTCGGAAGTATCCGATAGGTGTCCTGTTGCGACGATACTTCGCCACCCACTGTCGGTCTTGCCGTGCGTAACGAAGGAGACGGGTCTATCTACGAGTTCTTCCTTCCTGCTATCCTGGGGGAAGGAGAGTCGATAGTAGAAGCGCTTGACGTCTGCACTGTATCCGTACGAAACAGGTATCGAGACCGGCGGTTCATCCGGGTCCGTAGCAAACGAAATGACACCCGTTCCGCCTCGGCCGAGGAATTCGTTCATTTCCTCCTCGCTCATTTGAAGCCAGCGCAATCCCTGCATATCGACCCACATGGGGCCAGAATAAAAAATACCTTCTCACAGCGAACTGTACTTTCAATGTGATGAGAACGGTGCTGATCGTCCGCTCGTTTGTCGTTGACGGACCACTCTCGAGGACTGGCTAGTCTGAGCCAGACTAGTAGTAGGATTTTCCTCGCTTGTATCCGATCAGTCATCGATAATCGATCTGAAAAACTTTGGACTATGCTTAACACCCAGTATGAATTACTTTCAGGTATACAGATAATTCCGCGGAGAGATGACCCTCAACGATGTGACGGATTCCAACGGCTCTGTTGATATCCTCAGAAAGTGATAGTTTTAGGACTCTCTACAGTAAGTACAGACGAAGGCGTTACCGGAGCAGATACTTACCTCTCAGATGGATGCTAGAAACGACCTGCTGAATATAGAGGATGGGCCTTGTTTTGACGCTCAAACGTTAAGTGTAGAGTCGATCGAACTCGTATCGCTGTACTAGTAGCCCGGGGGAAATACCAAATCTACTAGGAAGTGAAGCGGGACGGGTTCGCACAGTATCCCGCTATCTATATCTCCACAGGAAGCATAATTATAAATAGTGATGGAGATGGCAGCCACAACTACAAATGAAAACTCGTCCGATGGACACCGTACATCAACACTGCCCTGTAGAACGCGGCGTTCGAGGCGCAAATGACCGTGGAGACAGTAGCCCGTGACGAAGCGGTACAGGATCTCGCTTGGCCGGAGGGCACCTGTCATGGATGCGGCCCAGCAAATAGTGACGGGTTGCAACTCAAAAGTTACCTCTCTGTGACAGGCGACCAGCTTGTGGCGACCTTCGGGCCGGACGCTATCTTCAATTCTGGCGTGCCGAACATCATGTACGGCGGCCTGGTGGCGTCGTTGATCGACTGCCAGGCGATGTGGACGGCCATCGTGTCCGCTCACCTCGCAGAAGATCGTCCGCTAACCGACGATCTCATTCTGTACGTCACCGGTGAACTCAACGTAGGCTACCGGAAACCGACACCACTTGATCAGCCGATTCACCTCCGGTCCTGGGTGGAGGGCAAACCCGGGCGAAAGACCCGAGTCACCTGCGAACTTGGTCCAGACGACACGGTTACCGCAGTCGGGGACATACTCGCGGTTCGAGTTGATGGATGATGCGGGACCTTTTTCTCCCGATTCCGGCCCAGCCGAGTATCGAGTCCCTTCTCGAATACGCGGAAGCTGCCGAGAAAGGGGGCTACGACAGAGTATGGCTCGCCGAAACATGGGGACGTGATGCAGTCACCACGCTTACGACCATCGCTACCCAGACCGACGAAATCGGTCTCGGGACGAGTATCTCCTCGGTCTATTCCCGATCACCAGCCCTGCTCGGACAGACCGCGGCAACCCTCCACGAAGTCTCCCGGGGTCGATTTCGTCTCGGTCTCGGGCAAAGCACGCCACAACTCGTCGAGGGGTGGCACGGCGTCCCTCATTCAGAACCACTCCGGCGACTCCGCGAGAGCGTCGAGATCGTCCGGCAAGTCCTCTCGGGGGACGTCGTTGTGTACGACAGCAACATCTTCGAGATGGAAGGGTTCCGGCTCCGGTTCGAGCCCCCATCACCGCCCCCTGCTATCGATGTTGCTGCGATGGGGCCGAAATCCATGGAACTCGCAGGTCGATTCGCTGACGGATGTCACACGACAATGGCAACTCCGGGCGGACTCGCGGACAGCCTTGATAACCTAGAAACCGGTGCCGATCTCGGCGCACGAAACCCCGAAGATGTACGGGTGACGGTCGAGTTACCGTGCTGTGCGCTCGATGATGGCAAGCGTGCTCGGGAACTCGTCCGTCACCATATCGCGTTCTACCTCGGTGCAATGGGAGTCGTTTACCGAGACCATCTTGCTCGCCAGGGGTACGAAGCCGAGGCAGAGGAAATCGCTCGATTCTGGAATGATGGCCAGCAGGACGCAGCGATGGCAGTGATCTCTGATGACCTACTCGACAGTCTCGGGGTTGCGGGAACACCAGAGCAGGCTTGCCAGCAGCTCCGGCGGTGGGAAGCACTGGAGTCAGTCGATGTCGTGGCGGTATTGTTCCCAGTGCACGCCACCCGGGACGATATATTGGCCACCATCGAGACGCTCGCACCAGAGATGTGACTACGCCATCACTCGCCTGAGATCCAGGTAGAGGGTGAGACGCATAGGGTCGCCCTCCAGTACGTATATCTGAAATCATAATTCATATTGATGCCACGTACGACGAAACCAATGGCCGACTCGCCTAATCAAGACCGTGTGAATATGCGCCAGGGGCTTTGTTTAGACGCTCCCGAATGGGCGGATCAGGAGTCATTTCGGCTGAGTAGAACGCGGTAGAGAGCACTTCACGGTACGGATTTACACATTGAGAACGACGCGGTAGAGCCGGTTTCTGCTGCGTCTAAACAAGGCCTGCGCCAGGTATCCAGCACGACGCGATTAACTTCAGGACATCTGATAAACGCATTGGTGTTCAGTTCGCACGCCTACCTAACGACTGTTTCACCACAGATAGTGTCTAACTAATAGGATTTCGACAGAGTCACCCAGTTCTTAACGCGAGTAAGCCCATCGACGCCGTATTTTCAAACTGGTTTGCGTCCGGCGGTGAGTCACGTTTCCGGCGTCGTCACGCGGAGTTCGTCGCCGACTTCGTAGAAGTAGCCTCGCTCGAGCAACCGAGTGAGTACGTAGTCCGCGTCCTCCGGTTCGAGGGCCAGGTCATCGCTCGTACGAAGAATCTCGAGGGCCTGCGCTCGAGGGATCGACTGCAAATCGGTATGATCATCCGAGCTGTGGCTGTGAGTACACAGGACATCGTAGGCGTCCAGAATCCACTCCGGAAGCGGCGGTCGTGGATCGGTGATGTCGGTCATTTCGACTTTCTAAGAGGATTCTACAGTACCGAGTCGCTTAAGAATATCCCACGGACGATACCGTCGATCGTCTCGAACGTAGGGAGATTACACAGTCGAACTGACTGTGCCGTACACTGTGTGGTCGGGATGCCATCGAAGTGCCCGACGACGACCGAACACCGACATCCTAAATCTTGAAGGACGGCATCTCATCACGACGGGGACGCGATCAGTCGTCGGTGTTCGGGTTTCATACATCGGTCCTGAATGACGCTGACTCCGGCTGCTTCCGCTCGAGCAACGGCTTCGTCGTCGTGAACGCCGAGTTGCAGCCAAACGACTTCGACGTCGTCGCGTGCAAGAGCTTCGTCGACGATCCCTGCGACTTCGGCGCTCGGACGGAAGACGTCGACAATTTCGACCGTTTCTTCTACGTCCGAGAGCGAGTCGTAGGCAGGTCGTCCGAGAACTTCCTCGGCGTTAGGGTTGACCGGGACGATTTCGTAGCCCTGGGTCTGGAGGTACCGCGGAATCTCGTGGGCGTCCTTTCCGGGCGTCGACGAGCATCCGACGACAGCGATCACGTCCTTCTCGAGAATCTTTCGAACGTCGGCGTCAGTCTCAACGGGCATACAATTCGTAGGTTCTCGGTGACGAAAAGGCCACGGGCGTCTCGGGCACTGATCGACCGGTGTGCCAGCCCGAACGAATGAGTAACCGTTCTACTCGACGCAACAACTCATCCGACGTATCACGATGGAACGCCTGACAGGCGTGCGTGAACGCCTACGAAACGTCGGGAACGAATGGATTGTATCGATAGACAACGAGGAGCACACGAACCCGCAAGTCGCCTCCGTGATCGTTCGAGACGACGAAGCCGTCTCGTGATGACGAGAGAGTTTGCTCTCTCGAACCGACTCGGCGTAGCCGAGACTCCTAGCGCGAGGAACCAGCATAAACGGCGAGGGGGATGTCATTGCGGCAGACCGCGAGTTCAGATGCCGGAGTAGTCTTTCGGAATTCTGGTTCCTGCCGTGACGGTTTCGCCGTCGGCTCCTGGAATCGAGAGGTGGTTGCCGTTCCGTTCGATAGTGAAGTGCAGGTGAGGACCGGTCGAGTTGCCGGTGTCACCCATGCCGCCGATTTTCTGGCCGCGCGTGACGCTCTCACCCTGTACCACGTCGAAGCTGTTCAGGTGGCAGTACATCGTCTGGTAGCCATTTCCGTGGCCGAGTTTCAGGTAGTTACCGCAGCCACCCGATTCGTAGCTTCGGATGTCCACGACGCCGTCGTGGGCCGCGTAAATCGGCTCGCCGATGTTGCCGTTCGCGCCGAAGTCCACCGCGTAGTGGCCAGGGCGAGCGCCGTACGGCGACGTGATATACCCCGTAATCGGCCAGTCGAAGTCCGAACCGCCGCCGGACGTGGACTGGAGATACTGCTCGACCGACCAGCCCCATACGTTTCGGTCGAGCCAGTGGACGCCCCACCATCTGTAGCCGTCTTTATCGGTCGGCCCGTTCATGATCTCGCCGACCTCGCCGTTGTTTAGCGTGGCGACGACGGGCGAGTCGGTGCCGGGCTGTTCCCGTGTGTTCAGTGCGCTTGCGGTAACTTCGACTTGCTCACCGTCGCTAAACGCGCTCGCCGAACCGCTCAGTGCTACGGTTCCGGTGATTCCTGTCGCGGCAATTCCGAGTGATTTAACGACCGACCGCCTGCTGAATTTTCTTGGCATATCCGAATACAAAATACATTCACAAATGATTAAAAGTTACGGTTGTTTCTATATTGATTATATAAATATGCTGTCGAGATACAGTCATCTACTGGACAAATTTTGGATTCTATTGACATGAATTTTCAAGAACCGTTCGCCGTGACTCTCGAGTCCGGTCCGCTTCACAGACAGCAGTTCCGATCTGAAAGGAATCAGTAGTTGATCACGCACGCCCGTGGATTAGTTGCACGGCCATCGTACAAGGGCGGGTTTCCTCACCAGCCCATCCCCGGATCGTCGGCGGCTTGCCGCACCCAGGAAGCGACCTGCTCCTCGTCCAGCGTGTCCGTCTTCTTCAGATCCAGGGCTTGTCTATCCGGACCCGTCCCACTGGGCGGCTTTGGCTCAAGGTACGATTCGCACACGAACGCCAATTTCACGTGTTTCGAGAACGCACTGAACGACGCGAACCATCCCTGGTCCTCGACGCCGTAGAACGGTTGGTGATACTTCACGGCACGGCGCACCTGCGGCACTTCGTCTCGAATGATCTCGTCGAATTGCGTCGCAACCTCGCGTTTCCATCCCGGCAGCGCTGTGATGTGCGCCTCCACCGCTGTCGATCCGTCGGTATCATCTTTCCTCCGTGCCGCCTGGTACCGTCGGCTCCGTTCCTCCCATTCTTCTTCCGTCGGAACCTGGTCCGACAGCTCGATTTCCCCAAAATCATCGTCTACGATGGTTTCCTCCCCCTCTCGGCCCGATATCGAAGTCACGACCAAGACCGGGTCTGACTCTTCGGATCCGGAAAACAGATCGAAGTCCAGCCGCAACGTCCCTCCCCGCCAGTGGCGAGCAAAGCCCACCCAGCCGTCGGAATGGTCGTCTCGGGGGTCCTGCTCAACCCGGAAAAGACCCAACAAGGCTGGAACGGCGTCGACACCCCATTGGAGTCCCCGTTCCAGATCCGTGAAACGAACCCCATCGTCGTGGTCTTTACTGTAGTAGGATGCTCTGATCGCCCGGTTCGCCATCACGAGTTCGGAGACCCGCTGGGTCGTAAGTGGGTCGGACACACTCATAATCGCTTACCAAGACGTGGTATTGGCTTATCAATATTCCCCGATTCTCGGGAGAGCGGCAAGCCGGGTTCCTCCTATGTGGACATGGGATCTGGGCGTCACAACGCTTCGAACGGCTATTTAACTAGAGAGTTAAATAGTGGGAGAGCGTATACTAAACAGGATGGTTGAACGGAAGCCGGACGACTTGGACCTCGATGCAGTCTTCCAGGCGCTCTCTCACCCGATACGTCGATCGATCCTCGAACAGTTGACCGACGGCCCGGAGAGTGTGGGCGACCTGGCCGAACCCCACGACGTTTCCCTGCCGGCCGTATCCAAGCATCTGCGCGTGCTGGAGGACGCTGGGTTAATCGACGTCGAGAAGGACGGTCTCGTTCGCCGCTGCCACCTCGACGCCGTACCGCTTTCCGCGGCATTCGGGTGGCTGACCCAGTACCGCGTCTTCTGGGAGGACCGGTTAGATGCGCTGGCCAACCATCTGGAGAACGAAGACCAATGACAGACGACCCCAACGGAGACGATGCAGCAATGACAGAGAACACGGCGGACGAAGAGCGGAGTATAACCATGAGTCGCGTGATCGAAGCGCCATCCGAGCGCGTTTACGAAGCGTTCCTCACTCCCGAGGACATCGCGGTGTGGGCTCCCCCAGACGGATTCCGCGCTGACGTTCAGGAGGTCGAGTCCGAAGAGGGCGGGTCCTTCCGAGTCGAGAACAATGCAGAGACCGAAGAGATGGAACAATACTCCCACACGTTCCAGGGCACCTACCAGGAGCTGAAACCCGACGAGAAGATCGTCTGGACCGAGGACACCGGGGAGGGTGATGACCACAGTACGGTAACGGTGACGTTGGATACGGTCGCTGACGGGACCGAAGTCACCCTCCGCTTAGACGGTATCTCCAAGGATGTCGCCGAGGAATACGGGGTTGCAGAAGCCTGGGAAGGCACCCTCGAAAAACTCGCCGGTCAGGTGGAGGACTGACCATGTCAGCTGACACCACCAGCGGAGCAGTACCCACAGAATCAACGACGGACGAAGACGCAGAATGGGGAAAGATCGGCCTCGCCGTTCTCATCTCGATTGTTCTGGCTACTGGGGCACACTACCTGTTGCTGGCCAACCTTGATACGCATCCATCGCTGCATGCGCTCATCGGCATACTCCTCTTCTTCGTCACTGGATTTGTCGTGTTCCAAATCGTGATGGGCTAACCGACATCCCAAGGTCCAGGCATTCATCAACACCACTTATAGTATTCATTCTGGTGATTTCCGCCTTAAGATTCTCATACCGCGCTACAAGTTCGATTTTCAGAGATAGCTCGAGACAGTGGGGAGTTCTGTTGCATACGCTTTCTAGACCCGAGGATGACCGAAAGGGTCTGGTTTGCCTCACGGGTTGCTCCCTGCCTTTTTGCCGGCGCTCCACAGAGAGTTTGGGCGACATCTGCGAAGCAATGCTCGGAAAAGTGACCGAACCCACGTTACGACTAACAGAACCGGTGGTACAGGGGCGTACCGTCAGTCACGGTCACTCTCCACGGATATCACTACCGAGTGTGGGGAAGATCATGTGCGCGAAATGGACCGCGAGGACGACGACGATCGGGCCAAGGAAGAGTCCGTACCAGCCGAAAGCGAGAGTTCCGAGGAAGTATCCGAGGAGAACTAGTCCCATGTGGACGCCGCTTCGCGCCGACAGGTACGACCGCGCGAAGAAATCGGGGATCGTGTCGATGACGACAAACGTGAGAACGAAGAACGCGATCGGGTGCCAAAACGGCGTCGACGTCGTCACTGCGAGTCCAAACAGAACCAATCCGTACGGGATGTAGACGATTTTCATTCCGACGGCCGGTATCAGTGTCCCGATTCCGATGAGCAGCGAGAGTAATACCGGCGTCGCAACGACGGTCCCACCCGATGCGAGGTAGTTGAGACCGATGTACGTTGTGGCAGCGGTCACGGCTGCGACCACAATGACTGCGAGATTACTGAGAAAAACCGTCTCAAGGTCGTCATCGACCGATTCGATATAGGAGACGATCTCGTCGTCGTGGTCGATGCTGTCGTAAAACCACCGTCGTAACTTCTGATCGTCACGCAAGAGGTAGAAGAGAAAAGTGAGCATGAGAAAAAATCGAGCAAGGATCGAGAAGACGAATCCGGCGACCGACTGCAGTCGTCCCAGGGTTCTCGGCACACCCTGAAGAGCGACGCCCGCGATCGAGCCGCCGGAGCCGGCCGTGAGTGCGTCCCGGAGTCTGTCGACGTTGCCCTCCTTGATCAATCGCAAATACGGTTGGAGGACCGATCGATACGCCTCGAGCTCACTCGAGGCGAGAAATTGATCCAGTTCCTGTAGTGCGACGACGCCCGCGTAGGCGACGACGCCAGCCATGGGGACGACAACGAATAGTATCGTGACCGTTGCCGTCACGTTCGGGTGGTCGATGACGCGATCGAGTTGGCGATACAGTGGACGCGTCGCGTAGTAGACGAATATCGCGAAGAATAATGTTCCCACGTATCTGAAAAGGGCAATTCCAATCAGTGCTGTAATGATCAACCCGAATCCAATCCAGAGGAGACGTTTGCCGTCCCATCTGTCGAAAACGGCCATGGTCAACCACACGGGCACGAACCAGAAGAATGTCTGTTTCGAAAGAGAAGACTGTAATCCTCGCGTGATCGTCGCAGAAGCGAGTAATCCATGTGCAAAACAATCAGTGCTCCTTCGAGCAGTAGTCGGCGCGGCACTCGAGGAGTACTGGACTAAAGTTGAGGAGTGGCGAACGAAAATTATCGTTACCAGCGCCAGTCCCGACGGTAAAAAGAAGACGGGTCCTCAAGCACGTTATTTCAGCCTCGTATCGCCATGCAGGCATCGACAACGGAGTCCATATCCTTGAGACGGATGAGGCCATTCAATGCGTCCGTTATTTTTACTTCGGGTTCCCGTTCCCTCTGAATGTGTACCTCATCAGTGGGTTCGTTCTTCTCAGAAACCGAGAACGAACCTCTTGACGAGAGCCCCATCGGTTTGTTGGTTACGCACTTCCACCCCTTTGAACAGCCCCAAATTCGGTTGCGGGTTTTAGTGTTCTCGAATCCAATGGCACTCTGTGACGCTCAAGGAACTCGTCCGCGACGAGCGGACGAACGCCATTATCGGATGGTCGTTGACAGGCATCGTGGCGCTGGCTGCCATCGAGAGTTTTTTCGCAGGCGCTTTGCTCTGGGGCGGGTTCGAACTGATCATCGTAGCTACAGTATCAGCGCCGGCGTTGAGGTCCCGTGATTGGACAGCAATTGTTTCCTGGCCGCTCCTGGCGGTTGCTACGTTCTCTGTCGGTGCCGGCACGACCGGGTTTCCGTTCGAGACTGCAGTGTATCTCGCCGTTGCAACGCTCGCGCTCATCGTCGTCATCGAACTCGAGACATTCACGACGGTCGAATTGAGTCGTCGGTTCGCCGTCGGCTTCGCGATGATGATGACAATGGCGCTACAGGCGCTCTGGACCGTCGCGCAGTTCTACTCGGATCAGTGGCTGGGGACTGAGTACCTGCGTTCGCAGGCCGAACTTCAGTGGGACTTCGTCGTTGTCACCGTCGTAGGACTCGCACTCGGGGGGCTCTTCCAGTGGTACGCCAGCCGATTCGAGCCGGCCGGTGCCCTCGCTCGGGCCACGAACGGATCGGAACCACCATGACGCTCGGAGACACGCTGGGACTGACGGATTCTCAGGAGCTCCGTATCGTTCGGGGCCTGCAACTCGTGCTCGTTGCGCTCCTCGGATATGGAATAGCGACGTTTCAGTTCGGGATTTCCGGAAGGGCAGGATTGGCTCTCGGAATAACACTTCTGCCGGCATGGTTGCGCTGGGAGTACGGATACTCGATGGACGCCGGGCTCGTTCTCTGGATCACTGCCGCCGTGATCCTCCATACGATGGGATCGTTATGGCTCTATGAACAGTATCAATGGTACGACGAAATCGCACACACCGTCTCAGCGTCAGTCATCGCGGGGCTGGGGTATGCGGCCTTCCGGGCGTTCGAACTCCACTCCAACGAGATGAACGTTCCGGCGACGTTTCGATCCGTGTTTATTGTGATCTTCGTCCTCGCGATCGGCGTCGTCTGGGAAGTACTGGAGTTCGCCCTCGGCGGGGAGGTGGTCACTGTCTATGGAATCGACGATATCGTTACCGACTTCGTGTTCAACGCAGTTGGCGCAGTGATCGTCGCAATCTGGGGGATTGGCTACGTCAGTGAATTCGTCAGATTCTTCGGGCGACGATTTCGGTCTACTTCCAATAATTAACTCTCAAGACTCTTGTGATGACGATCGATGGTACTGCCAACGGCTGCAAAAGCCAGCATGAGGATTATCCGAAGAAGGAGTGAACGCCCGACTGTCCGAGAAGGACACCGATTTACCATGACTGATCACCGAAGCCAGAAATCACGACGGTGGTTCGTGAAAGCAGGGTCGGTCACCTCGGCCGCACTGGGACTCGGTGTAACCGGGAGTGTGGGAGCACAGGAAACGCCGACCGAAAGCGACGGCGATGGCGGTGACGGACAGTTTCAAGAGGCGATCACGACCGGCGAAACGTACTTTTCGGGCGCGGTCTTCCGCGTCGTCTCGCCAGCACTGCAGGATGCCCCCGTTGTGGACAACCCAGACGTCCTGCAGAACCACAGCGTACGTGTCATCGAACACTTCAACACGAACGAGGAGGGGTATCTCTTCGTGCCCCCAGATGCACAGATCGAAGAAGGAGAGCAGTACGTGTTCGACGACCGGTTATCGTCGCCGACCGAAGACGAGTTAGCAATTTCCGATCTCGTCCGCGTTCAGTACCGACCGCTCACTGAAGAAGATCTCCCCTTCGATCTGGAGACTGTGGAGGACTTCGAGATTCTGGATGATAGCGGCGGTGAAGCTGCCGTCCGTCCTGATAACTTCTTCTCGGGTGCGCCGTTCGAGATCACTTCGGGACCGCAGGGCTGGGTTCCACAGGATATCGAGCAAAGCGGCCTGTTTACGGATTACAATACCGTCCATGCTGAATACTTCGGCACGAACAATCGGTTTCTCTTCTTCCCACAAGAGGAAGCAGAAATGGAACAGGGAGAACTCTACGTAATGCGCGACGAGTCCGAGATATTCGACCCGGTGGGTAATCTCGTGGCCGCCGAGTTCGCTGTCGTCGACGAAGAATCCGTTACTATCGACGACGATTCTCTTCGGTAGCCGGTCGTTCCTAGCGATCCAATATTCGATCTATACCTTCGACATCGCTAATGAGAACAGAACACATCGATGTGATGATCAGTACAGGTCGAGCAGGTAATAGAGCGATAGTCGGATTTGCAAATAACCGTCACGTTCCTCGTGCTGAACCAGGTAGCGATCAACAAAAGATATAAGATCTATCCCCGTTTTTGTCTATCAAATGGTATCGTTGTAGCTGGAACTGGACTTTTTTTCGTTCGTACTGCTCTGCGTAGAACACGCAGTGTAGTGGGAGCGCCAGCTACATGCCCGTTATGCTGCACTTTGTGTAGTAACAACAAACATGATGAGAACATATTCAATAGATGTCATCAGCCGACAAACACCGTACGCATCCCAAGCAGACCGTCTCCATATGGTCTACTACCTGTGAGTTAGACGACGGTTCAATAGCGTTAATTAGTGGAATCGAACTCGAGAAAAACCGAATTCAACCCAGCGAGACTTGCCGATGAGTCCAGATCGTTCTCCAGAGACGGCCGTAGATCCAATCATCTCTGTTCGGGACCTGACGAAGTCCTATGGACGGGGAGAAAATAGTGTTCAAGCGGTAGATGATATCAGTTTTGACATTAATTCTGGCACCGTTGTTGGAATCTTAGGTCAAAATGGTGCCGGGAAGACGTCAACAATAAAAATGATGCTCGGGCTGGTAACGCCGACATCTGGGGAAATCCAAATCGCAGGCTCAGATGTGTTGGCAGAAACACACGAGGTCTATCAGGACGTGGGTGCGATGCTCGAAGGGGCACGGAACACGTACTGGAGACTGACAGTCCGTGAGAATCTTGACTTCTTTGCGAGTCTCAACGGAATCGATCCGAAGAATGTGCGAAGCCACCATGAGGCGCTCATAGAAAGATACGGGCTTAAGGAGAAGGCAAATGTCCCGATCAGAGATTTGTCAAGAGGAATGAAACAAAAGGTCTCCCTGATCTGTACCTTAGCACGACAGACGGGTGTTGTTTTTCTCGACGAACCAACACTTGGGCTTGATGTCGAAACGTCACTTGACCTTCAACAGGAGATACGGCACTTAGCCGAAGAAGAGTCGATGACAATTCTGCTTAGTAGTCACAATATGGATATGGTAGAAGCGGTCTGTGATCGTATCATTATCCTTCACGAGGGTCACGTCATTGCGGATAATCGTATCGAAAATCTCGTCGAGGTCTTCCAAACTCAAATGTACCAAATCACTGTTGAGCCTCCCGTCTCGGAACCGTTGAAAGATCGTCTCGGAAAAAGATACAGTACAAAGAGCTGGTGCAAAATTGGCGGGAAAGTTCAATTCGAGGTGCTACCTTCGTCGGGGGATGACTTCTATAACTTCGTGAACGAGTTGCAGCAAGAAGATATCGAACTTGTCTCAATTCGTTCGCTTGAACCCGATCTCGAAAATATCTTCCTTGAAATGACGAATAAGACATCGCTGACGGAAAACCAAAACGGGGGCCAGCAATGAGTTCGTTGCCAACGTTGGTTCGTGCGATCGCGCGTAAGGAGATCATCCTTATGATCCGATATCCAGTTAACACTTTCTCAAATCTACTGCTGACCTATCTGTTCTTTCTACTGATATTCTTTGGTGGACAGGCGGTAGCAGGGCCGGCTCTTACAGAGTCACTTGATGGGATTATTGTGGGTTTCTTTCTCTGGACCATGTCATCCCTGTCCTTTGGCTATCTCGCATATTCAGTTTCAGCAGAAGCTCAGTGGGGCACGTTAGAACAGTTGTATATGACACCTTTTGGCATTCGAACCATCATGGTAGTCAAAGCAGTTGTCGGAACAATTATTAATTTCGGCTGGGGCGTCGTCATGCTACTGCTTATGTTAGTGACCTCTGGCCAGACATTACAGATAGATATCGTGACTGTCCTCTCACTTGGAATGCTAACGCTCGCCTCTGCTCTCGGAATTGGGTTTTTGTTTGCGGGGCTTGCGCTTCTGTACAAGAGGATCGAGGACTTGTTGAGTCTGGTTAACTTCCTGATTGTCGGGTTTATTGCTGTCCCGGTTGGCTCGTATAGTTTGCTCAAGGCGCTCCCTCTCGCACAGGGTAGTTATCTCCTCCGGCAAACAATGGAAGATGGGATTTTAGTTTGGGAGCTTCCCGCGGTGGAACTCCTCATCTTGGTCGCCACTGCGGTTGCATATGTAGGCGTAGGATACTACGTATTCTGGTGGTCACAGCGCCGTGCGCGTCGCAAAGGGATTCTTGGCCACTATTGATTCGCATTGTGTGGTCAGTACGCCAATAATTTGATTCCCTTTCTTTCGTCTGTTCTTGGAATCCTTATTCGTCGATACACAGAGAACCCGATACGTGCGATTTGACTGGTTTCCAGCGAATCTCGCTATATACGATTATCGAGTAAGACGAACCAGACGGACTCACGATCAAGGACTAACTCGAGGAGTACTACGAGAAAGAGATGCATCACGAGCGACTCTATCCGAACCTCGACGAGTTCGCCATCGTTCATAGAGAAATGATTATATCCCACATATACTTACTAACATAAATTCACAAAACAGATATGCGCGTTCGTTCTGTTATTTCAAGTAAGTATGGAACATCCCGTCACGTTATTCCGGGAGAACAAGCCCCTCCGAACCGTTGTCGGCACAGTCGGCGTACTCGCCGTACTTGTGGTTTTTACCGAGATGACGCTGCGAACAATTGTTCCGATAACGGTTATCTTTGGTGCAGTGATGGCACACGATCTCGTAGATGAGATCTATGGCCTTCCTGAGGGAGCAAACTGGCTCGCCTATGGGGCAGCTATCTTCGTTGTCGGAGTCGCTTTTGTGGTCATTCACCCGACTCCGTGGGGAGGTAGTCTCTTTGCCCTCGTCGGTCTCTGGTTCGTCTTCGATGGTGTGACGACCATTCGGTACGGACCATCTCGGACGACACACGAGTACGTATCCGCCCTCGAAGAGGACCAGATGGGGGAAATGATGCTCCGAATGCAAACGTTGAACGTCGTGTATCAGGGCCTTAGAGACGCCCCTGAGCCGCAGACAGTCCCAGAGCTTGCTACCGATCTTGATCTCACCGAATCGCGCGTCGAAAGTGTCCTCGAGTTTCTGGAAAGCAAAGGCCGTGTTGAACAGGAGGGGAATCGATACCGTGTGGAACCCTCCCGGTGGGGTCGATTAACTCCCGTCGTCAAATTCCTTATCTGGGTTCCGCGTCGGGTTGTTCGCCCGTTCCGTCGGATAGCTACTAACGTATAGTCCTGTACGTACCGTCACGGAAGCCCCCTCTCACCCATGGCGAGTTTCAACGGGGCCGGTTGATTCCTGATCTGTAATAAAGAGAGAGCTAGTTGCGTCGGCATACGATCGTGTACGGGTGAAATTACAATCCCCGAAATAATCGAACTGTCTCAACTATGGACGACCTCACAGGGTTTCAACGAGACCTGCTATTCGTGATCGCTGGCGCCGACCAACCATCCGGACAGGATGTCAAAGAAGAGATTGAGCAGTACTACAGTACCGAGATCAATCATGGACGACTGTACCCGAATCTCGACACCATCGTCAACAAAGACTTGGTCGAAAAGGGACAACTCGATAGGCGGACGAACTATTACGCGATCACAGACGACGGAGAACAAGCGATTGAAGACCGGCAGGAGTGGGTCTCACAGTATCTCGGTTAGCTCTCTGAACTGTCGCACCCCCATCCTTTTGTGCAGTCATCGCAAGATCGGTAATCGAGAGAGCGGTCGTACAAGCGACATGTGATAACTGAGAGTCGCTTCCGGAAAGTTGCTGGAAGAGATGCGGTGCGTCTCACTCGCTCACAGCGTCCGTGAGGTCGTCAGCGGGGTCCTCGACTACACCAGGCCTTTCGATCCGCCCATGTGGCCCCCTGACAGTCATCGAGGAAGGCGACGAGACAGAGCCCGGAGTTCGATCCGAAGAGGCGATCAAATCTGCTCTCCAGTACGTTTCAGAGGGATTTTTCGGCGAAGTCCCGCAAACACTTCACGAAAAGCAGTTCACCTGATGCGATTACTTAGCGGTGCGGTGCCGTGGGATACCTCCGCCTTTAGGCGGAGGGGGATGCCAATGTTCTTCGTATGGGTAATTGCATTGTCGAAGGATGGATACCGCTGGACTAACTTTGTCAGCATATGCGACGACGAACGGTACTTTTGAGAGCCGGTGTGATCGGTGGAACGCTCTCCCTGAGCGGTTGTCTCTCAAATAACGGACTCTTCGGATCATCGGAAGGAATCGACAGGCGCGGGGAAATCACAATTACGGTAAACGGTGAATCGATCGAGACGAAACCACAGTTCCAGTCCGAAAATGTCGACAACGAGTCCATCGATTTCCACCTTCACGACTCGGACGGCCGCTGGTATATGGAGGGTGAAGAACCCGTGACGGTTGCAGAAGGGATCAGCCTGCTTCCGTCGTTCGAATACGAAACAGTCTCTGGATCACCTGTGGTAACGATCGAGGGAACAGAGTACGATGCGAACGAATCGGGAACGGAAATCTCGTTTATCCTCGACGGGGAAGAAATCGATCCAACCGAACACGAACCTGCCGATGACGAGCAGATCGTCCTCGAGATTTCGACTGAGACAGCGGATGATACCTGAGACGGGTCTGATAACGAAAAAACCGAGAAGAGCTGCATATACTCTTGTATCACGATCTCTGGCGTAGTGGTTCTGTTGAAATCTTATTTTTTCACGTGTTTTAGCGTGAAACACGCGAATACTACACGTGCATATAGAACGCGCGCCAACCACACCACATTCTCGGGTTCGATGTTACAGACAGAAGATATTTGGACGAACGCTCTCAAATATATAATATGGCATATAGACAGTTCAAATAATTATTGGGGTATCAATGGTGGGAATAGGACTATTGCAGGCCTCTCTTTTTATGATGCAAAGTGAAAGGATACCTGTCGGATTAGGTATATTCTACTCAGTGCTCGGAATCGTTTATCTCTGGGCTGAAGTATACTCTACTAGGTAGTCATGTTTACGAGGTCTCCCTGCTGAATAGACCACCTATACTTACCGCAGAGGGTTTTGAACCAGTCACTGCCTTAGGGTTTCAACAGAGTCGGCGTCGTCAATGGCGAGATAGTAGACCAGTATCTCTCAAGGAACGTGTGTTGGACTGTCAAAATATGTATCTCCTGAGGATAGCGTATCTCGAGGAATCGCTATCGTTAAACTAATCTGGACAGTTATTTCGACAACCACACCATAAGAAATAGAATTGTCTCTTCGAATATACTGACCTGTGGGCTCCCGCTATCGGCCCATTGATACAGCATGACTGGAACTAGCGACTGCGGACCGAATCGTATCGACCGCCGAACATTTCTCAAAGCCAGCGGTGGGACGGTCGCAGGAATCGGTGCTATTTCTATCGGGAGCGGAACAGTAGCCGCCCATTTTCCGGCGGAACTGGACATCGATATCAAACCTGGATGCGATAAGAACCCGGTGAATCCGAGTAGCCGCGGTGTAATCCCTGTCGCAGTCCACCAGACTGAAGACTTTGATCCGACGACTGAAGGAGTCCGGTATCGCTTTGGCGCTCCGGATACCGTGGAGGATGGCGGTGGAGCACGTCCGTCCCACGACGGCCACAGAGAGGATGTGAACGGAGACGGTACTACGGACCTCGTGCTTCATTTCCCGGTGGAGGAGACAGGATTCGATTCCGAGGATTCTGAGGGGAAACTCCTCTGGGAGCGTGACGAAGCCGGTGAACACGGTCTTTCGGGAACCGACGAAGTTACTATCGTCGGTCGCTGATCAACGACGCAAATTACCTTTCTATTTCGGCGGCCGTATCTAGTTCGATCGAGCACTCACGGCAGCGCTTATACCATTTATCCGGTGGATTACTCGTCTCTCGCGGATGGCCAGACTACTTGTTCACCTGGTCGGCGTCGTCCTGACGGTGTCGCTCGAGTAGCTGTTGAACCCCGGCCCGAAGCGCTTCGCTCCGGGTGTAGTAGACGTCGTCGTCGACGAGCGACTCGAGGGCAGCGAGTTGCTCGTCGGTGGCCCGGAACGTCACACGCTCGAGCGTCTGACCGTTCTCCAGCCGGGAGCGGTTGGGTTCGATCACGACGTCGTTGGACGGCGAACGACCCGTCATCTCCGATCACCTCGCTCCGGTCGCGATTTTGCGCTCGTCTCGGCTCTCGTCCCTCTGAGTCCCGTTCTACTTTTCACTAGGACCATGTGACGGGGAGGGGACGACCGGTAAAAAGGGCTCGCGTAGCGTGGTGAAAGTGAAATGGGACGATTCTGGGGCGAGCGGATGGGAAGTCGCCGGTTCCGATCGTCGCTGAATGCCGTCCGACTAATCGACAAAAAGCGAGCCGGATCACACGAGTTCGGCCCGATGGACAGCGTTATTCTCGTTCGGCCCCTGAACGTGATGCGGGCAACCGCAGGACAAACCATGCCCGAAGATACGCAACCATCCTCCCGGAGCAACGCATCCGAGCACTACCGCTTCAGGCGACTCGAGAGCGCCGAATACGACCGCGTCAGCGAGTTCCTTCGCGATCGCGTCGCCTTCACGGCCCGCGAGTGGGCGATCGCTCGCCTCTGTGCCGACTTTCGGACCGGAACGGGTATTGAGATGACGATCATCGGGGAGAACCTCCCCGACCTCGTTCCCTTCATGGACGACCAGTACACGCGCCAAGCCGTCTACCAGTCGCGCAAATCCTTCGAGGAGAAGGTTCGAAAATCGGGTGCGACGTTCCTCTACGGCGCTTACTCCGATTTCTTCACGGCCGACGAACTCGACGACATCGCCTACGAGGCGACGGAGGTAGCGCGGTTTCTGATCGAAGTCGAAGGAGCCTCCCTCTCCTACGAGAGCGAACTGAACGCGGAAGAACGGATCGAAGCGGCGATGAAGGACGTCCATCGGGCGAGCCTCGAACTCCGCTACGATCGCTGTCCGAACTGCGGCGAGCGACTCGGTGAGGACGCGGGCGGATCCGAGTGAAACGCTCCCAAGGAGCGGCGATCGTATCGCGACCGCCAAGATCGATACCGATCTCGAGCGACGAATCGAAGCGACGAGGTAACAAGGGATACGGCGATCAGCAGATTCGAGCAACGGCCCGCGAGAACGATATGCGTCCACTCGTCAAACACCGTGCGTTCTCCTCACTGCAGAACGCGTGGAGCGCTCGGCTGGATACCGACCTCTACGCCCAACGAAACCGGAGTGAGACGGTGAACTCTCGACTCGAGCGAAAATACGGTGCGTTCGTTCGGTCACGGCGCTGATGGAAGCAGTTTCGTAAACTCGCTCGTGCGTGCCTCGTCCACAATCTCGACCGAACCCGATCAGTACAGAGGATGAGTCCAGCGCGGTGAGAGCTATCTGTTCAAAAGTGTATAGCTGAGTAATCCTCCAGGATCTCGCTTCTAACACGAATCATGTGAGGTAAAACAGGACTAGCAACCCGAGAAATAGGAGAAGTAGTATAACGATTATCCAGGGACTATCCGCACCCTTACTCGATTCGTCGAGGGGAATGACTGGTCCGCTACTTCCGCTCATGCGGAATGATATCATGAAGGACAGTAATATGTTTTGGTAGTTTCGGTCTATCGTGACGGGAAGTCCTCTAGGAGGTGTACTCTCTACGGAAGATACGCAGGTGTAGTCTTCACTCTGAATGGTTCGGCCGAGACAGATCGTAAATTCCTAAATGAGATCCGGTCAGTCAGTTCTTCGCTCGGACCCGTAGCGTGCTGCCCACGCGTAGAGGAACTGGAACGCAGGATCTAGCTCTCGTGCCTTCGTCGTGGGTTCGTACTCGACGCGCGGCGGAATCTCGTCGTACGATCGTCGAGAGACGAGACCGGCGTCGGTGAGCTCCGCCAGCCGTTGGGAGAGTACTTTCGGCGTGACATCGATGGCGCCCTCGAGTTCGGAGAACCGCAGGGGCCGCTTCTCGCAGAAGAGGTGGTAGAAAACCGCCAGTGCGTGCGCGTTGGTCATGAGGTCGAGGAGGTCTCCTACCGTCTCGTTTAACTCCTTCGGGGTGTCGTCGATGTATGGGACGTCGTCGAGTAGATACTGGTACTCCTCGACCACGACCCGGGGATCGTCTGCTCGCGAGGACGGCACTGACTCGTCGGTCTGTGACAAGGGTGGTTCATCCGGTTCGGGCAGTACCATACGTCAACAAGGGCAACCAGCGGCAAATAGCTGCCTTCAAGGTAACTGGCGGGTTGCTTTCTGCCGAGATAGTTACTTTCTTTTAAGAAACTCGACACTATATCACCACAGTCGGTGTAGAAGACGTGAGAACCATGAACCACCCACACACGTCGACGGTGCTGGTTGCCGGGGCGACCGGTCGAACCGGCAGTGAACTTCTCCGAAAACTGGACGACACGTCGCTGCACGTCAGAGCGATGACCCGTTCGGCAGCAAATCACGAGTCGCTCGTCACAAACGGAGCCGACGAGGTTATGGTCGGCGACTTGCTGGATCCGGCGGCCGCGCGGGTAGCCGTCGAGAACTGCGATGCGGTTCTGTTCGCTGCGGGATCGAATCTGGCGACGGGGTTGCTTCGTCCCGGGCGCGTCGTCGACGGAACGGGCGTGATCAACCTCGTCGAGGCCGCGACCGCGGAAGGCGTTCGCACGTTCGTCCTCCAGAGTACGATCGGCGTCGGCGACTCCCGTCCGGGGATGCCACTGTGGGCCCGGTCGGTCGTGCTCCGATGGACGGTACGCGAAAAAGCGCGCGCCGAACGAGCCCTCCGCGAGTCGGGCCTCGAGCACGTCGTATTCCGCCCCGGATGGCTGACCGACGAGTCGGCGACGCACGACGTACTCATCGCCGAAGGCGGTGGCAACATGACCGGTTCCATCCCGCGGGCGGACGTCGCCCGTCTCATGGTAGCGGCGTTGTTCACGCCGACTGTAGCTAACCGAAGCCTCGAGGTCGTTGCGAAAGACGACGTGGCGAACGCGAACCCGCGCAGTCTCATCACCGTCGAGTGGGACCGAGCCGGCGCGGCATCCGTCGAGGGGAACGTCGATCCGAACAGGGGAACTTGAGACCGTGAGTCCGAACGTCCTTCCCGGAGACCTCGTCATGTTCCTGTTCGCGACATCGGCGATCCTCGGCGGAATTATGGCCGGGTTCTTCTTCGCCTACTCGGCGAGCGTGGTACTCGCTCTCGAGACGCTTTCGGCGGACGCGTACACCACCGTAATGCGCCCCATCAACGAATCCGTTCGAAACCCGGCGTTCGGCGTCGCGTTCTTCGGTGCGATCGCGGTTCCGGTGGTCGGTGCGGCAATCGTGCTTCTCCGCGGGTACTGGACGTCGCAGTACGGGCAGTTGTTTCTCGCGGGGGTTACCGTCTATCTGATAGGAACGATCGCCGTGACGGTGATGGTCCACTTTCCGATGAACGACGACATCGCGACGTGGTCCGTCGAGTCGCCGCCGGACGATTGGGCTGCGGTTCGTGCGCGGTGGGCGCTGTGGAATCACGTCCGAACGACGGCGGCGATCGTTTCGTTCGCTCTGTACATCGGGGCGCTGGTAACGCTTGGTGTGTAGCTCTCCGATTCGGGTCGCCGTGCTCGAGGGGCCATGATTAATCGATTGCACACGACCGTATTTATCGATCAATACAGTGGTCTGCCGAGACGATGGTAGAACGGGTACGGGTTGACTGTGCGTGAGTTCGTCTCGATGACCTGCCAGTAGTTCGCAGACGAAGGATCTCCGTGTATCTGGACCTTCGGTACATAAACACCATTATAAGAGCCTGCAACTCATCAAGCCGATAATGAGCCGCTGGAAGTCGCTTGTAGACACCTTCGGCGGGAGACCTGCCATTCTCGTCCTCGGTGGGCTCTACGTCAGTTCGACTATCGGAGTGTACAATGCGGAAGTCGCAAGTGGCACGCCCGTTTCGAACGCTCTCTTTCTCGCGTTTTTCGTCTTTATTCCAGGGATGATCCTCCTCGCCGGTGGATACTGGCTGCCACGAACGACCATCAACCCGAAATTCTACCCAACGGTTACCGCCTGGTCACTAAGCGCGATCGCACTATTGAGCGGTTTGCTCGCGTTGTATCATCTCTCTCCAAACGCCAGTATCGACAACCCCGTCCAGACGATTCTCATCATAACGGGATTCGTCATCGTCCCGGCGTTCGTCGGTGGAATTTCCGGAGCGAGATCGAAAACGAGAGCGTTCGATCTCGAACAACGTAACCGGGAAATTCGAGAGATACACACCGAGTTGAAAGACCGTGAGTCCGAACTCCAGCGCGTTCAAGAACGGATGGAGTTCGCACTAATTAATACTGAGGGCGCGGTGTGGGAGTGGGACATCGAAAACGATCGGACATCGTACTACCCCTCTGAGGAGCCCTTGTTCGGCACCAGCATCGAAAACTGGGAAGACTTCGCCGCCGTAATCCATCCAGAGGACCGAGACGCGGTCCAACGAGCAATCGATGAGTCTCTCGAAACCGGCGAGCCAAAGCACGAGGAGGTCCGCATCGTCCGAAATGGTGAGGTCCGGTGGATCGAAGCCCCAGGTCAGCCGGTAACCGTCGGCGATGGGGCGACACACATGATCGGCGTGGTACGCGACATAACTGACCGCAAAACGTTTGAACAGCAGCTGCAGTCCTCGAACGAGCGGCTTGAACAGTTCGCCTACGTCGCATCGCACGACCTCCAGGAGCCCCTCCGAATGATCATAAGCTATCTCAATCTGCTCGAAGACCGCTATAGCGACGAACTCGACGATGAAGCTCACGAATTCATCGAGTACGCCGTCGATGGCTCGGAGCGAATGCAGGAGATGATCCGAGGTCTCTTGGCGTACTCCCGGCTCGATACTGATGCCGAGCCGCTTGGACCCACGGCTGCCGAGGCGGTTGTCGACGATGTCCTCGAGAACCTCAAACTCCAAATCGAAGAGGCCGATGCCGACATCACCGTCGGGGAGCTGCCGACAGTGGAAGCTGACGATAACCAGCTCAAACAGGTGTTCCAAAACCTCGTCTCAAACGCTATCAAGTATCGAGGCGACGAGAAGCCGCGGATCGAGATTAGCGCCTCACGAAATGACGGGATGTGCCGATTCAGAGTCGCCGACAATGGCATTGGGATGGACCCGGCGTACACGGACCAGATCTTCGAAGTGTTCAACCGGCTCCACAATACTCAAGAGTACTCCGGAACAGGGATCGGTCTGGCTCTCTGTAAAAGGATCGTCGAGCGACACGGTGGCGAGATATGGGTGGAATCAGAACCCGGGGAAGGCTCGACGTTCTCCTTTACCATTCCGCTCGTCGACCAATCGGTCGATTGAGCGAAGGACCTCGTGATACTCGTCGCCGCCGGTCACATCGAGATCTGCCTACTCGAGGACGTTCATCAGCATCTCCTCGAGCTCGCGGCGACACTGCTCAAAATCGAGTGCATCCTTCCGGTTCTAGTGATCGAGGTCTGGAACGGGATTTCGGGTTTGCGGTGCCAGCCGAACTGATCGGGATTGTAGTTGCCGGGGTTGTGCATGTAGAACTCTGTTAAAATCGTTAGGAGGAGACATCTTTGGTACCAGCCCGACAGCGAGGCCAACGGCCGAGCTGTCGATGAACCGTACTCGCTTCGCTCGTCCGGATACTTGCGTTCTACTCGCAGGTGTAATGAGTGGTGATTCCACGATAATTGCTGTGTGAAAAACGGGCTTCAACAGAGCCGCATGTCGTATCTCGAGACGGTCGATGAACTCAAAACACCGTCGAGAGACTGCCGAAGAACCCGACGGTAACGAGGAGTCGACCGAGACTTCCAAGAAACGTCGCTATCGCGAATCTAACGTAATTCTGCTCGAGGACAGCAAAGGCGTAGATCGAGATCGTATCGGGAAAGAACGGAACGGAGAGGGCCATCGCGAGTCCACCATAGCCGTACTGCTGTGCGAGCTGGACGGATCGTTTCTCCGACCACTCCAAGACGTCCCATCTCGATTGTCGTAACCAGCGTGTGATCGGTCCCGACCGTTTGACTTCTTGACCGATGTGGAACGCGAATACGCTCCCGGCGGCCTTTCCGATCGCACTCACGAATATGATACTCGAGAGGTTCGCCCACGACGGGAGACCAAGATCAAGCGGTGCGACCAGGACGATCTCGCTCGGACCAGGGAGCGCGAAGGCGATCAAAAACGAGTATATGAAAATAATGCCCATTCCGGGCCAGCCCGTCGCCGACTCGACGACTGCCTCGAGGCCGCCCGCATCGATAATAGCTGGCGACTTCAGCACGAGTAGCGGGATTTCGGTTACCATGTGTTGAGTGAATCTGAATAGCTCTCGTCTCATTCTCCCTGTGTTCATCACGCGTCGAATATGTATCGATGACATTCTCCCCGCGTAAACGGAGAAGGGGCTTTGTTTCTCACGCAGTCGGTCGTAGCCCGACGACGGCAGGGCTTCCCGACCTGCAGAGGGGACATTTGCTGTCTACGGTCGGACATTCCGAAGAAACGCCTGTGGAGACTGCGCTCACTGTGGATACACCTGTGTCCGCAAAGCGCGTTTGTCGAGGTTCTCTCGACAGGCTATCAGACTGAGTCTAGCAACGTCGTAGAAGCAGGAAGCCCCATCTGCTCACGGCGGCTTCGCCGCCGTTCGCATGGTCCGTGAGACCTCTGATCTCACGCGACCCTCAAGGAGCGAACGGCGTCAGCCGTGAGCGAGTTGGATAGGGTAGTGGCTAGGAACGGGAGGAGCGCTGAATCTCGTAGTCGTAATCAAGATCGTCATGCAGTTGGCGGAATGCGGCAAATACCTTTTCTCCCGCTTCTCCAGCGGGAATATCGACTTGCGTCGGTGGAGCGGCAGTCTCCGAATCGAGGATCCGCCACATCGTTCGACGAAGAAATGATTCCTCGGAGTTCGACCGCCAATCAAGACGCAAGCAGTTCTCAGGACATAGCGCAGTGACCTGCTCTAGTCGCTCCACGTCGTATGAAACGCTGTTCTCTTCGAAGGAGCGATACAGAGAGTCCCATCGCAACTCATACTTGATGCCGCCCACCGTCCACGAGGCAAGCCCATCGAACGGAACCACGGCTGTACCTCGCAGTTGGGCCATCATTTCATCCAATTCCTCGATCAGTCCCTCATGCTCCGATGCGTTGATTTCCCGGATATGTGGTTCGTGCGGCACCGATCGATATACCCACGATTGCTCGGCAAGAATTGCAAATTCATCAACGTAGAACGTCCGGTCAGTCCACGCATCAGTATCGTCACTCGAAATCTCCAACAGCGACTCCACGAGAGCACGGTTCTCCGGAAGCGATGCTCGGAACTCTCGACCAGAACCGACAAAGATACGCTCTGAGCTTTCGACTCGTGTTAGCTCGCTCCGGACAGTGTCGAACTGGTTGTGCTTGGGGTCAAGTTGCAGATGGACAGCGGTTCCGTAGTCCATCAAAATACCCGTAGCTTGGTTCTCAACGGTCACCCATCCAGTCTCGTCCCAATCTTTGACATCGGGTAGATTCCGGGTAACGAGTTTGTGCGTTGGCTCCGCAGCATCGACCTTCTCTGTGAACGCCATCGCCATTAGCCCGCTGTCCTCCGCTTTACTGGGCTGAATTCGTTTCTTTGGAGGGTGTACATACGGTGGATTGTTCTACGGCGACTCTATCAATAAGGTTTCAGGTTAGCTATACAGTCACGTGATACATACGCAGCCCTACTGTCCACGTGATTCCCAACGCCGTTAGTGAAAGAAAATCGCTCTCGTCCCGCGTCTAAACAAAGCCAAGAACTGTAACCAATACCAGACATGTCTTTCCCCCATGCATTTGTATCCTACACTGTTATGAGATGGTGATGGGACCTCTCGAGATTAGCGGGCGAGTACTGGCCGGAATCCTTCTCATCGCATTGAACGCGTTTTTCGTTGCGACCGAGTTCGGCCTCACTCGCGCTCGGCAGTATCCGAAGTCGGAGTTCGATACCCCCTCACTTGAACTTGCCTGGGAGATGACCGAGGACCTTGAGTTCTATCTCACCTCGTGTCAGATCTGGATCTCCGGGACGAGTATCGCGCTGGGAATCGTGGCAGAGCCAGGCTTAGCAGCGTTATTCGAGCCACTATTCGAAAATACGGTGCTCGCATCAGTCGGCGCCGGCTCAATGCTTGGGTTCTTGCTCATTAATCTGATCCATCTGACTCATGGCGAACAAACACCGACATACCTCGGCGTCGAACGGTCGAAACAGGTCTGTAAGTACGGAGCGCGGCCGCTGTACTGGTTTGCCAAGGTGCTCGCTCCGGCGATTTGGTTCGGCGATTGGATCGCAAAAAAGACGCTGGGTCTATTCGGTATCGAGATGACAGGCGCTTGGCGCGAGACCGAACAGGACGTCATCAAGTCCCGAGCCGACCTTCGGAATCAGCTTGGCTCAGTCCTTGACGAAGGAAACCTCTCGGACGAACGTCGCGAGGAAGTGATGAATGCCTTCCAGATCGGTGACCAGCCTATTAGGGAGTTGATGGTACCCCCCGAGGAGTTCGTCGTACTGTCTATCGAAGACGATCCCGAAGAGAACTTCAAAAAGATGGAAGACCGTCCGCAGACTCGCTACCCGCTGATCGGCGAGGAGCTAACCGACTTTCAGGGCATCATCTATACGCCGATCCTGGTTCGGCATCGTGAGGAGTTGGCGGAGGGCGACATCGACTTCGCCGAACTGGCAGCGCCACCGATGACGCTCTCCCCCGACGTAGACGTCAGCGACGCGATCGATCAGTTCCAGGCGGAAAATCAGGAACTCGCGCTCGTGATCGAAGACGGCGACGTCGTTGGACTAGTGACTGTAACAGACCTGCTCGAGGCAGTTATGGGAGATATCGAAGATCCGCTTGACCAGGAGACAGGTAAACTACGAGGTGGATGACCCACGGAACTCGCGCCGAATCCTGTGGATCACTCGACGAATAACTGTGCGACATACGAACTGTTGTCCCAACTCCGACGAGAACTGATCGCGGTGATGAGCGTCTGTGCTTCCTCGTGAGTTCTCCGTGTTCACATTGGCACTGGACCTCGAGCGAGAGTACCAACTTGCAACTCGTTACACGCGGATCACACAGTCAGCGTGCGATCAGGTGCGCAGTGACGCAGCGGCCACGATAGAGCAAGACTTAGAGGGGTCTGAATGTAATACTACTGGCACACTTGAAGAAATATCCCTCAATTCCGCGCGTGAAGGACGCTCCAAGCCGTCTTTTCGACGAGGGACATTTATGGCTTCTCGAGAAGGTTGACGGGGCAAACTTCCGTTTCCAACTGCAGCAATCGGGACTAATCCAGTTCGGTGACCGGAGCCGGTGGTTTGCGGATCCAGGGGCGGTTCCCGAACCCTACCAACACGCTGTTCGACACATTCAGGAACATCTCGATCGAAACGCGCTTCGACACGCCGTCACCGATGTAGAGGATGTGGTCTTCTTCGGTGAGGCGATGCACCAGCACACGGTTGAGTACGAATGGGATCGTGTCCCGTCTTTTCTCGGCTTCGATATCTGGTCCGCTGAAACGACCGAGTTCTACCCACCCGATACTGTCGAACAAATCTTCGAACAGCTTGGGCTCCATCCTGTGAACGTGATCGAACGAGAACGACGTGCAAGAGATTTCGATCCGGAAGCGTATGCGGTGCCGCAATCAGCGTGGTACGACGGACCCGCTGAAGGAGTTGTGATCCGAAATAAACGGGGAGGACGGGCAAAACTCCTCCATCCAGCGTTTCAAGACGTCGACGAGGCGGTGCCGGTTGCTGTATCGGCCCCGAAATTAGCCGCGGAGTTCGCCACGGAACGACGGATGGAGAAGCTCGCGGTCAAAATCGAAAATCGAGAGCAGCCCGTTACCGTCGAGACGCTCTACGAGCGCGTTCTCGAGGATATCGTCCGCGAAGAGCACAAGCGATTGTATCACAGCGGTGAAAGCGTCGATATGGGTACATTCCGATCAGAAGTCGGACGGTTGGTGCGCCAATTCCTCGAGACCCGATAAAACTGACGTGTTGAATAGATCCGGAGTCACAGTTACAGTGGCTCACAAAGCGATTCTATATTACCGTGGGCGAACATCAGGATACTCTTCCGGAACTGACGGTACCAACCCAGTGGTCGTACGGCACCGCTGAGCGAGTGCTTCGTTGTCGAATACGAAGTTTCGGCTATCCAGCGCTGAGAGTAGCCTTTTGCCCGAATGAATGCACTATCCAGCAACAGTGAACTCATCGGCAGAGATCGGTGTGGATGCCTGGAGATACTCCGTGAACGCTTCCTCGGCCCGCGCATGCACGTTCTCATTTTGACTCCAACGTATGCTTGAGGGACGTTCTGGTCATCACTGAGGCAACTCGCCAGCAACTACTGGCTTACTGCTCACTAATCTCTGGTTTCTTGACCTCCTCCCGCACCTAAAGTCGCGGGAATCCCACCATGGGATTTCAGGCCGGTCGATTCGACCTTAAGGTTTCAAGACGCATACGATCCACGCGTCAATTGCTGGGCTTCAGCATCGGCTTGGCTGTCTTGTGGGCCGGTCAAACGGCCCCCTTCCTCAGCCGAGTCATCGCCATTCGTGTGTTCTCTTGAATGGCTCTCTCCGCTGAGGTAGCGGTCTGCGATATTGAGCGCGGCGTTAACATCTGCTTGGTACTCCGAGACCAAACACTCCGAGTTGGAACACTTGAACGTCGCTTGATCGGGACGGTAGCCCGTCTCTCCACAACAGTGACACGACTTCGAAGTATACACGGGATTCACCGTCTCCACACGAATCCCTTTCTCAGCCGCTTTGTAGCGGAGTTGGGCGTGCATCTTTGCGAAGCCCCATCCGTGCAACCGGCGGTTCATGAACGAACCGTAGTCCATGTTCTCACGGATGTGCGTCAAGTCTTCTAAAACCAATACGGGGTTCTCGAATTGGTCGGCGTAGGCGACGACCTCCGATGTGACCGTGTGGAGGATGTCGTCAATCCGTTGCCAGAGCGAATCCCCGTACGACTCGGCGATGCGTTCGCTTCCGCGTTGTTGAAGGCGTCGAGTCGCCGTAAAGTACGTTTCACGGAGTTGCCGAACTCGCTTACCTTCGTCGTTCCAGAGGTTGGGTGTAGCCGGGGAGCCACGCTCGTCACGGTGACACACCGTTACTAAAGAGGCTTCCCCGATGTCTACCCCAATCGGCGTCTCCGCCGAACTGGTTTCTCGTTCCTCGACGTCTCGCGTGGCGACGATGTGGAAGTACCATTCATCGTCACGGTCGAATAGCCGACACTCACCCATCTTTGCGTCCCCTGCGTGCAACGCTTCCAACCACTCCCGCTGTTCGGGATTCGGCTGGGCGGGAAGCCAGAGGTGGTAGTCGTCGTGGTGGGGGATTTTGACGTACCACTCAATAGCGTTCTGTTGCTTGTGGTCGAGCTTTGGGCCTTCGTTCGTAAACCGAACAGGGTGGTCGTCGTGAAGCTCTTTCGCATCGTAACATCCACCACAGAGTTGCGGGACGTACTTTTTGAGGGCGTTCTTCGCGTACCCGCTCAGGTCGTAGTTGACCACCACGTCGTTGGCCGCCGACTGTGTGGTACAGTTGGCGTTGAACGCGGCTTCGAGTGCGTCTTGGTACGCCTGTTTCGTCTCGCAGAGTTTTCGATGTTTGTGAGCGTTCGGTTCCACAAACTTCAGTTCCAGCGTCTCGGTGAGTTCGGTCACTGTTCGTCCTCCTCGTGACGCTGGATGTACTTCTCGACAGTCTCACTGGAGACGTGCCCTGCTGTCCCCGCGTAGTAGCCGCGAGCCCACTTGATTTTCTCGCCGTCGTGGTCGGCGTATCGGTGATTGTACTTCCGTGAACTGATGCCCTTGAACCAATTGGCGAGAAGCGACGGTGCGTGCTTCGGTGGACCGCTTACAAACAGGTGAACGTGGTCGGATTGGACGGTGAGGTCGATAATCTCCAATCCTTTCTCGCCGGCGATTTCGTGGAGGATTCGACGCACACGATCTTCGGCCTCGTTACCCAGTACCGAGTTGCGGTACTTGGGCAACCACACTATATGGTAGTTGAGGTTGTACGTGGCGTGCCGTGTGGTCTTCATCCGTGCTGTATACTATGGTTCAGCCGAACGTTAAAACTACCGAATATGTATGAAATTCAATGGTTCGGAGCAACGTGGTTCGGACGAACTATGCCTACCGCTCGACCCGCGCCTGAAGACGCGGGTATGCGCTCGCACTATGTATCACATCAACGGGAACAACCGTGTATTCGACTGAGACTGACTCATCCGCTCCTCGAACGGTTCCAATAAACCGCAAGATGTCGTCGTACGCAGCTTCGATGACGAACGTCTCAACACAGCCTGCGTTGCCGTCGAGGCAGTTGTGTGAGTTCGACCGGATCGATGTTTCGAATTCGTGGCGAATACCCATCATCTGGCGTTCGATCTCCGGTTCATCGTATCCGAAAACGGCGGTAACGGTTGCCAATACCCGTCGGCCCTCATACTCGGTCACTTGGTACTCCTCGAGTAGTGATTGGCACGCTTCGCGAATCACCTCACTTCGTCCGCTGTAGCCGTGTTCTTTCGCAAACGTATCGAGATCGTCCCGGAGTCGCTCGGTCATCGAAGAACTCACAATAGGCATGTGTTAAAAATTGAGTGGAAGATAATAGAGATGGTGATTGTGACTTCGGTATTTAATACCGGATTCGAATGTGAATATTGGCATTTAGACTATTCTCAACGTCAAATTCTCCGTAGAAAACTAAAGATCACATTCAATAGCATCATCGCACCCTCAAAGTGCTTTAACAATTTTTATTATTCTTCGCCCTCATCTTACTATCATGGAGAGGGGAGAGACCAATACGAGGGAAACGGAACCGGATTACGATGTGATCATCGTCGGTGCTGGACCTGCGGGTCTGAGTGCTGCACTCCAGTTGGGACGCTCGCTTCGGAGTGTTTTGATCTGCGACAACGACGAGCCCCGCAACGGTCCAGCAGCCGAAGCTCACGGGTATCTGACGCGAGATGGCATCTCCCCACAGGAACTCCGCCGCCTCGGTCGTGAGGAGGTGTCGACATACGGCGGCGAGTTCCGAGATGCGCAGGTGACGAATATCTCCAGAGACGATGACGGATTTACGAGTACGCTCAAGACCGGCGAGACGGTCACGAGTCGGAAGGTCGTTCTGGCGACTGGTATTAGTGACGTACTCCCCGATACTGATGGGTTCGAGGAGCTATGGGGGAACGGGGTGCATCACTGTCCCTACTGCCACGGCTACGAAGTTCGGAATGAACCGCTTGGGGTCCTCGTCAGGACCTCAGAGGTGGTGGAGTACGCGAAGCTCATCTACAATCTGAGTGAGGACCTCGTGGTGTTCACCGACGGACAGGACGTCTTCGATGAGGAAATACGGTCGGCGTTCGTCGAGCAAGAGATCGAGATCGAAGACGAACCGATTACCGCACTCAACGGCTCCGACGGGCTTGAAAGCGTCTCGCTCTCGGATGGTCGCGATATAGCCCGCCACGCCCTCTTCTACCCGCCACCGATGAAGCAACACAGCGAGCTTTCTGAACAGCTTGGCCTCCAAGTGAACCAGGTTGGGCTCGTCGAAACGGAGCGGTCACAACACGGTGCAGGATTTACGTCAGTCGACGGATTATTCGTCGCTGGCGACGCCTCGAGCGGCTTGGCTCCCTCGATTCCGTCCGCCGTTGCCGATGGGTCCGAGGTCGGTGCGACCGTTAATATGGAACTCTCCGGTGAGGCGTTCGAGGGGAAGAAGTGACTGAGACTGGCAACCACGGAGGCTACGTTCCCAATTCCGAGCCCTGATCAACACTGAAAGAGAACACGCAGCGAACCCATTTACTGGAGGTTCGTCATAGACTAGTGTTATCCGGGACCCGAGTTCAGTTCTAATTCTCGCAACGTGATCGGCGAAGACTAGTGCAGCTGTGTCAGCGCTATTCGTCCTCCGGAACGTCTAGCTCGAATTGCTCGTTTTCGGTAACGGCGTTGAGGACGACGCTCGTATTCGAGGCCGAGATATCAGGATCCGAGAGGATGGACTTGATCTGATCGTTCATCCCGTCCGTGTCTTTGAATTTCCCGATCGCGATAATATCGTGGTCGCCCGTCACTTCGTAGACGGATATCATCTGGCGGTGTTCCCGGAGTGCTTCGGTGACTTCGGGAAGAGCGTGGCCCTCGACTCTGAGCTGAATGATGGCAGTGACGTCGTACCCGCACTCATCGTAGTTTATTTTCGGAGTATATCCCTCGATCACACCTTCATCCTCGAGAGCAGAGAGGTGATTCGAAATAGTCGTCACTGACACATCCAACTCCTCAGCGAGGCTTCGAAGGCTTGCTCGTCCGTCGCCGAGGAGTGCGTTCACCATCTTTTGATCAAGGTGTTCGTGTACCATCGCATATAGAAAGCCACCACACGCATTAGAATTTTACGAATGGCAGATTTGCAGGCTGTAGAACTCGATTTCAGTAAGCGGTTTGGATCAGTGACTCAAAGTTAGATCGGAGAACGGGACCCAGATATTTGATGGTCAAATGTCTGGGTGAGAATTATCGCTCGGCAATTGTTATCATGGTAACTATCTGCCAACTCTTCGTGGAACGCTGTAAGATCTATCTGACGCTGTTAAAACCCTCAGGTCGAGATAGGTCCAGTACCCCCTGTGATCAGTACAGTTCAAGGGCACATCGACGCCCAGACCCGAGTGGGCGTAAGGAGAACCTGGGAGCAGCCCCGCCTGCCTCAGTGGACGGGGGCGATCCGAGGTCCGACGAAGCTCCCAACCACGCTCCCCCGCCAGCGAAGTCCTTTTTTGCACCCCTTACCTAGTTTACTTGGATCATGGCCATCAAGCGACTGGACAACGTCCTCATCGTGGTCGAAGACCTCGAAGCTGCGAAGGCGTTCTTCTCGGAACTCGGTATGCAGCTAGAGGGGGAGACGCGTGTCGAAGGAGAGTGGGTAGACCGCGTCGTGGGGCTCAAGAACGTCCAGAACGACATCGCCATGATGCGGACCCCCGACGGCCACGGCCGCATCGAGCTCGCGAAATTCATCACGCCCGAGGCCACCCGCGACGGATCCGAGGAACCGGCGGTGAACACACTGGGGATCCGCCGTATCATGTTCACCGTCGACGACATCGACGAAGTCCTCGACCGCCTCCGCTCCCACGGAGCCGAACTCGTGGACGAAATCGCCCAGTACGAAGACGAGTACCGCCTCTGCTATGTGCGTGGTCCCGAAGGCATTATCGTCGGGTTGGCTGAGGAGCTCGACGGAGCCTAGCGAGTCGCCCCCATGCTCTCGGCGGTCACCGTTTTGCGCCCGGGAACCCCGGGAATCAGGACCAGCCGGAAACAGAGCGGTTAGTCGCACCTGGCGGTAACTACGCACGTGTAGTGAGCGTGTGTTTCACGCCAAAATGCAGCTGAAGAATAGGATCTCAACAGAGCCATCCATCTCTTTCGTCGCGAGGATCACAAGTAAATGCCCTGCTCGCTTCGCTCGCTGAGGAAGGGCGCTTAGCCCTCGGTTCGGCTGAAGACAACCGATCACCGAGAATCCGCTGCGATTTGCCTGGCTTCTAGCTGTTCGCTGCCGTTAGCCGCCGAATTGAACATTCAGGACTAGCGAACCGCTGGGAAGTCTATCGATCGTCACTATGCTTCGACGGTGCGTAATCGCTCCCGACGTACTTACCGAAGAGCAGTTCTCGCATCGAGAGCTGGTAATTCTGGGCCTGATACTTGCGTTCGACCGCCTGGAAGTAGTTGACGACAGTCACGAGCAACACGCCACCGATCGTGTTTCCGAGCAAAACGGGGAGAACGAAGTCGAACGCGCCGGTCGCGAGCGCCAGTTGGCCACGAGAGATGAGGAACATCGCTTCGGTGGCGGAGACCACGACGTGAAAGAGATTTCCGAGCGGAATCGCGAGAAACGCGAGGTACACCATCACCAGGCGTGAGGTCGTATCTTGTGCCGCGTAGTCGAGCCAGACGACGCCCGCAACGATCAGTCCCGCGAAGACACCTTTGAAGAAGAGGTCCCACCACGGAGTTGCGACACCGCTCTCGGACATGTGAACCGCGACCGCCATCGCATCCGACGAGAAGACGCCCGTCGATGCCAGGACGTACGCACCCAGTCCGCAGCCGATCAGGTTCCCGATCAGAACGATCGTCCAAACGGTAAGCAGCGCTGGTATGCTCGCCAACCGCTCGAGAACGAGTGCAACCGGCGGGAGCGTGTTCCCGGTGTGCAACTGATAATCACCGAGGATGATATAGATGAATCCGAGCGGGTAGAGGAGCGTGCTCGCAATCGGGGCACCGCCGGTTGCTTCGGTCAACGACACATAGAGCATGAACGTTAGCGTGATCGCAAAGCCCGCAGCTAAAATCAGTATATCTCGGAAAGGGAACGGTAGATACCGATAGTATAGACGTGATCAAACAGGGCGAAAAATTCGTTGCGGATATATGGCGTCGTGCCCGTGGCACTTCTAGCCAGGTAGGCAGCTATGGAGTGAGGGCTTCTCCTAGTCCCGGTTCTAGTCATGAGGTGTCTGAATATAGCGTTCTCAATGTCCACCACTATCACCACTATGATGATGGTGAACTATGGCTTGATCCCGAATACAGAAATCTCGGGATTGGGAAGAATAAGAATTCAGGCACAGAAGACGTAGATATCTACGAGTACGTGGACCAAGAACTGGGCATCGGCAGGAATAGCTACAAAGGTCCATATTATAAGGGATTGAATATTGGGTTTAAAGAGTGGCAAAAATATCACCAAGTACTGGTCATCGCGACAGTGGGTGCCGCGGCAGTCGATGAGAGTGAGATGGAGACAGACTTCTTCGTCGAATTTTCTGACGGAAAATACGCGATATTCGAAGACGTAAAACCAATCGTCTACAGCCCACCTCACCACGGCGCTCCGCTTTAGGCAGACTATCACAGAACCTCGTCTACAGGTGGACCAGGCTGAGTTCCTCGAGGTCCACCGCGGAGCACTCGCTGAGCAGGTCTGCGAGATTTATACCAAATTAACTCTACAACCTGCTCGTTTCTCAAACTGACCTAACTAGACACTGCCTTTTGAATCTACTTTCACCATGTTTCCACAGTTAGTGAGAACGGCCATACTAATTGTGGCCCGGACGCAGATTCTATCTTTTACTCTGGGTGAAAAATATTGTCAACTGTTGCTAGAGAATCCTGTTGAGCGATAGATTTCACTCGGTCTCCGGGTCATCACCTAATGAGCCGTCGTATTTGTTCTGCTCATCATCAGGAAGATACTGTCGCTCCCACTCAACGACTTCAGGGAATCCGGCAAACTCGTGGAGACTTCCGACCGGTTGTTCGTTGAACTCGTCGTCGATATCTCGCATCGCTGCCACTGGATCCTCAGCGAAAGCGCTTAGATCGGCGTGGACGTTTGCGATGGTCGATAGCGTTGCGGCAATAGGAAATATGACGAGGTCGAACCCCCACTCCTCGAGCGACGAGAGATCAACGTACGGTGAAGAGCCGAGATCGCCTACGAAGTTGTAGACAATTGGTCCGTCGACTTCACGGCCGATGCGCTCGAGTTCTGATTCGTCGGTCGGCCCCTCGACGAACGCAATATCAGCGCCGACCTCGAGGAAATCGTTCACACGACCGATCGCCTCGTCGAGCGAGCCATCACCGGTGCCACGGGCATCAGTCCGGGCAATGAGAACGAAGTCTTCAGCACGGTCGTCTCGGACGTCGGCGGCAGCTTCGATCTTTCCAACTGCTTCCTCTCGTGGGATGACCTGTCGTCCTTTTGTATGCCCACACCGCTTCGGGAACGTCTGGTCTTCGATATGGATGGCGCCAACGCCAGCTTTGATGTACTCCCGAACGGTCCGGACAACGTTCGTCGCGTTGCCGTACCCGTTGTCTGAATCTGCGATAAGCGGGACATCGATCCGCTCCTGAATGTTCGCGGCGTTGTTGATCATCTCTGGCATCGTGATAAAACCGGCATCGGGATAGCCGGTTTTCGAGAGTGATGTCCCATACCCGGTCATGTAGATGGCGTCGAAGCCTATGGCGTCGGCGACGCCAGCCGTGAGCGGGTCGTGGACACCGGGACAGGTCAATAGTTCGTCACGCTCGAGGCGCTCTCGCAGTGTTGCACCGGCGTCAGTCATAGCGGATCACTTGGCGCAGTTGTGGAAGTCGGTGTCGATGGAGATCGGTCGTTGTCGGCGTGGTTATACATTGGTTGAGAGGTATTCGAGTACGCTATCAGTTGTAACGACGTCGCCGTATTTCGCGTCGATATCGTAGAGATTCGCCAGGTGTGGTCCGTCAGCGCGGTCACCGACCGCGTCAGCCGGAACGATGGTTCGGTAGCCGTGCTGAAGACTATCGACAGCCGTTGCTCGGACACAGCCACTCGTCGTAACGCCAGCGAGAACGAGCGTGTCCACACCCTGTGTCGTTAGCTCCGTTTGCAGATCCGTTCCGAAGAATGCACTTGCATACTTTTTCAGGATGACTCGCTCGTCACCTACGGGTGCAACTCGATCGTCCACTTCGACCGCTTCGGTTCCGAGTTGCAATTCTCGTAATGCGGGTACTTTCTCGATGAATCGTCCGGCATCGCCGTAAGACTCTTCGAACGCCACGGCCGTGAAATATCGGGGCAGATCGTGTTCCCGGAAGCGCTCGAGCAGGCGGTCAGTCTGTTCGAGCACGCCGGTAACATCCGATCCGAGACTGGTATCGGGGTCGGTGAAGGCGTTTATCAGATCGATGACTAGTAGTGCGGGCCGGTCGCCGAGGCCGACGCTCGTGCCGAAGTCGTCCTCGTCGTAGCCGGCGTCAATATCGGTTGGCCAATCCATGATGTGGTAGGTTGATCGTATTCGTCCGTTGCTCAGTTGTTTCGATTCTCGAACGTCCGGCGCTCGTCGGCGATACGTGCTTCTAGCGTTTCGTCGTCCGGTAACGGACCGTAATCGAACTTCTGGAGACCGTCACGGTTCGCCCGAATCTCATCGCGTTGGTCGTCAGTGACTGCCTCATCGACGGTACCGTTCTCGGTGAGGACAACGCCGAAGTCCGATCGGGCAGCCGTTTCGGTGAGAAGTCCGCGTTCGACTTCTTCGGCGACGACGGCGGCCTCACGCTCGAGCGGATCTCCGAGTCCACCGCCACCAGCAGTGCTGAAGACGAGTTTGTCACGTGCCTCTACGGCCACGTTTTCGACTTTCGATGGGAGTTCCGCTTCGGTCCCATCGGCCCGAATCAGTTTCTTCTCGCTTGTTTGGGCGTGCTTGCCGCCATCGACGCCCCACGGATACGTGTGTGCACGGTCGTCTTGGAACGTGATTGCACCGTCTTCCTCGAAAGTGTATATCTTTGTAATCCCGTGACCGCCGCGGAACTCGCCGGCACCGCCAGTATCAGCACGGGTGCTGTACTCGTCGATCGTTAGCGGGTAGTAGGCTTCCTGATACTCGGCGGGGACCGTCCGAAATAGCGGCCACCAGGAGTGACCGTCGAGTCCGTCACCGCCCGGCCGGGCCGGAATACCGCCGTAGAGAATTTCGAGCATCTGGAATTCGTTTCCGTCCGAGTCCGTTCCTGCGTAGACGAGATTCGGCGACGTCCCGTAGCTGCCCGCCACGGAGAACCCGTCGATGAGCTTCGAGAAGGTCGCCTGCAGGACGTCGAACTGCCGGGCCATGAGTGGCAGGCGATTCCCCAGCGATGCTGGGAACTCCGGCTGAATGACCGATCCTTCGGGCAGAGTCACTTCGAAGAGGTCGTAGTAGCCGTCGTTGAACGTGAGCAACGGGTCAAATGCCATGATGAGGAAGACTCCGGTGAACATTTTGAACATCTTCTCATTCAGCAGGAAGTTCACCGTACCCGGCACCTGCTCGTCCGTACCGGTCCAGTCGAGATAGACCGTCTCGCCCTCCCGGTAAATTTCGAGGTGGAGTTTGATGGGACCGTTGCCCATCCCATCGTCGTCGACGTAATCTTCGAAGGTGTAGCGTTCACCCTCAGGAATGAACTCGTGAATAAGGTCGACCATCCCGTTCCGGGTGCGGTCGAGGATGGCATCACAGGCTTCCACATACGTCTCCTTGCCGAAACGATCACAGAGCTCGTGAACGCGAGTTTCTGCCGCCTTCGTCCCTGCAGCTAGCGCTTTGATGTCGGCTTCTGCGTGCTCAGGGAGCCGCGTGTTGTGGGCGAACGAGCGGAGCAGTTCGCTGTCGATCTCACCTTGCTTGTAGAGTTTGACCGGCGGCAGTCGCATCCCCTCTTCGAAGATCGTACTCGCCTGCACGGGCATACTGCCGGGGGTCTTGCCACCGACATCCATCAGGTTGCCCCACTGGCTCGAAAAGCCCACGAGGTCGTCCTCGTAGAAGATTGGGCGCAACAGGAGCATGTCTGGCGTGTGCGAGACGGCACCGGCACACATGTAGGGATCGTTAGTTGCGATCACGTCACCGTCCTCGAGGTCCTCGCGCTCGAACGGCGAGTTCGCGAGGATGGTGTCAATCGCTGAACCGAACTGCCCCATGACCATTCGTCCCTCCGCATCTGCGATGAGCGGGAACTGGTCGGACTGTTCGCGGATGACTGGACTGATTGCCGTCGTTTCGACGACCCGATCCATCTCGTCGCGGGTATTCGAAAGCGTACTCTCGATAATATCGAGCGTCGTCTGATCGATATCGTGTTCGCCGACGAACGCTGGTGTTGAACTGCTCATTGACCCTCACCTCTGTTAATCTCGATGTTTCCGTAGCGGTCGATAGTCGCACTGTGATCCGGCTGCAAGACAACTGTCGAATCGTCGTCGGTGACGATCGCTGGCCCGTCGATCTCGTTGCCCGGACGCAACTTGGTACGGTCGTAGATCGGCGTCTCGTAGGTGTCACCGCTGAAGTATACGTCATTGTCATCGATCTCAGCGGCACTCGGATCGGCATCTGTCAGTTCCTGTTCCTCGATGGTAACACCCTGCAGCGTTCCTTTGCCGATGACACGGAGATTCGCGATTTCGAGCGGTGCATCGAGCGAGAACCCGAATTGGCGGTCGTGACGGCTCTCGAAATCGCCTTTGATTTCTGCGAGCCCTGTCTCACCACGGAGGTTCTCAATCGTCACTGGTATCGACATCTGGATGTCCTGGCGGAAGTAGCGACACTCGGCGAAGTATTCGAACTCGTGGTCGGTTTCGTCGACACCTTCGGAGACGAGCCAGTCAGTCGCTTCGGCCTCGAGATCCTGAAGTTTCTCGTAGACATCCCTGCCGTCGACATCTTCCTCGGTCTCCAGATACGTCTCCGAGAACTCGTTTTGGATGTCGGAGGTCAGGAAACCAAACGCTGACATAACGCCCGGTCCTGGCGGGATAATCAGAGGGTAGGCGTCCATGATATCTGCAAGCGCGTTAGCGTGCATCGGTCCGGCACCGCCGAAGGCAACGAGCCCGAACTCTCGTGGATCGTAGCCCTGTTCGACGGACACGACGCGGAGTGCGCTGTGCATGTTCTCGTTAACGATGTCGAGGATCGCTTGGGCGGCCTCCTCGACTGAAGTCCCACGCTCGTCGGCGACTGTCGCCACAGCATCGTGGGCTGCCTCTCTATCGAGTTCCATCCGGCCGCCGAGTTGGACACCCGGCGGAATCCGACCGAGGACGACGTTCGCATCCGTAACAGTCGGTTCGTCTCCGCCTAGGCCATAACACGCCGGCCCGGGGTCGGCACCGGAACTCTCCGGGCCAACCTGTAACGATCCGCTCAGTTGCACGCGGGCGATCGAGCCACCGCCGGCTCCAACCGTGTTCACATCGACCGATCGCGATTTGAATTCTCGATAACCGACCTTCGTCTGGCGGGTCGTCTCAGGGGTTCCGTCTTCGACGAGTGACACGTCAGTCGACGTCCCACCCATATCGAGCGTCAATACGTCGGGGACGCCCTTCTTCGACGCGATGGTCGCCGCACCGACGACGCCACCACTGGGTCCCGACAGCGCGAGTTCGACCGGCCGCTCTTTGGCGGCTTTTGAACTCATGAGTCCACCATCGGACCGAACGACGTTCATCGTGGCCGTCGAATCAGCGTCTGCGAGCGAGTCGTCGAGGTCCTCGAGATACTCGATAACCGTTGGCCGTGCGTAATCATTGATGACGGTCGTCAGTGTCCGTTCGTACTCGCCGTACTCCGGGACGATCTCGGAGGAAATCGATACCGGAAGCTCCGGTGCCTCTTCGGCGATAATTTTGCGGACGCGTTCTTCGTGTTCGGGATTGAGGTACGCGTTCAACAACGCGACTGTCAGAGACTCGACACCGGCTGCCTCGAGTTCCCTAACGGCATCTCTGATTTCCCCTTCGTCGAGTGATTCGGTCTCTTTCCCATCTGGTGAACTGATCGTACCAGCTATACCATGGGTATCCACGAGGTCAGCGAGCGGATCCGGCTTTTCCATGTCCATCCATCCATAGAGTGGACCGGGCGTCCACGCTCGTGCCAAGTGGAGGATATCTTCGTGCCCAGCAGTCGTAATGAGTCCGACACGCGACCCCGTCTCCTCCAAGAGCATGTTCGTCACGACTGTCGTGCCGTGAAACAAGAGGTCGAGTTCGGATACCGATGTGTTCGCTTTTACCGTTGCCTCCTCGATCCCATGAACCACGCCCTCCGATGGATTACTGGGCGTCGAAAGAACCTTGTCTATCGTGATTTCATGGGTCGTTTCGTCGAAGACGATAACGTCTGTAAACGTACCACCCACGTCAACACCGAGGTTATGTGTCATATGTTATCGTACAGTGTGGTAGACACCGTGTTGGGGAGTAAGAATTCCCCCAACAGCTGTTGGCTGATTAAATACTGGCTAGCCATTCACGGACTGCTGATCTCGTCGAGTGCTTTTTCACCTTGGGCAGTATTGGCACAGTAGCGAAGCGATGTTTACCGCCACACTCCACTTCACACAGCACCGAGAGTGCATTCTCAGAGAACTTACGGCGGATATCGATGCGCCAATTCCGATCGAAATTGAGGAGATCCAAAACGGATCCGTCACCTTCGTTCTTCATGCCGGCCCTCATGCAGATTCCTTTCAATCGGACCTCGAGCGTGCAGATCACGTTAATCATGTCAAGCGTCTCGATGATGAGAATCTACTCATAACCAAACCCTCATGTGGTGCGTATTCGGCTATCTATCAGAACCACGGCACACTACGCCGGTCAAACACGGTTTCGGGCCGTCAACGCGAGTACAACGTTCTCGTATTCCAGCGTGAAGATCTCAAAAACATTATTGACGATTTAGAGGGGTTCGGAACGGTCACACTCGGCAAACTCGAGGAGTTCAGAGCGACCACCGACTCGCCATTAACTGAGCGACAGCGAGAAGTTGTCACTGAAGCGCTCGCACGAGGGTATTACGATTGGCCCCGAAAGATTACGAACGAAGACCTCGCGATAGAGTTAGAAATCAGCCGAGCAACACTGCACGAGCATCTCCGAAAAGCAGAACGTACCTTGTTGTCGTCAGCGTTAGCAGATAGTCACAAACGAACTGGAAGAGGCCAATTTGAGCGTATCGAACTTGGACAAGAATGATCTGAAATTAACGGGATTCCAAATCCTTCAGGGATGGACCTGCGCTAGTATCGAGGCCGACTGGCAGCTGGTGCTGTGTCTGGATTCCCGTCTGGAACGTTGGACGATCTCGGTTTGGTGCTCCGGACACGCCATCGGGATGATAGCCCGTCTTGGACTGGACTATTGGAGTCTGTGCGCTATCCGGGTCGCCCTGCCGTTGAAAGTCGATCCGGTTCGCATAATAACGGGGCTATGCGAGTCGGCTTTGCCCAAGGGGCAAACTCGCGGGTTTTTATATAGGAAGCGACCATCAGTTGTGACTGAACGGGCCGAAATCACGGCCGTCGGCGATTTCGGGGGATCGAGAGTCGTCTGAACGGACTTCCAATCAGAGCGGACTCTCACGGCGACGGCCGTGCAACGAGCGAAAGCGTTCGTACCGCGACGCGGAAATCGCTCGAGAAGGCGGATACACTCGGCTGTGAGTCCGTCGTTCTCCCGGTGCTTGGAACCGGAGCCGCTGGATTCGACTTCCGGGAGGGAGCCCGATACGTCTGCGAAATGATCCGGGACTACGAACCGTCATCGGTGACCAATACTCGAGTGATCGCCTATTCGAAACGGGAGTACGACGAACTCGAAACGATCGGCGAAGCGGTACGATAACGCGATCTCGGCCGTCTGCCCGAGCGGAGGCCTCAGGGGAAGCGGAACGTCTCCAGATTCTTCGGTTGGTGCGTCCTGATGTCGTGTTTCTGATAGAGGGCCGAAGAGAGTTGATCCGTCGCCTGATCGTCGCCGTGAACGCAGAGAATCGTATCCGGCCGCGGATTCATCTCTTCGACGTACTGTTCGAGCCCCCTTCGGTCTGCGTGCCCCGAAAACCCGCTGACGGACTCGATTCGGCAGTGGAGCGTGATCCGGTTTGTGCCCCCCTCGAGCGCGACCTCGGTACGACCGCTTTTGATCCTGCGACCCAACGTCCCCTCCGCCTGATAGCCGACGAAAAGTAACGTGTTATCGGACTCCGGACCGAGCAACTCGAGCCAGGACATGATCGGTCCGCCAGTCACCATCCCCGACGTCGAGAGGATAACGCTCGGTTCGTCGCTGGCGATCTCTTCGCGCATCGGTTGCCCGCCGTCGACCTGTTGGAACTGCTCGGCCATGAACGGGTTCTCGTCCTCGTGGAGGATTCGCCGGCGAAGTCCGTCGCGAAGATACTCCGGGTACGCCGTGTGAATCGCGGTCGCTTCCCGAATCATCCCGTCGAGATAGATCGGCATCGTCGGGATCTCGCCCTCTCGCATCGCCTCCTCGAGGACCAGCATCAACTCCTGTGACCGGCCGACGGCGAACGCCGGGATGACGACCGTACCTCCCTGCTCGTGCGTTTCCCGAATGATCTCACGGACCCGTGCTTCGCTCTGTTCCGTGTCCGCCTGGAAGTCGTTTTCGCGCCCGTACGTCGATTCCATGATCATCGTTTCGGCTCGAGGGAAGTCGTTGACAGCGCCGTTGAACAGCCGCGTCGGTTCGTAGTGAACGTCGCCGGAAAAGACGATATTGTGGAATCCCTTCCCCACGTGAAGGTGGGCCGTTGCACTTCCCAGAATATGACCCGCGTTGTGCATCGTCAGTTTGATGTCCGGAGCGATATCGGTGACGTTGCCGTACGCGACCGGAATCGTGTGTTTGATCGCTTGACGGACCTGTTCGCTCGAATAGGGCGGTGTTCGGCCTTCTTTCGAGGCGACGTTGAGATAATCGAGTTGTAGCAACCCCATCAGATCCCGCGTGGGCTCCGTCGTATAAATCGGTCCGTCGTAACCGTATTTGAACAACAGCGGGAGCAACGCACTGTGGTCCAGATGAGCGTGCGTCAAAATGACGGCATCGAGCTCCGTAAGCGGCATCGCTTCCGGGGCGTGGAGATACGGAACCTCGCCGTTGGAACCGGGTTTGTCCCCGCAATCGACGAGAATCTTCGTGTTCGGCGTGTGAAGGACGAAACTCGCGCGGCCGACTTCACGACAGCAGCCGAGTGTCGTGATTCGAACCCAGTCAACGTCGTTATCAGGAGAGCCGTGAATTTGCGCTCCGACGTCCGCGAGGAAATCACGCCGTTCCGCCCGTTCCTGCGTGAGGTAACTCCTGACGTTGTCCACCGTCGACGACTCCATCGGCGGCGTCCGAACCACTTCGGGATTCCATCCCACCTCCGACGTGATTTCGCGGATCGTACTTCCGCGCTGGCCGATCACTAACCCCGGTTTTTCGGCTTCGATGAACACCTCGCCAGTCGTCGGGTGGAACTCGAGGTCTTGGACGTTCGCCTTGTCGGGCACAACGTCGTAAATCACGGTTTCGGCTTCCGATGGGGACGATTGCGTTCCCGACACCGGTCGAATGGTTACGCGTTTCCGAAGCGCGTGAGCAAGCGTACCGAGAATGTCGCTATCCTCCGCGAACTTCTGGGGCGTTTCAGTGTAAATAACGAGATCCGGTCCTTCGTACTGAACGTCGCTGACGTCCAGATACGATGGCACTTCGTCTCTAACGCGTTCGTACAGGTCTGAATGAGTTGTGTCGTCGCTCATAGTGAGTTCGCCGTCTCATCGTCTCGTCTCCGGTGATCTCGTGACCCTCGCTACAGACTGCGTACCCAGAATCCCGCCGGGATGCGCAGCCAATCGATCAAATATGCGGAGAGGGACTGATGAACTGCTACTGTTATCTTCGTGACGAAGAATAAAAGACTTCGTACTACGGCGTACGAATCGTGCTCCGGAACGAGGAATACGAGCAGGAGCAACGAGACATCCCGACGGCTCGTATACGCCGATAGTCGAAGTGCACGGATCTGGATCGGAGAACAGGTTCCAACGGTGGCCGAATCGGTATTTCTGAAACGGACTTTGATCAGACAGATAGGCTATTTTGTGATATGGGAAACATGATTGCCAGCGGTTCGACGTCTCCGCTTTTCGTATCGATATCGAGTCTCATATCGACGGGGTGTAATCTGAAGATGTGTCGTTCCGCGAGGAAAACGCAGTATCTCGAGGTCGCGTTTCTCGGAGAGTTCTCGAAGAAATTGTTCTGTCAAGGCGGTTGTAGTGGTCGAATACAGTCGTATAGCGGGAATTCGTTCGTTTCTGGACCGACGGCAGTGTACAGCCGATAGCGATGGTCGTCACGTTGAACCACCGCTTCGTCGAGCGTGACGTAATCCGAATGTGCATCAACAGTCCGTTGTAGACCGCGTTTGCGAACCAACGTAGACTGCTTTTCAGCTCCGTTCGGTACCGAACTTCTCGAGTTCACGAATAGTAAATTAGAATGGTAGTTTAACAAGGTGAGAGCGGATACCGAGTTCCACCAACTGACGCGGTGCCCGCTCGTGCTCTTACAAGCCAGTTGGAATCTATCGTGAAGCACTCGCTGAAGGAGTCCGCGAATAGCACGTCAAACTAGCGCTACGAGCCGCGTGTTTTCAAACCGACCGTAGCCACCGCCCGTAGTTTACATCCATATGGATGTAATGAGTTCTACGCACCGCCTCTCCGAAATTGTTTACAAACGTATGCCTGTAATGTGAACTCGGTCGTTCCGAACCCTCCGATCTGGGTTTCACAACGCGTCGATGTCGTCCCGATAATCGAATATCCTAATGGTCACACACTCCGTCCGGATTAGTGGTAACGAATAGCACACTGTATCCAGTCATGATGGAAAGAATAATGAATTCAGATAGATTTTTCAACATCGATGACGATAGCCGTCGTATGAAAAGCGATAACGCGGGATCGTCGGGGCAACGGATCAATGCACTGATAAAATGTTTCAACATCATTGAAGAGTTGAAAGAGCGAGGGAGTGTGGGCGTCTCTGATCTCGCCGCGGCGCTCGACATGCCGACGAGTACAGTCTACGTGTACCTACAGACGCTAGAAGAGCTGGAATACGTGATCGCCGACCAGGGCGAGTATCGCCTGAGCTTGCGGTTTCTAGATATCGGCTGTCGGGTTCGGAATCGATTGGACGTGTTTTCGGCGGCACGCCACGAGATGATCGACCTCTCGCAAGAGACCGGCGAGACGGTCGGCATCGGTGTCGTTGAGAACGGGAAGCGGGTTGAGCTGTGGCAGATCGAGGGTGAGGACGCCATCAACGACAAGATACACGTCGGAGAACACACGTACCTGCACTGGACGTCACTCGGGAAGACGTTGCTCGCGAGCCTCTCTGACGAAGAGATCGATCGCATCGTCGATCGTCAGGGGCTCCCGAAGGCGACCGAGAACACGATCACCGACCGAGCGGAACTCCTCGAGGAGGTCGAGCAGATCCGCCGACAGGGGTTCACGATCGAGGACGAGGAGCGAAAAGTCGGTATCCGGAGCGTGTCGGTTCCGCTCAGCGACGTTGACGGAAACACGGTCGCCGCACTCGGTATCAACGCCCCGAAGAACAAGATGGTTCCCCAGCGGTGTGACGAGTACGTCTCCCGACTGAAGCGGAAAGCGAACGTCATCTCGATCCGCTACAACTACTGATCAGGTTTCCAATATCGTTGTAATCGAGTTGGGCTCCCGATCGGCCGCTCGGGGATGAACTTCCGTACAGCCGGTCTCCCGAAAACGGAGCCGATTCGGCAACTGCCACGCGATAGTCCGTGTGAATGCACCCGTCGTGTATGGGACGAACGCGTTCGTGCCGTCCCCCTCGACGGGTTGGCGCTGTTCACCAGCGCGTCCAAATGCTCGGCTTGGGGGAATCTTTTTACGGTCTAGCGAGCACTTCATACATATGTCGTTCAAAGGCGCAGCAGCGAACAGCGTGTCTTGGGGGAACCATACAGCCGACGAAATCGGCGAAATCGGCGACCGAAACGGCTCGATACTCGTTGTCCCGGTCGGGAGCGTCGAACAGCACGGTAACCACCTTCCCGTAGCAACGGATAGTATCCTCGTCGAAGCCGTCGCAGTCCTCGGCGCGGAGCGAGTGACCGACGACGTTCCGATCCTCACGCTGCCGACGTTCTGGAGCGGCTTTTCGCCACACCACCTCCACTTCGGCGGGACGGTGTCGCTCGAGTTCGAACACATGCTAGGGGCGATCGAAGACGTCGCCGACACGGCGCTCGAGAACGGATTCGACGCCCTGGTGCTGCTGAACGGCCACGGAGGGAACATGTCGCTGATCGACAGTGCCGTCAGTACGATCGGGGTCGACCACGACGACGTCGAGGTGCTCGGGCTCACGTACTTCCAGCTCGCGAGCGGTTTTATCGACGAGATCCGGGAGAGCGATATCGGCGGAATGGCTCACGGCGGCGAGTTCGAGACCTCGCTGATGTTACACCTGCGCGAAGAACTCGTCGACGTCGATCGACTCGACGGTACGTACATGGACGAGCCCTACGACCTCGGGACGAAAGATTTGGTGGAAGGCGGCCCGCTCGCGGTCTACCGTGGATTCGAAGAGTACTCCGCGAGCGGGGCGATCGGCGATCCCGGACTGGCGTCCGTCGGGAAGGGCGAGCAGATTTTCGAACTGCTCGGCGACGAACTGGAATCGCTACTGCGGGACGTTCATGATCGGAACCGGTAGAACGACGTCGTCGCTTACGCGGTCGCGATCACTTCGATCTCGACGCCGATGTCGATCGGCAGGTCCTTGACCTGCACGGCGCTGCGCGCCGGATACGGTTCGCCCATGTACTCACCGTACACCTCGTTGATCGCGTCGTAGTCGTCCATGTCCTGGACGAATACGGTCGCTTTCACGATATCGTCGAGCGACGACCCCGCGGCATCCAGTATCGCGCCGACGTTCTCGAGCGTCCGCGCCGTCTCCTCCCCGATATCGTCGCCGACGATGTTTCCGCTCTCGGGGTCGATCGGTCCCTGGCCGGAGACGTAGATTCGGTTGCCGTCACGAATCGCTTGCGAGAAGGGCCCGATACTCTCCGGAGCCTCGTCCGTGGTGATTTCTTCCATCGCAGTTCCGGCTTCGCACAGAGTCGTAATAAAACTGATCCGACGGCGCGAGCCACGATCGGTCGGGAGCGCCGTTCGCCGTCGACTGCGTCCGCGGGCGGATTCGACATCTCCTGCTACCCGGGTGCGATTCGAACCGGCGCACTCGAGTCGTCGGTTCAGGGTCGTCTCAGTCGAGGTCGAAGGCGTCGCGCAACCGGCTGGCCATGGTCTCGTACGCTTTCGGCGTCCGGCCGAGTTTCTCGCGAAGGAAGACCGCACTGATGACGTTGTGGGGCATGTCCGGATAGTGATCGAGCGTCACATCGACGCCGGCGGCGTCGAGTCGCTCGTAGTACGCGATCCCCTCGTCGCGGAGCGGATCCCAGCCGGCCGTGATGACCGTTCCCGGCGGCAGACCGGACAGGTCCCGAGCGCGAAGCGGGGCGACGTAGGGGTTCGCCTCGTCGAGATCGTTCTCCAGATAGTGATCCCAGTAGAAGCGCATATCCTCGCGGTACAGCCCGTATCCCTCCGCGTTTTCGTCGTAGGATTCGGTGTCGATTGCGGTATCGGTCACCGGCACGCCGAGCAGCTGATAGGCGACGTCGGGACCGCCGCGCTCGCGCGCCAGCAGCGATACCGCCGCCGCGAGGTTCCCACCGGCGCTCGCTCCCCCGACCGCGGTCCGATCGGGGTCGGCGAGAGAGACCGCAGGGTGCTCGGCCACCCACTCGGTCGCGGCGTAACAGTCCTCGAGTCCCGCCGGAAACGGATGCTCGGGAGCGAGCCGGTACTCGACGGAGACGACGCTACATCCGGTGCGATTGACCAGCGCCCTGCAGACCCCATCGGCAGCGTCGATACTCCCGCGAACCCAGCCGCCGCCGTGGAACCAGAGGAGTACGGGATGTCTGCCGCGGTCGTCCGGCGTGTACACGCGAACGGGAAGGTCGCCGTCCGGCCCGTCGATGAGGTAATCGACCACGTCGCCGTCGACCGGTTCCGGATCGGAAAGCAAGCCGGCCTCCTCGATCGCTCGGTCGGTGAGCTGTCGGGCACCCGTCGGAGACACGTGGTGCGCCGTCGGTCTGCCCGTCGTCTGTGCTTCTTCGAGCATCTCTTCGACCTCGGGATGGAGATCGGTCCGTAACGGCTCCGTCATGGGGAAACACGTGGTCAATCGGCGGCGCGTGTCAAATAACTACTGCCCTGCTCCGCCGTCCCGTGGCAAATGGGGTCGGTCGTGACCGATACGCTCACCGGCGGCCGCCTGAGCAGCCAGCTTTATGGTGGTAAGTCGGGTCTTGAAAGGTGGATATGCCGACGCCGACGCTAACCGACAGCACGCCGTGCCTGGACCAGTCTCGATATGACCTGGAGACGCCCGCGGTCGTCGTCGACCTCGACACGATGGAGGCCAACATGCGGGAGTTCGCCGAATTCGCACAGCGCCACGACGTGGCGTTGCGATCGCACGTCAAGACGCACAAAATCCCGGACATCGCCCATCGGCAAGAGGAGCTATCGGGCGGCGATGGGATCCTCTGTCAGACGCTGAGCGAGGCCGAAGTGATGGCTCAAAACGGGATTTCGGACATCTACCTCTCGTACATGGTCGTCGAGGAGTCGAAGCTGGACCGCCTCGTGCGGCTCTCCGAGCGACTCGAGTCGTTCGCGACGACCGTCGACTGCCCGGGTAACATCGACCCGCTGCAGGCGGCGGCCGACCGACGCGGCGCGACCGTCGACGCGGTCCTGGAGATTGACGTCGGCCTCGGCCGCACGGGCGTCCCACCCGGCGAGCCAGCCCTGGAGATGGCAGCGCGGATCGTCGACGCCGAAAACCTGTCGTTCGCCGGACTCATGGGCTTCGAGGGGCACGTTAACGCCGAAGCCGAGTCCGAGGCCGACTACGAACGGCTCTGTGAGGCAGCGATGGACGAACTCCAGGGGACGGCCGAACTGTTGGAGTCGGACGGAGTTCCGGTCGACGACGTGAGGGTCGGCTCGACCGGCACGGCCCGCCACAGCGGCAAACACCCCGTCGTCACCGAGATCAACCCCGGGATGTACCCGTTCAACGACGCCAACGTCGTCTCCTGGGCTGGCCCGATCGGGCCGGCGGACTGCGCGCTGACGGTCCTGACGACGGTCATCTCGAAACCGGCCGACGACAGGGTGATCGTCGACGCCGGCAGCAAGACGATGTCGTTCGATGTCGACCGTCAGCCCATCCCAAACGAGCGCGACGACATCGAATACGTCACCGCCTCCGAGGAGCACGGGTGGATCGACTCGAGCGACGCCGACGAGCCGATCGAGGTCGGGGATCGACTAGAGTTTATCGTCCCGCACGTCTGTACGACCATCAACCTCCACGACACGCTGATCGGCACTCGAGACGATCGCGTCGAGGAAGTCTGGAACGTACAGGCCCGCGGGAAAGAGAAGTAGCGCGGAGATCGATCGGCGGTTCGATTCGTCGCTGGCCGAGTGATCCGAGCTCAGGGGGCTACTCGGCATTGACCGTACTCAGCCGTCGATCCGGTACTCGGCGACCCTGTCCTCGTCGACGGTGATCCCGAGACCCGGCTCGTCGGGAACGGCGATCGCCCCGTTATCGATCTCGAACGGCTCCTCGATCACGTCGTCTTCCCAGGCGTAGTAGACGGTGTCCGGCGGAAGCGTGAACCCGGGGATGCCGCTAACGGCGTGCAGTATCGCGGCGGTTCGGATTCCGAGGTCGAACGCGCAGTGGTGCGCCATCGGGATGCCGGCGTCCTCGGCGATCGCCGCGAGCTGCCGGAGCCCGGAGATGCCGCCGGCTGGCGTCATGTCGACGACGGCGACGTCGAGCGCGCCGTGCTCGATCAGTTCGCGCAGATTGTGGGCGATGTAGGTGTCTTCGTTCGGGGCGATCGGTTGCGGGGTCCGCTGGCGCAGGCGCGCCAGCGACCGGTGGCTGTCGACCTGAATCGGCTGTTCGAGGTACTGGAGGTAGACGCCGGCATCGGCCAGCGCCGCGCCGACGCGGACCGCCTCGTCGAGTCGCCATCCCTGATTCGGGTCGAGACGGAACTCGAGCCGTCCGTCGACCTCGTCGTCCATCGCGACGATCCGTTCGACGTCCCGCTTCCAGTCGCGCCCCGCCTTCGTCTTTAGCACGTCGAACCCCTCGTCGAGCGCGGTCGCGGCGTGGGCCCGAGATTCCTCGAGCGGGAGGATACCGAGACAGTAGGCCGTGTCGACGGTGTTCGTCTGGTCGTACTCGGTGTCCATTCGCCGCGTCGTCGTCCCCGGCGCAGTCCATCCGCCGAGCAGTTCGTAGATCGGCTTCTCCAGGTCTTTCCCGACGATATCCCAGCAGGCCATCTCGACCGCTGAAAAGAACATATCGACGTTCGTATACTCGATGAACAGTAGCCGTCGCAGGCTCTCGACCTCGAACGGCGAGTGCCCCTCGATGATCGGTGCAACGCCGTCTTCCAGCGTCGTGACCGTCGTCTTCGGCGAGAGGAACACCCGCATCTCGCCCCATCCGGAGATTCCTTCGTCGGTGTCTACCCGGACCAGCACTCGATCGACGTCCTCGACGGCGCCGTGGTTCGTCACGTACGGCGAGAGCCCTCCGTCCTCCAGGTCGACGACGTTCATATTTACAGCAAACGCTTCTACGCCAGTGATTTCCATACACGATGGGGTACGCGACCGATCTATTAAAACCTCGGATGCGTGCAATCGGGACGAGCTCTCACGGACGTGAGCGGAACTGCGCTCCACCGGACCAAACCGCGCCGCAAACGGGTACGTCGCCCGTCATTCGAAGTGCGGGATGACGTGCTCCTCGAAGGCCTCGATCGTCTCGTAGGGGTCGCCACACTTCGATCCGACGAGCACCCGCGAGACGCCGGCGTCCTCGAGCGCTTCGAGCTCCGCGACGATGTCGTCCGGGTCGTCGGTGATGTTGTTCTCCTCGATCAGCTCCGCGTCGGAGAGGTCCTCGAGGCGCCGATCCGCGACGCGCTGGATCGAGCGCGGGTCGGGGTTGTCGAGTTCGGTATCGTCGGGGGTGTACTCGCCCATCTCGCGGATCTCCGCGGCGAGTTCGTCGGGATCGCCGATGTTCGCGGTGAACTCCGTGGTTACGTCGACGGACTCGAAGTCGCGGTCAGCCTTCTCCAGTCCCTCCTTGAAGTTCGGGACGATTCGGGAGTCGATCCGGTCAGCCGGCGCGGCCGTCAGGAGGTGGTCCGCGAACCGCCCGGCGAGTTCGACCGACTTCGGTCCCCAACCGGCCCAGTGGACCGGAATGTCGGACTTCGCCCCGGTGTAGAGTTTGAGCCCCTCGTACTGGAAGTAGTCGCCGTCGTACTCGACGTACCCGTCCTCGTTCCAGAGGCGCTTCATGACGTCGATCGCTTCGATCAGCATCCGGGCGCGGCGACTCCAGTCGGGCCACTCGGACTCCGTGAAGTGTGCTTCGTTGAGCGCCTCTCCGACGCCGACGCCGAGGTTCACTCGACCCGGGTACATGTTGTCGAGCGTCGCGAACGCCTGGGCGACCAGCGGCGGTCGGTACCGAAAGATCGGACAGGTCACGGAGGTCCCGACGGGGACGTCGGGCACTTCGCTCATCAGCGATCCGAACCAGGGGAACACGTGGTGCGTGTACGGTCGCGAGTCGATCCACGGCAGGAAGTGGTCGCCGATCCAGATGCCCTCGAATCCGGCGTCGACCGCGGACTTTGCGAGGGTGATATCCGAGCGCGGATCCCGGAAACAGCCGTAGACGTTGTAGTGAATCTCTACTGCCATAGTCCAAGCTTGGCACACGCCCTAATATAACTGATGCGTCATCCGGCGGTGGATGAACGGGGTCGCCTCTAGAGAGCCGCGTCCGTTGGGCGTACGCAACGGACATCTCGAGACCCGCCTACCGGTTCGGGTCGGGGTCTGAGAACTGGTTCCCGCCGAACGGTCTCTCACGATCACCGAAATCTATAAGAATGCTAGATGGTGACGTTAGTACAGGATGAGTTCACTGAGGCTAGAGAGCATACGGAAGGTTTTCGACGATCCGAACGAAGGTGAGATCGTCGCGGTAAACGATGTATCTATGGAGATCGAGGACGGGGAGTTCATGGTGCTCGTCGGACCGTCCGGGAGCGGAAAGTCAACGCTGCTTCGCTTGATCTCCGGGCTCGAAACGCTGACGAGCGGAGAGCTCTATCTCGGTGGCGAGGAGATCGGACAGACCAAACCGAAAAACCGGGACCTCGCGATGGTGTTTCAGAACTATGCGCTCTATCCGCATCTCACGGCCCGCGGCAACATGTCGTTCGGGCTGAAGATGCAGCGGGAACTCGACGAAGCGGAGATCGACGAGCGCGTCGACGAAGCCGCCGACATCATGGACATCGGAGACCTGCTCGACAAGATGCCGAGCGAGCTCTCGGGCGGGCAACAACAGCGCGTCGCGCTCGGCCGGGCGATCGTCCGCGAACCGGCTGTCTTCCTGATGGACGAACCGCTCTCGAATCTCGACGCCAAGCTCCGCTCGCAGATGCGGACCGAGATTCAGCGCCTGCAGAGCGAACTCGACGTCACGACGATCTACGTCACGCACGACCAGACCGAGGCGATGACGATGGGCGACCGAATCGCGATCATGAATCAGGGCGAGCTTCAGCAGGTTGCGACGCCGCTCGAGGCCTACTACGAGCCGGTCAACGTCTTCGTCGCGGGGTTCATCGGATCGCCGAGCATGAACTTCATCTCGATGACCACCGACTGGTCCAACGACCGGCTGACGCTCGAAAACGACGCCTTCTCTTACGGCACGTCGAACGTACTCGGCGACGAACTGACCGACGACGGCCGGGAGATCCTCCTCGGGATCCGCCCCGAGGACATCGATCTCGTTCGGTCGCCGACGGAGACGTCGGTCACCGTCGAAGTCGACGTCATCGAACCGCTCGGGGAGAAACATCTCCTCTACTTCGATATCGGTCGGGAGACCTACATCGCGAGCGTCCCGGGATACTACCAGATCGAGGGCGAAGACAGGATTCACCTCGACATTCCCGAACAGCGGGTCCACCTGTTCGACGCCGAGTCGCATCGGACGATCAAGAACCGCGAACCAGCCTCGGACGACGATGCCCGTCTGGGCGAACAAATCACGGTCAACGACCGATGAGAACAACGGCGGACCGTTTTACTGCTGGTTACTCCGATACCGGAGGCGTTTCGATGTCGTACACCGTCCGTTCGAAGCTGTGATCGAGACCCGCCGTCAGTCCACCGTCGACCGTGAGTTCGGTCCCGGTAACGAACGAGGACATCGGCGAGGCCAGGTAGAGGACCGCGTCGGCGACTTCTTCCGGCCGGCCGAGTCGGTCGACGGCGTACTGGTCGAGCCACTCCTTTTCGACTTTCGGAGCGTCCTTCCGCGCCATCTCCTCGCGCCGAGTCTCCGTCTGAATCGTTCCGGGACAGACGACGTTCGACCGGATACCGTGGCAGCCGTACTGCGTCGCGATCACCCTCGAGAGCGCGAACAGCCCGCTTTTGGCCGACGAGTACGACGTCAGCGAAATTCCGGTCAGCGCGTTGACCGACGACGTGTGGACCATCCGGCCGCCACCGCTCTCGATCATCGCCGGCAGCGCCGCTTTCGCGCAGAGGAACGGGCCCGTGAGGTTGATCGCCAGGTTGCGCTCCCAAACGTCCTCGTCGATCTCGTGAAGTTTTCCGTCGCCGAACGACCCGCCAGCGTTGTTGACGAGCACGTCGAGACTGCCGAACTCCTCGACGGTCGTCTCGACGAGCGCTTCGACCTGAGTAGCGTCGCTCACGTCCGTCGGGACGAACGTTACGTCGCCGGCCCCTTCCGCCAGTTCGACCTCGACGTCGGTGCCGCTCTCCTCGTCGATATCGGCGATCACGACGTTCGCACCCTCCGCGGCGAATCGAGTCGCGATCGCGCGCCCAATTCCGGACGCCCCACCGGTAACGATAGCAGTATCTCCCTCCAACAGTTGCTTTTGCATGCCGTTCGTACGGTACGACGCTCACCATTTATCTCTTACCTAGATTTTTGTCGCTCGACGCTAACGTACAGCGTATGACGTTCGCTACGTGGGCGTACCCGTGGGACCTGCTCGATACGGGCGTCGAGTCGGTCGCCGAACAGCTCCTCGATCTCGGGATCACCGAGATAAACCTCGCCACCAACTACCACACCGTACAAACGTATCTACCGCACAATCCTGAACGACGGACGTTCTTCGCCAGGTCGAGTTCGTACTTCCAGCCCGGAGAGATGTACGGCGACCTCGAGCCCGTCCCGAACGAGCGGATGGGCGACGACGACTGGCTCGCGGTGATCGACCGCGAACTCGCCGATACCGAGGTATCGCTGAACTCCTGGACCGTCGGCTGTCACAACTCGCGGCTCGGGATGTCTCGTCCCGAGTACGCGCTACGGAACGCGTTCGGCGATCCGCTCGTGTTCGGCCTCTGTCCGTCCCGGTCCGCCGTACAGGAGTATCTCCTCGCGCTGCTCGCCGACCTCGACGACCGGGCGGCCTTCGAGCGGATCGAGCTCGAGACGTTCAACTACTTCTACGGCACCGGTTACGGGTGGCACCACGACAAGTTCCACGCGCGCCTCGGTGCGCTCGGCGAATTCTTGTTCGGCGTGTGCTTTTGCGACGACTGCCGTGCGAACGCGCGGCAAACGGGCGTTGACGCCGACGCGGTTGCGGAGACCGTCAGGTCGACCGTGGACGCGATCTCCGCCGGCGAGTTCCCCCACGACGTCGATGTCGGCGGGTGGTTTCGGGAGCATCCCGAGGTCGGTGCCTACATCGACGTACGGATCAACACGCTGACCGATCTGTACCGTCGGCTCGCGGCCGTCGTCGAGGACGCGGAACTGGGCGCGTACGTGGGCATGAAGGGCGTGGAGAACTCCTGGATGCACGGACTGGACCTCCGGGCGCTATCGGACTCGCTCGACTACGTTACGGTCATGGCCTATCGGGAGACTCGAGAAGAGACGGTCGACTGCTTGCAGCTAACTCGAGAGCTGGTCGATCTTCCGGTGCACGTCGGCGTCCTTCCCGCACATCCCTACGTCCACGACGAGGCGACGGTCGGAGACATCGTGGACGGACTCGTCGAGAACGATACCGATCGCGTGTCGTTCTACAACTACGGGCTCTTGCCCGAACGCAATCTCGACTGGATCGGATCTTCGCTAGCCACACACCGGTGACGCGGGCCGGGCAAAGAATTATGAACACCTGTGCGTAACTGGATCACACGTGACACACAGACATGACTGACGTTGAAGCTACTATGAATGAACGGAACTGCTCGCGGCGGAGGCGTCCGTACCATGAATGAGGAGTCACTGAAGTCACCGGGCACGTGGCGGCGTATCGTAACTAGTGACGCCGACCTGTCGAAAAAGCAGCGCAACACGGTGATCGCGTGGGCCGCGCTTGCGCCGGTCCTGCTGTGGCTGTTGGTGTTCAAGTATCTCGCGCTCGGCTGGAACATCGTCCTGACGTTCTTCGACCGAAGCTACACCGGCGAAATGTCGTTCGTCGGGTTGGAAAACTGGTCGATGTTGATGCAGGATCCGGTGTTTCCGACGGCGCTACGGAACACCATTATCCTCTTCGCGACGATCCCCGTCGGCATCGCGCTGGCGCTGTTCATCGCGATCCTGCTCAACCAGAAATTTCCGGGATCGAAGGTATTCCGCTCGGTGTTTTTCCTCCCGTACATCACCATGATGGTCGCGATCGCGGTCATCTGGCAGTATATGTTCCACACCGAGCAAGGGGTGATCAACCAGATGCTGTTGAACGTCGGCCTGATCGACACACAGATCAGTTGGCTGGGAGACAGCGGGTGGGCCATCGTTTCGGTATTCATGGTTCAGGTCTGGAAGACGACCGGGTTCTACGTCATCATTATTCTGGCCGGTCTCCAGACTATCCCCCAGCAGGTGTACGAGGTGTCTCGGATCGACGGTGCCAGCCGTTGGCAGCAGTTCCGGTACCTCACCCTGCCGCTGTTGAAGCCGACGCTCGGCGTCTGTATGCTGGTCGGCGTGGTCATTTCGTTCCGCCTGTTCGACCTGATCAACGTGATGACGGGCGGCGGCCCGGGGAATTCGACGGAAATTTTGCTAACCTGGATCTACCAGCAGATGTTCGCGTACGGTGACTTCGGGTACGGCGCGGTCCTCAGTACGATCATGGTCGTCGCCACGGTTCTCGTGGCGTATATCGGCCTCAAACTCCAGCAGGTGAGCTACTAATGAGTGGAATCAACGAATTCGCTACGATAGACGATACCCGTAGGGTCGTTCGACGGATAACCTCGGAAAGCAAACTGACGTTGCTCCGTAAGGGAGGACTGTTCACCGTCGCGCTGATCGCGGCCGTCCTGTTCGCCTTCCCGTTCTACTGGCTGATCCGGATCGCCGGCGTTTGGCCGAGCGGGTCACTGTACGGTTCGGCGCCGTCGCTGATCATCAGCGACCTGAACCTGTACAACTTCGTCCGGGTCTACTACGCCATCCCGTTCGTCCAGTACACGACCAACAGCGTGATCGTGTCCGCGATAGCGGTCGTTAGCCAGCTGATTTTCTGCTCGCTAGCCGCCTACGGACTCTCGATGAGCTTCTACGGGAAGAAGTACGTCATGGGATTCATCGTCGTGGCGATGATGGTCCCGTTCCAGACCATCTTCCTCACCGACTACTTGATCACCCGCCAACTGGGGCTGATCAACACCTACACGGGGCTGGCGATCGTCGTCGCAGTGAGCGTCGTCAACATCCTCGTGTTGAAGAGCGCGTTCGAGGCAGTGCCCGACTCGATGGTCGACGCCGCACGGCTCGACGGCGCGTCCGAACTGTACATCCTCTTCGGCGTCTATTGGCCGCTCTCAAAGGCGGCGCTGTCGACGACCGTCATCCTCTCGTTCGTGTTCTCGTGGAACAGCTACCTGTGGCCGCTGCTGATCGCGACGGAGGACAGCACCACCACGCTGCCGCTGGCTCTCGCAACGTTCCAGTCCCAGATGGGTGGGAACTTCGCGTTGCAGTACGCCTTCACCATCATGGTGTTGCTGCCGGTCCTGGTCCTGTTTTTCCTGCTACAGAAGTACTTCATCCGCAGTGCGGTCATGAGCAGTCTCAAGACGTGATTCACCAATGAACTTACCACCACTCCTGAAACTGGCCGCGGAAACGGTCTCGGTTCGGCGTCTCCTGATCAACCGATTCACGATCCTGATCGCGGTCGTGCTGGTCGCATCGGTTGCCGCACAGGGGTACGTCGCAGCGAACAACGACGGATACGTCACCGGTCGGGTCGTCGACGGCGACGGCGATCCGGTCGCGAACGCTAACGTGACGCTCTCGCCCCAGACGGTCGCCGGCGTCCCCGATCCCCAGTCCACGACGACCGACGAGAACGGTGCGTTCGAGTTCCGAGATCAGAGCCTCCTGGAGTTCACAATCCGGGCTGAACACGAAGAGAGCGAGAGCGAAACCCACCGTTATCACCTCTATTTCAAAGGGCAGAACAAGGAGGTGAACCTGGTGATCGAGTAACCGCCAGTAGATCGTTATTCAGAACGCGATCAATGACGGCTCGGCGCCGGTCGAAGTGTACGGCGAATACGACGCGTGTCGACCGGAATTATCGATCGCACTGGTTCGTGCCCCCCAGGTGGCCCCGATACCCGCCAAATAGACAGTAGATATATATAATAGAAGGTACTTGTCGAAAACGATGGTACGGGAAAGCATACCGACGGGTAGTCGACGGAACTATCTGAAAGGCATCGCAGCTGGCACAGCTGCCGGTCTCGCCGGATGTCTCGGCGGAGACGACGGAGCGTCCGATTCGATCGAACTGTACACGTGGAATCTTCCGTTCTGGGAGGAGACGATCGAGGAGGAGATCATCCCTACCTTCGAGGACGAGTTCGGGGACGAGTACGACGGCCTCGAGGCCGACTGGATCGACCGCGGGCCAGCAACGGAGGACATCATCTCGTTCTTCCAGTCGCGACTCCAGGGCGGCGATCCGCCGAGCATCTTCGACACGCAGTTCGGCGCGTACGCACGGTACGCCGAGGAAGACGTATTCGCCGACATCGAGGAGTTGGCGGACGACGAGGTCCTCGAGAAGTACGACGAAACGGCGCTCGACCTGAACCGGTACGACGGGACGTTGTACCAGATGCCGTTCTACATGGGGACGAACATGACCGCCTGTAACTCGGAGTGGTTCGACGAAGCGGGTATCGACCCACCGACGTTCGAGGAACCGTGGACGACCACCGAGTACCTCGATGCGGCGGAGCAGCTCGTTCAGAACTCCGGAGCGGAGTTCGGGCTCACGTTCATCCGGTTCGACTTCCTGCTGTGGCCCTGGTTCCAGGCGGAAGGTATCGACGTACTCAACGACGACAATAGCGAAGCGACGTTTAACACATCGGCGACGGTCGAACTACTCGAACGCTTCCAGCAGTTGACCAGCGACGGCGTGATACCCGAAGTCACCTGGACAGGCGAGTGGGACCCTCAGGCGGAACAGTTTGGCTCCGGAAACACCGGGATGTACTTCGGGTCGGGATCGGCGCTGCGCCTGATCCAAAACTTCGGTGAGGACTGGGTGGGTGAGGACACGTTAGACATCGCCCACGCCCCTGAAGGCGGCGGGCTGTTCACGTTCCACGGGCTCGGAATCACGACCCCCGGTAAGAGCGAGACCGAACAGCAGGCGGCGTTCGATTTCACATCGGTCATCCTCAACAAGGAGTTCCAGAAGGACTTCCTGCGAAACACGACCGTACTCGTTCCTCATACGGAGGCGCTGACTGAACTGCAAAACGACGAGGAGTTTCAGTCGAACAACCCGCTGCTCGTGCAGTTGTATGAGATGTACGACGTCGTCTCCGAAGATCTCTGGCGTCCGCCGGTGATTCCGCAGGCTACCCAGGTCGCAGAAATCATCGCTTCGGAGTTCTCGTCCGCCGCGCTCGGGGAGAAAGATCCTCAAGCCGCGGTCGACGAAGCAGAGTCACGCGTCAACAATGCGCTGTAGTGGCGGTCGTTGATCGGGGCAACCGGCGCCCTTTTCGAACGGCTGCGGACGGACCGCACGAGTACCGGCAGGGTAGCCGTCCACTCCGCTAACCGGCTACGACAGTTCTGACCCTTCCGGTTCGAAGGCGTTACTGAGCACCGCTACTCGTGTCTCTGAACCTACTTCTCTACACTGTGAAGTTGTTCGAATTCACACCTCGTTTGATAACCTTTTCGAGCATACTGATGTGGAGAAAGAATTTTAACCATTTGCGATGAGTTTGTGACTATGGCGTCAGATAACACTACTGAAGCGGACAGCACGAGCAGCGACTCGAACACCGAACGGTCCACTCGATCAACCACCCGTCGGCGATTCGTCCGGACGACGGGCGTGCTCGGCGGTGGCGCGGTGGCTCCGGGGCTCATCTCGGAGACGGTGCAGTCACGGTCGACAGGAAAGGGGAGCGCGCAGTCGTCTGTCGATGACGTGGTAGCCGGTCTCTCCGACCGCCAGAAGATCGGTCAGATGGTGATGGCGCTGATGAATCCGACCGACGACGGGGAGCCATCGTCGAGAGCCGAGGACGTGGTGAAAGATCTCGAGGTCGGATCCGCGATGGTCGAACACGTCGGTACGCCCGAGAAAACCGCCGAGTTCAACAACCAACTCCAGTGCTGGGCGTCGGAAACGGAGGCGGAACTTCCACTTCTCGTTGGGGCGGACTTCGAGTTCGGCGCTGCCCACAGCGTCGGTGATCTCCGGGACGATCTGACGACGCAGTTCCCGCGAAACATGAACCTTGGCGCACTCGGGTCCGAACGGGCGGCCGCCGACGCGGCGGGTATCACCGCGACGGAAGCGCGTTCGATGGGCTATCAGTGGGGATTCGCCCCGGTCGCCGACGTGAACACGAATCCGGAGAATCCGGTGATCGGTATCCGGGCGTTCAGCGGCGACACCGACCGCACGTCGAGGCTCACAGCCGCGCAGATACCGGGTTTCCAGAGCAAGGGGAACGGAATCGTCGCCACTGCGAAGCACTTTCCGGGCCACGGGGACACGCACGCGGACTCCCATACCGGCCTCCCCACAGTGTCCTACACTCGAGAGACGCTCGAGGAGGTCCACTTGCCACCGTTCCGAGCGGCCATCGACGCGGGGATCGACGCGATCATGACCGCCCACATCGTCGTCGAGGCGATCGATCCCGAGCGCCCGGCGACGCTCTCCGAGCCCGTGCTGACCGGCCTCCTCCGCGACGAACTCGGATTCGACGGACTCCTCGTCACGGACTCGATGTCGATGCAGGCGATCACGGACATCTGGGGGCAACAGCAGGCCGCCGTCCTCGCCGCGAAGGCCGGCGCGGACGTCATCATGTCGATGGGGGGGTACGAGGACCACGCCGCTACCGTCGACGCGCTGTACGACGCCGTCCAGACCGGCGAACTATCGATGGAGCGCGTCGAGGAGGCGGCGACCCGCGTGCTCGAAGTGAAACAGAAATACGGCCTGTTGACGCCCGGCGGTGGTCGACCCAGCGGCCGAATCTACGCCAACCCCGTACGGGCGACTCACAGAACCGGCAAAGCTCCGGACCGCAGACGCGCCGCGGAGATCGCCCGCGGGTCGATGACGCTCGTGAAAAACGACGGCGTCCTCCCGTTTGACGCGACGAACGGCGAGACCACGCTCGTCGCGGGCGTCGCGCAGGTCGACGTCCTCGCGGATGCCGTACGCGAGCGCTCCGAGGGAGACGTGGTCGCCTGGCAGTCGAGTCAGTGGCAGGACGACGACCCCACCGAGGAGGAGATCGACGAAGTGACGGCGCTCGCCGAAGAGGCGGATCGCGCGCTCGTCGCGACGTATTCGGCGTCCGAACTCCCCGACGGGCAGGCGGAGCTCGTCGACTCGGTCCGGGAGACCGGGACACCTACAGCCGCGGTGTCGGTCGGTCTTCCCTATGATATCGCGTCGTATCCGGACGTCGACGCCTACCTCGCGTCATACGCGCTCGACCGATGGAAGCAGCTAAACGTGTCGTCGCTGGAAGCGACCGCCGAGGTCGTCTTCGGCGCTGAGCCGAAGGGAACGCTTCCCGTCGAGATCGAGGGACACTATCCGCTGGATCACGGACTGGGGTACGAGGAGTAACATGCCGTCAGAGAGTGCGACGGGAACTCGAACGCGGCGGAGTGCGCTATCGTTGCTCGGCGCCGGTGGATTCGGCCTGCTATCCGGGTCGTTCGCGGGTAGCGCGTCGGGCGAGCCGCGGGCACCCGACCGCGAGCTAACGGCGATGAGCTACAACATCTATCACGGGACCGGCTCGGACGGTCAGCTGGACCTCGAGCGAACGGCGCGCGTGATCCGGGAATCCGGAGCCGAGATCGTCGGACTGCAGGAAGTCGACGTCCACTGGGGCGACCGCTCTGACTTCAGGGATCAGGCGAAGCTACTGGCGAAAACCCTGGGGCTGAACTACTTCTTCGCCCCGATCTACGAGTTGGATCCTCCCGAAAGCGGCCGGCCTCGACGCGAGTACGGGCTCGCGGTACTGAGCGAATATCCGATCCAGCACTCGGAGAACCACGAGATCACTCGCCTGTCGCCGCTGCTCGGTCCGGAACCGCAGCTGGCGCCCGGCTTCCCCGAGATCAGGGTGAACGTTCGAGGGGTGAGCGTCTCGTTCTACGCGACGCACCTGGATTACAGGGGCGATCCGGCCGTACGCGAGATGCAGGTCGACGAGATGCTGGAGATCGTAGACGCGGATCGCGGACCGACGCTTCTCGTGGGCGATCTGAACGCGCCGCCCGGTGCGCAGGAACTGAGCGCGCTCTGGGACGAGTTCGACGACGCGTGGGACGTACAAAACGAGGACCCGGGGTACACGTTCCCGGCGGAAAATCCCACCAAGCGGATCGACTACGTGTTGACGTCTCCGACCGTAGCAACCGACTCGGTCGAAGTCGTCGAGACGCTCGCTTCCGATCACCGTCCGGTGGTCGCGAAACTGTCGCTTCCCGGTTCCGCCGTGGGTCGGAGGAGTTCACGGGAGTAGGCGGGCACTCCTGGTGTTGGCGAGCGGACTCCACCTCCCGTACGGCTATTCGAGCCCGCGACGGCTACGAAACCGAGAACGGTTCGTCGCGGGATCGGTCAGGACCAGGGCACCTGCGGCGACTCGTAGTAGTTGACGTCCTGTACGTCCCAGCGCGGCCCCTGCGTAGCCAACCGCTGCCTGAACGGCTCCCAGGCCGTTCTCGACTCGGGCGACCAGCCGAGCTCGGCGACGGCCGGCATCCGCGGGAAGAGCATGAACTCGATGTCCTCGAGCGTCTCTACCGTTTCCGACCACAGCGCCGTTTCGGGACCTTTCACGGACGACTCGTCCACACCCTCGAGGAATCCCCCGGGGTCCCAGCGATAGGCGTCCTCGACCGTCGTCAGTCCCGCCCAATCGAGTCCCAGCTCGGTATCCTCGGTATATTTCATGTCGAGGTACGCGCGGCTGGCGGGAGAGGCGACGAGTTCGATCCCGTTTTGCGCCGCTTCGGCGACGTCCGGTGCCTCTCGACCCGGGTACCAGTACTGCGAGACGGTCGACTCCGGCGGGTCGGCGGCCAGTATCTGGTGCCATCCCACGGGCCGCTTGTCGTACTTCTCTACGATGGCGACGGCTTGGTCCATGAACTGGTCGTAATCTTCCTCGGTCGTCTGGTGGGCCTCGTCGCCGCCGATGTGGATGTGCGGACCGGGCGTCATCTCGGCCACTTCCCGGATAACGTCGTCGATGAACTCGTAGGTGACCGGCTTGTCGACGCAGAGCGAACTGAACCCGACTTCGATGCCCGTGTAGGGGTCCTCACGCTCGCCGTCGCAGTTGAGTTCGGCGTACGACGCCAGGGCCGCGTTGGTGTGGCCCGGCATGTCGATCTCGGGGATTACGGTGATGAACCGGTCCTGTGCGTACTCGACGAGCTCTTCGTACTCTGATCGCGTATAATAGCCGCCAGGCCTGCCGCCGACTTCGGTACTGCCACCGATCTCCGTCAGCTTCGGCCAGCTCTCGATCTCGATGCGCCACCCCTGGTCGTCGGTGAGGTGCAGGTGCAGGTGGTTCAGCTTGTACTGAGCGAGGTAATCGATGTACTGCTTGACGTCCTCGACCGGGAAGAAGTGCCGCGCGACGTCGAGGTGCGCTCCCCGGTAGGAAAACCGCGGATAGTCGAGGACGTGTCCGCCCGGAACCGTCCAGGGTCCCGCTTGCTTCGTGTCGCTCTCCACCGACGGCGGCAGCAGCTGGCGCAGCGTTTGCACCCCGGCAAAGAGGCCGGCCGCTTCGTTGGCGCGGATCGTCACACCGCGAGTGGTGACGTTCAGCCGATATCCTTCGTCCCCGACCTTCGAGGGCGCTCCGCGGAGTAACAACGAGACGCCGCCATCCGGACCCCTCGAGGGTGCATCAACGACGGGCAGCTCGTACCCGGTCGCCGGGCGAAGGAGTCCGGCCAGGTAGTCGGCGACACCCGTTGCTGCCTCCGAATCGACGTGTATCGTCGTGTCGGCCGTGATCGCGTACTCGTTTCCGGTCGATTTGGACTCGACCGGGACCGGAACCACGCCCTGCATTCTGTCCGATGCGTCGGCATCGGACGGCCCGCCGTTCGCAGTATCACCTTCGACTCCGGTGGTCCCTGCCACCAACAGCCGGTGGCCGCCATCGATCGAAGCACGCTTCGCCGTTCAAGTATGTCATCGTCAGGCATACCACCGTACGATACCGTTTTGACTATCATATAATTATTCGATGGAAACTTAGTAATGAGTTTCTGGGTTATGTAAAAACGAAGAGGGTGTCTCTGCCGAATTAACCGGAGTGACGACACGGGACCCGAAGCGCTATCCCGCTACCCGAGCGCTCTCCTGAAAATCGGACGTCGCACGCGACTACGATAACAGATCCTCGAAGTTCGCGGTGGGTATGAGACCGAACGGCCGTACAGTGTCCTCCTCGGCTGCGAAGCGGTCACCAGCGATTCGACGTGGGAAACACTTATAGACACAAACCCTGAACTTCAGGTATGGTGTCAGATGACACGATAGCGGCGACCAGTGCGAACAGCGTCGAATCAACGCCCGCGACGAGACGCGGATGGCTCCAGGCGACCGCAGCCGGGACGCTCGGCGCCCTGCTCGGACTGGGCGGGCAAGGAACCGCGGCGGCCGTCGAAACCGGAGGAGAAGGTCCACCGGAATGGGTCACGCCGCCAACCGAACTCGGTATCGAGACGTTACTCTACGAGCGAGCCGATCTCCTCGAGGGCGAACGGTTGGGGTTGATCACCAATCCGTCCGGGGTCGACAGTTCGCTGACGCCGACGATCGACCTCCTGTACGAAGACGAGGCGTTCGACCTTCGAAAGCTCTTCAGTCCCGAACACGGCATCCGGGGCAACGCCGAAGCCGGCGAGGGTGTCGGCGACACGGTGGATGAGAAGACGGGATTACCGGTTCTCAGCCTCTACGGCGACACCCGGCAGCTACAGCCGGAGATGATCGAGGATCTGGACGCCGTGCTCTTCGACATCCAGGACGTGGGCGTCCGGTTCTACACGTACATCTACGACATCGCCCGTTCGCTGGAAACGATCGGTGACACCGACAAGCGATTCGTCGTGCTCGATCGTCCGAACCCCATCGCGCCGCTCTCGGTAACGGGGAGCCGGATCGACGACGAGAACGCCACGGGAATCGGGGACTACCGGCTGCCGATAATCCACGGGATGACGGTCGGAGAGATCGCGCGCTACTTCAACGACGAGTTCGACATGGGCGCAGACCTCGAGGTCGTCCAGATGCGGGGATGGAACCGAGAGATGTGGTACGACGAGACCGAACTTCCCTTCGTTCCGCCGTCGCCGAACATGCCGACGACGGAAACGGCGGCCATCTATCCGGGAATGGTGTACTTCGAAGCAGCTACCCTCTCCGAGGGGCGGGGAACGACGAAACCGTTCGAGTACGTCGGCGCTCCGTGGATCGACGGTCAGGAGTGGGCCGAGGCCCTGAACGAACTCGACCTCCCCGGCGTTCGATTCCGACCGGTCTGGTTCGAACCGACGTTCGACGACCACGAAGGGGAGAACGTGGGCGGCGTCCAGACCCACGTGATCGATCGGTCGCACTTCCAACCCGTTCGAGTCGGTCTATCGATGCTCGTCTCCGCGTTCCTCACGTATCCCGAGAGCGACTGGATCTCGTGGGGCGATACGTACGCCATCGACAGCCGGGCCAACGGAAGCGAACTTCGGGAGACCATCGACGCGGCGGATCCCGGTACGGATCCGGTAGCACTCGCGGACCAGATCCGAAGCGACTGGGAGACTGACATCGACGAGTTCCGATCCGTTAGAGAGCCGCACCTCCTGTACGACGACCGCTGGCGGGGCCGTCGCAAGGGCAACTAGTGCCGATCGCAATCGACGCCGGGCATCAACCTCCCGCCCGACACGGTGTACTACGCCTGGGACGACTACGTCCTCGAGGATCCGTTGGCGGTCGAGAACGGACGGATCCCGGTTTCGGTGTCATCGTCGACGAGAGGAAAATCGAGGAGTACCGAATCGACGGATGACTATGCCGGAGGAACACGGGAACGATGACGATATTACAGCTACTGAATGAGGATTCGGACGCAGACGGCCGTCGGTACCGAGTGAACTGAAAACGAGAAGGAGGATCGTGTCGCGGTTCGTTACTGGAATGTCGACGCGGACCGGGAATACGTCCGCTGTGTCTACCCGTTTTAGCTGGGGATTGCTCAACACGATGATTTCGGATCCGCTCAGCGTGCGCTACGTGGCACGATCCGATGAATCGTCGGTCGGACCCGTTTGGCGTCGAATGTGTAGAGAATAATAATAGTATTCAGAAGTGTTAATTCTGGTGTCTGAAATTGAGGAGCCGATAGCATCGACCCGCGCGGTGTCGCTCAGCACTCCACAAGTCGAACTGAACGTCTGCGGTAACCTCATTGATTCGAAATGGGTGATGAAATCGCGATTCGGTCCCCGTGATGAACAGAACTGGCTCTGTTAGCTCCCTCAGTTCAAATTTGATAGGAAGTTTTCGAAATGCAGACTTGGCGAAATAACGTCCATACTAACGACGAATCTCTGAATGAGTTGGAATGATAAACCATTATAGGTATAATTTGCCAAGTTATTAGGAATAGTCGATTGATTAACGACCTAACCGCTATTTTGAATGCCATCAGTAGGCGAATTTGAGTCGAAAATTATGTATCAAAATATAGAAAATGGAGGATATAACTATTATCTTACTATTTTGGCAGTACGTAGCAAAGAATTTCTTATTATTGATTTAACTCATCCAAATTCGCGTGTGATCAACTCGTTCGAACGTGTTCCGTCTCACGATGTACGTCGATCTCCGAATTACCGTATCGTGTTTCGGCGGGAAAAACTAGCCTCGAGACCGCAGAAGAAGTGTGAATCGGCGATTTTGAGGATGATATTCTTCTCGAGCGAGGCGCGGCGCTAGCGGAGAGACGGTCTCTTCGGAGCGTAATCGCTCGGAGCGAGGATGGCGAGTCGCGAACGCGAGCTAGATAGGGGACGTGATCGCGTACAACTAGTATTACAATGGTACAGGTGTAATTTCTGTGGAACCAGAGACGAGTCAATCGAATATGGATTCGCAGGTGAGGACGACTCAGTACAGTTTCGACTCTGCCGGAAACCGTTTGGAGGCCGATAGTCGGTTTCCACGGACTCTCGTCGCCTAATTCCGCGGTTTTTACGATAATCGGACTCGGAACGTTTCCGACTGTGCCGGAACGAGATAGCAGATAACCTCTGTAGGCAACGGCTCATCCGTGATACCGTATGTCGCGGTGTGAGGTCACGCAGACCGCGGTATATGGAGTACTACGTCATCAGTTGCGTTCGTAGCGCTCGAAGAGACGAGGCCGATGGCGGGTGGGAAAGAGGAGACGCGAAGGAGGTTCGGGCACGTCGGAACGTGGTTTTTTCAGGGAAGTGGAGTGTCGTGCATCGAATTTGGGCGGTGTGCGTACGTCCGCAATAGTGCGTCACTAGTGCTAGATACCCGTACAGAGGACCGGGATACCACGTCGATGGACTCGAGTAGTCGTACGACACGCGCTCGAAAGAACGTCCGACAGAGCCGAAAGACTTCTGTGGGTGCCGTCCGTGGGCCGTTACATGACAAAATCATCGAATCGATCGGTCGAACGCGCTTTCGCGGTCGTCGACGAACTCGCAGAAAACGGTGGTGGACGAGTCTCGGATCTCGCAGACCGTCTCGACATGCCGGTGAGTACGGTCCACGACTACCTCCAGGCGCTGGTCGAAACGGGGTACGTCAGCGTGGACGAAAACGAGTACCAGACGACAACGCGGTTTCTGGAGGTTGGTAACCGAGAGCGTCATCGGCTCGAGATCTTCAAGGCGGTCCGTGACGAACTCGAGACCGTCGCCGAGGAGACCGACGAACACGCGACGCTGATGATCGAAGAGGACGATCAAGCGGTGATTCTCGCCGTTCAGGAGGGGACGGACGCAGTCAACCTGTTCGCGTATCCGGGCGCTCGAATGCCGTTGCACGCGACGGCGCCGGGGAAAGCGATGCTCGCCCACATGCCCGACGCCCGTGTTTCGGAAATCATCGATCGACACGGTCTCGTCGCGGTGACCTCCCGGACGATCACCGATCCCGACGTGCTGTACGAACAGCTCGAGCGGATTCGCCAGCAAGGGTACGCGATCGACGAAGGAGAACGAATTGCGGGGATGGTCTGTATCGCAGCGCCGGTCCTCGACAAGAGCAATCAGATACGCGGTGCGATCTGCGTCTGCGGGCCGCGGAGCCGGATCGACGAGACGCGCCGGAAAGATATCGCTACCGTCGCCCAGCGAGCAGCGAACGTCACCCAGGTGAACCTGGATTACGTGTGAGTTGCCCGCCGTCGCCACTGTCGATGCGTTGGTACGGGTCGATTTCGAATCCGGAACTGGGGGAAATTACGAGTCCGAGACCGGGGCAAGCGCCTCGATCGTCCCCTCGGCTAACTCGTCGGCGGCTTGCTCCGGAATCGTCAACAGCGGCCGGTCGATGGCGGTCTCGGAGACGATCTCACGGAGTTGTTCGCGCGCCGCTTCCGGCGTACCCGCGACTCCGAGTTCGTGGACCATCTCGTCCGTCACGAGGCCGGCGGCCTCCCCGCGATCACCCGCTCGCCACGCCTCGGCGATGCGTTCGGCCCGGTCGGGAAAGCGCATTCCGACGGCGTTTTGATACCCCTTCGCGCTGCCGGCGTAGTACGCGATGTGACCGCGGACGGCGTCGAACGCCTCGTCCGGATCGTCGCTGACTGCCGCAGGAACGTACGGGGCGATCGTAATGTCGCTCGGATCGCGGTCCGCCTCGAGAGCCGCCCGCTCGACGACGTCGAACGCGTCCTCGAGTTCGGAAAACGGGATATTGTGTGGCATCCAGCCGTCGCAAAGTCGTCCAACGACGCGGCGATTCGCCGGGCCGAGCGCCGCGTGATAGATCGGTACGTCCCTGTTCACCGGCGGAACGCCATCGACGTGGATCAGTTCGCCGTCGTAGTCGACCGGTTCATCGCCCGTCAGCATTGCTTTGACTACCTTGATGGTCTCGTGAGAGCGACGGACGGGTTGTTCGAACGCCATACCGTGGACGTTTTCGACGGCCGTCTGCGTGCTCGTTCCGACGCCGAAGGATGTGCGGCCGTCCGAAACGCGATCGAGCGTCGCCGCGGTCATCGCGAGCACGGCGGGCGTCCTCGAGAAAACGTTTACGATAGCGGTCCCGATCTCGACGTCATCGGTCACCGCGGCGATCTCCGAGAGCTTGACGACGGAGCTCGTCCCCCACAGCTCGCCTAACCAGACGGAATCGTACCCCTGTTCTTCCGCCTCGATCGCGAGATCAGTCGGGTCGTGCGCGCCGGTCCGCGGAATTACCAGTCCGAGATGCATGTCGTGCTCTTTGCGGTTCGGTGTGATAAATCATTCCGCGACGGTGATTCGTTAGCGGCCGACGAAGTCGGGATCTCCGTCACCGAAGAACGCCTCGAGGCCCCGTTCGTAGTCTTCAGTGTGGGTTGCTCCGGCGATGGCGTCCACCTCCGCAGCCAGCTGTGACTCGAGGCTTCGGTCGTAGCTCTCGGTCAGCAAGCGGGTGGCAGTACCGAGCGCGTGCGTCGGTCCGGACGCGAGGTCGGCGGCGACCGCATCGAGTCGGTCATCGAACTCGTTTTCGGGGGCGACCTCGCTTGCGAGCCCCATCTCGACGGCCTCCTCGGGAGCGATCGCTTCGTCTCGAAGGACGATCTCTTTTGCAGTTCGGAGCCCGACGAGCCGCGGGAGGAAGAACGTCGAGCCGCCGTCGCCGGTCAGACCGATGCCCGGATAGGCGAACTTGAGGACCGCGTCCTCGCCGAGCACGACCAGATCGGGCATCAGCGCGAGACTGAAGCCGATCCCAGCGGCGACGCCGTTAACGCCGCCGACGACCGGCGTGTCGGTCCGATGGAACTGGACGATCGCCTCGTGGGCCCGTCCGGCAAGCTCCCGAAGGATCGGTGCATCCGACTCGTCGCCGGAAAACTGGGAGAGGTCAGCGCCGGCACCGAAGAAATCGCCGGCGTGGGTGAGAACGATACACCGAACGTCCGACTCTTCGCCCAACGTCGTGGCGACCGAAACCAGTTCGTTAGCCATCTCGAGGGAGAGTGCGTTTCGGCCGGCCGTGCTCTCGAGCGTCACCGTCGCGACGCCGTCATCGTGTTCGACGGACAGATTGTCGTAGTCCATATGCGCTATCGGTTCGTGACGGGGTTGGATAACTGTTATCGTCGCTGTAGGCGGCTCCTGACCGATCCGTGCCACTGTGACATCCTCCCGCCGTAATCGGAGCGGAAGCAACGCTCCCTCACGCGGTCGAGCGGAGGCCGACGACTGCGGGGCTTCCAGCGACAGCGGGATTCCGGCTATGGCGGAGGTTTCAGTCCGAGTACGCCGCGAGCGTCATCTATGGGGGGGTTCCCGTTCGTCTCGGAATCACACACTTTAGTAGGTCCCTCACGAATAGTATCGTCATGGAGCTCACAGACGAACAAGAACTCATCCAAAACACGGTTCAGGAGTTCGTCGCGAACGAAGTCGCGGTCGACGTCGACGAGGCCGACGCAAATCAGGCGTTCCCGGAAGACGTCTGGGACGGACTCGCGGAACTCGACCTCACCGGGCTGACGGTTCCGGAAGAGTACGGCGGGCTCGACGTCGACATGCTCACCTACAGCATCGTCAACGAGGAGCTCGCGTACGGTCACCTCGCGGTCGCCACGGCGCTGTCGGTCCACTGTCTCGCCACGTCGTGTATCCGCCAATTTGGCTCCGAGGCCCACAAAGAGAAGTGGCTCCCGGAGATGGTCTCCGGTCGCCCGGTCGGCGCGTTCGCGCTCTCGGAGCCCGGCGCCGGATCGAACCCCGCCGAGATGACGACGGAAGCGCGCCTCGACTCCGCCGGGGAATCTTCGGCTGCTCCTCGAGAAGTCGAGGCGTCTCGAGAGGACGGCGAGTACGTAATCAACGGGAAGAAACAGTGGATCACGAACGGCGAGCGTGCGGGTGTCGTCATCCTGTTCGCCAAAACGGGTCGAGACGATCCAGACAGCGTCACCCAGTTCCTGGTCCCGAAAGACGTCGAGGGCCTCGAGATCGGCAAGAAGGAGGACAAACTCGGCTTGCGAGCGAGCGACACGACGACGCTCATCTTCGACGACGTTCGTATTCCGGCCGAGAACCGTCTGACCGAGGTCGGGCGGGGACTGAAGGCCGCGTTCTCGATCCTGACCGGCGGGCGAGTCGCCATCGCGAGTCAGGCGGTCGGGGTCGCGCAGGCAGCGTTCGACGACTCGGTCGCGTACGCGAACGATCGCGAGCAGTTCGGGAAGCCGATCATCGAACATCAGGCGATCGGCCACAAGCTCGCCGATATGCAGACCGACGTGCAGGCGAGCCGCCTGCTCACCCGAGACGCCGCCCGAAAGAACGAGGACGGCGTCGATCCCGTGTCGGCGGCTATGGCGAAGTACTTCGCCAGCGAGGCGGCGGTCGACGTGGCGAACGAGGCCGTCCAGATTCACGGCGGCTACGGCTACACGAAGGATTTCGACGTCGAGCGCTACTACCGCGACGCCAAGATCACGACGATTTACGAGGGGACATCCGAGATTCAGAAAAAGATCATCGCTCGCGACCTGACGCGATAGCGGGGTCCGAATAGCGATTCGCGTAGCCGAGTAGTACTCGAGGGGCGAAATCGAGCTAGTCGTACTCGTAAAAGCCCGAACCGGTCTTCTTCCCGAGGTCGCCCGCCTCCACCTTGCGCTTGAGGAGGTAGGCCGGCTTGTACCGATCGCCGAGTTCCTCGTGGAGCGTTTCGGAGGCGTGCAGACAGATGTCGAGTCCAATGTGGTCGGCCAACGTGAGCGGCCCCATCGGAACGTTCGTCCCGAGTTCCATTCCCGCGTCGATATCTTCTTTCGTGGCGACGCCCTCGTCGAACGCCCGGATCCCCTCGTTGATCCACGGCATGAGGATGCGGTTCGTGACGAATCCGGGCTTGTCGTCCGACTCCCAGGTCGTCTTCTCGAGATCCTCGGCGAACTCGTGTGCCAGATCGACGACGTCCGGATCCGTGTTCTCGCCGACGACGACCTCGACGCCTTTCATCACGGGAACTGGGTTCATGAAGTGGAGCCCGACAACCGACCCCGGTCGTTCGGTCGCGCTGGCGATCGACGTGATCGAGAGCGTGCTCGTGTTCGTCGCCAAGACGGCATCGTCGTCCGCGATATCGTCGAGGTCCTCGAAGATGTCGCGTTTCACCTCGAGGTTCTCCAACGCCGCTTCGACGATGACGTCGCAGTTCGCGAGGTCGTCGAGATCGGTCGTCCCGGTAATCCGCTCACGAACCTGCTCAGCGTCGTCCTCTGAGAGCGTCTCGTTCGAGACGAGTCGCCCGAGACTGTCGTCGATCGATTCGAAGCCGGTCTCGACGTACTCCTGTTCGATGTCCCGCATCACGACGTCGTAGCCGTGCGTAGCGGCGACCTGTGCGATACCGCTGCCCATCGTGCCCGCGCCGACGACCCCGACGCGGTTGATCGTCTCTCCGTCCATCACCAGTTTCTGGTTCGACGACGATCATAAGTGTGCCGGCTCGACAGGTATCGACGACCGCGTCGTCGAGGTACGTTCGACACATATAACTCGGACTGGGTAATAGTGTCGTGGTAGATAATGGCAGAGGCATATATCGGCGGAACAGGGATGACTCCGTTCGGAGCGTTTCCCGATCGGACGGGACGAGAGCTGTTTGCAGAGGCCGGTCTCGCCGCGATCGAAGACGCCGGACTCACACCCGAGAGCGTCGACGAGGTGTTTTACGGCAACTTCATCGGTACGCTCTCGGAGAACCAGGGTCACCAGGGACCGCTCGCCGCCGAGGCGCTCGGAACGACTGCGCCGTCGAGACGGGTCGAGAGCGCGTGCGCCTCGAGCGGACTGGCGATACGCGACGCCGTTCGCGCCGTACGAACGGGCGACGTCGACGTCGTCGTCGCCGGCGGTATGGAGCGCATGAGCAACATGGGAACGGCCCGCGCGACTGACGGGTTGGCTCGCGCGGCCGACGACCTCTTCGAAGTGCGAGCCGGCGTCACGTTTCCCGCGGCCTACGCGCTGCTCGCACGGGCGTACTTCGACGCCTTCGGCGGCGATCGAACCGACCTCGCACACATCGCCGTGAAGAACCACGACAACGCGCTCGTCAACGACCACGCCCACCTCCAACGGGAGATCACGGTCGACGACGTGCTCGAGGCGCCCGAGATCGCGGCCCCCTTCGGGCTATACGACGCCTGTCCGATCAGCGACGGCGCAGCCGCGGTCGTACTGGTGTCTCCGTCGTACGCAGCCGAACACGGGCTCGATTCCGGCGTTGCCATCACGGGCTCCGGCCACGGCGGGGATACGATGGCGCTACAGGACCGCCGGTCGCTCTCGAAGACCCCCGCGACGCGCGACGCCGCCGAAAAGGCGTACGACGACGCGGGAATCGACCCGACCGACGTCGGACTCGCGGAGGTCCACGACTGCTTTACGATCGCGGAGGTGCTCGCGCTCGAGGGACTCGGCCTCTACCGCTACGGCGAAGCGATCGGTGCGGCCCGCCGCGGCGAGACGCGTCGCGGGGGGACCCTGCCCGTGAATCTCTCGGGCGGCCTCAAGGCGAAGGGCCACCCCGTCGGCGCGACCGGCGCGGCTCAGGTCGTGGCCGTCCGGACGTTACTCGAGGGGACGCACCCACGATCCGACGCCGTCGGCGACGACGTGACCGTCGGCCTCGCACACAACGCCGGCGGGACGGTCGCCAGTGCCACGGTACACGTACTGGAGGTGATGCCGTGACGGACGCTCGCGACGGTAGCTACGACGAATTTATCGACGCGCTCGAAAGCGGCGACGGCTACTACTACGAGTGTTCGAACGGCCACGGAACGCTTCCGCCGCGGCGCGTCTGTCCGCACTGTGGCGACCGCGAACTGGAGACGGTAGCGCTGCCGGCGACGGGCGAGGTGGCCACCTACACGACCGTCGCTGTTCCGACGCCGCAGTTCGAGGACGACGCACCGTACGTCACGGCGATCGCGACGTTTGGCCCGGTGAGACTGACCGGAATCATCCCTGATACCAGCGGGGAGAACGTGGCAATCGGACAGGACGTCACTGCCGCCGTCGAACCGACCGAGACGACCGACGAGCGGACGATCACGTTCCGACGATAACGGTACCGACGATGCCACACACTACCGAGATCTCCGTCGATTGGGGCGATACCGACGCGGGCGGACTCATCTACTATCCTCGATTCTTCCACTTCGTGATCGTGGGGTTAAACGAGTACTTCAGGCTCGCTACCGACGGTGAACACCCGATGGAGCGGTACCGACGCGCCGGTTACGTCCTCCCCGCGGTCGAGGCATCGGCCTCGTTCCACTCGCCACTTCGCGCCGGCGACGAGGCCGTCATCGAGACGACCGTCGTCGACAGCGGGACGTCCTCGCTGACGCTCGCGTTCGCGATCACCCGCGCGGCGGACGACGAACGCGTCGCCGAGGGCGAGGTATCGTTCGTCTTCGTCGACGACGCGTTCGAGGCGACACCACTGCCCGACGAGATTCACGAGTGCATCCGCGCCCGCGGCGACGCGTAACCCACTCGGTCAGCAGTAGCTTGAAATCGGTTCGACGAGAACGAACGACCATGTCGACATCAGTTCCCGAAGCAGGCGAGGAGTACACGTACGAACGGACGTTCTCGGTCGCGGAGGTTCGCGAGTTCGGCGAACTCTCCGGCGATCAGCAAGCGATTCACACGGAGCCCAACGAGGACGGCGAACTGGTAGTTCAGGGCCTTCTCACCGCGAGTCTCCCGACGAAGATCGGCGGCGACCTCAGCTATCTGGCGCGGCGGATGGAACTCGAGTTCGTCCGGCCGGTGTACACCGGCGAGCGGATCACCTGCACCCTGCGAAACGAGTCGGTGAACGAGGGCGACGATCGCTACGTAATCGAGAGCAGCGTCGTCTGTACGAACGACGACAGAAAGATCGTTCTCAAGGGCGAGATAGCAGGACTGATCTGGAAGGAGTGAGCGACCGAATTCAGCCGACGGCGGCGATTAGCTGTACTTCTCCTGTTCCTGCTGGCGGAGTTCGATCCGGCGGATCTTTCCGCTCGAGGTCTTGGGAAGTTCGGAGACGAACTCGATGCGACGCGGGTACTTGTAGGGGGCCGTCTCCTCTTTCATGAAGTCCTGGAGTTCGGCCTTGAGGTCCTCGTCTCCCTCGTAGCCATCGGAGAGGATCACGTAGGTCTTGACGACGCTCCCCCGTTCCTCGTGCGGGCTGTCAACCGCGGCTGCTTCGGCGACGGCGTCGTGACTGATGAGCGCGTCTTCGACCTCGAAGGGGCCGATGCGGTAGCCCGCTGAGATGATGATGTCGTCGGCGCGGCCCTCGAAGAAGAAGTAGCCGTCCTCGTCCCGGGAGGCCAGATCCCCGGTCCGGTAGTACTCCCCGGACAGTTTCTGTTCGTCGAGGTCCGGTTTCTCGTAGTAGCTGTCGAAGATCGCGGGAGAGTCGACGGGCACCGCGATCTCGCCGATCTCGCCGGGTTCGACCTCGTCTTCCGCGTCCATCTCGATGATCGTCGCGCCGACGCCGGGGGTCGGTTTCCCCATGCTTCCGATCTTGACGTCGATTCCCGGATAGTTCGTCACGAGGGCGACCGTCTCGGTCTGCCCGTAGCCGTCGCGCGGAGTCACGCCCCAGGCGTCCTGGATACGCTCGATCGGTTCGCGGTTGAGCGGTTCGCCCGCCGAGAGCGTGTCGTTCAACCTGACGTCGTACGACTCGAGGTCGGCGTTGGCGAACATCCGGTACTGGGTGGGAACGGCACAGAGCTTGGTGACGCCTTCGTCCGCGAGGATCTCGAGGAAGGTGTCGGGTTCGAAGTCGCCGTCGTAGATAAGCTGGGTCGCGCCGGTGGTGAGGCCGACGCCGACCGGGCTCCAGAACCACTTGGCCCAGCCGGTTCCGGTCGTCGCCCAGAGCAGTTCGTCCTCGAGATCGGTGTCCTCGTCGACGCCCCACCAGTAGGGGCCGTTGATCCGGTTGAAGCAGTACTGCCAGCGGTGTTTGTGCAAAACGGGTTTCGGCTGGCCGGTCGTCCCGCTGGTGTAGTTGATAGACATCGGGTCCGAAGCCGAGAGGTCGGGGCCGTCGTACTCGGTCGACCGATCGTCGATGACCGACCGGAACGTCGTCCACCGTTCGTCGTCGAGGTCGGCTTCGTCGCCGTCGAGCACGATTACGCGCTCGAGGGGCGTCTCCTCGAGAACCGGCTCGACCATGTCGATCAGCGACTCGTGGACGACGATCGTCGTGGCGGTACAGTCGTTCGAGCGGAACTCGATATCCTTCGCTCGCAGCATCGCCGAACAGGGGACCAGTAGCGATCCAGTCGCGAGCGCCCCGAGTTGAATCGCGAACACGTCCGGATGCCGAGGTAACAGATGCATCACGCGGTCCCCTTTGCCGACGCCGAGTTCCTCGAGACCGTTCGCGAATCGGTTCATCTCGTCGCGGAGGTCGGCGTAGGTTCGTTCCTCTCGATGACCGTCTTCGTTCAGAAAGTAAAGTGCCACTCGGTCGCCGAACGACGACGCGTGGTCTTCGATGGTCGACGTCACCGTATACGAGTCCGGAATATCCCATTCGAACTCCTCGACTATGGTATCGTAATTCACACCCATACTTGGTCATCATACCATATCCGCTTTAATGTTTTGCTGTCCCCGGAATTCGACCCGCAAACCAACACGATCGCGGCGATTTCCCGTTCTGCCGACGAACGCCGTAGCTGAAGCGACCGCGTCGTTTCGACCTGACGGTACGCAGAGTGGTCACGATGTCACGTCGCTCAACATCGCTTGATGACCCGCGAGAAAGCACGCGGATACTGCAGAGTCGGCCGGCGGTGCTTAACGGTGCATCAACCAACGACTTCGTCACGAACGGCGGAAATCCGAGTGATCGATAACAAGACTTTAGAATATTGGCACTCATAGACACACCAATGTTTGATCAAGAGGAGCTCGAGGGGATCCGCGGGCAACGGGAGCAATGGGAGGAGGAGACGCTCGACCCCGCCCTCGAGGCTCACGGCGAACGAAAGGATCGATTCGCGACGGTCTCGAACCACGACGTTGATCGGCTCTACACGCCGGAAGACATCGCCGATCTCGATTTCGAAGACGACCTCGGATTCCCCGGCGAACCGCCGTACACGCGCGGGCCGTACCCGACGATGTACCGCGGTCGGACGTGGACGATGCGCCAGTTCGCCGGCTTCGGAACCGCCGAAGAGACCAACGAGCGATTCCACTACCTCATCGACGAGGGCCAGACCGGCCTCTCGACGGCGTTCGACATGCCGTCGCTGATGGGGATCGACTCCGACCACCCGATGAGCGAGGGTGAGGTCGGGAAGGAGGGCGTCGCCGTCGACACGCTCGCGGACATGGAAATCCTCTTCGACGGGATCGATATCAGCGAAGTCTCCACGTCGTTCACCATCAACCCCTCGGCAGCGGTCATCTACGCGATGTACATCGCGCTGGCCGATCAACAGGACGTTCCTCGCGACGAGGTCAGAGGGACCCTCCAGAACGACATGCTCAAGGAATTCATCGCCCAGAAGGAGTGGGTGATTCCGCCGGGACCTTCGCTGAAGATCGTCACCGATACCATCGAATTCGCCGTCGACGAGACGCCGAAGTTCCACCCCGTCTCCATCTCGGGCTACCACATCCGCGAGGCCGGCTCGACGGCGGCTCAAGAGGCCGCGTTCACGCTCGCAGACGGTTTCGCCTACGTCGAGGACTGTCTCGAGCGCGGCCTCGACGTCGACGAGTTCGCGCCGCTGCTGTCGTTTTTCTTCAACTCGCACAACTCCATCTTCGAGGAGATCGCGAAGTTCCGCGCGTCGCGTCGCATCTACGCCCGCGTGATGGAACAGTGGTACGACGCGGAAGCGTCCGAATCGAAGCGACTGAAGTTCCACACCCAGACGGCCGGGCAGTCGTTGACCGCACAGCAGCCGTTGAACAACATCGCCCGCGTCACCATCCAGGCGCTCGCCGGCGTCCTCGGCGGCACCCAGTCGCTGCACACGAACAGCTTCGACGAGGCGCTGGCGCTCCCGAGCGAGAAGGCGGTCCGGGTCGCGCTTCGGACCCAGCAGATTATCGCCGACGAGTCCGGCGCAGCAGACATCGTCGACCCGATGGGCGGGAGTTTCGCTATCGAGAAACTCACCAACGAGATGGAAGCCGAGATCATGGGCTACATCGAGGATATCAAAGAGATCGGCGACGGTTCGGTCCGTGACGGCGTCCTCGACGGCATCAGCCAGGGCTACTTCCAGCGCGAAATCGGGGAAGCGAGCTACGAGTACCAGCAACGCGTCGAACGCGGCGAAGAAGTCGTCGTCGGCGTCAACAAGTACACCATCGAGGAGGACACCGCACCGGAGATCCTCCAGATCGACGAGACGACACGCGATCGCCAACTCGAGCGCCTAGAGCGCGTCAAGGACGAGCGCGACGACGAGGAAGTCGACGCGACGCTATCGGCGCTGTCGGACGCCATCGAGAACGAAGAGAACGTCATGCCGTACATCGTCGACGCGGTGAAAGCGTACGTGTCGATGGGCGAAATTATGCAGGTGTTCGAGAACCACCACGGCGCGTATCAGGAGGAGCTCTCGCCCGTCTGAGTGAGGCGACTACGCCACTTCGTCGATTTCTTCCGTATATGACTCACGTTCGAGGACGTACGTACACTCCTGATAGGTGTCTCCGCCGATCGGTATCTCGTCGACCTCGCCCTTCTCGAAGCCAAACTCGCTGTAGAAGGTCTTCCCGAGTTCGTTGGCGTCGAGAACCATCGCTTTGACCCGATCGACCCCCTGCTCGAAAACGGAGTGACACGTCTCCTCGAGTAGCCGTCGACCGATTCCGTCGGCGCGGTAGTCCGGTGCAACGTATACGCGAAGGATGTTTCCCTCGGTCGTGTCGGTGTCCCAGGTCGCGTGAGCGAACCCGACGATCTCGTCGTGCCGTTCGACGACCAGCATGAGCGCTCGCGCCCAGACGATCGAATCCCTGATCCGCTCCTCGGAGTACCACTCGTCGAGTCCCTCCTGGAGCGACTCTCGACTCAAGATGTCGGGATAGTCCTGCGTCCAGGACCGCTCTGCCACGTTCTGAATCGCATCGATGTCGTCGACGGTCGCTTCGCGGATTGTCATATGCTACCAAGGACACTGAGGGGATTAATCCTTTTCACCGAATGGGAGAACGACCAGCGAGACGATCTACCCAGTGTTCACCGGCGAAGATCTACCGCATTTCATCCGGTATTCCGATAGAACCATACGGGAATACGTAAAACGCATCCGTATGAGTGCTGGCAGCGATCAGCAAAGTATCCGGTGTATGGTTGCAAAAGTCGGGCTCGACGGTCACGACCGCGGGGCACACGTCATCGCACGGGCGTTCCGCGACGCCGGGTTCGAAGTCATTTACTCCGGCCTGCACAAGGGGCCTGAGGAGATCGTCCAGGCGGCCGTCCAGGAGGACGTCGACGTTCTCGGGATCTCCATCCTCTCGGGCGCTCACGACACGCTCGTCCCGAAGATCATGGACGGTCTCGAGGAGTACGGGGCGAAGGAGGACACGCTCGTCCTCGTCGGCGGCGTCATTCCCGACGAGGATCGCCAGCCCCTCAAAGACGAGGGCGTCTCGGCCATCTTCGGCCCGGGAACGTCGATCGAGGAGACGATCGAGTTCGTTCACGAGAACGCGCCACAGCGATGAGGGTCGATGGAGACACCCGATACCCGAACGATGAGATCTGATTAGGAATTGCTCGAGGCGCCGCTGGCGGGCGAACACCGCGCGCTGGCTCGAGTGATCTCGAAGATCGAGTACCGCGGTTCTGGTCAGTCCAGTAACTGCGCCGCGATCGTGTTCCGGAGCACCTCGCTCGTCCCCTCGTAGATCTCGTTGAGCTTTGCGTCGCGGTAGAACCGCTCGGCCGGGAAGTCCTTGGTGTAGCCGTAGCCGCCGTGGATCTGGACGCCCTCGTTGGCAACCTCGCGGCTCACCTCGCTGGCGTAGAGTTTCGCCTGTGCGGCTTCCTTGATGAAGTCCTCCCCGCGAATTTTCCTGTCGGCCGCGTCGTGCATGAGCAGTCGAGCGGCGCGCGTTTTCGTATCCATGTCCGCCAGTTTGTGCTGGATCGCCTGGAACCCGGAGATCGGCTGATCGAACTGCTCTCGATCCTGGCTGTACGCGGTGGCTTCGTCCAGCGCCGCCTGTGCGATCCCGATCGAGCGGGCCGCGATGGTGATTCGCCCGCCGTTGAGCGTCTTCAGCGCCTGCACGAACCCTTCGCCCTCGTCTCCCAGTCGGCGCTCTTCGGGGATCCAGAGGTCGTCGAAACGAAGTTCGGCCGTCGGACAGCCCTTGTCGCCGAGTTTGTCCTCCGTGCCCTCGACGATGAACCCGTCGTCCTCCTCGGGTCGAACGACGAACGAGGAGATCCCCTTGCTCCCCGCGTCTCGATCGGTCTTCGCGAACAGCGTGACGGTATCTGCGACCGACCCGTTCGAGATCCAGAGCTTGCCGCCGTTGATGCGGTAGCCGTCACCGTCCCGAGAAGCGCTCGTCGCCTCTCCAGGATCAGCCGAGGTTCCCTCGGCAGAGTCGCGTTCGGCCGTCGTGTCCATGGCCGGAACGTCGCTTCCGGCCCCGGCTTCCGAGAGCGCGAACGCGCCGATATCCGTCCCCTCGGCGAGCGGCGTGAGGTACTCCTCCTTTTGGGCCTCGTCGCCGAATTCGTAGAGCATGTTCCCCGCGAGCGAAATGTGGGCGGCCACGATCGTCCCGAGGCCGCCCGAACCTCGAGCAATCTCCTCGAGGGCCGCCGGGTAGGCGTGATAGTCGAGTCCGGCACCGCCGTACTCTTCGGGGAACGGCATCCCCATCAGCCCGAGTTCGGCGAGTTCGTCGACGAGTTTGCGGGGGAACTCGTCCTCGTGGTCGATCTCGTCGGCGATCGGGACGACCTCCTCGTCGACGAACTCCGCGACCATGTCGATGATCTGGCGCTGCTCGTCCGTGAAGCGAAACTCCATGGGAGACACGTTCACGCGATTGTCCTATAGATGTTCCTCTTTCCGAAGTCCGTCCGCGAGCGCGCCGCTTTCGGCGGGCGCGTTCATAACGCTTCCGTTCGGTTTCGGGCGTGTGAGAGATCACGACGGCCGTTGGAGTTCGGTAGAGAGGTAGCGGTATGGCGTACAGATTCGAAGATGGCCAGACGTTTCGGGGTCTCGGACAAACGATCACCGAAACGGACGTCGTGTGCGACCGCCGATGACTGGAGACTGGAACGGACTCCACACGAAGTCTCTTCGGCACCACGGTATCGTGTGAACGGATACGCGATCAGATGGCCCCTCGCCGCGTTCGTCGAACCAGAGCAGTTCGGCGAAGGGGTGTTCATCGTGATCCCTTCCACACCCTGAAAACGGGATCGAAGCCTCGAGATTTTCATCTCTTCAGCAGCAACCACGAAGGATGAATACCTATGACACCCCACCAGCTGATGGGGCACGATATTCGATGGCGTTCGTTCAAAATATCTATCCGCAATATTATTCGAGGTCTCGATTGTTTCGGTCCGGAACGGTCACAAAAGGTCGTTCAGGACTGGGTTCACCAGTGCGATGACAGCCTACAGAATGCCTCTCCGAGTCACGTCGCAGTCGGTGGGATCGCGAGTTAGCCGTCGATCAGCAGTGCCGACTGTCCGCTGGTATCAGAAACAAACTGCTCCCCCGTATCACGGTTGTTTTCGGTGATTACGGCCAGGATCGTGAACGGTTCTGCGAGAGGTGAATTCAGCGAGAGGTAATCAGGAGGAGCGATGTCGAGAACGCTCTGTCTCTTGAGAGAGCAACCCACTTTCCGACCAGCGCGCTCTCGCTGAGTGCCTCGGTTTCGGTACGAGAATAGGGAAATTTCCAACTCGAGGAAATATCTGTAGAATGATATAGTGTGGCTTTTCCCAAGTTACAGACTATTTAATCGTGTGAAACCGCCAACACCGATATCGTAGCTCAAATCCGTGTTATCAGACGCAGTGTTCGGTCCCGTTCGCGAAAATTATGTTCATCGAATTCCGCTGCGTAGCACTCGCTAGCAGTTCTGCGAGCGTCGCGGAAGTTCGTTCGACGACCGACTCGCTTCTCGAGCCCGTCTCACTGGACGCCGATCGCCTGTGCATTATAAAACATCTATTGGACAAACAGGATAAGACCGGGAGACGAGGGTGGCGAATCGCAACGTTAAGTTACACCGGCCCGTTAGCTTACGCAAGCGAATGGCACCGGAAAACGACGCCGCTGGTGGGACCACGAACACGAAGGTAGGGCGACTCATCGACAGGTACGACCTCGGACGGGAGTACGGCGAAGAACTCGAGGCGGCCTGGACCGCCGACGGGTCCGAGCGAAAGAGCCTCCGCGATCTGGCCGAGGAGTTTAACCACCGGGTGCTCGCGTCGGCGATGGACGAGGCGGCCATGTCGCCGCTCGACGGGGAAGTCGACAACATATACAGGCTGTTGACGCAGGACGAGGTGACGGCGGGAGTTCGAACGGAAGTGCGGGGTCAACTCGAACGCAACGGTATCGACGTCGACCAACTCGAGCGGGATTTCGTCACCTATCAGGCGATCCGATCGTACCTCCAGAACGAGTGCGGCGCCGAGTACGAAGGGACGAGCAACGAGAACCGGATCGAACGCACTGCCGACAGTATCAACAACCTTCAGGCGCGTCTCTCGTCCGTCTGCGAAACGAACCTGGACCAGTTGCGCGACACCGACCGAATCACGCTCGACGACTACCACCTGTTCGTCAGCGTCGACGTTCTCTGTGAGGCGTGTGACTCCCAGTATACCGTTTCCGAACTCCTCGAACGAGGCGGGTGCGACTGCGACGAGACCGAACGTCGATAGTATTGCCTGCATGGCACTGTCTAGTTGAGCCAGTTTGAGGAACGAGCAGGTCGTTGAGTTCGTTGGATCAAATGCTCGCAGACCTGCTCAGCGAGAGCTACGACGCGGATTTAGAAGAAGCTTGGGAGAACGAGCGGACGGCGACGCCCGTCAGGGCGTTCGCCGTCCGCCTCCATCAGACTGGTTGTTCTCTTCGCGAGACAACAACGATTCTCGCTGAATTAGGCGTTGAACGCTCTCACGGAGCGGTTTGAGATAGGGTCCATCGGCTGGCTGACAGCGGGTGCGACCCGCCGACGGCATCGCCGTCGCGGGTCGCTGTCGATGAGACTGCGGTCAAAATTAACGGGGAGCGGTCTTGGTTGTATGCTGCAATAGACCTTGAGACGAAGCTGATTCTCAACGTAGCGTTGTTTGGTCGGCATGGCACTGATCCGGCGGCTGCATTTCTGCATGGACTTCGCGAGAAACACGATCTCTCGGACGCTGAATTCCTGTTGATCATTCGGTTACCGGACTGCCCTCGCTCGTTTAGGGCTGGGCGGTCGGGTCAACTATACCGAGCGAAACCTCATCGAAAAGTGGTTCCACACCCTCAAGATACGTGTCGACCGCTTCCATAACTCGTGGGTGGGCAGTCGGGCGAGCGTCCGCGAGTGGCTTGAACAATTTATGCATTACTACAGCCATCACAGACCGCATCAACCGCTCGATGGAAATACGCCAGCCGAGGAGGTTCAGAACTAGACAGTGCCGCCTGCATGAATTATTTTTGAGCAGGAAATATAATAATTCATATACGATCGGTATCTGCTCAACACTGTTCTGCATCGAAATCGGAGCCCTCGTCAGCAAACGCTGTGGAGATGTTCTTCCTCAGCGGTGAAATCACGGCGTTCGTAGGGAAGAAGCTCCGTAGCACTGATTCGTATCCGAAATCCGCGCTCAGCGCCGTTTCACGAATCGGGAGAAAGTCAGACCGACCCCGGAGGCGTCACGACCTTCAACGTCCAGACGACGATCTGATAGAACAGGTAGGAACCGAACATGATGACGAGGACGACGCCGAACATGTACCCGAGCGATGCGCTCTTCCACGCCAGGACGATCTGATAGCCGATCCCCTGCGAGGAGGCGATGAACTCGGCGACGATGACCCCCACGATAGAGAGTTGTACCGTGGACTTCATGCTGCTCGTGATGTTCGGCAAGGCGCGCCAGAACCGGAAGTACTTGACCATCTGCCATCTGGTCGCCCCGAGTACGGTTCCCAGATGCTCGAAACGATCTTCGAGTTCGTTCATCCCGGTGATGGTGTTGATGAAGACGGGGAAGAAGCCGACCCAGGCACCAAACGTCGTAACGCCGCTGATAGCGACAGTCTGCGTCGCCTGTTCGGCGGTGACGGAATCGAGCAGGTACGCCGAGGGACCGGTGAAGGTGAACAACACGATGTCGCCGGCGACCAGAAACCAGATAATGAACATCGGTGCCAGGACCGGGTGCGGGACCGCATACGCGAAGATCACCAGCGGCATAGTCATTTGCCGGAGCGCGAATACTTCGGCGATTACGACGCCCAGTAAGACCCCGACGAAGACGGCGATGACGAACGCGACGATGACGGACGTGAACGTCTCCGTGACCTTGATGAGAACGGTATCTATCTCCGCCATCAGCTGTCGTCTGGTGTACCCGACGCTGGCGAAGATGCGGTTGTTGCCGATGACGCGCGCGATCACCTCCCAGAGGACGACCATGCCGACGAGCGTCAGGAGCGTCGGGAGCTGTCGCTTGATCCACCGCTGTGTTTTCCAAAGCTGTTGGTTCGATTTGATCGACATGGTTAGCTGTCACCCATGATCGAGGATTCGCGCCAGAAGATGACGCGGCTCTCGATGAGATAGACGGCCAGCACCACGCCGGTGCTGATGAATCCGGCGATGAGGACGATCGCGAACGCCCGCGAGATACTGTTCCGGCCGATCGCGGAGGACGCCATCGAACCGATGCCGGGGGTCCCGCTGACGAACTCGCCGACGACGGCCCCGATCATCGCCAGGATGAATCCGATCTTCATGCCGTCGAAGATGAACGGGAGTCCCTTCTTGAAACGAACGTACTTGAACTCCTGCCAGGTCGTCGCGCCGTAGACCTCGAGCATGTTTTCGGTCTCTTCGTCGAGATCCCGGAACCCGTCGATAGCGGCGATCAACATCGGGAAGAACGCCACCCATACCGCCATGATGTAATTCGCCATCGCCAACCCGGTAAGGGTGAAGAAGCTCACCCAGTAGATAACCAGCGGCGTCAACGCGATACGGGGAACGGTGTTCGTCCCGATGATGAACGGCATCAGCGCGTTCATGAGCCGCTCGTTGGCGACCAGTGGCATCGCGATGATGATCGAGAGTGCGAGCGCGATGAGGTAGCCAACGAGGGCCGCAGAGATCGTGTTCGGTAACACGCTCACGATCGGTGACCAGATCCGTGCGAGTTCATTCACGACGTCGACGGGACCCGGAAAGTACCTCGGATTGAGCCCCAGAAGGGTCGTGCCGGCCTCCCAGAACGCGAGGAAAAAAACGATTCCCAAGCCCGACAACGACCAGCGCCTCCAGCGGGTGTTCTCAACTGTGAGCCACCCGGCCTTCGAGACGTCGATACCGAGTTTTCGTGCGGCTTTTGCGATCATTTAAGGTTCTTGAAATGGCGGTGGAGTTTGGCTGACAGTTCGACGAATCGTTCCGTTCCACGGGTGTCTTCGTTGCGCGGTCGCTCAAGGTCGATCTCGATGTCGTCGGCAACCTGACCGGGTCGGGGCGAGAGGACCACGACCCGATCGGAGAGGAACACCGCTTCGTCCAGGTCGTGAGTGATGAACAGCACCGTCTTCTCGGTCTCGCGCCAGATGCGAAGCAGTTCGAGGTTGAGTTCGTCCTTCGTCATCGCGTCGAGCGACCCGAACGGTTCGTCCATCAGGAGGACCGAGGGGTTGTAGATCAACGACTGACTGATCGTGACCCGCTGTTGCATTCCGCCCGAGAGTTCGTTCGGATACGAGTCGCCGAAACCCTCGAGTCCCACGAGCGAGATGAGTTCCTCGGCGCGCTCGCGGTACTCGTCCATGTCGCCGTCGATCGCCCCGTTCTCCTTGAGGATCTGGACGGGAAGTAGAATGTTCTTTTTCACCGTTCGCCACTGAAGGGCGACGGGATGCTGGAACACGAGTCCGACCTCGTTGCGCGCGTGTTGGGGGCTCTGGACGTCGACGCCGTTGATTTCGATGGTCCCATCCGTCGGCTCCAGGATACCCGCGGCGAGATGTAACAGCGTGGACTTGCCACACCCCGAGGGGCCGACCACGGACACGAACTCGCCGCGCTCGATATCGAGGTTGATGTCCTGCAGTGCCGTCACTGACTCCTCAGCCGGGTCGGTCCCGTATATCTTGTTCACACTATCGTACGTTATCATCTGATCCGAAGAACCGGCTTCGGGGCTTCGGGATTCTCCCGCAGTTTTGTTATTCATTCTCTATCACAGGGATCATTTTTGAATCGTATAAATGTAACTGATTCACCCAGCCGCAAACGATCTCGAAGGAGTGACTACTGAGTACCACCGACCGGATCGGTGCTACCGTAACACGTCTATCGATAGGAACGATCGTTCGCTCCGAGAGCGGTCCTCAGTTGTCCTTTTCGGCCTCTTCGAAGAGGCTCCAGTATTCACCCGCGGTTTCCGAGAGCTGGTTCCACTCGTCGTCGCTGAAGGTGACCTTCTCGGACTCCTCCCACGGTTCCAGATCGTGTAGTTCGTCCGCCGACGGGAGCGTGTCCGGGTCATCGACGAGTCCCGGACCAAGATTGTCGAGACTGAACTGCACGCCGTCCCCGGTGAAGTAGCCGAGACCCTCCTCTTTCACCTCGAGCGAAACCGCTTGAGCGGCGAGAATCGAGTGCTGGCCTACCAGTTCGTCCTCTGTCCACGTCTGAAGGTTGGTGTTCACCTCGTTCTGAAGGTAATCTAGGTACTCCTCCTGATTGAGCAGACTCCACTTCAGCGCCTTGAAGTACCCAGTGATGACATTCGACATGTACTCTACGTTGTCGTCCTTGTTGTCGTACCACTCGCCGTTGACCCAGATGGGGTTACCGTAGAACGGACCGAACCCGGTCAACGGTTCTACACCGAGCTCAACGTCAACCTCTGCCTCGTAGGCCGGAAGCAGGTCAATCGAGCCCCACACCGCCTGGACGTCGTTGTTGGCGAGCCTCGCGGCTGCAACCTCTTCCGTTCCCTCCTCGATATTCACCTTGGACGGGTCGACGCCCACGAGATCGGGGTAGATATCCCAAGTCGTCGCCGCAAACCCGGACGCTGCCAGGACATCTTTCCCGGCGATATCGGTTTCGTCTTCGACCTCGTCCGTGCGCCAGATGAGCGACAGCAGTGGCCGACTCCGCGCCATTGCGACCATTTTCATATCCAACTGTTCGGTATCCTGGGTGGCGGGGATGACACTGATAGCCGTCGACAGGTCGGTGATCCCCATTTCCTTGTTTCCGATACCGATCTGTTGGGACTCCGTGTCGGACCCGTTGCCCTCCCTCCCGTCGATGTCGGACACGCCTTCGTCCTCCCAGTAGCCTTTGCCCTCGGCGACGTGAATAGCGCCCCACGACGGTTCCTGTTTCCAGGGGGCCGTAAAGACGGTCCCACCGCCGCCGGCGTCGCCAGAACAGCCAGCTAACATCGTGGCGCCGATAGCACCGAGCGACCCACGCAGGAATTTTCGTCGATCGATATTCCCCGGAAGTACGCGGTCTAAGTCCCCGACGATCTGCTCTTCTGCACCACTTGGTTCTCGACCAGGCATATGCTACGTCATAACATCACCACCATATAAACATTATTGTTTATGTCAGAAGCCGTTTTGATTCTGTCGTTTCGCTAACGAAGGACGTTGTAACTGAGAAAGCCAGACCCCGATCACAGCGGTGAATCCGTTTCTCGAGCCGTGATGGAGTTCCTGCGATCACTTCGAGCTAATGGCCTTCCCGCGTCACGCGTAATTTACTCCGAGATGCGTGGCGATTTCGAAAGGATCGGTTTGACACAGTCGTTCCGTTACTGTCTTCGACATCCGGTTTGGACGAATTTTCACGATAAGTGATTCGGCGCTTCCGAATTGGCTTTCGCTTCAGTTCGAGTAGATCAGCGAGAATTTTCCGGTGACGAGTATTTGAATTCGAATTCGAGTGAACAGCTACGGAAGTCACTACACGCCTAATCGCACGAAGGCTGTACGATGGGTGTGAGCTAGGTTCAGTCGTAACTATAGAACCGAACCTATGACCCCCAGCCCATATATAAAGTTCGTACGGTACGAACAGCGCGATTCACGATCGTTACTTCGTTTGTAACTCACGGTAAATGACCCCTGTAGACGGGTTTGAAGTCGGATTCGTGCCTACTAGATGATCTTTAGTTATACTTGGGAGAGGTCAACGAATACGCCACGAAATAACAGAACTAACCCCGTTATTTCGCTAACAGATACGTGAAATTCCTGGAGATGAAATGTCATCAGCTACAGGTGTTGTCGAATACATGGTGCATACCAAGTGGAGGGTTGCTTGAATTCAAACTCGAGTTTATACAGTAGCGATAAATAATAGTTGCAAATAGGTTCGACCCCGAATATAGTTATAGTATAACAACCCTAAGCCTGTTATTCTAGCAGCAAACAGATAAAGTTCGCGTCTGACGAATACAAGTTTTATCAGATTCGTAGTCTACGCTGAAACGTCTCTACGCGAGCGCGAGTTCGAGTTCGTACTCGTTGACTATCTTCGTGACTTTGTCCGCGAGTCGTTCCGGCCTGCCCGAACCGGTTAACGAGTGCTCCGATCCGGTGACGCTGAAGCCGCCGATTACGTTCCCCGACTGCTGAGTTGCCGCGACGCCGATGGCGTGGAGTTCCCGGAAGTTCTCGGCACCGTTGACGGCGTATCCTCGTTCTCGTATCTCGGACAGTTCGTCGAAGAGCGCTTCTCGGTCGGTGATCGTATTTTCCGTCTCTGCAGGCATCCCCCACTCGTCGAGGACCTGTTCGACCCTCGATTTCGGCATTTCTGAAAGGATAGCCTTTCCGACGGCGGTGTTGTGGAGATGTAATCGGTTTCCGAGACGTTCGTGGGTCCAGCCCGTCTTCTTTCCCGACGCCGTGTGGATGAAGACCGCTTTGCCACCCATCTCCACGGCGAATATCGACCGAAGTCCGACCTCGTCGTACAGACGCTCAGTGAACTCGCGTGCGAGAACGAACCCTTCTTTGCGGGTCCGGACCTGGTTTCCCAGTCGCAGGAGTTCCGGACCGAGATAGTAGAAATCGCCTCGCTGAATCACGAAGTGCTTCGACGCTAACGTGGCTAAGTGACCGTGAACAGTGCTCTTCGACGTCTCCATTCGATCCGCGATCTCCGTGACCCTGGCACCGTTAGTCTCTTCGAGGACGTTGAGTATGTCTATCGACGTCGCGGTCGTCTGAAGCGTTTTCGAACCCTTTTCATGGACCATACGCCTATATCTGAGGCGACGCATATAAAGTTCATGGTAGACGAACGGATACGGCCCGGTGAATCACAGTAGGCAAACGGACGCGGTCCGGTGTGAATCACAGCGGTCGAATGGCGAAAGACGCCGTCAACTCCGGATGGACCGTTGACGTAGTAGTCAGAAGAAACGTGTGGCGAGAAAACGAAGCGAGGGGAAGAGGTGAGACGAGAAAACGAGGCAAGAGATCGCGCGTTGCTGCCGAATTCAGTTTACAACGTCGACCCAACCGCCCTGTTCGCCAGATTCGTACGCCGCGTCGAGGACCCGAAGGAGCTGGACAGCGTCGTCGACCGTCGCCGGGACGTCGCCAGTCTCGTATCCCTCGAAATACGCTTCGAAGTAGTCCTGGACGAAATCGCCCCACGCTGGGAAGCGGTCGTAGGTGAATTCGAACTCAGTAGTCCGCTTGGGAGCGGCCGACCACTCCGGATCTCCCGACGTGATCTCGAGCGGGATCGTCGGCTCGTGCTGGAGGGAATCGTGGTGAAGCGGCGTCAGGGCCTGGGCATCGGTTCCGTAGAGCCCGAGGTGCGTGTCCTTGCCCCGGTCGCTGAGATAGTACCCGGTGTGGTATGTTCCCAGCGTCCCGTCTTGGGTCTCGAACTGGAGCACCGCTCCGGCGTCGACGTCAGCGTTCTCCGCGTCGTGGAACTCGGCGTTCACTCGAGCAATCGGATCGTCGAGCACCCACGGGATCATGTCGACCCAGTGCGGACCGATCCACTGGAGAGCGCCGCCGCGACTCGTCTCCTGGTCGTAGAGGTAGTGGTCGGTGTTCCGATACGAAAGCTGACTGGCGTTGAATCGTCCCTCGACGGTCCAGACGTCGCCGAAGAAGCCGTCACCGACTCGGTCTCGGAGCTCCATCGCAACGGGATTCTTCCGGTAGTACATCGTCGGCGAGACGGTAATGCCGGCGTCGTTCGCTTTCTGAGCGATTTGTTCCAAGTCGCCGGCGGTCCGCGCGATAGGTTTCTCGCTGATCACGTGGACGCCGTTCTCGACGGCGCTTTCGACGATCGACGGCGTCTCGTCGCTGCGGTACGTGATCCAGACGACATCGACGTCCGCCTCTGCGGTCAGACGGTGTGGATCCTCGTACACCGATGCGCCCGCCACCAGATCTGCGACGTTGTCGTTCTCGGTCGTGATCTCGTCCGGCCGATCGTCCATCGCAGCAAGGTTGTCGACGTCCACCCGACGTCCCGGCTCACAGACGGCGGTGATATCGAGGTCAAGCCCGCTCGCGATGGTAAAGTACGGATCGCGGTGATGATGGTCAACGCCAACGTAGCCTATTTTCGCATCCATGTTCTCGAGTTTCCCGAGATCGTATATTAATGTATTGGTTGTCGACATTCACAGGCCTGCAAGATGACTCAGTCGATCGAGAGAGAAACGGTTTGTACGCGCTCGTTGGGGCCTCTCTAGTTCGAACAGGCAAATGCGGGGCTGTATTCCGTATGACCGAAACACTATTGTTACTCCCCTGTTCACAGAGGAATAGAGTAGTTAGCTATGCAAGAAATTGGCATAATAATGAACGGAGTGACCGGCCGAATGGGTACGAACCAACATCTCATTCGATCTATCATGGCGATTCGCGAGGAAGGCGGTGTCGAATTGCCGAGCGGGGAACGGGTGCTGCCGGACCCGCTGCTTGTCGGACGGAACGAACGCAAGCTTCGAGAACTGAGCGAAGAACACGGCGTTGAACGTTGGGCCGCCGACCCCGACCTGGAGACGTGTCTCGACGGGGACGATGAGATCTATTTCGACTCACAGATCACCCCGCGGCGTCCGGAGGCGCTCCTGAAAGCCATCGAGGCCGGAAAGGATGTGTACTGCGAAAAGCCGCTGGCAGGTGACCTCGATACCGCACTGGAGGTCGCCCGCGAAGCGAAACGAAGCGACAGCAAGCACGGTATCGTACAGGACAAGCTCTGGCTTCCCGGCCTGATGAAACTCCAGCGGCTGATCGATCAGGACTTCTTCGGCGACATCCTTTCGGTGCAGATCGATTTCGGCTACTGGGTGTTCACCGGTCACACTCAGCCGGCCCAGCGACCCTCCTGGAACTACCGCGCGGAGGACGGCGGCGGGATCATCGACGACATGTTCTCCCACTGGAACTACGTCCTCGAGAACATCTTCGGACAGGTCGAATCCGTGCGCTGCCTCGAGAAGACTCACGTGCCCACTCGCGTCGACGAGAACGGCGAAGAGTACGAGGCGACGGCTGACGACGCCGCCTACGCCATCATGGAACTCGAGGACGACATCGTCGCGCAACTCAACTCCTCGTGGACGGTCCGCGTCAACCGGGACGACCTGCTCGAGATTCAAGTCGACGGGACGGAGGGCACTGCCGTCGCCGGCCTGCGCGATTGCAAGACCCAGCACCACTCGAACACCCCCAAACCGGAGTGGAACCCGGACACGCCGAAAGAACACGACTTCTACGACGACTGGGTGACGGTTCCGAACAACCAGGAGTTCGAAAACGCGTTCAAGGTACAGTGGGAGAAGTACATCCGCCACGTGGTCGCGGACGAACCGTTCCCGTGGGACTTCGCCGCCGGGGCAAGAGGGGTCCAGCTGACCGCAGCAAGCTACCAGTCCTCCGAAGAGGAGCGCCGAGTCGCTATCGACGAACTCGAAATCTGACGGGTGACAGCGAACTGTTCATCGTCCGGTTTTTCATCACACGGGGGTCGTCGACGTCATGGAGTCGATACGTGATTTCGATATTTCGATGCGTGACCCGTCTTCAGTCGTTATCTGTGGCGTCGCGAACAGTCTCGTGAGGTGAGGGTGACGCAAAATCGCCCGATTCGAAGGCGATTGGAGAGGGTTCCTCGACGACGCGGAGATCGTCACGGTCACGCGCTTCCTCGACGAGTGCCGCCGAGGCGTAGAGTCGTTGGAGGTGCATCGTGTCGGGAGCGCGGACGACGCGAACCGTCTCCGGGTCGACGATTCCGATCGTCGATAGCGCCGCGATGAGGCCGGCGCGATCGGTTTCGACGGCCGGAGGAAGACGAACTCCCCTGGTCGTACTGGCCGTCAGCGCGTTGATGAGCGTAGTCGGCATGTCGATTTCCTCGAGCAGATCCGCATGGACGAAGTCAGCCGAACCCATTCCCATCGCGTTGCCGTGTGTCGTCTCGGTGAGCCCGCGCGTGTAGATCCGTTTGATATCGGGCAGATCCGGTTCCGGTTCCTGGATCGCAAACGGCCGGCGGCCGATAACGTTCGTGTCCATCCCCTGACCGCTGATGTCCTTCCCCTGGCGATCGAGGACCAGGATATCGAGTTCTCGGAACGGGATCGTCGGCATGATGTCGTAAGCGGTTTCGAGGAGTTCCTCCTCGCGGTCAAGGAAGCCTTCCGGAGGGACCCCTTCGAGGAGGGTGGTGTCGTCACGCTGATCCTCGAGGATCGCAACCCCGCCGACGACGGGAAGTTCGGCGAGTAACTGTTCGGTGATCTCGGGGATCATGTGGCGGAGTGACCAGTCGACCGCCCAGTCGTGAGCGATCTTGGCCCCGCGTTGCTTGCCTACACCGATGACGAGCATCTTCGAGAGACCGCTCTCGACCGTGCCGTCGAAGTCGGTGTGGGGCTTTACGCGGTTTATCGGGACGATGGCGTCGGCCCCAACGGCGTTGGCATCCGCAACGACCGGGACGTCGCGTTCAGCCGTCCGTCCGACTTCGATGACCTCCATGCTGGATCGGATCTCGCACCCGACGGTCGACTCCGACACGCCGAGGTCGGCCAACATCTCGCGTTGGCCCTCGGCGGAGGCCCCGCCGTGACTGCCCATCGCCGGGAACACGAACGGCTCGTATCCGCGATCTGTGGCTTCGTCAACGACCCCGGAAACGATAGTCTCGAGGTTCGCGATCCCGCGGCTCCCGACGCCGAGTGCGATTTCGCCGCCGTCGGGAACGTTCTCGAGCGGCAGCGAGCCGAAGGCTTCCGCCGCGCGTTCGGCGATACGTTCCCGCGGAATCGGGTCTGTCTCCCACACCTGTTCGATGAGTCCCAGTTCCGGCAGCGGGGTTTCGCCACATGCCTCGCGAACCGACTCTTCCGGGACCGCAAGTGAACTCCTAGATGGGTTCGAATCCATACGCTAACGCTGGGACGGTTCAGTAATAAATATGACCCAGATCGATCGAACCGAGACGGATATCGAAGGTGGAGATTTCGCGTCGTCCAATCGCCGCGAAAGCGTTCAATCGCTGCGAAGAGGGATTCCGCGCCGCCCAATCGCTGGGCAACCAACCTCAATACTTAAGTGGTTGGGTTGACCTTTTTTGATCGATGCAATTCGTTCGATACAATGGCGGTTCCGACCCCACCTGGGGAATCAAAACCGACGGAGAAATTCACGCGCTGGCCGACCTTCCGGTTGGGACGCCGTCCTACCAGGACCTCACGAACCAACGGTACCTTGACCAGTTACGGGATGCCGTCCAGAACGGGACGTGCTCACGGGTCAACCCCGACGATGTGAACCTGCTGGCACCGGTCCCGTGTCCATCGAAGATCGTCTGTGCCGGGCTCAACTATCGCGATCACGCCGAAGAACAAGACGAACCGATTCCCGAAGAACCGCTCCTGTTCTCGAAAGCCCCGACAACGGTCACGAACCCGAACAGTCCGATCGTCCATCCCGAGGGCGAACAGGTCGACTACGAAGTCGAGCTCGCCGCGGTCATCGGCCGGACGGCGAAGAACATCGATGAAGACGAGGTCTCGGATCACATTGCCGGATACACGGTCCTCAACGACGTGAGCGGACGGGACGCGCAGTTCTCCGACGGCCAGTTCTTCCGGGGAAAAAGCTACGACACCTTCTCCCCGATGGGTCCGACGCTAGTCGCCGGCGACGACTACGACCCCAACACCGTCGACGTAGCGTTACGCGTCGACGGAGACACGAAACAGGTCTCGAATACGGAGCAGTTTATCTTCGACGTGCCCGAACTGGTATCGTACATCAGCCAGAATATGACCCTTCGACCGGGAGACGTCATCTCCACGGGGACGCCGGGCGGTGTCGGAATCTTCCGCGACCCCGTTGACCTGCTCGAGCCGGGACAGGTCTGCGAGGCGGAGATCGAGGGAATCGGCACGCTCACGAACCCCGTAGTCGGCGAGTGAGCGAGGTTCGATAAATCGGGAAATTCTCGAGTGCGTGTTTTTCGATCTTCGCCCTCGAAACCCGAGTGGTGTTTCACATCCGGGACATCGAAGTCGACACCGAGTGACGTTTCGCGTTCGAGACGTCGAAGTCGACAGCAGTCCCGCGCTTTCTGCGTCTTCAGAATAGTTCTCTGATACGATCAGGAGGGGAACCACTACAGCAGACGGATACTCCAATCCGGAGACTTTTTGTACCTCATCGGCGACCGGATAGATGATGACACACCAGCACACGGCGATTCGCGCATCCGACATCGAGGGAAGCGTTGCGTTCTACGAAGAACTGGTCGATTTTGAGGTCGTCCGCTCGTTCGAAACGGATGACGGGACGCGGAACGTCTTCATCGGACATTCCGATCCGACGGTGGACGACGATGCCGCTATTCAACTCGTCGAATCCGACGAGCCAGTCGAAACCGGCGATTTCGAACATATTGCTCTGGCCGTCGAGGACGTCGACGCGACCGTCGACCGACTCGATGACAGCCTGATTACCGGCGATCCGGAGACGCTCGAGGATCTCGGCGTTCGCGTGGCGTTTATCGAGGATCCGGAAGGATGGGGCATCGAACTCATCGAATACGTGGAATGAGACCGTGAACGAGACGCTGTCGAATTCGACCGTCACCGGGTAAGCCAGGTTCACCGCAGGTCGAAGCCATCGCGGAAAGGCGTTCCACTCCTCGAATTCGTTCATCTGTCACGGCCTCGTTCTCATCTCCGCCGGATACTATCTGATGGGAGACCAGTACGACATCTAGATATTATAGTAGTGTGCGAACTGTTCAAGTTATTCGCTGACTTGACTGACTACCGATCTACGAGTTATGGAAGCGGTCGACTCGCGTCTTGCGTATCTGTGGAAGATGTTCCGCTGTAGTTTTCGCGCCTCGTAGTCGCGCTAACTGCTCAATTGTACTCAGGAGAGGTGAGTCAGCTATCCGTAGCTATCGAGACGAGATTTCGAAGAGATCGAATCCTCGGCCAAACGATGCGGAAAACCGGTCGGGGCGATGTTTCGACGTCCAAAGACTTCGATATCGAGAAAGAGCGTTATAGTCGTATAGATTGAATAGAACTCACAAGACCGAGTACTGATAATCTTGTCAAAATAGTAGTGATGGCGATCCGAGACGGCTTCGCCGTCATCGGAACTGGCAGCTCCGAGTGGCTCACGAGAGCGTCAGTCTCGAGAAGATCGATAGGTATAGTTCGCTATCAACAAACAGTTTTATCTCTCGAAGCGAACGCTCGATCGCGTAGAAACGGATGGCGAAAACCCTAACGCAATCGTTCACTCGGTCCCCGTTCACCAAAGACCTATTGTACCTGTCATACCTATTGCGGCTGAAGTACCTATCGCACCTATTGTAACCACTATTCCTATCGCGACTATTGTTTTTCAGAGATACAGATAGCCACTCAATACCAAAGCATCAGAAACCAATCTCTATAGGTGAAGAGGGTTTCAACTGATTTCACTCACAGGAAGAGATACACTGCTTGGTTTCCATTCAGAGGCATGGCCAAGTTTACCGAAGGATTAGGCAACGATGAATTACTCGCCTATTACGTGGCCTTCGGTATTGTTATCGGAATCATGCTCGGCGGTTTCATCGGATCAATCTACGGTGATGGGTTTATCATGGCAATGGGACCCGCTATAGGCATCTTTATCGGCTTGGCAGCTTGGTATATACTGGCTGATCAAGCAGATTATTAAGCCCCAATACGAGGGTCTATTGTCATTCTGTACTGATCATTAGATGGCTCGGTCGAGATTATGGACGATACACACAAGGGCGAGTTCACGAAACTGCTTCCACCAACGACGTGAGCGAACGAATGCACCGTATTTCCGCTCGAGTCGAAAGTTGACCGTTTCGCTCTGGCTCCGTTGGGCGTAGCGTTCAGTATCCAACCGAGCGTTCCACGCGTTCTGCAGTAACGGGAACTCACGATGTTTGATCAGCGGACGAATCCCGTTCTTGCGGGCTATCGCCCGAATCTGCTGAATCATCAGCTTTGCCCGTTTCGTGTAGTGTTTCGAGGCGTGACTTCGGTCGAAGCCCGAGGCGTCGATCCCCGCAACACCATTTGTTGGACGCAGTGACACAGAGAGATTGGGCAGTACTCGCCAGACAGCCATATCGAGTCTATCGAACGCTTTACACAGCGTTGACGGGGCAAGAAGTTCGGTGAGGTCGATGGCACTCCGAATACGGGGCATCTCGATGAGTTCGTCGAGAAGTGTCCGATAGGTCGTGTCCTTCCAAACTTAGAGACATAGGTGGACGATGTGCTGATAGAGTGTGTAGCGTTATTTCGAGAACGTCGAGGAGTATCGAGCTACGGCACGTTGCGCTAACTGAATTACTTTCTCGACAAATAGAAGGAACCGAGACTTCGGGAGGGTGTGCATCTATCCGAACTACTGACGCGCTACCCAACTACTGAAACGCGAGTTATGGAAGCGACCGATATCCGAGCAACTCGAGCGGAAAAGCCGTCGACGTGCGTCACCAGTGGAAATGGTGACTGACGCTATCAAATCATGTTGTCACGATACCAGTCACACACCCCTATCGATTTGTTCCCGCCCGATAGTGTGCCTCCGAGACAGAAAGCAAATCGAACCCGAAGATCCCTGTCTGATTTTGTAAGAACAGTGAGTTAAGAGAAAGTCGAATTCGAAAAACAGCAGCAGGGGCCGTGATCGAACAAATCGATAGAGGTGCGTCTGACGATTACAACGATGAGTTAGCAGAGAAATAAAGATCGATGCGAGTTCTCTTTCATAGCATTACTCGACGAAATCTTCTGCCAAACGACCTCCAGAACAAATCGATAGGGGTGTGTTCTAGTCTAGCTTCTTTCTAGTACTAGACTAGTAGACTAGAAGAAAGAAAGAGAACGATACTAATCACTCGTCTATCTACACGGAAACTCCCTATTTCGGTCCTTCCACCTCTCCCCCTTCTCCCCTTCAAACAAATCGATAGGGGTGTGAGTGTGTCCGAAGAACAAGTCGTTACGGGTTCTGGAACCTATTCACATAATCGCCCGAGATATAGTTCTCAGACTCTCTTTCCACCAATCTCAAATCGATGGGGGAAGATTTTAGTTCCTTGGTTGTGAGTATCATCATATGTCCGAAGATCCCGATTCTAACACGCCCTCCAAACAGGGGGGGTCTATCAAGGATCTTATTCTCGAGCAAGAGGAATCTGCGAGTCTCATCCGAAATCGATCGCTCCTCGAGCCGAACGAGATCGTCGACGAAGACCGCATCGTTGGTCGTGATTTCCAGCTCACCGAGATCACGCAGCATCTCCGCGTCGCGATCAACGGCGAACGGCCGCCGAATCTCTTTCTCTACGGTCCGTCCGGGACGGGAAAGTCGCTGATTATCAACGCCGTCTGTCAGAACATCTTCGAGCTCTGTGAGAGCCGAGATATCCGTTTCGGCGTGATCCACATGAACTGCCAGAACGTCGGAACCCTTGGCTCTGCGGTCTACGAACTCGCCCGAAAAGTTTCGGACGACGCCGGCGTTACCGTCGAAGTCCCCGAGCACGGTGTCCCGACGAAAAAGAAGTGGCGCGAACTGTATCGACTGATCGACGAACACTACGATACCGTCGTCTTCGTTCTCGACGAACTCGATATGCTCGTCGGACGTCGTGATATCGACGAACCAGCCTTCTCTCGTCTTCTGTACCAGCTCTCGCGGGCCGGCAGCTCCGACGAGACGCGGGCGAACGTTTCGGTGACGGCTATCACGAACGATGCGACCATGATGGGAAACGTCGGGAGTCGAGCCGTGAGTTCGTTCACTCCCGAGGACGTGCACTTCAACGACTACGACGCCAATCAACTCCGCGAAATCCTCTACCACCGAACGGACGCCTTCTACGAGGGCGCGCTGAGCGACGACGTCATCCCGCTCGCGGCAGCGTTTGCAGCCCAGACGCACGGCGATGCACGGAAGGCGATCGATCTCATGCGAACGGCCGGCTCGATCGCTGAACGTGGAGGGGCCGATCAGGTCGCCGAAAACCACGTCAGAGAAGCCCAGGACAAAGTCGAGAAAAACCGCGTACTCGAGGTTACGCGCGGGATCAGTACCCAAAAGAAACTGTGTCTGTTGGCGACTGCGGCAGTCGCTCGTCAGACGGGAACCGGGACGGCAAAAAGCCCCAACGGGTATACGGTCTATCAGTACCTCACCGACACGCTCGATGTCGATCAGTATCACCAGGAGACGTACGTCAACAAGATGAAGGAGTTGACGACGTACTCGCTCGTCGAATCCAAACGGAAAAGTCAGGGACCACACTCCGGGAGTTACCTCGAGTTCTCCTTCGGCGAAAATCCGGCGACGATCCTTCATACGCTTCGCGAGGACTCCCGATTCAACGACGTACACGATGACGAACTTCGGTCAGTAGTGAAAGCCCAACTTAGAAAAGAATCGCAATAACTGAGAAAAACAAATCGATAGGGGTGTGCCTCCGCCAATTTCGCCCGATTACAACAAATCGATAGAGGTGCGCGACGAAAATTTTGAGCGCGGTAACAAATCGATAGAGGTGCGCGATACATTTGACTCGAGGACGAAACAAATCGATAGGGGTGGGTCGTACATCGTCGAGAAGCCATAAGAGATGGTTGGAATTATGCCCGTAGACGGGCTCAATGAGCGCTATACGGCAAAGTTCGCCGAGTACCGAGAGCGAAAGCAGACGACGAAAACCCTGGCGCGATCGCCGTCCGTCTCTACAGACGGAACAGGCCGAGTGCCTCGGGGCTTAATCCCGAGGCGGTTCATGGAACTGGATAGTCGCTCGAGCGATACGAGGCGCTCTTCGCGTGACGGCGCTGAACGCCCTTAACGAGCAATTTGGCTCGAGATGCCTCTGCCTGACGGCGATCGGGGCCTTTCGACTGGCAGTGGTCAAGATCTCTCGACTGACAGCGGTCAAGGCTTTCGATGTTCTCGAGAGTGAGACGCTCTCAAGCCACTCGAACCCGTTGGATCTGATGACGGCGAGGCCAACGCGAGTCAAGATACGTAACACTACTGCTATTAACATCTAAAACTGGTTTTGAATAGATACCGCAATAATTGTGCAGCACAGCCCGTCTTTGCTGTCGTTCACGGGGGTCGAAACTACCGATCCAGTCGCTATAGCTCTCCATCGCTCAACCGAGAACCACGTACTCGGCAAGTCCGATTTCCGCCGACACAATCGAAATCCGACCGGTCTACCGATAGATTCGATTGGTTATCTCGAGATGTGACTGTCCACTATCGAATAGTTGTAAGAAATTACTGACGGCCTTGAGAGAAGAGCGAATCCCGCTCTGAAGGCGGTCTTACTCGGTCCAAATACGGTTCGAACGCCTCTGTATCTCCTCGCTTGACCGTAAAGGAAATTCACGCATCTATATTGTACTATATCCCCACTACACTCGTTCTTGATGTCTATACAATTCATTTGTTAGATGTAAAACCTCTCGTCTCTCGGGGCGGCTATCTTGGAACTGCGACGAGACTGACGCCTCGAGAACTGATCGCGATCGGGTGACGCCCCACAGCGCGGTTCGGATGAACACCGGTCGAACAGGATGTTTCGGTGGAGGTCGAGCGGAACTCTCGTGGACGTGTATCTTTATACCATAGTCGCGAACTAGAACCGGTATGACCGAACCGTTTCTCGGAGAGCACGTTCCGAACGACGTCACTCGATTCTCCGAGAGAATCAGGCCGGAATCGACCCCGGTGCTCTCGGAGATGGAAGCGTACGCCCGTCGCGAAGGATTTCCCATCGTCGGACCGGATGTCGGCGCGTGGCTGTGTCAACTGGCGCGGATCAACGACGCGACTCGAGTCTTCGAGTTCGGATCGGGATACGGGTATTCGGCGTGTTGGTTCGCGCGAGCACTTCCCGACGACGGCGAGATCGTCCTCACCGAACAGGACGCGGAGAACCTCGACCGCGCGGAGTCGTATCTCGAGCGACTCGATGCGGCCGATCTCGCGACGGTCGAAGTCGGCGACGCGGTCGACATCGCGTCGCGATACGACGGTCGGTTCGATATCGCGCTGATCGACATCGAGAAATACCAGTACGTGGATGCGTTCGAGGAGATCCGGGACTCGATCCCGCCGGGCGGCGCGATCGTCGCAGACAATACGATGTCCGCCGGCCGCGACGCCCCTGACGATACCGTCGATTTCGACGCGCTCCTCTCCGTACTCACCGGCGAGATCGACGACCTTCGAAGGACATCGCTTCCCGAAGAGACGAGGCGACACACGCACGGGATAATCGACTATCTTACGCACATTCGTGAGCAGTCGGCGTTCGAAACGACACTCCTGCCACTTGGCGACGGGGTAACGGTAACGACGCGCGTTCGTTGACATCCTCCCCGCCCTTTCGGGCGAGGCTCCACCGTGAATGGCGGTGACTTGTCCCCGCGAACTCGGGTCCGTTTCGAAGATCAACGAAGGGGGTGGTGAATATTGCCGTTATCGGGATATTCACTTTCGTGATCGGTCATAAGAACGAGTATGCTTGAAATCCCATTACACACCGGTACACAGCATCCTGACCTTCTGTGGATACTCGTTCCGAGCATCCTTTCGTTCGTCGCGGGACTCGGCCTCGGTTCGGTCTCGGATCGCCTGCGAAACTGGATCTCTCTCCGGCGAGACACGGCTACTAACTGATCGCTTCAACCGTCCGCGAGCGCCAAGTCGACTCCCGGAGATTCAATCGGCGACCCGTCCGCGGTAGTCTTGGCCGCCCCGCTTGAGGAGGCGGTACCCGGCGTTCACTGACGCTTACTCGAGGCCGCCGAGGCGCGGTCCGGAGACGGGCTGATCGCCGTCTCGAAGGATCGAAATCGATCCGAACCGGACGGTATCGCCGGCCGCACTGTCGTCTCGAAGTTGAGCGATAAGCGTCACGCCGTGCTCGAACTGCACCAGTCCGAGGCGGTTCGGTGAGCGAACGCCCGGCGGCGTCGCGTGGACGGTTGTCGCAGCGACGACCTCTCCCTGCTGGAGTTGGTAGGAGTCGATCGCCGTCGATCGACACTCCGCGCACCGGTCGCGCGTATAGTACCACCGATTTCCGCACGATTCACAGACGAACGCGTGGTCGACCGGAATTGTTTGAGTCATGGCACCTCTAAGATCGTACAGACCGCGTTGTTTCCGAACCCGGCAACGTTGAGCGCGAGCCCCGTTTCAGGATCGGCGACGCGTCTCTCTTCTGGGGCGTCGCCGCGTAATTGCCAGGTCAGTTCGATCACCTGAGAGACGCCGGTCGCGCCGAGGGGATGACCGCGGGCTTTGAGCCCGCCGCCGGGGTTGACCGGCAGCTGCCCGTCGAGGGACGTTTCGCCGTCCGCCGTCGCCCGCCAGGCGTCGCCGCGGTCGTAAAATCCCAGCTCCTCGAGTTCGAGCAACTCGAGGATCGTGAACGCGTCGTGGATGCAGGCGACGTCGACGTCGTCCCGCGTGATACCGGCATCGGAGAGGGCCTGCTCGCCGGCCCGCTCGACGCTCTCGATCTCGAGGGGGCTCGGTCGCTCGGCGACCGCGTGGGTGCCGGTCGCGCCGGTGATTCCCGCGATTCGAACGTCGTCCCCGGTCGTTTCGAGAACGAGCGCGGCGGCACCGTCGCTCATCGGACAGCAGTCGTACAGCCGAAGGGGTTCCGCGACGGGCGGCGAGTTCAGGGCCGTCTCGAGGGTGATCGACCGCTGGAATTGCGCGTACGGATTCGCCGCGGCGTTGCGGTGGTTCTTGACGGCCACCTGCGCGAGCGCCGACGGATCGACGTCGTACGTCCGCAGGTAGTGATCGGCCGCGAGCCCCGCGAACGACGGTAAGGTGACCCCCTGTGCGTACTCCCGGTCGTGGACGAGGCGGCTGATGAGCTCCGTCGCCACCGCCGTCTCGGCCGACGACATCGTCTCGACGCCGACGACGAGGGCGCACGACGACGCGCCCGCCTCGAGCGCGTGGACGGCCCGAAGGACGGCGCTCGCACCGCTCGCGCTCGTGTTCTCGATCCGATCCGCGATCGCCCCCTCCACGCCGAGGGAGCCACAGAGCGCGTTTTCGATTCCCGTCCGCTCCGCGAACGCTTCGGCCGCCATGTTGCCGACGTGAACGGACGTCACGTCCTTCGGTTCGACGGCGGCGTCGGAGAGGGCCCGCCACGCCGCCCGCTCGGCCAGTTCGAGCACGGCACTCGAACTCTCCGATTCGAAACGCGTCATTCCGACGCCGGTGACGAACGCGTCGGTCATCTCGATCGACCTCGCATCACTCCGTCCCGAACGCGCCGCGATCGGTGAGATCGTTCAGTTCGTCCTCGTCGTAGCCGAGGTCCCGGAAGACGCTCCGCGTGTCTTCTCCCAGTTTCGGGGGCGGCGACTCGAAGCCGCTGCTCGAGCGATCGTACTTCAGCGGGTGCTCGATCACGGGAATCTCGCCGTGTTCGGGGTGTTCGATCGACGTCACCGACTCGCGAGCCGCCGTCTGCTCGTTGTACAGGGCGTCCTCGACGTCGTACACCGGACCTGCCGGAATGCCCGCCTCCTCGACGAGCAGGGTCATCCACTCGTCGGTCGTCAGTTCGCCGAACGTCTTCTCGAGTTCGGTCTCGAGTTCGGCCATGTGTTCGACGCGGTCCGCGTTCGTCTCGAAGCGGTCGTCGTCGGTCAGTTCGGGGCGGTCGATCGCTTCGCACAGGGCCTTCCAGAGCTTCTGGTTGAGGCAGGCGACGTTGAGGTAGCCGTCGGCGGTCTCGAACGTCTGGTAGGGCGCGAGGACCGGATCTTTCGTTCCCATGCGCGAGGGGGAGTCGCCCGCGAACACTTTGCCGGCCTGTTTCGTCAGCCACGGGAGCGCGGCGTCGAGCATGCCGAGATCGATGTACTCACCCTCGCCGGTCCGTTCACGGCGGTACAGGGCGTTCGAGATCCCGAAGGCGGCCCACATTCCCGTGATGAGATCCGTCATCGGGAGCCCGACTTTCACGGGGCGGCGGCCGTCTTCGCCGGTGACGCTCATGATGCCGCTCATGCCCTGGATCATCAGGTCGTAGCCGGGTCGTTCGCGCCACGGCCCCGTCTGGCCGAACGCCGAAATCGCACAGTAGACGATCTCCTCGTTGTGCAAACGGATCGTCTCCTCGTCGACGTCGAGGCGCTCTGCCGTCCCCGGACGGTAGTTCTGGAGGAAGACGTCCGCCTCGCCAGCGAGGTCGTACAGCGCCTCCCGTCCGGCTTCGGTCTTGAGGTCGAGTTCGACGCTCTTCTTGCCGTAGTTGACCGTCCAGAAGTACGGCGACTCGCCGTCGATAAACGGCGGCCCCGAGTGGCGATTATCGTCACCGACGCCGGGCCGTTCGACCTTGATCACCTCTGCGCCCTGATTGGCGAGCATCAGCGAGCAAAAGCCGCCGGTAACGAACGTGGTCAAGTCGACGACTCTCACGCCGTCAAGAATACGATCTCCGGTAGTCATGTGATACCACGACTGATTGTTGTAGCCGGCAAAAAACCTTCCTATCGGAAGTCGACGCCCCTCACTCCAGGACGGCCGTCGGAATCACGTCCACTCGCGTCCCGGCGTCGAGGGCGGCCGTCGTGAGCACGAAGCCGTCGGCGGTCGCCGCGCGCGTACTCGAGGAAAGCACGCTCGGGTCGAACGTCTCTTCGTACACCTCGAGCGGGGAGTCCACGTGCCCGAGCGGCGTGGCGTCCTCGCCCTCGAGCGTGACCGGAATCGCGTACTCGAACCCTTCGGGTCCGAGTCCGACGTCGCGGGTGATCGTTCGCTCGAGCGTCGCCGTCGTTCGATCACCCGTAAACAGCGGGCGGGCGACGAGGGCGGCGATGACGTAGGCTCCGATCGGTTTCCCGGGAATGGCGACGGCGAGGGCGTCGTGGTCGGGCAACCGCGCGAGCGCGATGGGTTTCCCGGGACGGACGCGAACGCGGTGGAAGGCGACTTCGCCGAGGGTCCCTACCGCGTCGATGACGTAATCTTTCTTTCCGACGCTCGTCCCGCCGGTCGTGACGACCACGTCGTGTCGGTCCGCGAGGTCGCCGATCCGCTCCTCGACTCGATCCCCCTCGTCGGGCACCGAGCCCTCGTACGTCGGGTCGTGGCCCCACGATCGGACCAGACTGCAGAGCATCGGCGAGTCGAGGTCGGTGTGACGCTCCTCGTGGATTTCCGTCCCGGTCGCGAGGACGCCGACGGAGAACGGCTCGTACGTCTCGACGGTTTCACGACCCAGATCTCGAAGCAAGATCGCGTCGAGCGCCGACAGGCGCTCGCCCGTGTCGTACAGCCGCTCACCTGCAGTGACGTTCGATCCGCGCTCGTAGACGTAGGTCCCCGCCTCGAGGGTCGGTCGCTCCAGTCGGCCGTCGTCGATCGTCGCGTCTTCGCGCTTGCAGACGGTATCCGCTCGCTCGGGCAGCGGTGCCCCCGTCGCGATTTCGACCGCTTGCCCGGCCTCGATCGCCGGCGGCGTCGACTCCGGGAAGACGCGCTGGTCGACGATCTCGAGCGGGCCCTCGTCGGCCGCGGCGAAGGCGTAGCCGTCCATCGTGGCGCGATCGCTCGAGGGCTGATCGGTCTCGGCGGACACGCTCTCGGCGAGCACTCGGCCGGACAGGTCGTCGAGGGGAACGGTCGTCGTCGTCCTGCCCTCGAGAGCGGCGTCGCGACACGCGAGCGTCCGGTCGATCGCGTCGTCGAGGGCGAGGAGGTCGTCGTGGTCGGTCATACTCACGAATCAGTACGAAGCGAAAAAGCCCTTGTGACATCCTCCCGCGATCCGCCGGTCGACTACGCCGCTTCCGGGGACCGTTCGCCGTCTGCTTCGCCTCGCTCCTGGTCGGCTCGGACCGCATCGATCGCCGGCTCGAGTTCGTCGTACAACTCCTCGACCTCTTCGGGAAACACTTCGACGGGTTTCGCCTGGCTGTGCGTGTGGATGCGGACGCGATCGCGGTGACGGTAAGTGCGGTAGACGCTCCAGAGCCCGAACAGGACCATGCCGACCCCGACGAAGGCGTTTTCGGAGATCGAGTAGAGGCCGACCCCGGCGAGCGCGAGGCTCAGTATCGTAAGAAACCAGTTGAACGACTCGTTACTCACTTCGCTGACGTTGGTGTAGGGGACGCTCGTCGTTTCGGCGTCTTTGCGGACGAGGACGCGACGGTCGGTGACCGCGATCTCGTCACCCGAGCGAAGCCCGCCCCGGTAGTGGAGTCGTTCGCCGGTCTCGAGGTCGAGGCCCTTTCGGCTCGGCATTACCGTCACTCGGTGAGCACTCGGCATCAAACTTTCCCCGTTCGGCGAAAAAATAGCGGTCGAATCCGCGCCAGTCAGTCGGCCTTGTCGACCGGTTTCCGCTCGCCGGACGATCCCAGCTTCTCGAAGAACGTGACGAACTCGTCGTTGTTCTCGGTGAGCTGTTCCCACTGCTCGAGGCCGCGTTCTTTGCGAGTTCCGCGGACCGTGTTGTCGAGTACGAAGGCGACGATCCCGCCGACGGCCATCGTGGTCGACCCGATCACGTAGAGCGTATCGGAGACGATCTGTTGGCCGAGGATCGGACCGATCACCGCTGCGCCGGAGGTAATACCCTGGAACGCTTCGGCGCTCCCGACGTTGGCCATGTACTGCGGAACGGCGAGTCCGAGGAAGAGAGCGAGTCCGATAATGAAGGCGTTACGCGAGGCGTCGAGGTCGACGTACTTGAGGTTCGACAGCCCGACTGCGGCGATCTGTCCGAACATCGCGATGTACAGCGCGCCGACGATCGGTCCCGGAATCGTCGTGATCAGAGCACCGAAGTAGCCGACGAATCCGACGATCAACATCACGACCGCACCGATCTGAACGACGTACCGCGAGGCGACGCCGGTGATGCCGATCGCGCCGATGTTCTCGCCGTAGGAGGTCGAGCCGTTACCCGTCCCCATAATACCCGCGATGACGTTCCCGATTCCCTCCATGCCGATACCGTGGTTGATCCGTTTCTCGCTCGGTGCGCCCACCCCGGCGATCCGGGCGACGGCGTAGTAGTCGCCCAAACTCTCGACCATGGACGCCATGACGCCGGCGAACATCCCGATCGCGAAGGCGAGGGTGAACTCCGGCATCCCCCACTGCAGCGGCGTAATAACCTGTATCGCGGACGCCTCGGCGATCGCTCCAGTGTCGACGTAGCCGAGCGTTTCCGAGCCGTATATCCCGGTCACTGAAAGGACCGTCGCGGTGATCCAAGCGGTGACGACCCCCAGAAGTACCGGGAACAGTTTCGCGTAGCGACTGTACTGGTCGAGGTACTGCGAGAACAGCACGATCAGGAACAGGGTCAGCCCGAGCAGCCACCAGTTCTGGTCGGCTCTCGTTACGTCGGGGGTTCCGACCAGGGAGAGGCCGATCAATACGATCACCGGGGCGATGACGACCGGTGAAAGGTAGTACTTGAGTTTCCCCAGAGCTCCGACGTAGCCAAGTACGACCTGGACCATCGCCGCCGCGATGATCGCACCCTGTAACTCGAGGATCGTCGCTTCCCAGCCGGTGCCCATCGCCGCGATGATCGCCAGCGCCGGTGCGAGCAGGGCGAACGTCCCGCCCTGGACGATCGGATACCGGTTCCCGACCGTCGTCTGTAGCAGGGTCGCGATCCCCGAGACGACGAAGAACGTCCCGACGAGTCGGGCAGTTTCCGCCGGGGGCATCTCCATCGCGCCCGCGAGGATCAACGGAATCGCGACCGTCGCCCCGATCATCGTCAGGTAATGCTGTAATCCGAGCAGTATCGACGTGCCCAACGGCGGTTTGTCTTCGATCCCGTATTCGACGAACGACGCCTCCTCCCGGGAGACCTCGCCCCCATCCGTTACGATTTCGTCCGATGTATCGTTGTGATCCGTCATATATGTCAGCGCCTTCACCAGTTGTGGGTGTGTCGTAAGTTCACACTCACACAGGTCTATCGTGGATTCCACAGCGAATATACATAAAGATACCGCTACGAACGCTGCACGGTCAGCCGTCAGATAGTTTCCAGATTCGGTGGACGATCCCAAAAAATTCCGTGATGACCGCCAACAAACAGTACATTCGTCCGGACTTCGACGGTAAGATACCGGTCTCGTACCGCTTGAGGGTGTTCGCTCCCGGCGAGCCCTTTCAGGCGCGCCCCACCAGGTACCGTCGCGTAGTCAGTCCGCGGATACCGTTGTGCAGTCAGTCCGCGATGTCCCCGGGGGAATGAACTATTACACTTCGACCGTATCGGTAGACGTGATGGCATCAGATCCGGAGTACGCAGTCACTGCTGAGCTAGACGTGATGGTCGAGATGCGCGACGGTGTCGAACTCGCGACCGACATTTACCGTCCGGCTGACCCCGAAACCGGCGACCCGATCGCCGAGCCACAGCCCGTTCTCCTCGACCGCACTCCCTACGGCAAGCGCGGTCGGATGGAACGCCACGGGGAGTGGTACGCCAAGCGCGGGTACGTCGTCGCGATACAGGACTGCCGCGGCCGCTTCGACAGCGAAGGCGAGTACTACATCTTCAAAAACGAACCCGAAGACGGCTACGACGCCGTCGAGTGGCTCGCCGAACAGCCCTACTGCGACGGGCAGGTCGGTACCTTCGGCACGTCCTACGGCGCGTGGGTTCAGAGCGCGCTCGCGACGCAGGACCCGCCCCACCTCGAGGCGATGTTCGTCAACCAGGGCGCGGCCAACGGTCGGAAGGCGACGTTCCGACACAACGGCGCGTTCGAACTTCGCTGGCTCTGCTGGGCGTTTACGCTCGGCGGCGGCTTCGCCAAACGCGCACTCGAGGACTCGGACATCCAGCAGCGACTCGCGAACGTCGACGTCGGCGAGGTGCTCGAGAGCGGCCCCGTCCAGCGCGGACAGTCGCCGTTGCGACACATCCCCGACTACGAGGAGTGGGCGTTCGACATCATGACGCGGGGAAGCGCCAGCGACGAACTCTGGCAGGAACCCGGATTCAATTTCGAGGCGTTCTACGACGACTCGGCCGACGTCCCGACCGTCTACTCGGGCGCGTGGTACGACTCGTACACGAAGGCGACCTGCGACAACTTCGAAGCGCTGGCCGAGCGCAAGGAGAGCGATCACTACCTGCTGATGGGGCCGTGGACTCACGGCTGGAACACCTATCCCCTCCCCTCGTGGAACAAGTCTTACTCGGGCGAACTCGAGTTCGGCGAGGAGAGTCTCCGCGACTATCAGGAGACCCGACTGCGGTTTTTCGATCACTACCTCAAGGGCGAAGACACCTGGTCGGAGCAGCCGACGGTCCAGTACTTCCAGATGGGAACCGGGGACGGCTCGCGCTCCGGGGACCGCCTCTTTCACGGTGGCGAGTGGCGTTCGGCGACGGAGTGGCCGCTCCCCGACACCGAGTTCGAGACGTACTACGTCCACGGCGACGGGACGCTTTCGACGGAGAAACCGACCGTCGAGAACGACTCGACCACCTACGAATTCGATCCGAAAGATCCAGTTCCGACGCTCGGCGGCAACTGCTCGTCGTACATCACCTACGAGCAACGCGAGGAGAACCTTCTCGAGTATCCACTCGCCCAGCGCAACCTGCAGGATCTCACGGGGCGGGGCGGCTACGATCAACGAACGCGTCCCGACACGCTCGGAGCCGACGAACCCTACGGTCCGCTCGAGCGGCGAAACGACGTGCTCGTCTATCGAACCCCGCCGCTCGAGGAGGCGGTCGAGATCACCGGCCCGATCAGCGTGACGGTGTACGGATCGACCGACGCGTCGGACACCGACTTCACCGCGAAACTGATCGACGAGTATCCGGAAAGCGAGGACTTTCCCGACGGATTCGCCGTCAACGTCTCGGACTCGATCTGTCGCGGGCGGTATCGCGGCTACCGCGACGAGCCTGACTTTCTCGAGCCCGAGGAGGTCTACGAGTTCACGATGGAGCCGTACCCGACCGCGACCGTCTTCGAGGAAGGCCACCGCATCCGGCTCGACATCTCCTCGTCGAACTACCCCCGCTTCGACGTGAACCACAACACTGGCGGCCCGCTCTACGGCGACCGCGAGTACAACGTCGCGAACAACACGGTCCACCACGACAGCGAGTACGCCACGCGGATCGAACTGCCGGTGCAGCCCCGATAACCGCTCCCGTTTCTCTTCTCCGATTTAACCGCTGTTTCGCCCGTTTCAGTGACCGAGCGTCCGAATCCAGAGCAGCCAGATCGCACCGACCGAGAGCCCCATCGCCGCGAAGCCGGCAGCGTACCCCGTCGTCGCGGTCAGTAACCACCCGACGAGCCACGGGTACGCGAGCGCCCCGGCGTTTCCGACGAGTAACATTCCCGAGAGCGTTACGCCCGAATCGTCGGTCAGTTCCGAGAACGCGAGGCTGAACAGCGGCCCGAACGGAACGCCAAAACCGAAGCCGGTCAGGACGAGTCCCGCGGCGATTCCGACTGCCGACTCCGCCGCGATCGACGCCGCGAGCCCGCCGAGGACGATCGCGAGACCGAGCAACGACCCCGCCACCGTGGCTCGCTCGCCGTAGCCTCGAGACAACCACCCGCCGAGGCCGCGACCGAGGACCGTCGCCAGCGCGAAACCGACGAGAACGGCGACGGTCGGGACGGCCACGTCGGCGAGGACCTCCGTGTACCACGTCGCCGCGACCATCAGGAAGCCGAACGTCGCCATGTTTCCCAGTCCGAGTGCGAGGCCGCCGGCCGACGTGAACGGCTCGATGTATGACCGAACGGGAGTTATCGCATTTCCGGTGACCGCGACTAACCGAATCGTGAACGTGGCTCCGAGGAGCGTGCTTGTGGCTGCGGCGAGCGCCGGTGCGATCGGGCCGAACGCAGCGACTGCGGGCGGACTCGCGGCGAGGGCGACGGCGAGACCCAGCGTAAACAGCGCGCCGAGCATCCCCTGTGCAGTTGCGGTATCGGCTCCGGTCGTCCGAAGCCCGACGTACTTCATGCCGGCGACGAACGCCGTTCCCTGTCCGAGACCGAGCAGGAGCCGGGAAAGGTACGTCGTCTCGAGGGTAACGACGCTACCGATTGCGATTCCGATGCCGGCTCCGGCGAGACCGATGGCTGCGACTCGTTCGATTTGCATCGTGCGCGTCAACCGATCCGCGGGAACGACTGCGAGGAGTTGGCCGAGCAGGAACAGCGACATGCCGAATCCGGCTGCGTCGGGCCCGACGCCGCCTGCGATCAGCACCGTCACGTACGTGCCGTAGGAGCCGACGGCGAGGCCGAGACCGAACAATCCGACGCCGACGGCACCGACCGCCCGCCACGGAATCGACTGGCTCTCCGTAGTCGTCTGCTTCGGGGTTGCCATTGACGTGTCCAACCCGTCACCCCGCTAAATGCGTTGTGGCGACGGCGATCGCCCGATAACTGACGCTACGTGTGAACAGTCCGAAGAAAATTATATACGTATTTAATTTCATCTCTGCTGATATGGTGAATGGTAACACTGATCGGTCTTCGGCAGCGGATGACGAACAATTAATCGAGTACGGCATCGAAGACGAACCGCCGCTGGCGGAGGCGATTCCGCTGGGGTTGCAACACCTGCTGGCGATGTTCCTCTCGACGGTCGCGTTGCCGCTCGTGATCGCGGGAGCGATCGGTCTCGACGGCCCTGAAACGACGTTTATCGTTCAGATGGCGCTGCTGGTCGCGGGCATCGCGACGATCGTTCAGGTCTACTCGATCGGTCCCGTAGGAGCGCGACTTCCGATCGTGATGGGCACGAGCGCGATCTTCGTCGCTCCGTTGATCAACATCGGTGGTACCTACGGCGTCGCCGCTATCTTCGGTGCGGTCATCGTCGCCGCGCCGGTCGAAATCGTCATCGGGTACTTCTACGAGGACCTTCGTCGATTGTTCCCGCCGCTCGTGACGGGGATCGTGGTGATGCTCGTCGGCCTGACGCTGATTCCGGTCGCCATGGAGTACTCTGCGGGCGGAGTCGGATCCGAGGACTTCGGTGCGACGTACAATCTCGGTCTCGCGGGACTCGTATTCTTGCTCGCGATCGGGTTGAATCAGTACTTCGACGGCTTCATTTCGATCTCGAGCATCCTCATCGCGGTCGTCGTCGGCTATCTCGTCGCTTACCCGCTCGGCTTGCTCGATCTCTCGGGCGTGGCCGATGCGGCATGGATCGAAGCGCCGGTGCCGCTGCAGTTCGGCGTCGAGTTCCACCCGAGCGCGATCGTGATCGCGGCCTTCGCCTACGTCATCACCTCGATCGAGACGATCGGCGACATCGAAGGGACCACCGGGACGGTCGATCGACGCGCAACCCCCGATGAAATGAGCGGCGGCCTCGTCGCGGACGGCGTCATGAGCATGCTCGCAGGCGTGTTCAACGCGTTCCCGAACACCTCGTTCTCCCAGAACGTCGGGCTCATCGGGTTCACCGGCGTTGCCAGCCGTTTCGTCGTCGGTATCTGCGGCGTCTTCCTCGTCCTCCTCGGTCTCGTTCCGAAAGTCGCTGCCGTCGCCGCGGCGATGCCGGGTCCCGTCCTCGGCGGTGCTGCGGTCGTCCTGTTCGGGATGATCTTCTCGATCGGTCTCCGCATCGTCGCAGATCGCGTAGCACTCGAGCGCCGGAACCTGACGATTATCGCCGTTTCCGTGGTCCTCGGCGTCGGCGTCGAAACCACGCCAGAGATGCTCGGGCAACTACCCGAGGCCGTGGGGGTACTGGTCGGATCCGGATTGCTGGTCGGTGGAATCGCGGCGCTCGTGCTCAATCTGGTCCTTCCCGGCGACGGCGGACTGGACGGCGAGCCGGCCCAGACGCCGACGTCCGACTAACCGCGAGAAGGGAAGCTGCTTTTCTCTCTGTCGTCTCGTTTCGACTACGGCTCGAGGACGATCATCCCGTGGCTCTCGCCGTCCCGAATGCGCTCGTGCGCTGCCGGGACCTCCTCGAGACCGATTCGTTCGGTGACGACGGGGCTGATCCGCTCGGTGGCGAACAACTTCGCGGCGTCGACGACTTCGGCTTTCGTCGCGTACCGAGATCCGAGGAGCGCTCCCTCCTTGACGACGAACTCCTTCAACGGCGGCGCGAACGACCGTTGGTGGTGGGTCGTCAGCGTGACGACCTGTCCGCCCATCCCCAGCGCATCCCAGGCCGCACCGAGCGTCGCTACGTCACCGACCGTATCGACGACGACCGTCGGGCCGCGGTCGGTCGGCGTCGCTTCGCGAAGTCGCTCACCGAATCGATCTTCGCGCGCGTCGATCGGCTGAACGGCGTCGCCGGTGACGCGGTCGACGTGCGCTAACCGGTCGTCGTCGATATCGGCCGCGAGCACTCGAGCCCCTCGGGCGGCGGCGAGTTGCGAGAGGTGGATGCCGACCCGGCCTGCGGCCCCGATGACGACGACGGTGTCGGTGTCGTCGACGCCCGTTCGGCGGCAGATGTGAAGCGGCGTCGCGAGTCCGTCGGCGGCGACGGCCCCCTCGACGAAACTCGTCGCTTCGGGAAGCGAAAGCACGTTCTCCGCGGGGATGACCGCCTTCTCGGCGTACGCGCCGTCGCAGTTCACGCCGACCCAGCCGCCGAAGTCCAGACAGCGGTTCGTCTCGCCGCGACGACAGGCCGAACAATCGCCACACGAGAGGTAGAAATACGCCACCACGCGGTCGCCCGGCGTCACTCCGTCCACGTCGTCGCCGACGGCGTCGACGATGCCGGCGCACTCGTGGCCCGGAATCCGCGGCGTGAGCGCGGGGTCGTCCGCGAGTCCGCCCTGAATCGCGTTCTCGATCGTCCGGGTGACGCCGCACGCGCGAACGTCGATTCGAACGTCGCCCGGTCCGGGATCGGGTTCGGGAACCGTTTCGACCGAGAGAGGTCCGCCCCACTCCTCGAGAACGCAGGCTTTCATAGTCATACATCCGGGTGTCTCGCGCGAAGCTATTAGCGTTGCCCCTCGAGAACGCGCTCGCTCTCCGGCTTCCTTCTCGCTTCCTTAAATGTCGGAGAAGCTATAATACTACTGGGATCCATTGAGGTAGTATGCCCGACCGAATTCTGGTTCCAGTCGACGGATCGAACCGATCAGACGAGGCGCTCGAGTACGCGCTCGAGACGTTTCCCGACGCGGAGATCACGGCGTTACACGTGGTCGAATCGGGACAGGGGGATCTCGGCACGTTCTCCGGGATGACGGGAGACATTCCCGGCGACGAGGCGGAACTCGAACGCTCCGAAGCGATCCTCGAGGCCGCCCGCGAACGCGGCGACGAACACGGCGTGGAGATCGAGACCGAACGCGGACGCGGACGGCCCGACCGACTGGTCGTCGCACGATCCGACGATGGCGACTACGATCTGATCGTCATCGGCAGCCACGGTCGAGACGGTCTCGCGCGGGTGCTACTCGGAAGCGTCGCGGAGAAAGTCACCCGACGGTCGTCGGTGCCGGTGTTGGTCGCTCGATAGGTGCGTTCGAAAACCGCCGTCGAAACCGGCCGTCGATAGTCCATGCGCTCAGATCCGGTCGGCGTCTTCGGGGATCTCGTGGGACGGGAGTAGTCCGCTTTCCTCGAGGGCGTAGTAGCCGACGACGTGGACGACCGCCGCTGCGATCATCCCGTTGAGTGCGGCGATTCCGGGGACCGGTGCCGCGATCGTGACCCCCGGCAGCACCGAGCCGGCGGTCAGCACCGCGACGAGACAGCCGGCGACGTACGCGAGCACGCTCGTCCACCGGACGCTCGTGAACCGAACGTCGTCCATGCGGGGGATCGACCGTCGCCAGCACAGCAGGAAGTCGGCGATGATTATCGCGCCGAGCGGCGGAACGTACTGGCCCAGCAACTCGAGCCACGGCAGGAGCAGGCTGTCCGCGCCCGCGAGGGCCAGACCGATTCCGACGAAACAGCCCGTGATGACGAACGGTCGCTTTCGATCGAAGTCGAAGGCTTCGGCCCCCGCGACGCTGAACGCGTAGGCCGCGTTGTCGTTGGTCGTCCAGATGTTCAGGATCAACGCGATCAGGCCGACCGTTGCCAGCCCCTGTGCGACCAGTACTTCGTAGAGGTCGCCCTGCGGCGTCACGTCGTAGACGGCCCCGCCGACGGCTCCGCTGAGAAAGAGGAAGCTGTTTCCGACGAGGAAGGCGATCAGTCCGGCCCAGAACGCGACTCGAGAGCTGACGGCAAAGCGCGCCCAGTTCGGGGCTTGCGTTCCGGCGCTGATGAACGTCCCGACGACGATGGTCACCGCGAGGCCGAACGACATCTCACCGCCGCCGACCTGGGACAGCAGCCCGTCGATACCGCCGGCTTCACCGACCGCAAGGACGATGGAGAGGACGCCGACGATTACGAGGAACGGGACGGCGACGTAGGAAAGCTTCTCCATGCCGTCGTACCCGAAGTACGCGGTCATCATGTGCATCACTCCCCAGACGACGATCAAGCCGCTGAGCATCGCCGCACTCTCGAGCCCCAAATAGGTCGCTGTCGGGACTGCGACCATCGGAATGGTCACCCCGAACCAGCCGACCTGGGTCCCACCAAGCAGGAGGTCGGCCCACTTTGCGCCAACCCGGCCGAACGAGTATCGGGCGAGGAGAACGGTCGTCAGTCCGGCTCTCGCTGAAATTCCACAGAGCAGCGCGACGTACCCGCCGAGGATAATGTGGCCGACGACCATCGCCGAAAGCATTTCCCGGAACCCCATCGCCGCGCTGACCTCCGCCCCCGCCCACATCGTCCCCGCGAAGAAGACGAGCCCGAGGAGGACCGCCGAGAGACTGACCAGCCCCTTTCGTTCGTCCTTCGGAACGTGATCGAGCGGATAATCGGGATCGGGGAGGTTCTCGTCCCCGAATACGATACGCCGCCAGTCGAAGCCACCGCCGCGTGTTGCCATGGTACACGACAGGTCACGCCGAGATAATGAATGTTTTGAACAACTGACCAGGGTTTCGTCACAAAGTTTCCGCTCCAGGGACGATCGCTGGCGATTGGGTTTTGACCGGACGCTCGCGGAACTATTATCGGGACTGGGGACACTCGTAGGGACATGACCACGTGGCTCATCACCGACGCGACGACGCTCGAGGGATCCGCGGTCGACATCGCGATCGAGGACGGTACTATCTCTCGGATCGAGAACGCCGGCTCGATCGATTCGTCGGCCGCTCCCGAGGACCGGCGATACGACGCGAACGGTCGGCTCGTGACGCCGACGCTCATCGAACCGCACATCCACCTCGACGCGACGCTCACCGCGGGCGAGCCAAGCTGGAACGAATCGGGAACCCTCGCCGAGGGAATCGGCATCTGGGGGGACCGAAAGGAGACGCTCGAGGCGGCCGACGTGAAAGACAGAGCCGAGCGGGCCATCGAGTGGATGGCGGCCAACGGTATCACCCGCGTTCGGACGCACGCGGATACGACCGAGGAGTCCCTTACCGGCGTTCGCGCCCTGCTCGAGCTGCGCGAGGACGTCTCGGATCTCGTCGACCTGCAGGTCGTCGCGTTCCCGCAGGACGGCATCTTCACCGACGACTCCCACGAGGATCTGCTTCGGGAGTCCCTCGAGATGGGTGCGGATCTCGTCGGCGCGATTCCGCACAACGAACACACCCGCGAGGACGGCGTCGCCTCAGTCGAACTCGCGATGGACCTCGCCGAACGATACGACCGTCCGGTCGACATGCATATCGACGAGACGGATGATCCCGGCTCGCGGTTCACCGAGGTGCTCGCGAGCGAATCGATTAAACGGGGGGTTGGCGACCGCGTCACTGCGAGTCACACGACGGCGATGCACTCCTATTCCAACGCGTACGCGGCGAAGGTAATCTCGCTACTGGCCGAAAGCGGTGCCAGCGTGATCACCAATCCGCCGGACAACGCGGTCTTGCAGGGACGCTACGACGACTATCCGCGTCGTCGCGGCCACACCCGGATCGACGAACTGCACGAGGCCGGTGTGACCGTCGGGCTCGGTCACGACTCGGTTATGGATCCGTGGTATCACTACGGGTGCGGCGACCAGCTCGATGCGGCGTTCATCCTCCTGCACTACGCCCACATGAGCGGACGGAACGATGTCGGACCGCTCTGGGAGATGCTCACGACGGCGAACGCCGAGGTTTTCGGCGTCGACGACTACGGGCTCTCCGTCGGTGCCGACGGCTCGCTCGTCGTCTACGACGCGCCGGATCCGTTCAACGCGCTTCGCACGCGCGCCCCGAGAACGCTGGTACTCAAGGACGGCCGCAAAATCGCCCGAACCGAGCCCGCGAAGACGCGGGTGATCCGCGATGGCGACAGCGAGAACGGAACCGAACACGACATCGATTTCCACCGCTAACTGGTAGTTCTGCGGTCGGTGGTTTACTCCTGGTCAAAAAAGCGGTGAATCCCTTATTTGAACGCGACGCAGCGACAGACGCTCGACTCGCCGCCACGGAAGCGCCACGGGAAGGTTCCGATCTGGACGCGTTCGTTGAGCAGTTCTTCGGGGACCTGTGCGTTTTCGACGTGGATGATACCCTCCGGGAACAGATCGTTGTGCATGAGCTGATAGCCTTCGGGCGGGAAAATTTCGTCGAGGTCGTCGACGCCGAGGGCGTCTTCGGCTTCCGCCGCGAGGTCCGGACGGATCTCGCGGATGATCGTGTTCATCGGGTGGTCGGCACTGCCGCAGTCGAGGAGGAGGTAGTTGAGTTCCATCTCCTTACACCAGTCGGCAAACTCCTGGTTCGGGCCAGGGTGCTTGCTGAAGAATCGATCCGGATCGGCGTTTTCCTTGTGCCAAGCGTAGTCCTGATAGCCCGTGTGGATGAACAGGATGTCCCCCTTCCGGACATCACAGACGTCCTCGATCATTTCGCTGGTGTAGACGTCGTAGTCGCCGACTTTGTCCGAGATGTCCGCGACGACGGCGTCGCCGACGAGTTCGTCGAGCCCCACCTGTTCGATATCCCGTCCGCTGGCGACGAAGTGTTTCTCGCCGTCCAGGTGAGTTCCGGTGTGGTTCATGAACTCGATCTTCTGTCCGTTTACTTTCTCGGTGTCGAGGCTCTTTTCGTACCACACCTTGGGGTTGTCGTACGTTGGCCACGCCGGCGTGTCCTGTGACCACGGCTGAGTCAGGTCGTGCATCTCGTAGTCGTCGAGCATGAACAGTACGTAGCCTCCCCCGTCACTTAAACTTACGTGAACGGGAGAATCGATTTCTGTGACGTACGCGCCGTTCGATACCCCCTGTGAGTACTGTGGGCGTGCCAACAACCAACAACACTTATTAGTACCCTTGGCACAATCATGTGGTATCCGTGTGACCGACAGATGACTATACGAACCACCGCCCAGTACGGACTCGAATCCGCGTACCAACCGCCGGCCGGCCGATACCCGAGCGATCGCGCCGGTCGTCGGTCCGGGAGCCGAAACCGGTTCGAGGGGCTATGAAACCAGCACCGTTTACACACCACCGACCAAAGACGATCGAAGAGGCCCTCGAGCTGCTCGAAGCGCTCGAGGACGCGGAACTGATGGCGGGCAATCAATCGCTCGGGATCGTCATGGCGAACCGTCTCGCGACCCCCGATCATCTCGTCGACCTCAACGGCGTTTCCGAACTCGCGTACATCGACGACACCGACGACGGCGTTCGGATCGGAGCGATGACGACCCATCGGACTCTCGAGCGGTCGGATCTCCTCGCCGAGGCGTTGCCGATGCTTCCCGAGGCGGCCGAACAGATCGCCGGACCCTCGGTTCGAAACCAGGGAACCATCGGCGGTAGCATCGGCGAAGCGGACCCGGCGGGCAACTACCCCGCGGCGCTGCTCGCACTGGAGGGGTCGGTGAACCTTCGTTCCGCCAACGGAACTCGATCGGTTCCCGTGAGCGAGTACTTCATCGCGTACATGTTTACCGACCTCCGCGAGGAGGAACTCATCGAGAGCGTCTCGGTGCCGACGGAGCCGTTCCCGCCCGCTCGGACCGGAATGGCCTTCCTCGAGCTCAAACGAGCCGCTCAGACCTTCCCGACGGTAAGCGCGGCGACTGCCGTTCGAGTCGACGATCCGACCGCCGCCGACCCCCTCGTCGAGGATGCACGGATCGCCCTCGCGAACGCGGCGGACGTGCCGTTGCGCGTCGAGGACGCCGAGTCGGTCCTCGAAGGCGAGCCGCTGACCGAAGACGGTCTCGAGGAACTCACGGAAATCGTCACGGGAGCGGTCACTCCCGAGGGCGAGATGCACGCGGATCGAGAGTACAAAGAAGAAGTCGCCGGCGAGTACGCCAAACGCTCGATAGCGCAAGCCTACGACGACGCTGTCGCGGCGTCGAATTCGTAGTCGTCGAACCACCCACCAACCACCGTCGCAGCAATACCAATCACACATGTTAGAATTCACTGGCGAAAACGAGATGGAACAGTCGAGAGAAGAATTGTGGCCCTACTTCACCGACCCGGATATCCTCGCGGAGTGCGCGCCGGGCTGTAAGGAGATGATCCTCGAGTCACCCCACGAGATCACGGCGGTGCTGGCGGTCGGCGTCGGGAGCGTTAAACCCGAGTTCGAGGTCGACGCCGTCGTGACGAACATCGAGTACCCGGAACTGCTCGAGTTGAAGGCCGTCGGTCAGGCTCCGCGAAACGAGTTCGAGATGACGGCGACGATGAAGTTGATCGAACAGGACGACGGCGGAACGATCGTCGACTGGGAGGCCAAAGCCGACGTCTCGGGGACGATCGTCAGCCTGGGGAGTCGGGCGCTCAAGAGCGTGACCAACCGACTGGTCAAAAAGTACTTCGCGGACATGCAGGCGATCATCGAGGAGGGGAAGGGAGCCGAGTCGAAGCTGGAGGCCGCGCCGGACGATTCGGACACCGACTTCGACGTCGAAGTCGAGTCGCCGTAATCGACCGCAGCCCGTTTTGCGTCTGTCGTCGTTCGTTCCCGCTATTTTTCCCGCCACTGCTGGGCTTACGAGCCATACCGATCGCTCGCGGATCGAGATCGACGGAAAACAGATCGAGCGGACCGACTACTCGAGATCGCGAACGTTCGCCCGGATGTGATCCGGCGAGACGGGGATCCGATCCGCCGGCTCCTCGACGTCGAGCGGATCGAGCGCGGCGTTGATCGACGTGGCGATACTCGCGGGGGCGTCGATCATGCCGCCCTCACCGACGCCTTTCGCACCGGTTTCGGTGTACGGCGAGGGCGTCTCCGTGTGCTCCATCTGAATCTCCGGAACGTTCTCGATCGAGGGGAGCAGGTAATCGAACAGCGTGATCGCCTGCGGTTGACCGTCCTCCTCGTAGCCGAACTCCTCGAGGAGCGACGCGCCGATTCCCTGGGCGATGCCGCCGTGGGCCTGTCCTTCGACGATCATCGGGTTCAGCATCGTCCCGCAGTCACGGACCGTGTAGAACGTGAGAATGTCGACCTCCCCGGTTTCGATGTCGACCTCGACGATGGGTGCGTTCGCACCGAAGGCGGCCGTCGGGTACACCGGGAACTTCCGCGAGAACGCCTCGTCGAACTCCTCGAACTCCGTCGCGGGGTGGTCGTAGTTGTAGCTCACCTGGCTGAGTCGCTTCTCGCCGTCGGCGTCGATCGCCGCGAGATCCGCCAGCGAGAGCGAGTCGCCGGTATCGACCCGTTCGACGGTGCCGTTCCGGTAGATGACGTCGTCCTCGGAGACGTCCCAGCGGTCGGCTGCGACCGCCGTCGCGTTCGCGATGAACTGTTCCGCGAGACCGACGGTCGCCCCCGACAGCATGACCGCCATTCGCGACGCCGCGCTCCCGTACTCGGTCGGGGCGTCGATGCTGTCGAGATAGTCGACCTCGATGTCGCTGGGGAGAATCTCGAGTTCGTCGGCGAGCAGCTGGGAGACCAGCGTCTGGTGACCCTGCCCGGAGGAGTCCGTCGCGAGAAACGCCGTGACGGTCCCGTCCTGCTCGAGATTCGCGCGGAGGTGTTCGGGCAGTTCTTCGACCTCGTCGCGGTCCCGGTCCGCGAGCGATTCGCGGTCGCTTCGCTGCCGGTCGGTCCAGTCCGAGCCGCTGACGCCGGGCTCGATGATGACGCTCGACTGGACGCCGCGATACTTGCCCTCCTCGCGCTTCGCCTCGACGATCTCGGGATCGAGGAGGCCGCCGTCGCGCTCGTCGTCGATGATCTCCTGGATCCGATCGAGCGTCGCGGGATAGTCCCCGGAGTCGTAGATGTTCTTCGAGGGGAGGGTGTAGGGCATCTGCTCGGGCTGGATCAGGTTACGCCGGCGGAACTCCGTCGGATCCATCCCGATCTCGCGGGCCGCCTTGTCGACGACCATCTCGAGGGCGTAAATGTGCGGATCGACGCCGAAGCCGCGGTAGGCGGTCTGTGACGTCTTGTTGGTCAGGACGAGATCGTACTCGTACGTGACGTCGTCGATCGCGTAGGAGTTCGTGACGACCGAAAGCGGCTTGAGAACCTGATTGACGGGGTATCGCGGAAACGCGCCGAAGTCGTCGACGAACCAGACCTCGAGCCCGCGCATGGTGCCGTCGTCGTCGACGGCCATCCGCATCTCGTACTCCCGGTCCGAACAGTGCATGTCCCCGCCCTGCAGGTTCTCGATGCGGTCCTCCTCGAATTTCACGGGGCGCTCGAGTTTGTGACTCGCCATCGCGGCCAGACAGCAGTAGCGGTGGATCCCGATTTTCGTACCGTAGCTCCCGCCGACGTCCGCCGGCACGTTCACCCGAACGTCGTCTTCCTCGTAGCCCAGCGTCTCGTAGATCATGTTGTCGACGAGGGTGTGGAGCTGGATGTTACAGTCGATCTCGAACGAGTCCGTATCGCCGTCGTACTGGGCGACGACGCCCGCCGTCTCGAGCGGGACGCCGGAGATGCGCCCCCACGAGTACGTGCCGTCGACGACCGTGTCGGCGTCTTCGAATGCTCGCTCTGGATCGCCGAACTCGATGCGCTCGTGGTCGACGACGTTCGTCCCGACGTGTTCGTGGACGACGACGTCGTCCTCGCGGGCGGCCATTCCGTCGGCGACGGCCTCGACGGCGTTGTACTCGACGGTGACGAGATCCGCGACGTCTTCGGCCGCGTACCGGTTTGACGCGACGATGGCGACGACGGGTTCGCCGACGAACCGCGCTTTGTCGCCGGCGAGCGACCACTCGAACATCTCGTTGACGCCGTCTTCGGTCTCGACGCTATCGATGCCGGTCGGCATCGGATTGTAGTCGGCTTCGAGGTCCTCGGCGGTCAAGACGAGTTCGCAGTCTGGGTGGGCTTCGGCCTCGCTCGTGTCGATCGATTCGATCTCCGCGTGGGCGTGCATGCTGCGCACCAGCGCCATGTGAAGGCAGTTCTCCGGCGTGATGTCGTGGATGAACTCGGCTCGTCCGGTCAAAATCCGCCGATCCTCGACTCGCGGAAGCCCCTGGCCGGTGAACGATTCCGCGTCGGCGTCCGAATCGCCGTCGACGTCGGTCGCTTGCGATCTGGACATGGACTACTCCTCCATTTTTTCCGCGGCGCGTTCGACCGCCTCGTAGATGTTCTGGTAGCCGGTACACCGACAGATGTTGTCGGCCAGTCCGGTCTCGATCTCTTCTTTTGTCGGGTTGGGATTGTCCTCGAGCAGCTCTTTCGTCGCCATGACGAACCCGCTCGTACAGAAGCCACACTGGAGCGCGTGCGTCTCGTGGAACGCCTCCTGAATTGGATGGAGGGAGCCGTCCTCGTCGAGTCCTTCTACCGTCTCGATCTCGGCCCCGTCGGCCTGGACGGCGTACGAGAGACAGCTCTTGACCGCCCGTTCGTCCTGCCGGACGGTACACGCGCCACAGACGCCGTGTTCGCACCCGACGCGAACGCCGTTGAGATCGCATTCGTACCGAAGGAAATCGGAGAGTTTGAGTCGTGGTTCGACCGCCGCGGTTACTGGTTCGCCGTTTACGGTTACCGTGATCTCTTCGGTCACAGGGCCGTCTGGTCCGTCTGTGCTATCGGTGCTCATAGAGGATAGTTACTCTATCCCGTGACCGAGACATAAACGTTGTGCTGCTGCGGTGGCGCTCGACCGACTGATCGGGTACACTCAAGTAGGATGAGCTACGTGTAGACGTATGGTCGACGCAACCGGAGACCTTCGAGTGACTAACGCACGCGTCGTCACTCCGAACGGCACAATCAGCGGCGGAGTTGTAGCAAAAGACGGGATTATCGTCGGTGTCGGGGCCGAGTCGAACCTCCCCGAGGCGGATCGGGAAATCGACGCCGAGGGCAACTATCTCATCCCCGGATTCATCGACCCCCACGTTCACTGGGGGCTCTCGCGGTACGAGTTCGAGTACCACGACGGACTCGAGCACGACTTCGAAACCGAAACCCGCGGCGCAGTCCACGGCGGCGTGACGACCGTCGTCAACTTCCTGCTCCAGAAAGAGCCCTATGTGCCGGACATGGACTTCTTCAAGCGCGCGGGCGAGGAGAACTCCTACATCGACTTCGGCTACCACGCCATCGTCCACCAGGACCACCACGTCGAGGAGATCGAGGACCTCGCCGACGCCGGGATCCGCTCGTACAAGGTCTTCTTCAACTGGTACAAACACGCCTCGCCCGAACTCGGCATCGACCACTCCGACGCCGGTCGAACGTACCGCGTGCTCGACAAGGTATCGGACATCCCCGGCGGCGTCGTGATGTTTCACGCCGAGAACGAGGATCTGGCGATCGAACGCCGCAAAGAGCTCCAGGCCGAGGGTCGAAACGACCTCGAGGCGTGGTCCGAAGCCTCGCCGAACGTCGCCGAGGCGATGCAGATCGAACAGATCGGCCGACTCACGGAGTACACCGACTCGCGCGCGTACATCGTCCACATGAGCACCGGTGAGGGCGTCGACGTCTGCGAACGCTTCCAAAACAAGGGCGTGAACCTGCACGCCGAAACGCTCCCCGCCTTCCTCAGCCACACCTACGAACAGGACGACCTCGGTATCTGGGGGAAGATCTCGCCACCGCTTCGCGGCGAAGCGAGCAAGAAACGACTCTGGGAGGGCATTCGGACCGGCGTCGTCGACTACGTCGGCACCGACCACTGTCCGCACAAGATCGAGTTCAAAGAGAAGGATACGGGCAAACACGGCGATATCTGGGACGCGATTCCCGGCGACAACAACGGAATCGAGTACTTCCTCCCGGCCATGATGAGCGAGGGAGTCAACAAGAACCGCATCAGCATGGAACGACTCGTCGAGGTCTGTTCGACCAACAACGCCAAGCGCTGGGGACTGTACCCCCGCAAAGGAGCGATCGCGGAGGGCTCCGACGCCGACATGGTCATCGTCGACCTCGAGAAGAGTACGGTCGTCGACGACGACTTCTATCACACGATGGAGCCCCGCTACTCGACCTATCACGGCGAGGAGCTCACCGGGCTCCCGACCCACACCATCGTCGGCGGCGAGGTCGTCGTCGAAGACGGCGAGTTGCTCGCCGAACCGGGCGGCCGAGAGTACCTGCCGCGAGGCCCCGAAGGGGTCGCGCTCGAGTAACCGTGGTCGAACTCGTCGGCGTCGTGCTCGCGGCGGGTCGCGGAACCCGATTCGAGGGCGGGAACAAGCTGCTCGCGACGGTCGATGACGAACCGATCGTCGGCCGTTCCGCACGAGCGCTCGCCGGCGGCTCCCTCGATCGAACGATCGCGATCCTCGGTCACGATTCGGAGGCCGTCCGCGACGCGGTCGGGCCACACGTCGACGAGACGACGATCAACGACGAGTACGAACGCGGGCAGAGTCGGTCGGTTCGATCGGGTGCCCGCTACGCCCGAGAATTCGGTGCCGACGCGGCGCTCTTTCTACCGGGCGACATGCCGTGTGTCGATGCGGCGACGGTTCGACGACTCGCCGACGCGTACCGCGACGACAGCGCCGATATAGTGGTCCCGACGTACGAGGGTCACCGCGGCAACCCGGTGTTGTTCGACGCCGTTCACTTCGACGAACTGGCGTCGATATCCGGCGACGTTGGGGGTCGAGCGCTCTTTGACGCGGCGGACATTCGTCGCGTCCCGGTCGACGACCCCGGGATCCACCTCGACGTCGATACCGCGGCGGACCTCGAGAGCGTCCGTCAGTCGGACTGCGACGGCGGTCGGTCGTGAATCGGTCCCTGTTTGTTGCGGAGTCGTCCGCCGCGTTCGCCGTTACTCGCTGCGACGACCTCCGAGACGATACTCAGCGCGATTTCGGCGGGTTCGCCGCCGCCGAGGTCGAGTCCGACGGGAGACGCGATCCGCTCCCGATCGTCTTCGGCTAGTGTTACACCATCTCCCTCGAGTTCGCCTAGGAGTCGCTGGAATCGCTCACGAGGTCCCATCAGTCCGATAAAGGGCACCGGCGTGTCGAGCAACGTCTCGAGTGCGAGTCGGTCGTCGAGGAAGTTGTGAGACATGAGTACGACGGCGGTTCGCTCGTCGACCAGTTCGTCGAGATCGGTCGGATGGGTCGCGACGACGCGGTCGGCACGCGGAAACGCCGACTCGTCCGCCTGTGCCCCTCTGGCAGTCGCGACCGTCGTGTGGAGCCCGACGTCTCGAGCTAGGCGCGTCACCGGTCGAACGTCGGGCTGGCCGCCGAAAAGTACCAGCCGCGTTGCCGGGGTGATACCGTCGACGAAGACTTCGACGGTTCCGGCCGCAGTTTCGACGGCGTGGCTGCTCGAGCCGCCGTCTTCGATTCGCGCGTGCACGGCGGTCTCGATGGGCTCGAGAACGGGGTGCGGGATCGTCGCGCGGTCCGCGGACTCCGCCGTCGATCCGTCGGGCGATACGACCGTCCGCGCACCGGTGGGAACGGAATCGGTTCCGTCGACCGCGGTGACGAGGGCGCGAGACTCACCGCGGTGAAACGCCGCGACCGGCTCTCGCCACGTCTCGTCGACCGGTTCGACGAGGACGTCGACGATACCCTCACAGCCGAGGCCGAGCCCCCACCCGTCCTCGTCGCCGGTGAGGTCGAAGGTCACGACCCGCGGGACGTTCTCTGCGACGACCTCCCGGGCAACGCCCCGAAGGGGTCCCTCGAGACATCCCGCCGTGATCCCTCCGTACGCTGGTCCGTCTTCGCCGAGTACCATTTTCGCTCCGGGCCGTCGGTACGCGGAACCGTCGACGTTCACGACCGTCGCGACTGCCTGTCCACCGTCTCTCTCGATCGTCTCTTCGACCAACTCGAAGAGATCGAGGGTGGGTACGCCCCACGAGTCCGTGTCGCTCATACGTGGTGATCGGATGCGGATTGTATATTTGTTACCCCATCACATTCGACGTTCTATATCGTGGAACGCACCGCAGCTCAGTTCGGGTAAGTATATTCACCAATTCCCGTCACACAACCCTTCTATTTTGGATTCAGCGATTTTCGGCGTTGTTACTGGCCGTATTCGCATACTTGAACCGACACGACTCGCTAAGCGATATCCGGCACCCCGTTCCACGATGCTGAACACTTAATACCGTCCAGTCCGTACAGTGTGCTCATGACAGCACCCGAGAAAACCGGAATCCAGGCGGTCGAACGCGTGTTCACCATCGTGGAAGCCCTGAACGAGCTCGACGGCGCGGGCGTTTCCGAACTCTCGAGGCACGTCGACCTGCCCAAAAGCACCGTCCACAATCATCTGCAGACGCTCGAGTCGACGGAGTACATCGTCCGCCGGGATGGGGAGTATCGGACCGGCTTGAAGTTTCTGCAGACCGGGGAGATCGCTCGCAACCAGCACAAACTGTACCAGGTCGCGCGCTCGGAGGTGGATAAACTCGCCGAAAAGACCGGCGACATCTCGGGCTTGATGACCGAAGAGCACGGCCAGGGCGTCTTCATCTACCGGGGTCGGGGCCCGGAGGCCGCCCGGATCGATACGCATATCGGCGACCGAATTCCGCTTCACTGCACTGCGCTCGGAAAGGTCATCATGGCGTTTCTCCCCGACGACCGCGTCGAAGAAATTCTCGATACCCACGGCCTGCAAGAGCTCACCCGCAACACGATCACCGATCGCGACCGACTCTACGAGGAGCTCGAGGCGGCCCGGGAACGGAAAATTGCGTTCGACGATGAAGAGCGCCTGAACGGGTTACGAAGCGTCGCCGCCCCCGTTCTCGACAGCTCGAGCACGGTGATCGGCGCCATCAGCGTTGCCGGGCCGACTCACCGAATGCAAGGCGAACGCTTCCGAACAGAACTCCCCGATCAGGCGCTCGGCGTGGCGAACATTATCGAACTCAACATCCAGCATTCCTAACCGTTCTACATCGTGGGACGATTTTGAAAGCTGTCGTGCCGAGCACGCTCGTCGATCAGGATCGACTCCTCTAACTTTACACTGGTACTCCTGTAATAACTGTTGTCGACAGCAGTCGCCGAATGCTGTTCCACGCGAACCCACGATGGCCGATCTCACTCAAAACTCGGTAGCGAATACACCGCTCGCTTTCGAAGAACCGTATCCTATGCGGTGGTTCGATCACGTTGAAGTCGATTTCATCCGCTACCGTTTCCTCGAATGCGGCCGTCTCGAAGGCGGGAGCAGTGGATCCGTTTGATCGGGGGATGTCAGTCACCGCTACACTACACCGGCCGCCACTACGTACGTCTCTTCGCCGGTTCGATTGCGATGAGGTTCTGTGATCGCATCGACTCTTCTACTGAAGAATAGGTCCCTCTTGAGAAAATTTCACCTATTGTAACTAATTCACCTGATGTAGGTGGCTCAGCTATTGCTCTGAAACGAACCGCAAGCCATCCGTCGCTGACCGAACGATATCCGACCTCAGATATCGATTCCAAATACTGTTAAGCGGTTAGTAACATCTGGTATCACTCCCGTCGTGAAAAGAACGATGATGATGCTTTCGTGGACGAACAAATTTTCCGCCACCTTCGAACGTCGCGTCCCACACCGGTGAACAAACGGCTACAGCCATTCCCGTTCTCTCTCGACGGCTCGAATTTCGATAGGACACTGGAACGCTGTTTCATATGTGTATAAGGTGGTGAGAAACTGAAACCCTTTATTCTCAAACGTATCATCGCCTTCCTGTGCCTTCGCGGTCGGCGTGATACTACTCCCCGCCGGTTTTCCCGGTCGCTTCGATTTCACGCGCCGCTTCGAGGATCAGGTCGTCGTCGACGTGTTCGAGGAGCCGTTTGTGACCGCGCTCGATCCGCCGTTCGATCTCGTCGTCGGAGAGATACGTCGCGAACCTGCGGTCGATTTCCCGCTCGCGCATCGCTTCGAGTCGCGCCTCCTCGAGGTCGTGATCGTCGGGAAGTTGGTCGTCGAAATACTCCCGCCACCGGCTTCGCTCGCTCCACTCCCCGTTGAGTTCCGCTTCCCGGCGCATCCAGTCGTAGTGGTTCGCCATGGGTTCGGGATAGCCCTGTGCCCGTCGAACGTCCTCGACGACGGTGATCCCGACCCGTGCGCCGTGTCCGGCAGCCATGCTCGCCTGATAGCCGGTGTCCCCGTACGGCGACGCGATGAACAGATCGTCGACCGGTGTCGTCCCGTCGCTCTCGGCGTACCCCTTATCGAAGTGCTCGTGTTCCTCGCCGTCGTGTTCGTGCGTCTCGAACATCGCCTCCTCGTCGTCGAGGCCGCGCATGTACTCGCCGTCGTAGCGCGTGGCCGCGATCACTCGACGAGCGGTGACCGGTTCTCCCTCTTGTAGGCTGACGACGAACCCCTCGCCGTCGGCGCGCTCGAGCGATTCGACGAGGTCGGGAACGATCTCACAGCCCGCCGTCTCGGCATGATCGTGCATCAGTCCGTACAGCGTCTCGATGTCGATCCCCGCGGGGAAGCCGAGGTAGTTCTCGAGGTAGGCACATCGCTGAATCGAGGAGCGCCCGCGGTCGAAGATAACCGTCTCCAGGCCGTGCCGGGCGGTGAAGAGCCCTGCCGAGCAGCCGGCGGGACCGCCGCCGACTACAACGACGTCGTGATCGAACGCTGCCTCAGTTTGGGTCGTGTCGCGAGTACTCATTGTTGAAATGCTCCGTTGACGATGTCCGCAACGCGCTGGCGGTCGAATAGCTGTTCGCCTCCGAACTCGTCGGGATACAGTCCACGAGCCGCCCGCTCGAGTTGGAAGAGGTGGATGATCGGTCCCTGGTAGGTCACGCCGCCGTAGATGACGCGGTCGTTTTGAACCGCCCGAAGCTCGCTCGCGACGTTGTGGTTCTGGAGGTGTGAGACGATCTCGGCGTCGAAGTACTCCGGCGTGATCTCGCCTTGAATCCTGATCGCGATGGCGTCCGGATCGATCTCCAACAGCGTTTCGTAGTCGATCGTTCCACCGCCGGCCTGCGTATCGACGATCTCGTTCCGGGCGAGGCTATCCTCGACGTTCAGGTCGTTCCAGTGTTTGGACTGCGTCCCGGAGCCGATCAGGTACGGGTAGAACGATTCCGGCGGGATCCCCTCCGGGTAGAGAACCGCGATGGTCGGCGTTTCGTTCGGAACGCGCTCTCGTACGTCCGCGAGCACCTCGTCGTGATACTCCGCGAACGCCTCGTAGCGAGCCTGCTCTTGGAACACCTGCGCGACCTTCTCGAAGGCTTCGTACAGCGTATAGTCGGCGTAGTCGTGCCAGTCGTAAACGCGCGAGAAGATCGTATTCCCGACGAACGGAGCGACGAGGTCTCGGATCTCGTCGACGTCGGCCTGCTCCCACTGGAGGCGGTTCACCATGAAGTTCGGATCGATGAGGTGAACGTCGGCCTCGAGTTCGTAGAAGATCTCTTTGCCGGTGCCGTCCTGGTAGAGTTCGGTGAGTTCGCTTCCGTCGACGGAGACGCCGGGGAGTTCCTCGTACAGGTGCGAGGCGAACCGGGCGCGGACGCCGATGGCCGAGAGTCCGTTGACCTGCCCGAGCGCAACGCCCATGTCCGCGTAATCACCCGTGTACGGGAACCACGTTTCGGGAATCTCGTCGAACTCGACGGTGCCGACGGGCTCCATCGTCACCGAGTACGATCCGTCCGTTTCGCTCGGCGACATTCCCTCCTCCGAACTATCCGCACACCCGGCGAGTAGTCCGCCGCCGACCACAGCGCCGCCGTACTTCAGCGTGTCTCTGCGCGTCGGTGCCCCTGTCGTGTTTTCGGTACCATCTTTCATGGATCGTTCTCTCCGTTGTCGCTGTCCACAGCCTGCTGGCGGTCGACTAGCTGTTCGTTCTCAAGGAGGCCCCCGCCTCCCCTGCACTCCCTTCGAGGCCCCGAATCGCGCGCGAACGGGCTCGAGACGGAGCCGAGGCGTCTCCCGTGCGTCGTGTCGGTAGTGGTGTCGATCATGGGTTGTCGTTAGCGTCTCACCGCCACCGGATGGTCGGCGGCGATGAACGGCTCGTCGTCCCCGTCGGCGAACGCCAGCCCGCCACACTCGCTGCGACGGACTCGCCAGGACGGCAGGTCGGGGATGTCGTACTCTTCCGGCTCGCGGAAGGCTCCCGCGATCGCCCACTCTCGAGCGCGCATTTACCGATCACCCGCGATGATCTCCGCAATCTCCTGACGATCGAACAGCTGTTCGTCCGCGGAAATCTCCGGATACGGCTCCCCGTGGACGTAGCCGGGCCATTCCCCGAAGACGTCGGGATACAGCTGTTTGGCGGTCGCCTCCAACTGGAACAGGTTCATGATCGGTCCCTGAACCGGGTTGCCCGACGGATAGATCCGGTCGTTCTCGACGGCGCTCAACTGCTCGCCGACGGGGTGTTCCGAAATCGTCTCGCGGATCGCACCGACGTCGTAGTAGGACGCGATCCCGTACTGGTGGAGGATAACGTCGGGATCGATCTCGAGCATCATCTCGTAATCGTAGGACGTCTCGTAGGTCACGTCGTCGGCTGCGAACGCATCGACCACGCCGAGCGGACGGACGTGGGCGTTGCTGAATCCCGGCGTAGTGCTCTGCGAGGGGAAAAACGTCTCCTCCATGAAGATGACGGTTCCGACCGTCGGTCGTTCGGTTTCCGGCGGAAGATCCGCTTGGATCGTCTCGACCATCTCCTCGCGTATCGCGTGGAGTTCCTCGTACCGCGATCGTGCCTGAAACACCGTCGCGACCTTCTCGGCGATTTCCCAGAGCGTGTAGTACTGGTAGTCGTCCCGGCAGTCCTCGGGTGGTTGACCGTGCGATCGGCTGTAGTTATTTCCGAACCACGGGCCGATATTCGTCCGGATCTCCTCGATATCGAACTGTTCCCAGCCGTCGAACGACAGCACGAGACAGGGATCGACCAGGTGGAGGTCGGAGTCCAGTTCGTAGAACAGTTCCCCGTCGATGTTGACGCCTCCCGATCCCGTGTTGAGCTGAGCCAACCCGTCCCGGTCGAACGAAACGCCGTCGAGACGCTCGTAGTACGCGTCCAGCGTGTTGCCACCCGCTTCGGCGTCGAAGCCGAGCGAGTTAACGGCGTCCCCGTGTCCGTACGCGACCGCCATATCGGCGTACAACAAGCTGTACACCATCACGTTCTGTGGAACGCTCGAGAACTCCACTTCTCCCGCGGGAGCCATCGTCACCGAATAGGTGCCATCGTCGGACTGTCCAGCCGACTCCTCGCTCCGTCCGGTCAGATCCGAACAGCCTGCAAGTCCGGAACCGACCGTCAGCGCACCTCCGTACTGGAGTATCTCTCTGCGCGTCGGTCCGCCTGTCGGCGCGTCGCTGTCACTCATCGAGATCCCCGTTGATGATGTCCGCAACTCGCCCGCGGTCGAACAGCTGTTCGTCCGCGGGGATTTCGGGGTACGGGCCGTCGGTGTACGTGGGCCACTCGCCGAACACGTCGGGATAGAGCTGTTTCGCCGTCATCTCGAGTTGGAACAGGTTCAGAATCGGCCCCTGGTAGCGCGCCCCCTGCGCGTAGATCCGACCGTTTTCGACCGCGGAAATCCGTTGGCCAATGGAGTGATCCCGAAACGCGTCCCGTATTCCCGGCATATCCGTTTCCGGGTGCATCCCACCCGGCGCAAATATAACCTCGGGGTCGGCTTCTAGCATCCCTTCCATGTCGATCGTATCGCCGGAGGAAATGTCGTCGCCCAGCGCACCGATCGGCTCGAGCGGGCGCACGTGTGCCGTCAGAATCCCTGGCGTGTCCAGCGTGTAGACGTACATGCTCTCGATGTCGCTCATCCCCGCCATGACCGCGGTCGGGCGCTCCCCTTCCGGGGGGAGATCCTCCTCGATCGTTTCCAACAGGTTCGCGTGTACATCCGCAAGCGCTTCGTACCGCTCTTCCTCGCGGAACACCGCTGCCACCGTCTCGAACATTTCCCAGAGGGTGTAATACTCGTAGCGGTCGGCCCAATCAGCCGGCGGTTCGCCGTGTCTGTCGCTGAATTGGTTCCCGAACCACGGTGAGATGTTCTCTTCTACTTCCTCGATGTCGGTCATGCTCCAACTGTCGAGGGCGTTCACGCTCGCCGGATCGGCCAGGTGGATATCGCTGTCGAGATCGTAGAGCGTTTCCTTGTCCGGGTCCCAGGAGGAGTACAACCCCGACCAGTCCAGCGTGACGCCGGGCAGTCGTTCGGTGAACTGGTTCCACAGTTCATCGTAGTAGTCGGGCGCGTGCATCGCGTTGACGTCGTTCCCGCGTCCGAGTGCGAACGCCATCCCGGCCAGGTGAGTCAGCCGCGTGAATATGCTCTCCGGCGGCGAGTCGAACGCGACGTCTCCCACGGGGGCCATCGTCACCGAGTACGATTCGTCGTCTTCCCCCTCCGTCGATCCCGGGTCGTCCTGTCCGACCAAGTCCGAACAGCCCGCCAGCAGTCCGCCGCCGACGGCCGTACTGCCGTACGCTACGAACTCCCGCCGCGTCGATTCCCCGCATGCCGGTTCGTTTCTCCCCATGATTTTAGGCTCGCCTAAAGAATCATAACCGCTTCGATTTTTAGGCCAACCAAAACAATTCGATTCGACCGTCGACTCGCTCGAGGGCGACCGGGTCGGTGGGTTCCGGGATCGTTTCAGGGCAGTCCAGGAGGGCGAAGACACGCTCGGCGGAGGCGCACCCGCTGGTAGTTGTTGAGCACTCGTCTAACAGGGTCTCGTCCGCCTCCGTGGGCCTGTTGTTACTCACTCAGCCACCTCTGACGTGCGGTATTGGACCTCCGACGGACGCTACTGGGTCTCGATTTCGATGGTGCACCGTGCGACCCGCTCGCCCGCGTTCGACGCTGACGACCGTGCTATCTTTCACGACCGGTTCCGCTGGAGCGTCTCGAATCGCGCTCAACACCGCTCACAGATCACCGTTGACGATGTCGGCGACTCGCCCGCGGTCGAACAGTCGCTCGTCTTCCGGTATCTCGGGATACGGTCCCTCGACGTACGTGGGCCACTCGCCGAACACGTCGGGATAGAGCTGCTTCGCCGTCATCTCGAGTTGGAACAGGTTCAGGATCGGCCCCTGATTCCGAACGCCGCCGGCGTACACGCGGTCGGTTTCGACCGCCGTGACCTGTCGGGCGACGGGGTCGTCCTCGAGCGTCCGGCGAGCGTCCTCGATGCCGTCTTCGCCCATCGTTTCGGTAACGAGCAAGATGTCCGGATCCCGGTCGACCAGCAGTTCGATGTCAACTTCGGTGGCCCCGTCGAGTTCGCCGCCGAAGGCGTCTCTCGCCTCGAGCGGGCGGATGTGCGAGTGCATGAATCCGTCCGCGTTGAGCGGGTACGCCCAGATCGCCTCTCCGAGGAACTGTACGATCGCGACCGACGGTCGTTGTGCCGCCGGTGGTCGGTTCGCGTCGATCGCCTCGAGCACGCCCGAGTGAATCTCGGCGAGGGCGTCGTAGCGGCCCCGTTCCTGGAAGACCGCCGCGACCCGCTCGAAGATTTCCCAGAGGGTGTGGTGTCGGTACTCCCCGTCCCACTCCTCTGGGGGAGCCGTGTTGCCGTTGCTGAACGTGTTGCCGAAAAACGGCGCGACGGTTCGATCGATCTCCGCGACGTCGTCGCTATCCATTCCGTCCATCCAGGTCACGTAGGCGGGATCTGCCAGATGGAGGTCGCTGTCGAGTTCGTAGAAGAGTTCCTTGTCTGCGTCTAACGAGTTCGGGAGGTCGCTCCACTCGACCGAGACGCCCTCGAGTCGCTCGAGGTAGTTGTTCCAGACCGGACCGAAGCGCTCCCCGCCCAGGTCGCGTTGACGGCGTCGCCTCGACCGAGCGCGAGGGCCATTCCGGCGTGGTGGGTGAGATCGGTGAAGACCGTCTCCGGGACCGCCTCGAAGGTGACCGTCCCGGCGGGCGACAGCGTCGCCGAATACGACTCGCTTTCGTCCCCGGGATCGGCTTCGTCGTCGGACGCGTCCCCGGCACATCCGGCGAGCAATCCGGCTCCGACGATCGCGCTCCCGTATCTCATGTAGTCCCGTCGAGTCCGTTCGCTTCGCTCACTCCCCCGACGACTTCCCGCTCGCTGATGCTCGCGGGAATCCCGCCGCGTCGATTCCTCGAGTCGAGTCGGTTCGGTTCTCGTCATTGTTCGCTGTCTCCGTTGATGATGTCGGCGACTCGCCCGCGGTCGAATAATCGCTCACTCTCCGGGACGGATTCGTCCGGCGCAGGCGGTTGGCCGAACAGGTCGGGATAGATCTGTTCCGCCGAGAGTTCGACCTGGAAGAGGTTGAAAATCGGTCCCTGCAGGGCCGATCCGCCGGCGTAGAGTCGGCCGTTCTGAACGGCCGTAATCTCCCCACCGACGGGGTGGTCGCCGAGGTCGAAGAACGCTTCCGTCCGCTCTCGGACGTTGGTCCAGTCGAAGTTGTGGATCATCACGTCCGGATCGAACTCGAGCATCGCCTCCATCGAGTAGTTGTTCCCGTAATCCGAGGCGTAACTTTTCGTCCCCTCCGCGAGCGCGTCGTTCGCGCCGAGCGGGCGCGTGTGCGCTTTTCCGAACCCCGGACCGTTCAGTCGGTACGGCCCGAACGTGTCCTCGTCGTGATTGTAGACGACGAGCGCCACCGACGGGCGCTCCTCCTGTGGTGGGAGTTCGGCCCGAATCGTCTCGAGCATCTCCTCTCGAACCCGGATCAGCGCCTGGCTTCGGCTCTGTACCTGATACACCTGTGCGTACCTGTCGAGGAGTTCCCAGAGCGTGTAGTACTCGTAGGACCGGTCGCCCTGGTAGCCGTGTGCCCGGCTGAATCGATTGCAGAAGAACGGTGCGACGTTCTGTTCGAGCTCCTCGATGTCCGCGTCGTCGAAGGTCCCCTCCCACCGGAGCGGGTCGAGATGGTGGATATCGGCGTCGAGTTCGTAGAGTATCTCCTTGTCGAGCGTCAACTGATCGGTGTAGAACGCGGTGAGGTCGCTCGTATCGAACTCGACGCCGGGGAGTTCGTCGTAGAATCCCGTGTAGTAGCGGTCCGGGAAGCCAAGCGAAACGATCCTGTCCTGTTGACCCAGCGCGACGAGGTGATCGGCCACCTGCGGATCGTAGAGGACCGCCGCCTCGGGGATGCTATCGAACTCGACCGTTCCGACCGGTGATATCGTCACCGAGTACGTCTCATCGTCGGTCGGTCCGGGATCCGAGTCTCCGTCCCGTCCGACCAGCTCCGAACAGCCCGCGAGGGCGGTGCCGGCCGCGAGTGCGCCGCCGTATTTCAGCGTGTCTCTGCGCGTCGGTTCTCCGGTCGTGCCGTCGGTATTGTCGCTCATCGTCAGAACTCTCCGTTGATGATATCCGCAACCTCCTGGCGGTCGAATAGCCGTTCGTCGCCGGTCACGTCACCGAACTCCTCGGGAAACAGTTGCTTCGCCGCCCGTTCGGTCAGGAAGAGGTTGTGAATCGGACCCTGGTTGAGGTAGCCGCCGCGGTACACTCGTCCGTTCTGGACGGCGGCGAGCTCGCTCCCGACGGGATGGCTCTGCATGTAGTCGAGAACGACGTCTCGGAACTCCGCGGCGGACTTTCGCTCGTGGCCGCGCACGAGAATCACGTCGGGGTCGATCTCGAGCAGGTTCTCGTAGTCGAGTTCGCCGCGATTCCTGGTGCTGAGGTTGTCGATGTCCGTCCCAGTCAGCGCGTCGTGAACGCCGAGATCGCGCCACTGTTTCTTGCTCGTTCCCGCGTCGTCGAGTCGGTACGGCGAGAACGTCTCCGGCTCTTCGGTCCCCTCGAAGGTGAGGAAGACGTCCGGTCGCTCGTCACTGGGCGGAAGCCGCTCCTGGATCGACGCGATGAATTCGGTGTGCAGTTCGCTGAACGCCTCGTAGCGCTCTTGCTGTTGGAACACCTCGGCCACTTTCTCGAAGGCCTCGTACAGCGTGTAGTAGCGGTAATCGTGCCACTCGTCGGACCGGCGGAAGATCAAATTGCCGACGAACGGCGCGACGTTCGACGCGATTTCATCGACGTCCTCGTCGCTCCAGTCGAACCAGTTGACGAGCATCTGAGGGTCGTACAGATGCACGTCGCTCTCGAGTTCGTAGAACTCCTCTTTGGTTCGGACCTCCGGATACTGCTCGAGGACGTCTCGATCGACGGTTACGCCGGGGAGTTCGTCGTAGACGTAGGTGTAGTATCGATCCGCGCCACCGATCCCTATCAGTCCATCAGCCTGTCCCAGTGCGACGGCCATATCGGCGTAGCCGCCGTTGTACGCGGTCCACCGCTCGGGTACCTGGTCGAACGAGACCGTCCCCGTCGGTTCCATCGACACCGAGTACGAGCCGTCCTCGGTCGTCTGGGTCCCTTGGGAATCCTCCTGTCCAACCAGTTCCGAACAGCCCGCGAGGGCGGTCCCGGTCGCAAGCGCCGCGCCGTACTTGATCGTGTCTCTGCGTGTCGGTGTCGTGTTTGTATTCTTCGAATTCATTTAGATCTCTCCGTCGATGATGGCTGCAACTCGCCCGCGATCGAACAGCTGTTGGTCCTCGGGAACGTCCGGGAACCGCTCAGGATCGAACGCGCCGAACGTCTCGGGGTAGAGCAGGCGTGCGACGAGTTCGGTCTGGAACAGGCTCACGATCGGCCCCTGTTGGAAGTACGGGCCCGGATAGACGGCGTCGTTCTGGACAGCAGTGAGTTGGCGGCCGACGGGATGGTCCGAAAGCGGCGCGACGAACTGGTCGTGAAACGCGCTTGCGGAGAACTCGCCGGTTTCGTCCGTGAGGCGAACGCCGCCGTGGACGACGATGATCTCGGGGTCGACATCGAGCATCGCCTCGTAGTCGAGCATTCCGTCCGTCTGTTCGTCGCTGAACGCCGATTTGATGCCGAGATCGCGATACTGCTTCATCTCGACCCCCTCAGAATCAGTCGTCATCGCCGCGAACTCGCCGCTTTCGAGGTCGGATCCGAAGTTTATCAGTCCGATTTCGGGCCGGTCCTGGTCGGCCGATAATTTCGAGTCGATCTCGGACCAGAGCTCGTCGTGAACGTCGACGAACGCCTCGTACCGCTCGCGTTCGTCGAAGACGTCGGCCAACCGATCGAACGCCTCGTACAGCGAGTACAGTTCGTACTCGTGAAACTCGCGTCGGCGAACGATATTGTTCCCGAAGAAGGGAGCGACGGTCTCCACGATCTCCTCGGTGTCGGACTCGTCCCAGGAGTCGTCGAAGCCGGTCTTGTGGAGATAGTTCGGGTCACAGAGGATGATATCCGGATCGAGTTCGTAGAACAACTCCTTGTCCCAGCCGCCCCCGGCGAGCGGGTTCGGGACGTCCGTCGGCATCGACACACCGACGCGGTCGTAGAAGTACGGCTGTGGATACCATCCGGCGGGCCGAAACCCATCCCGTTGACCGAGTGCAACGGCCATATCCGCCCACGGGCCCGTAAGTGCCATCCACGTTTCCGGAACCTCCTCGAGGGAGAGACAGCCGACGGGCTCGATGCAGGCTTCGTACGATCCCTGGCTGTCGGTCCCCTCTGCCCCGTCGTCCTGCCCGACCAGTTCCGAACAGCCGGCTAGCAGACTTCCCGTGACGAGCGTCCCGCCGTACTTGAGGGTGTCTCTGCGCGTCGGTGCCTCGTGCGTCGTGTCGGTGGTGTCGTCGCTCATGTTCAGATGTCTCCGTTGATGATGTCTGCCACTCGCTGCCTGTCGAACAACTGCTCTGACTCGGGGAACTCCGGATACGCGCCGCCGTCGTATCTCGGCCACTCGCCGAACGCCTCCGGATAGAGCTCCTTCGCGCCCATCTCGAGTTGGAAGAGGTGCGCGATCGGTCCGCCGTACCGAATCGCCATCGGGTAGACGCGGTCGTTTTCGACGGCGGGAATCCCTTGAGCTACGGGATCGCTCTCGAGGTGGTCTTTGGTCTCGAGGAAGTCCCTGGTCGGCCCCATCGCGTGGGTGATGAGCATCACGTCGGGATCGGCTTCGACGACGGCCTCGAGGTCGATCTCGCTGTACGCTTCCGTGTCGGTGAACGCGTCTTTCGCGCCGAGCGGGCGGAGATGCGCCTGCTCGTAGCCGGGGTCGTCGAGTGCGAACGGCCAGATACTCAGCTCGCCGTCCGAGAGCCCCGTCTGTATTCGGGCGACTCGCGGCCGGTCCGTCTCCGGCGGGAGATTCGCTTCGATCTCGGCGAGGAGATCCGTGCGGATCTCCGTGAGCTCCTGATACCGCTGTTCTTCCCGAAAGACCGCCGCGACCTTCTCGAAGATCTCCCACAGCGTGTAGTACTCGTAGTCGTCGGCCCACGCTTCAGGGGGCTCCCTCTGGGAATCGCTGTAGGCGTTGCCGAACCACGGGGCGACGTTCTCGCCGATCTCCTCGATATCGTCGCGGTCCAAACTGTCCATCACCGTCATGTACGCCGGATCGGCCAGGTGAAGATCGCTGTCTAACTCGTAGAGGTGCTCCTTGTCGATGTTCCAGGAGTTGGGAAGGCCGGCCCAGTCGGTGGATACGCCCTCGAGGCGCTCGAGGAAGAGTTCGTAGAGCGTTCCGAAGTTCTCCGGGCTGTACAGCGCGTTGATCGACTCGCCGTACCCGAGCGCGAGCGCCATATCGGCGTGGTGAACGAGATTGGTGAAGACGCGCTCTGGAGGATGATCGAGCGTGATCTCGCCGGCGGGCGACATCGTCACCGAGTATGACTCTCCATCGCCATCGTCCTCGCTTTCGACCTCGTCACCGGTCCCGGTACAGCCGGCGAGTAACCCGCCGCCGATCACTACCCCGCCGTATTTCACGTATTCCCGTCGAGTCCGTTCGCTTCGCTCACTCCCCCGACGACTTCCCGCTCGCTGGCGCTCGCGGGAATCCCGTCGCGTCGGTGTTTCGGTCGTTTCCGTGCCGTTGGTATTACTCATGATTATCTCTCTCCGCTAACGATGTCGGCAACCTCCTCGCGGTCGAACAACTGTTCCTCCTCGGGCGTCTCGTCCAGCCCTCGCCACTCGCCGAACGCCTCGGGGTACAACTGCTTCGCGGCCACTTCGGTCTGGAAGAGATTGGTGATCGGTCCCTGGACGTTCTTGCCGCCGCGGTAGACGCGGCCGTTCTGTACCGCGGTGAGTTCGCTCCCGAGGCTGTCCGACCGCATTACATCGACGACCTCGGACTGGAACTGCGCTTCAGAATCGGTGTACCCGAACGCGTTGTGCGCGATGATGACGTCCGGATCGGCCTCGAGCAGCGTCTCGTAGCCCACGCTTCCGTCGGCGTCGACGCCCGCGGCCGCCCAGGCGTCCTCGACGCCGAGGTCGTGGTACTGCTTCCTCGCCATTCCCGGCTGCGTCGGGTCGTTGAGGTAGAAGGTTCCGGAGCCGACGAAGTCCTCGCCGGGTACGAGGAACGCGAGGCCAACGCTCGGCCGCTCGTCGGCCGGCGGCCGTTCCGCCTCGACCTGCGAGAGCATCGCCTCGTGTATCTCTGCGATCGCCTCGTAACGCTCGTGCTCTCGAAACACCTCTGAGACCTTCTCGAACGCCTCGTACAGCGTGTAATGGGGGTATCCCGGCCCGATTTCCTCCTGCGGACGACGGATGAAGCTCCCGATCCACGGGGCGACGGCGGTCTCCAGGTCCGAGATGTCGTCCTCGTCGAAATCGAAGTAGTGCTTCGCGTTGTTCGGGTCGATGAGGTGGAGGTCGGCGTCGATCTCGTAGAAGACCTCTTTATCGTACTCGCCGCCATGCCGAAGCTGAGTGATTCCCGCGGGATCGACGGACACGCCCGGAAGTTGCTCGAGGAACTCCGTGGGGAGGCTCTGGGTGTCTTGCATCCCGACCAGCGCGTCTCCGTGTCCGAGGGCGATCAGCATGCCCGCGTAGTCCGCCCGGTAGACGACGACCGACTCGGGGACGGACTCGAAGGTAACCTCCGTTCGGGGCTCCATCCGAACCGTCCACGAATCCGGATGATCTCCATCGGCATCGTCCGCATCCGACGGGTCTTCGCCGGTACAGCCGGCGAGCAGGCCGCCGCCGACGACCGCGCCGCCGTACTTGATCGCGTCTCTGCGTGTCGGTGCTCCGCTCGTAGTAGTGTCGTGATTTGGCATGCTCAGACGTCTCCGTTGATGATGTCCGAAACGCGCTCTCGCGAGAACAGCTGCTCCGATTTAGAGATGTCGTAGGTTCCATCGTCATTGTAGGTCGGGAACTCTCCAAACTGCTCGGGGTAGATTTGCTTCGCAGCCATCTCTATCTGGAACAGATTGTAAATCGGGCCCTGCATCGAATCTCCGCCACCGTACAGCCGATCGTTCTGCACCGCGCTCAACTTCGAGCCAACCGGATCATCTTCGAGTTCGAGCATCGACTGATACCGTTCGTCAAATCCGCCCGTGCCAAAGTTGTGAATGAGAACGTCTGGATCGAGCTCAAGCATCGCTTCGAGGTCGTAAACGCCCCCGTCTTCTTCGTACGTCCGGTCACTCTCTGCGAACACGTCCTTCACACCAAGCGGCCGATAGTGGGAAACACCGAAGCCCTCATTGTCGATTTTGTACGGTGAGAACACCCCCCAATCGTTCATTGCGACTAGTCCGACTGTCGGACGCTCCGCTTCGGGTGGTAGATTGGACTCGACGTGAGCAACCAGTTCGTCACGAATACGTTTCAGTGCCTGAAGTCTCTCTGTCTCACGGAACACCTGTGCGACTTTTGCGTACAACTCCCACGCAGTGTAGTACTCGTAATCCTGAATCCCCGTGTCGGTGTGCGCTCGCGAAAATCGGTTCCCGAAGTACGGGGCGACGTTTTTGGTAATCTCCTCGATGTCATCCTCACCATAGTCGTAATACTGTGAATAGACGCGGTACCACGTCGGATCTAATAGAATGAGGTCGGGGTCGACCTGATAGATTATTTCCTTATTGTCGTGGCTGACCGTTACTCGCGTCGACGGGTCAAACTCGACTCCGGGTAGCTGTTCGTAGTACCCGGTGTAGAAGTTGTCTCCCATGGCTTTGATCGCCTCACCGTGTCCGCAGGCGACCGCCATGTCAACGTAGTGCTTATTGTACGTCAGTACCTGACTTGGCACCTCCTCAAATTCGATGGTTCCGACTGGTGATATCGTAACCGAGTACTCGTCGTCCGTCTCCCCCGCCGGCTCCGATTCGTTCCGGCTGACGACGTCCGAACACCCGGCCAGTAATCCACCACCGACGGCCGTGCTGCCGTACGTTACGAACTCCCGCCGCGTCGATTCCCCGCGTGCCGGTTTCTCTCTCCCCATGGATTTAGGCTAGCCTAAAACATAATAAGCGCTCCGATTGTTAGGTGGGCCTAAAAATCACCGCTCGCCGTCAACTGGCCCGTGAGCGACGGTATCGACGAACGTCTCGGGCAAGTCGTCGATCTCGCCGGTTTGTACGCCCCACAGATTGGCGTACAGGCCGTCCGCCGCGACCAGCTCCTCGTGGGTGCCGCGCTCGACGACCCGTCCGTCCTCCAGCGCGAGGATGGTGTCGGCGTCTTTGATCGTCGACAGCCTGTGGGCGATCGCCAGCGTCGTCCGGTCGGCGGTCAGGCGCTCGAGCGAGCGCTGGATGAGGTACTCGGTCTCCGTGTCGACGCTGGCGGTCGCCTCGTCCAGCAGGATGATCGCGGGATCCTGAAGGATCACCCGAGCCAGTGCGATCCGCTGGCGCTGACCGCCCGACAGTTTGACCCCGCGCTCGCCGACTCGCGTCCGGTATCCCTCCGAAAGCTCTCGGATGAACTCGTGGGCCTCCGCCGCGGCGGCGGCCGCCCGAACCTCGTCGTCGCTTGCGTCGAAGCGTCCGTAACGGATGTTCTCGGCGACCGTGCCGTCGAAGAGAAACGTGTCCTGGCTCACGTAGCCGATGGCTTCCCGCAGGTCCGAAACGCGGAGATCCTGTACGTCGTGACCGTCGACGCGGATCGCGCCGTCGTCGATGTCGTACAACCGCAACAGGAGTTTCGCGACCGTCGACTTGCCCGCGCCGGTCGCGCCGACGAGCGCGACCGTTTCCCCCGCCTCCACGTCGAAGTCGACGCCGTCGAGGATGGTCTCCTCACCCTCGTAGCTGAACCGAACGTCGTCGTACTCGATCCGACCGTCGACGTCCTCGAGCGGGACCGAGTTCGGCGTGTCCCGAATCCTGACCGGAACGTACATCAGTCCGCAGATACGCCTGCCAGACGCCTTTGCGTTCTCGTACCAGTCGACGATGCTCGAGAGCTGGGCCATCGGCCCCGTCAGGCGCTGGGTCAACAGCATGAAGACGACGAAGTCGCCCGTGGTGAGCTCCCCGGAGAAGAACAGCGGCGGTCCGGAGAACACCCACAGTCCGCCGACGACGAACGTCGCGAGCAGCGCCACGCCGGTGATCAACTCCATGCCGGGCCGGTAGAAGTAACTCAGCTTCAACACGTCCATCTGCGCGTCGAGGACCTCCTGTGAGACGTCGCGAACCCGGCCGTTCTCGTACTCCTCGGTACTGGCGGTCTTGACGAGTTCGATCCCGCTGAGGCCGTTCTCGATGCGCGTGTTCAGATCGCCGATCGTCGAGCGGACGGCGGTGTACCGGGGCTCGATCACCCTGACGAACCACCAGGTGAACGCGACCAGCAGCGGCACGGCCCCCAGCGTGACCAGCGCGAGTTGCCAGTTCGTGTACAGCAACGCGGCGGTGATCCCGACGACGATCACGCCGATCCGCACGCTGTCGCCCAGCGCGTTATCGAAGAACACCTCGAGGTTCGAGGTATCGTTGTTCAGAATCGACATGACCTCTCCCGTCTCCTTGTTGTCGAAGAACGTCATATCGAGGCGCTGCATCTTCTCGTACGTCTCCGTTCGAATCGTGTACATCACCCCGTGGGCGAAGAAGTTCATCGCCACGCCCCGAATCCACTGGAGGAGCGCGCCGCCCGCCAGCGCGACCCCGATAACGGTCGCGGACAGCCAGAACTGTGCGGTCGGGTCGGTCGGCAGCCACGCGGCGGGCACGAGCGGAAGCGCGTACGTTTCCTCCCCGAACACCGCGTCGATGGTCGTCCCGAGCACGAGCGGCGTCACGAGGATCGTCCCGTAGGCGAGCACGCTGGAGAACAGCCCGAGTGCGAGCCAGCGCCCCTCGCCGAGGCCGTACGTATGGAACAGTCGAAGCAACGGCCGCGAGACTCGCTCGCGGTAGGCGTCGAGTTCCGTCTCGAACTCCTCGTGCTCGGTCACTACTCGGCCTCCACGCCGTCGTTTCGTTGGCAGGCTTCGTCGCCGTGATCCGAATCGGCGTCGTCGCTGCGAGCGCAGAGCGGGTCGATCCGCGGTCCGCGCTCGGTCAGTTCGACCTCGGCGTCGATGCGGAACACCTCCTCGAGAAGCGCTTCGGTGACGACCTCTTCGGGCGCTCCTCGAGCCCGTATCTCGCCGTTCTCGAGGACGACCATGCGGTCGGCGAGCCGCGCCGCCTGTTCGATGTCGTGGAGCACGACGACGACCGTGATGTCGCTTTCCTCACGCAGGTGCTCGATGATCTCCAGGACCGCTAGCTGATGGTGGAGGTCGAGGAACGTCGTCGGTTCGTCGAGCAAGAGCACGTCGGTTTCCTGGGCCAGTGCCATCGCGATCCACGCGAGTTGTTTCTGCCCGCCGCTGAGGCTCCCGACCTCCCGTTCGAGGAGGTGGCCACAGCCCGCGAGTTTGATCGCGCGATCGACCGCCTCCCGATCCGCTTCGGAGACGGTCTCGAAAAAGCCTCGATGGGGGTAGCGGCCGTGGTAGACGAGATCCTCCACGGTGATACTGCTCGGCGATGTACTCTCCTGAGAGAGTAAGCCGAGCTTCCGGGCGAGCGCCTTCGTCCCCATCGACTGCACGTCGTCGCCGCCGAGCAGTACCGAACCGCCCTCGGGCGCGAGCTGGTTCGCCAGCCCCTTCAAAAGCGTACTCTTCCCCGACCCGTTCGGGCCGACGAGGGCGGTGACGGCACCCGGTTCGGCCGCGATGGATTCGCCGCCGATGATCGGTTCGCCCGAACTCGAGTACCGGAACACGAGTTCAGAGCCGGAGAGCGTACTCGGAGCCGACTCGGCAATCGCATCCGACGGCTCGACGACGGCTGTCTCCCCCGATTCCTTCGTCCGTCCAACGTCCGTGGTTGTGCCTCTCATTCACATCTCACCCATGTTCTCTTGCTTCCGCATCAGATAGAGGAAGTACGGACCGCCGATGAGGCCGGTCACGATTCCGACGGGAATCTGCGTGGGACTCAACGCGAGTCGCGCGCCAACGTCGGCGGCGACCATCAGCGCCGGTCCGACGAACAGACAGCCGACGATCAGCTTCTTCGAGTCGCTCCCGACGAGGTTCCGCACCATGTGCGGGACGATGAGGCCGACGAAACCGACGATGCCGGCGACGGCGATGCTCGCTGCCGCCGCGAGGACCGCGACCCCGGAGAGCGCGAAGCGGACCTTCTCGATCGACATGCCCAGCGACTTCGCCGTCTGCTCGCCCAGCAACAGGACGTTCATTTGTCGCGACCCGGCGATCGAGAGGAGAACCGCCACGATCGTCCACGGCAGCACGAGGCGGACCTGTTCCCAGTCGGTGCCAGTAAGCGATCCGGTCGTCCACGCGATCGCCGACTGGACGACGCCGATGTCGTCCGCGAAGAAAAACAGCGCCGTCTGCAGCGAGCCGAAGACCGTGCCGACGATGACGCCGGCGAGCACCAGTCGAACCGGTGACGTCCCGTTCTTCCAGGCGATCACGTAGACGATGAGAAACGCGACCGCACCCCCGAGAGCGGCGATCAACGGGAGGAACGCCGACAGACCGCCGAAGACGACGAGAGTTAGCAGAATCATCAGCCCCGCTCCCGAGGAGACACCGAGGATGAACGGACTCGCGAGTTCGTTCCGGGTTACCGCCTGGAAGATCGCCCCCGAGATAGCGAGGTTCATGCCGACGAAGACGGCGACGAACACCCGCGGGAGGCGGATGTTCCAGACGATGAGGCTCTCGGTGCTCATCTCGGGCATCGTTTCGCCCAGCAAGAACGCGTCCCACGCGTGGGGATTGAACACCACGTTCGGATTGAACACCGCACGCCACGCTTCGGCGAACGTCATCGAGTACGCGCCGTAACTTACCTGAATCATCGCGCCGACGAAGACGACGGCGAGGCTACCCAACATTACCGTGACGAGCTTCGGATCGAAGAGCCACCCGAACCGCGTCTCGTCCGCCATCGATGTCGCCGTCTGATCCGCCCCGACGCTCGACTTTCTCCCGCTCATCGGTGGACCGTACCGGTTAATTCGACTGATACGGGAGACGAGAATCCATCGGTCGTTTCGGTGGTCGACCCGGTACTGTCTTTCCCTCGCACCCACCGTCCAAAAGTCGATACGTCGCCGGTGACCGCACCGCCGTATTTCACGCAATCTCGCCAGTGCGGCGTTTCAACCTCCCCGAATTCTTTCACCATACTGGTTTAGGCTCACCTAAAGAATAAAACCGTTCCGATTTTTAGGCCAACCTAATCGACCTGCTACGTCAGCGGGGACCGCCACATTGCGGACACATCGGCGGTCCCATTTCGGGAAGCGAAAGGCCACAGTAGGGGCACCCGTCGCCGTCGGGGGAACTCATCTCGCTGACGACCTCGTCGGTTCGTTCGCGGATCGCCTCGATCGACCCGATTCCGTTCGAAGCGCCATCGACCTGCCCGTCGTCGTCCGCCCCAATCGCAAATCGGACTCGGTCGGCGAGGAACTGCTCGGCATCGTCGTCCGCGATCGAAGTCACGTCAGGTACCGACACGTCCGAATCCGACCGACCGAGCAGACCGAACGCTTCGGCCGCCCGTCCCCGCACGTAGGGGCTCTCGTCGTCCAACCGATCGGACAGCTCATCGACGCTTTCCGACACTGCACTCGGATACGTACAGCCGATCGCGACGAGCGCGGTACAGAGGTGATACCGGACGAATTCGTTCGAATCGGTTAGATGTCTGGTTAGATCCGCGACGTGGTGACGGAGTCGGTCCTGATCGCCCAACGCGACGTACTCGAGCGTTTTCGCCAGCTTCTCCCTCACTTCGGGTTCGTCGAACGAGAGTCCGACTCGCAGGTCCGCGAGCACCTCGGGCGAGGCGACCGTCGTCGGATGCTCCAGTGCGACGTAGCCCAGCGCCTCCGCCGAGCGAGCGCGAACGTAGTAGAACTCGTCCTCGTCGGCCAACCGATCAGCCAGCGGTGAGACGACCGCCGCGGTCGCGTCCGGCTCGGCCTCGGCAATCGCGACGAACAGCTTCGCGGTCGTGAGACGGATCGACCGCTCCTCGTCGGTGAGAAACGGCGTGAGCGCCTCGAACACGGGCTCGAGTGCGGTCGGCCGCTCTTCCCCGAGCTGTCGGAGCGCCCGAAGCGCAGTTTTCCGCGTCCCGGTGTCAGCGTCCCTGAGGCGCTCGAGACACCGTTTTGCCTCCTCGTGGTCGCCCCCGTCGAGGAAGGCGTTGAGTTGGTCGATAGCGCGTGTCTGTGTCGGATCATCCATGGTGATGTCGGAGCGTACTGATAGGTTCTTCTCCACCACGCCATAAACTCCACTGTCAAAAATAGCGTTCGTTCGGGACGAGATCGGTCATGCGCCAAGTGATGACGCTCGATATCGACTCTATCACACTGAGTTACCATATATATACACATATAGAACATCGATAACACTATCCGTACCACGTTGAAACCGACGGAACAGAAAACTGGAGCGACGAGCGGTGGTAGTAGCTGTGTACGGTTGCTGAGCTGAAACGAATAGAACGTCTGACAAATAACCACTCTCGATGAATATGCCGTTTGTGCAGCGGTTTTCCCGCAAGAACGAGCCGAGAAGCGCGATCTCGAACAGGCGGCGATTCCCGTTGATGGCGCGGATTCCCTTCAGAATCCACTCGGTCGGTGCGGGCTTCGACCCTGACACGAAAAGTACGGGAACTGGAACGCTCTGAATATCCCCACTATTCTGGTACTATTGTGGACTTGTAATTCTTAAACTACTCCACTTGTACGAGACCAGCGACCGCAGAACCGTGGCTCCGTGCTTTCTCTCCGGTACAGCGGGACAACCTGAACGCGACCGGTCTGGGGTGCCGTTTGGTCGCGAGTTCGACTTCCAACGCAATCGTTCAGAGCGAATGTCGCGGGTAAAATCGCTTTTTACCTCGAGACCGACAACTGCTACGAGCGGTCACATGGAGAAAGTATATCCGTCGCAATCTCTTGGGATCCGATACTAAACAGACCTTATGAATAACGACACGAACGTCGACGACCCTCCCGAAGACCCGTCGGACGCTGTTCCCGCCGAGGAACGGCCCGAGCGTCGGGGAGATCAGTCGCCGCTCGAGGCGGACGGCGACGGTCACAGCGACGTCGACGATCCGATCGACGACCCCGAGTCGGTGTCCCACGAGGAGGACGACGGCACCACCGAGGCCGGAACGGAACTCGGAAGTACGGTCGAGGTCGATCCCGGCGTCGATATCGACGAAGAGATCGCCGAAGACGACCTCCTCGGCGGTCTCAAGATCGATTCGACGGACGATATCGAAATTCCGGATCGACTCGTCGACCAGGTCATCGGACAGGACGAAGCGCGAGATATCATCATCAAAGCGGCGAAACAGCGCCGCCACGTCATGATGATCGGTTCGCCGGGGACCGGAAAGTCGATGCTGGCGAAGGCGATGAGCCAACTGCTTCCACAGGAGGATCTCCAGGACGTCCTCCTCTACCACAACCCGGATGACGGCAACGAGCCGAAGGTCCGAACCGTCCCCGCGGGGAAGGGCGAACAGATCGTCGCCGCCCACAGGGAGGAAGCCAACAAGCGCAACCGGATGCGCTCGATCCTGATGTGGGTCGTCATCGCCGTCATCATCGGCTATACGATCCTCTCCTCCTCCTCTCTCTTGCTGGGAATTCTCGCGGCAGGAGTTGTCTGGTTGATCTTCCGGACCATGAGCCAGGGGTCGGACACGATGGTTCCGAACATGCTCATCAACAACGGCGACAAGCGCACCGCGCCGTTCGAGGACGCGACCGGTGCCCACGCCGGCGCACTGCTGGGCGACGTCCGCCACGACCCGTTCCAGTCCGGCGGGATGGGAACCCCGAGTCACGACCGGGTCGAAGCCGGTTCCATTCACAAGTCCAACAAGGGCGTGCTCTTCCTCGACGAGATCAACACGCTCGACGTCCGCACCCAGCAGAAGCTGATGACGGCGATCCAGGAGGGCGAGTTCTCGATTACGGGCCAGTCCGAGCGCTCCTCGGGCGCGATGGTCCAGACCGAGCCCGTCCCCTGTAACTTCATCATGATCGCCGCGGGGAACCTGGACGCGATGGAGAACATGCACCCCGCGCTCCGCAATCGAATCAAGGGGTACGGCTACGAGGTCTACATGGAGGACACCATCGAAGACACTCCCGAGATGCGGCGCAAGTACGTCCGCTTCATCGCCCAGGAGGTCGAACGCGACGGTCGCCTCCCACACTTCACCGCCGACGCCGTCGAGGAACTCATCCTCGAGTCCAAGCGTCGCTCGGGTCGGAAGAACCACCTGACGCTACACTTCCGTACCCTCGGCGGACTGGTCCGCGTCGCCGGCGACATCGCTCGCTCGGAGGACCGAGAACGAACCACTCGCGACGACGTCTTGCGAGCCAAAGACCGTTCGCGATCGATCGAGCAACAGCTCGCCGACGACTACATCGAACGGCGCAAGGACTACGAACTGCAGGTCACTAAAGACGGCGTCGAGGGTCGCGTCAACGGCCTGGCCGTCATGGGCGAGGACTCCGGTATCATGCTCCCCGTCATGGCCGAAATCGCCCCCGCACAGGGTGGTGGACAGGTAATCGCGACGGGGCAACTCAAGGAGATGGCCGAGGAGTCCGTCCAGAACGTCTCGGCGATCATCAAGAAGTTCTCGGACGTCGACCTCTCGGAGAAAGACATCCACATCCAGTTCGTCCAGGCCGGTCAACAGGGTGTCGACGGCGACTCCGCCTCCATCACGGTGGCGACCGCCGTCATCAGCGCCCTCGAGGACATTCCGGTCGACCAGTCGATCGCGATGACCGGATCGCTGTCGGTGCGGGGCGACGTGCTCCCGGTTGGCGGGGTCACTCACAAGATCGAAGCCGCCGCCAAAGCCGGCTGCAAGACGGTCATCATCCCCAAGGCTAACGAACAAGACGTCATGATCGAAGACGAGTACGAGGAGATGATCGAGATCGTCCCCTGTTCGAACATCAGCGAGGTCCTCGAGGTTGCCCTCATGAGCGAACCGAAGAAGGACTCGCTGCTCGATCGACTCAGGTCGATCACCGGTACCGCCTTCGACCAGGGCTCCGTCGGCTCCGCGAGCGGCTCGAACCCGAGCCTGCAGTAATTGACGCGGTGCCGGCGGCCGTCGACTACGACGCGGACCGGCAGCTCTCTATCGCCGAACGGTTTCGCGGACGGGATACCGACTCGCTGTCGGATGTCGTGGCTGCGTCGGTGGACGAACTGATCGCGGATGGAATGTGATTCGCGACACCGCACACCTGACTGAACGGTCAGTAAGGTTTATGTCGACCTCTGACTAACGTTCTACCAGTAGCAGTGTTGTCTCTGAGATTACGATAGTACGAATGTAACGTCATCGAACACGCGAAGTTGATACCGCTTACTCGTCCAACAACACTGGCTCTATTTTCGCTCCGCGGACGGGACAGTCGGCCCGTTTCGCGGTACTCCTGCGTAATCGACAGTGGATGCGATAGCCGTTTGATCCATCGTTCCGGTGTGATCGACGAATTGCTCGTGGCGAGCACGAACCGTGGATTCACTGACGCCTGTAATAGCCGTCAACTCCGCCGCACTCGTCCGGAGATCGTCCGTCTCCGCAGCGTACAACCACGAATCGGTATCGGGCTACGCAGGTCGCTCACGCTCTTGAGTCGGCCGCCTCGTAGTTCGTGCTCTCCTCGAGGAACGCGCGCAATTGTCGACGGACCCGTTCTCCCGACGGGGACGGACAACAATCGGCGAGCGCATCGATTTGGCGGCGGCACACGTCTACCGGAGTCGACGATTTCGAAGATTCCGCGGTCACCGTCTTTGGTGACCTCAGGTGCAACCACAGATGATACTCGAACGCACTTCCGGCCTCGATCAGTCGCCGTCGGTAGTCGTCGGCTTCGGTGACGATTCTTGCGAGCTCGGCTGCGCCACCGGTGAGCGCACCGAACCGTCGACCGACGTCCAGATCGGGGTGTCGGATCACGGTTTCGGCTCCGTAATCCATCGCATTGCCCTCTTGCACTCGCCTGCTCGCTCGGACGAGAACCCCGAAACAGCGCTGGACGACTCGGGGCGAAGCACGAACCGAAAGCATCGTTTCGAACGCCGTTGACTCGAGGAGATCCCCTCGAAGGATGTCGCGCGTCGGGTCGTATTCGGCGGTCGTCGAACGGGGTCGCTCGAGCGCGGTTCGGTGAACGCGCGTCTGTAACGACGCGAGTTCGAGGGCGACTGCGATGGGGAGAATCCGATCGGGAACGCGGGTACCAGCGCTGAATCCGTCGAACAGCGCCAGAAACACCTGTCCGCGCGTTCGAGGGCGACCGATCGATACCGGCCCCTCGCGATACTGCTCGAACTCGTCCACGTCGGGGAGGTGGTTTCGAAGCGCGTCTTCGATCGCTGCTCGTCTCCGGGTGATCGTTTCTCTCATATTCCGTGTCTATCGGGCGCTACTATCCTCGCGCAGTTTCTCTACGGTCGCCGGTTCGTACTCCCGTTACTGTTCGATCAGTTCACATCACTATGAAGTCTTTGCATTTCTCGCTCGAGGACCTCGAAACGTGCCGTCGTTACGACCCGCCCGAGGCGCACGGGACGCGGCGTCTGTCCGATCTCACTCCGTCCCGTCTGACTCCTCGAGTAGCTGTCGATCGATATATTCTATGAGACTCCGACGGTTTCGACGATACAGGTCCTCGTCTTCGAGCGTCGCCACCCGTTCCATCGTCCCGATACTCATCGTAAGAATGAAGTCCACCGTCTGCTCCGGATCGACCGATCGAAACTGTCCCGAATCGATACCGCGTTCTATCACGCTCGTCAACTCCGAGCGGAGTAAGTCATCGTTTTGTGCGATCAAATCGTGGTACGCTTCGCTGTGGGGTGCCTGCGATCGAATCTCGAAGAACGCCTGTCGGAACCGAAGTTGATCGTCGTCCAATCGAGCGGGAAGAATCCGTTCGATCAATCCGATGAGTTGCTCGTACGGATCGCCGTCGATATCGTCTTTGATGTTCGAGTCGAATCGCTCGAGGAGATATCGTAGAAAATCGGTGAGGAGATCGTCTTTATCATCGTAGTGATAGTACAGAAGCCCCTTGCTCTTGTCGAATTCGGCGGCGATATTCGAGATGGTCGTATCCGGATAGCCGTGTTTGCACAACGCCTGATACGTTGCACGCATTATCGCGTCCGTCGTTTCGTCGGATCGTGATTGTGCGGCCATCGATACGCCTCCTATGCGTAGAAGGTACATGATTTTTGGCATCCGTTTCTGAGCGTGTGTACGCGAGACTGACCCCGCTTTAGAGTCGGTTCGCCTCTGTTGGAACCTTCTTTTCCAGGGTTCGCATCACATTCCTGCGGTTCTCCAGATGTCGTCAAGTCGCCCATCTCTCGACGTTAGAGTGGATGCACTCGAAACACCCTTGTAGCTGTTCGGTTCGTGCGTTGTCTGGCATCTCTCGTTCGATCCGGATTACAATCAGTAATCGAATCGTGGATCAGGTTTGGTATCAAGTTACGGCCGGTCGATCTCGCCCGTTCACCAGCGAACATCTCGATAACCCGAACAGTATTTGAAAGAGATATTTGGCAAGATGAAGCGACGCACTACGCTTCACCAACAGCGATTCGGTGGTATCGTTCAGTTCGTAGTCGGTGGTGTCGTTCCGTTCGTAGCGCGGGAGTCGTCCCAGGGAAACGCGTAGGTCGGCTCGTTCACGAACCGATCGAGGGACGCCCGGAGCGAGACGCGAGAACCGCTCGGGAGCGAGACCCGGACCGCATTGGACTCGAGACGCACGCGCTCGGTTCCGTACTCGAGGGCCGTGAATTCGTGTTCGCCGTACGCGCCGGCCTGAACGATTAGTTCGCGGTCCGCGCCGCCGCCGTTGACGAGCTCGAGGGCGACGCCGTCGCGGGTCACGTCCTTGACCAGCGCGGAGACGCCCGGCGGAAGCCCCGACCGTTCGCGTTCGGCGTCGAAGTGGCGGAACTGTGCCATCACGAGGCCGCCGTAGTAGACGGGCTGAGATGCCCCCATCGTGAGCTGGAGGAGCCCACGATGGAAGACCGGGCTTCGATCGCGGAGGTAATCTTCGTCGACGTTGTCGGGAACGCTGCCTTCCTCGCGAAGGAGTGTGAGGTGATCCTGAACATGGGCGTGGTTCGCTTCCATGATCCGTTCGGGATAGGCGGGAAAGTCGCCGTCGAGTCGACTCAGGGCGACGAGCAACAGCGTCTGGCTCGCCTAGATTTAAGCGGGGGTGGGTATGGGCGGAGATATGGATCGAACGAGTGGCGGTACTACCGGTGTGGGCGAGCGGTGTCGTTTCGCTCGGCGGAAATTCCTGGCCCTCACCGGAATCGGGTTCACCGGAACGCTGGCTGGGTGCAGCGAACTCGAATCCCGCGCCGACGGATCGAAGACCAAGGACATCGATCCTGACAACTCAGCGGGATTCGACGGGAGTTTCCTCGCCGAGTCGGCGAGTTCCCACATCGGAGCGACGGCGGCTCGAACGTCGTCTTCGACCACTGCTCAGTAAGCTGGGGCACTGACGAGAGCATCTCGACCAACAGCGGTCCCGAAAACCCGGACATCACGTTCAGCAACAACCTCATCGCGGAGTGCCTGAACGACTCGATCCACCCGAAAGGAGCCCACTCTTACGGCACGCTCGTGATGGATCGCAGCAAACGGGTGACCATCGCGGGGAACCTGTGGGCGAACACGGTCGCCCGCCACCCGCGGCTCAAAGGCGGCTCGAGTTCGGTCGTCGCGAACAACGTGGGGTACAACTTCGAGCGCGCGCTCAACCTCGGCGGCGGCGTCGACGACGAGACGACCGCCACTATCATCCGGAACTACTACCGCGCCGGACCGCGGACGCCCACCGACGACACCGTCATCGGCACGACCTACACCGATGCGCAGGGGCCGATAACAGCCTACATCGCGTACAACGAGACCGAGCCGAATTCGATGCCGGTGTCCGGAGCCGGGAGCGGGATCACGATGGCCGACAAACGCCCTTGTGGCCCGACGGACTGGAAACCGTTCCGGGATGGCAGGCCTACGAAGCCGTGTTCTCGGGTGTCGGGGCTCGTCCCGCCGACCGAGCGTACCACGACGAACGGATACTCGAGCACGTTCGCGAAGGAACGGGATCGATTATCGACAGCCAGTCGGCCGTCGGCGGCTATCCCGAGCCAGCGACAACGACCCATTCGCTGGATGTGCCCGACGACGGCTTGGACGAGTGGCTCGCACAGTGGACTCGAGCCGTCGAGAACCCCGATGCGAGTCCGCCCTGACCGCGATACGCCGTCGCTACCAAGACGGTGAATCGACGAGACGATCAAACGCCCGCCGTTGTGATGATTGCCCCCATCTCGCGGATGGACTCGGTTCCCCCCCCCTGCCGAATATTTACAATAGTGCAGACGTAATGCTCTGTTTTCAGAATTACAGACATGTGGGTGTAAATGCCGAGTACCGGATTTCGGCGAAGCGATATCCGTATTTCGGGTCCGACGTTTTCGAGGGTCAATACACCGATATATCGGACATCGTCAGTGTTCGCGAGAAGAAAATGAAGAAGCCGCTTCTGGAGGGGGACGATGACAGCTACCGGTGTCGAAACCGATCCGAAGACGTTCCGATCATGGTTGAGACACTCACACATGGATTAGACAGGGAGATGACGATTATTCAGCCCCAAATTACCGATTGCGGACGGGCACCCGTAAGCGGATTTCTCCGCTAATAGTTCCCTCTTGGGGAACAGATATATAACGGAGAACCATACTACAACATAGTATGACAAAACCACCCAAGAAACGAACGGGGCGCAGGATACAATCGGTGGAAATCGCGTTCAATATCCTCGATGCCGTACGGAAGAACGATCAGATCACCGTGACAGAACTAGCCGACGAACTCAGCCACTCGAAGAGTACGATACACAGTCACCTACAGACCTTAGAAGAGCAAGAGATTATCGTTCGCTACGACGACGGCTACCGACTGAGCCTCCAGGTACTGGACATGGCTAACGACGTCCGCGATCAGGTCGCTAACTACGACGTGATCGTCGACGAGGTCGACGAACTGGCGGCCGAGACGGGGGAAATCGCTCAGTTTGGCCTCGAAGAACACGGGAAAGTATCCTACCTCTACAAGGCGATGGGAAATCAGGCGGTCGAAACGGCGTCACGCGCCGGTGGGAAACAGCCGATGTACTCGACCTCGCTCGGAAAAGCCATTCTCGCGTTCCTTCCGTCCGACAAACGGGACGCGATCGTCAGCGACACGACGTTCGCGTCGAAAACGCCGAAAACGATCACGGACCCGAACAGTCTCGACGAGGAACTCGACACGATCGCCGAGCGCGGGTACGCGATCGACGACGAGGAAAACATCGAGGGACTTCGCTGTGTCGCCGCGCCCGTCAGGAACGGAAAAACGGTGCTCGGTGCCATCAGTATCACAGGTCCGGCCAGTCGGATCACGGACGACTACCTGCACGGCGAACTCGCCGACAGCGTCCAACGAGCCGCAAACGTCATCGAACTCAATACCAAATTCTCCTAGATCCGAGTGCGGACGATGGGTTCGAGTCCCGGTCGCGTTCATGTGGCGGAAATCATAGTTAGGTCTGAGATTACGACGGGTCAGACGGCGTGAATGCCCGTAACGTAGGAGGGATCAGCCACGATCCCAGTAACGGTTACGGTCGTATCCGAAAAATGTACATTCACCGGGAAAAGATTTATCAAGAGGAGTATTGTCTCACTCAACGGTGTAACAGAATGACACACGATAGACGATCCTTCCTTCGAGCGATCGGTGTAGGGAGCCTCGGCGTGACTGCAGCAACGCTATCCAGTGGAACGACCGCAGCGACAACCATCATCACGATTTGTGGGGGCGGTGCGGATATCTGGACCACGAAGCATCGGTGTTCGGTTAAGCGGAGAAACCAGGAGACTGCGCTCTATTGACGAGGTTATCGTTGTAGACCGCGTGGAAAGAGGTTGTGTTAACAGAACTCTCCCCAGACCTCATTCGACGACGGTTGACTTCTCTCTTTCCAGCAGAGCTTATCGAAGACATCGCGTACGAGCGCGATGTCGTTCAGCGCAAACGCACGATCGACATCACGATGCTCGTCTGGACCCTGATCATGGGCTTCGCCGTCGACGGCGAAGCCCGTACCATCGCCGGGTTTCAGCGAGCCTATTCCGCAGCGACCAACCAGACTGTTGCTCGCTCCAGCTTCTACGACCGGTTCACACCAGCACTTGCGACATTGTTGAGCGACCTTCTCGCGCATGCGCTCGAGGAGGTCGCGGTTCCTCACACGATCGCTCCACGGTTCGAGTTGTTTCGCGACGTGCTGATCGCCGATGCAACCATCTTCCGGTTGCATCGGCTCCTCAGCGAGTTTCTCGCGACTCACCCCGATCAGTCCGGCGCAAAGCTTCATCTCGTCCATAACGCCACCTCACAGAGCCTCGAACAGTTCCAGCTCACCGATGAGCGCACTCAGGAGAGCAGCCAGCTCCGCACCGGGAGCTGGCTGCGAGGCCGGTTGTTGCTGTTCGATCTCGGGTTCTACAGCTTCCGCCGATTCGCGTTGATCGAGGAAAACGGCGGATTCTTTCTGACGCGGCTGAAGTCGAACGCGAACCCGTTGATCGTCGGAGAGCGGCGGAAATGGCGTGGGCGCGCCATTTCCTTGCCAGGCCGCCGTCTCCAGGACGTTCTGGGCGATCTCAGACGTGAGATCATGGACGTGACTGTGGAGATTACGTTCAAGCGACGGGCGTACGCTGGGAAACAATCAACCGGCACGATGGAGTTCCGCGTCGTCGGTGTCCGAAACGAGGACACCGACGACTACCATCTGTACATGACGAATCTGCCCGATGAGTTCACTCCACGGCAGGTTGCGGCGCTGTATGGGTTGCGGTGGGAGGTGGAGTTGCTGTTTCGGGAGTTGAAATCAGTGTACGGGCTGGAGAAGTTCCAGACAAGCGATCCAGCGATCGTGGAACTGCTGGTTGTGGCGGCTCTGCTGACGCTTGTGGTCAGCAGAGCCTTGCTTGGAATGTTTCAAGAGTTGTTTCCCGAGACGGTGTTTCCGCGGGAACGCTGGGCGAGGACCGTTCGGTCTCTCGCCCAGCTCATCCTCGAAGATTTGGCCCAGTCGTTCGGACATCCACCGCCGAACCTGTCGGAATTGACGTTCCGTGACGCCCGTCAACCAGAGAAATCACGCCTCTTACTCAGCGAACGAGTGGCTGAAGCCTTCACGAGGCCATCCAGTGCTTAACCGAACACCGATGGACCACGAAGACGTGTTCCACTTCTACTTCGACAAGGTCAACAGGGACTTTTACGGCGAGAGTCCGATCCGACCGAGTCTACGACCAGTTCTCCTACACGGCACAATTACAGTAGTACAATTGTAATATATTTTGGCAAGAGAATACGAATGGTTTCTACAAATCCAACCAACATTGAATCATTTATAATTATATTAATTAGTAGATACAAATTCGAAATATGGGCGAAGAGCGGCTAAAGCTGATAGTTCCCGACAACCGAACACGGGTTGTCGAAAAGGCCGTTTCGAACTGACAACGACAGACAACAGAGACTGAAGCCGGCGGCTTTAGGCATTGATCACTCTCAGTCAAGCATAGAATTCAGCGAAAGCGAGAATAGGGGCGGTCTCCAGCGTCGTATCACGATCCGTGGAGCAACACTGTGTGAACTTGATCGGCGTCCATTTCGTTGATTACGGCAAAAATCGTTCCTCAGGGAGGAACGAAATAGTGGTGGTCGCGTACCGTCGCACAGATCAAATTCGGAAGTGCGAGCGAGTAGCAGCCAAGAGACGTGATCAGTCCTGCACAGCGGCAAGATTGACTCGCTGTCGCCTCGTGACGAACTCACACTGGCTGCAAAACGGAGGCACTTGGAAACGCTGTGCTATCGGCCGCTGTTCGCGTCTGGGATCGCTCTCGAGTTAGTTGACGAGGGACTCGATGTCATCATCGAGTTGATCGTACAGCCGTTCGGCTTTCTGTTCCTCTTCGGGCTGGAGCGTGCGGATCGGTTCGCGGACGTTGCCGCCGTGGAGTCCGGCGAGTTCGAGCCCCTTCTTGACTGCCGAGACGCTGATCGCGCCGGCGATCGCGTTGTCCTGACCGGTCTCATCCCGGAAGTTCTGGAAGGGCAGGCAGATGTTCCGGAGTTCGCGGGCGCGCTCCCAGTCGCCATCGGAGAGCGCGTCGAACAGTTCAAGCCCGACCTCCGGTCGGAAGTTGCTGACGCCTGCGGAGAAGCCCTCCACGCCCTCGGCCCAAAACGGGACAGCGTAGGGTTCCGCGAGGCCGTCGACCCAGACGACATCGTCGTCGCCGGCCCCAATGGCTGCCCCGAGTTTGACCGGGTCCTTCAGCGCGTATTTGATCCCGACGACGCCCTCGACGCGGGTGAGGCTGACGAGGTAGTCGACGGACGGATCGAAGCCGTCGGACTCCAGACGATCGGTCAAGAGTTCATCAGTGCTCTCCCCGCGCTAGTAATCCCTGTATTCATCATCGGCGGTATTCTCTCAGGAATGTTTACCGCGACGGAGGCTGGCGCGGTTGCAGTTCTCTACGCGATCGGACTAGGCTTCTATCAGGGTTCTCTCACTGGAGAGATACTGCTCGAGGAATTCCGGGACGGAATGGTAGAAACGTTCTCTATTCTGTTCATCATCTCTCTCGCGATGCTCTACGGTCTCGTCGCGCTGCAGCTCCGGATTCCAATACTGTTAGCTGACGCAATTACAGGCTTTACGACGAATCCGACAGTGGCAATCCTAATCTTCGTCCCGCTGTTCATGCTCATCGGGACGTTCATGAGCATTACCGCAACGATCATGATCATGGTTCCAATCCTCATGCCGATCATCGGGACGCTCGGAATCGATCCGATCCACTTCGGAATCGTGATGATCCTCTCGCTCATGACCGGCGTCGTGACGCCGCCGCTGGGATCCGTCCTCTTTGTTCTGGAAAAGGTGACTGATGCCTCACTCGAAACCGTCATGCGTGCAATGGTCTTGTTCTACATTCCGTTACTAGTCGTTATCTTGATTGTCGCCCTCGTGCCGGAAGTCTCAGTCTACGTCCCGAACAACTACTTCTTCTAATTTAGTTCCCTGTTTTCGTGCCTTCATCGTCCTGTAACTGCATCTGAACAGCGTCTCACCGCAGGCTGAGGTTTATATGTCTTCACGATAGTACAGAGAGTATGGATACAGTGCTTATCGTCCTGACGGAGGACGAACCGGATCAACAACTGCTACGTACGGGAAAGCGATACGTATCCGGAACGGAGACGGAGATTATTCTCTGTAGAATAGTCGACGAAAAGACGTTCCAAAATAACCTTCAACGGCAGGCGACCTCGGAGAGACAGATCGAAAGCATCGACGAGATGGAGGAGATTGCAAAGACCGAAGCAGAAGATATCGCGAGCGACGCGTTCGGTGACGAGATCCCACATCGAGGAATTGGTCTCGTCGGGACGATTCCAGGAGACCTGATCCGGGTGGCCGAGAAAGAGAATTGCGAACACATTTTCGTTAGCGGAAAGAAGCGTTCTCCGGCCGGAAAAGCAGTTTTCGGCGACGTAGCCCAATCGGTTATCCTCCAGTTCGATGGACCAGTTACCGTAACGACGATGTCGACCTAACGCGGTGGAATCTGTCGACCGTCACGGGCTGGTTTTCACTCGAATAGGAGACGGATAGCTGCGTTTGTGCCCCAGTGCGCCGGTCGAACGGATGGCGCAATCTAGTACACTAACAGAATGCGAGTCAACCAGCGCGTCGCCTAGAGTCTGCCGAGAGAACGTTGGGCCACCTGTCGTAACTTTCTGAACACGCTAGCCCGGATTGCTGTCCCATAGCAAACGGGTGCACCTAGTTTTCAGATTCCCATTCATGCGGGTTCCGATGGTATGGGGGTTTGAACTAATGCTGACAGTCTTTCGATGGCCCGACACTATCCGAAGGCGGTACCGATCATCACATCCGTCCTATTCGCGGTCACTGTACTCTTCGTAACAGTTTAGTCGTTTCAAGATAAGTATAAAGTATGACCCAAAAGAGTAGCGCTGATGTTCGCGTTGGCGTTCGAACACGGTCACTTTCGGAGTCTCGACTACGATACATTCGTCAACTGGGTGCAACGGACATTTTCGTTGATCACGCCGATACGGAGGAGGAACCCGATGAATTCAACGACCGTGATGGAACCGACACGATTGCAGTCGGTCCAAACCAAATTCCGTCCATTTCGGAACTTACAGCCGCTCGGGAACGGGTCGAGGATGCAGGGCTGACCTTTACAGGTATACAATCTCTCCCGTATTCGATGTACGGCGACATTATGTTCGGTCGTGACGGTGCGGATGAGGCACTCGATCAGATTACGACCCTGATTCGAAATCTCGGAGAGGCCGACATCCCAATATTGGGATATCAGTGGAATCCCCGTAGCGTGGTTCCGATGCGCACTTCTCCCGTTGAAGACCGAGGCGGCGCCGAATCAACTGCCTTCGATTACGACGAGCTTGACAACCCGGACGAGCTCGCACCCGGTATCGACCGTGAGTACACCGAAGACGAGTTCTGGGACAACTATCAATACTTTCTTGAGAACGTTCTTCCAGTAGCCGAGATGGCAGGTGTCGACCTGGCACTCCATCCGGTCGATCCGCCGAGTCTCGAATCGCTCGGAGGGATTCCGCGCCTGTTCCGCAATGTGGAGAACTTCGAGAAGGGCATGGAACTCCTCCCGAGCGACAATCACGGACTGAAGCTCTGTCTAGGCTGTTTCTCACAGATGGGTGAGGATGTTACCGATGTCATCCGTCGATTCGGCGAGCGCGATCAGATCATCTTTATCCACTTCCGTGACGTCGCCGGCACGATGCCGAAGTTCCACGAGACGTTCGTCGATAAGGGCAACTTCAATACCGCTGATGCGATGAGAGCTCTCCACGATGTCGGTTTCGAAGGGGCAGTCATTCCCGACCACGTACCGAAGATGGAGGGCGATGACGACTGGCGACACCGAGGACGCGGATTTACTATCGGATATCTCTGCGGCGTCGTCGATACGGTTCGTTCGGAACAGACGCAGACAACGCCGGCGCCCGAAACCGAATAATACTATTCGATGCTTCCTCACTCTAAATATTATATATAATTTATAAGAAGAAAGATTCAAGAGTTATATAAATTATATATCTATAGAATAAACAAAACAAGCAGAAAGCGTAGAACCTGAGCCCGAAGCTCTACTGTCGGTTCACGGCGATCGCGAGACTTCCGGCGATCATGTCGATCTTTCGAGATGATCTGCCGTCATCGTAACGCCGGTCGCAGTGCCGACCTGAACTAGATAGCGGCCGACAAGAAGCGGAAAATGGGAAACACCGTAAAGAACTGTTCTAAGTCCAAATAGTTATTATTGCGACGAAAGACACAATGGCCGTATTATCAATTTATGCGCGATTCCTCTCTGAGCTCGCCACCTGTGGTATATCTCTTTAGTAGATGCCGCGCTAAGGGCAATACCGAGCATACTTCTCGTTTGGTGAGATATCCAATTACCGACGGCCACTAAATTGTTCAGTCTTCTCCAGTTCCCCCCTCTCGCCGAATTTTACACTTGTGCGTATGTAATAGAACATCGTTCAGTACATGTGGACGGTTATAAATAGTTGAGAGTTACGATCGATACACAGTATATCAAAAACAAATCCGGCCATTCTCGATAAGGAACTTAAGGAAATCGCCGAGCGGAGGTACGCGATCAACGACGAAGAAAATACCGGGGACTCCGCTGTGTTGCCGCGCCCGTCCGGAACGTCGGTCGTCCGCTGCCGTCAGCGTCACCAGTCCGGCCAGTCGAATCACGGACGATTACCTCCACGGCGAACTTGCCGAATGTGTCCAGCAGGCGGCCAACATCATCGAACTCGACATCAAGTTTTCGTAGCCTGAACGCGGGGTAGACTTGCTTTCGTCGCGTCCGTACGAGGAAGTATCGCGTTCGCGAGTACAACGGAGGGGAACGGATCTGCCATCCGTCGCGGTAAAATCAGAATCGGTCACGGTCCGAGGAACGGATTGAACTGTTGGGTAATGATTGAACTGATCAGACAAACCGAGCCGCCAGCTCACGGATCAGTTGTTTAACCGGATTGATCGGTCTTTTTCGGTGATTTAGGGTATCGGCACCAGTCCGAGACGAGAAAGCACAGTATTCGCACCGCTCGCGGAGACAACCGACGACGTCTATCTCAAGCAGACGTTGCTGTTCGTCGACTTCTTCACCGATATCTGGATTCGAAGGAGAATCTCGAGGCGTAGTCTACGCCGGATTCACGGCACCCAAATATTAATCCGTCTGAGAGACACGCTGGCCGACTACGTCGAGACCGACGACGACAGCGACGAGACGATTGAGCGCTCCTGAACGCGATCGCGGTCCGCGTCAACCGCGTTTTGGCGGGCGTTGGATCTGCCTGCGTTCGTCTCTGAACCGGCAGTCGCGGTAGTGACGCGGCCTCGAGTTTATACCTCTGCATCGCCGAGAAACACGGCGGAGAAACGCACAACTCGAGCGACCGAAGGGCCGATCACCGGTCGTCCCGAACGACGCGGGCGGTCGGCTCGAGATCCAGTTCTTCGATCCCCTCGAGTACCAGTTCGGCCATCCGGCGAGCCCCGTGCTCGCTGAAGTGCGTATCGTCGGACACGCCGTCGGGATAGTTGGGGTGTTCGCCCGGCTCCTTCTCGGCCATTGTTGAATCCCCGATCGAGTGGACGGTGATCGACTCTGGCGACATCTCGGTAGCGGTTGTCGAGACGTAATATATAGCCACCGGTACCGTCTGGTCCGTCACGTCGGATCCGATCGACGAACTTCTGCGGCAGCGCTATCGAACAAAACAATTATAGGCAGTTTGGCTGTATGCGTGAGTACAACATGGCCGACTCACCACCAACCGATTTCCGCGTCGGGCTCGTCGGGCTCGGGAGCCTTGGGATCCGGCTCGGACGGCAGTTCGACTCCGTGCCGAACACGGAACTGGTCGCGATAGCCGACATCAACGAGGACAATTTGGTCGAAGCGGGCAGCGAGCTCGAGGTCGCGGCGTCGGCCCGGTACACCGACTACGAGACGATGCTAGCGGAAGAGCCCCTCGACGCGGCGGCGATCGCTACCCCGAACGGGCTTCACTACGCACAGGTGGTCGCCGCGCTCGAGCGCGATCTCCACGTTCTCTGCGAGAAACCGCTGGCGACCTCCGTCGAGGACGCCCGCGATCTGTACCGGCGTAACCAGGAGACCGACCGGGTCATCATGCTCGGTTACCAGCGGCATCTGAACCCCGCGTTCATCATGGCCCGCGAGCGGTGGGCGACGGGTGACAACGACCCGACGTTCATCACCGGCGAGATCACCCACGACTGGCGCTCGTACTACGAGTCCATGGACGACTGGCGGATGAACCCCGAACTGAGCGGCGGCGGTCACCTCCTGAACGTCGGCTCGCACGTGATCGACGCGATCCTCTGGGTGACCGGCCTCACCCCGACCCACGTCAACGCCAACGTCGAGTTCCACGACGAGGACAAGATCTTCGACAAACAGTCCTCGATCACCATCGAGTTCGAGAACGGGGCGCTCGCTAACGTCTCGGACTCGGGTATCGTCGCGTGTACGCGAGAACACATCCACATCTGGGACGACGACGGTGCCGTCTACCTCGAGGGGCGCGAGTGGGACGAGCGCACCGGCTACACGATCGATGCGGAGGGCACCGAGCACGACCCGTACCTCGACTACCACGGCCGACAGACCAAAGCCGAGGCGTTCATCGAGGCGGTCCGCGAGGGAACCGAGCCGCCAATCACGGTTCAGGACGCGTTCCGGACGATGATCGTCACGATGGCCGCCTACGAGTCCGGCCGAACCGGCGAGCGTATCGACCTCGCGGAGCGGTACTCGTTCGTCGGCGACGGACTGGTCGACTGACGGCGGCCGTTTTCCGATATGGGTACACGACAGTCGTTCCTCGCGTTCGTCTGCTCGACCGGGAGCGATGGGAACGGCGTTGTCACCGTTCAGTTGTCGGCCGACGGAACGGTGGCCGAACGAGGGCGGTCGCCGGCAGAGAATCCGCTGTTTCTTTCGATCCACCCGAACGGTGAGAGCCTCTACGCGGTCGAACGAGTCGACGGCGGGCGACTGTCCGCTTACCGAATCGAATCCGGTCGCGGCGACCTGACGCGGCTCAACGATCGCTCGAGCGAAGGGGCCGCTCCCTGCTACGTTAGCGTCGACGCGGTCGGACGCTACGCGTTCGTCGCCAACTACCAGGGCGGTACCGTGTCGGCGTTCCCGATCGAACCCGATGGCCGCCTGGGCGAAGCCGCCGACGTCGTCCGTCACGAAGGGTCGGGTCTCGACCCGGAGCGTCAGGCGGCTCCCCACCCGCACTCGATCGTGCCCGGTCCGCGAAATCGCTTCTGTTACGCGCCCGACCTCGGAACGGACCGCATCGAGATCTATCGCCCGGACGCCGAGTCCGGAGCGCTCCGAACCGCCGAGGCGGGGGCTACGACGACCCGTGCGGGTTCGGGACCGCGTCACATCGCGTTTCATCCGACCGAGGCGATCTGTTACGTGGTCAACGAACTCGATTCGACGGTGAGCGCGTTCGAGTGCGCCCGTGAAACCGGCGCGCTCGCCGAGATCGATCGGGCGAGCACCCTGCCGCCGGGACTCGACGGAGACGACGCACCCGCGGACGTTCACGTCCATCCGTCGGGACGGTGGGTGTACGTCTCCAACCGGGGGCACGATAGCATCGCCGTCTTCGCGGTCGATCGCGAGAGCGGTCACCTCGATCTCGTCACCCACGAACCGACGCGCGGAGAGACGCCTCGAGATATCGCTCTTACACCCGACGGCGGGTTTCTGATCGCGGCCAACCAGCACGGCGACTCGATCGTCGCGTTCGCGATCGACGGGGGCGGACGCCTCGAGCCGGTCGCGGAACTCGCGGTGCCGAAACCCGTTTGCATATCGGTGCTCGAGCCAACGCGTCGTCGCTGATCGACCGGATCCCTCCGGTCAGGTGTGCGCTTGTACGTCGCGGACCTCGTCGATGCACACGGGACGATCGAGCACCGCCGACGCGTAGGCGGCGAGGACGACTTCGACGGCCTCGCGCGCGTCGCGGCCGCTGACGATCGGGTCGCGCTCCTCGCGGATTGCCGCGACGAAGTCTCCGATTTGTCCCTCGAGTCCCGTTCCGTACGGCGGTTCCGTTAGGTCCGGATCGACCGCTTCGTCCTCGAGCACGAACGTCCCGGAGTTGTACGATCCCGCGGTACCGTTCAGTTCGACGCGCTCCCGTCCGCCCGAGACGCCGGTCGTCGCCTCGATGGTACCGCGAGCGCCGTTCTCGAATCGGACGGTGACGACGGCGACGTCCTCACACTCCATCTCGTGGGCCATCGTTCCGGTATCGGCGGTCACGCGCTCGATACCGCCGGTCAGCCACTGGAGCAAGTCGACGAAGTGGATCGCCTGCTGCATGAGGACGCCGCCGTCGAGATCGCGGCGACCGTGCCAGTGGTCATCGTAGTAGCGCTGCGGACGGTGCCACTTGACCGCCGTATCGGCGAGGAGCAGGTCACCGAACCGTCCTTCCTCGACCCACTGTCGGGCGGTCCAGCGCTCGGGCGTGAAGCGACGCTGGAAGACCCCGCCGAGGCGAACGTCGTTTCGATCCGCGGCGTCGATCATCCGGTCGACGCGCTCGAGATAGACGTCGAGCGGTTTCTCGGAGAGGACGTGGAGCCCCGCGTCGGCGGCGGCGACCGCGATTTCGGCGTGCGTTCCCGAGGGCGTACAGATGCTGACCGCATCGAGGGGTTCCGCGTCGAACAGGTCCTCGTAGTCCGTGTATCCCGTCGCGTCGTGGTCCACCTCAAACGATGCGAGCGACGCCTCGCTCCGCGCCGTACCCCCGACGACTTCGGCGCCGTCGATGGCCGCGACCGCATCAGCGTGGTTGCTGCCGTATCCCGTCGCGCCGACGATTCCGTACCTGACGGTCTTCATAGATACCGTACCGACCGTCCCGCCACACTTCAAGCTTGCTGCCAGCGCGCTGCTCGATGCGTCGGAACCGCCCTCGACTGCCGCGGCGTCAAGGTTTATTCCGATGGCCGTTCGACGGGCTGACATGGAATCGTTCGAATCCGACGACGGACACGTGATCGTCCGTCTCGACCGCGGCGACATGGCCCTCGAATCGATCGAGCGGGCCTGCGAGGACCACGGGGTCGACACCGGTGCCGTCGTCACCGGCATCGGCACGTTCAGCACGCTGAACGTCCACTACGTCGATCGCACGGACCTTCCCGACGAGCAGGGCGATCGCAACGTCGACCTCGAGCTGGACGGTGCGTGGGAGGTCACCGACATCAACGGCGTCATCGCGGATGGCGAGCCCCACCTCCACGTGACCGCGTTCGACGGTGACCGAACCGTCGGCGGTCATCTGGAGGCGGGCTGTGAGGTCAACGTCCTCGGCGAGATAACGATCCGGAAGATCGACGGGCTCTCGCTGGAGCGTCGACCCGGCGAGCGGAACGTCTCACAGCTCACCCGTCGCTGAAGTCCGAACGCGTCGTCCGACGGGCGTCGATCGCAGTACTCCGTATCGCCCGCTGAAGGCACGTCCGTCGTGGAGAACTACTCGGATAGTGACTGCACTGAAGCCCGGCAGCCTCGGATCTCCCGTACTCGAAGTTTCACCACCAGTCGCACATCAGCGCCGACGCCACCAGACGAAAGTGTAGAGACCCAGGCCGACGAGGACCAGCCCCGCTCCCCAGACGGCGAAGATGGCCGACCAAATGCCCATCAACTCGCCGTCTCCCGTGCCTCCCCCGTTTAGAAACGCGCCTAGCACGATGAAGACGACGCCCGCCGCCGCGATTTTCAACAGGATGGAGCCGAAGAGCGGTTCGAGTACTGATTCTCTGATATGAGAGATCGTTTCCGAATCGTTCGTTCGCTGCGTGGAACCCATTACCACGATAGTTCGCCGCTCCTGTATAAATTAGTTAGGGTTCGTCGCGCCGAGCCGATCGCCGGCGGACCCGTCGTCGCCGACGCCAGTAGTATTGCCGGAAAACAAACCTTCGTATGAGGGAGAACGAATAGCTAGCTCGAATGCCGACAGCGTACCGCAACTACGTCGATGGAGAGTGGGTAGAATCGAGTTCCGGAGATACGTTCGAGGTGCTGAACCCCGCGAACACGAACGAGGTCGTCGGGGAGTTCCAGTCCTCCTCGTCCGCGGACGCCGAGGCGGCGATCAAGGCCGCCGTCGCCGCCGAGGACGAGTGGGCGTCGACGCCCGGCCCGGAGCGGGGAGCGATCCTCAAGGAGACGGCGCAGATTCTCGAGGATCGGAAGGAGGAACTGACCGAGACGCTGACCCGCGAGGAGGGCAAGACGCTCGGCGAAGCCGGCGGCGAGGTCCAGCGCGCGATCGACATCTTCTACTACTATGCACAGAAGGCCAGCGACCTCGGCGGCACCGTCAAGTCGCCCAGCGGAGCCGACAAGGACCTCTTTACCAAACGCGAACCGCTGGGAACCGTCGCGCTGATCACGCCGTGGAACTACCCCATCGCGATCCCGGCCTGGAAGCTTGCACCCGCGCTGGCGGCCGGCAACACGGCCGTCCTCAAACCCGCCTCGGCGGCACCGACCGTCGCCCTGAAGCTGCTCGAGGCGCTCGACGACGCGGGACTGCCCGACGGCGTCGCGAACTCCGTCACCGGCTCCGGCAGCGAAGTCGGCGGCGTGTTGACCGACCACGAGGGCGTCGACGCCGTCTCCTTCACCGGGAGCACGGCGGTCGGTACCGCCGTCGCACAGGCCGCCGCTGACGACCTCAAGCGCGTCCAGTGTGAGATGGGCGGGAAGAACCCGACGGTCGTGATGTCCAGCGCCGACGTCGACGAGGCGGTCGACATCGTTGGCGCCGGCGCGTTCGGCGTCACCGGCCAGGCCTGTACCGCCTGCTCCCGAGCGATCGTCCACGAGGACGTCTACGACGAGTTCGTCGCGGGGATCACCGAGTACGCCGAATCGATCGAGATCGGCCCCGGCGACGAGGACGTCGACATGGGCCCCCACGTCACGAACAGCGAACTGGAGGGCACGCTCGAGTACGTCGAGATCGCCGCGGAGGAAGACGGCGCGCCCCTCGAGACCGGCGGCGAGCGACTTACCGGCGACGAGTACGACGACGGCTACTACGTCGAACCGGCCGTCTTCTCGGACGTGGAAAACGACATGCGCATCGCCCAGGAGGAGGTCTTCGGTCCGGTGCTGGCAGTGTTGAAGGTCGGCGGCTTCGAGGAGGGTCTCGAGGTCGCCAACGACGTCGACTACGGCCTCTCGGCGAGTATCATCACGCAGGATCTCACCGAGGCCAACCAGTTCGCCGAGAACGTCGAGTCGGGCGTCGCGAAGGTCAACGAGAAGACGACCGGCCTCGAACTGCACGTCCCCTTCGGCGGCTACAAGGGATCCTCGACGAACACCTACCGCGAACAGGGCGACGCGGGGCTCGACTTCTTCACGTCGACGAAGACGGTCTACATGAACTACTAGGTCGTCGGCCGACCGGTCCGCCCGTAGCACGTTATTTCGTTTTTTGCTCGTCCCGACAGTCGTCTCGCCGGTCAGTCGACGCCCGGCCCGGAGTTCGCTATCGCCACCGGGCGAAATCGATCGTTCACCGACTCGAGTCGACCGTCTCGAGGGACCGCTCGAACCGGTGCCGACGGCCGTTCACTCGTCGCCGAGGTGAGTCGGCGGGACGATCCCGGGTTGACCGAGTCGGAGGCGGTCGCCGACCTCGATCTCCTCGATGATGCGGGGTACTCGAAGGTCGTCGCGGCCGCCGAGAGCGCGCCGGGATCGGCCTGGATCGACCGCCAGCGCCGCCAGTGGGTCGGCACCAGTCGATCGATCCCGAGGGCGTTCGCGGCCTCGATCACGTCCTGGGCGTCGTTGTACAGTTTCCGACGCTTGACGTCGCCGTCCATCACGATGCGGCCGCTGGTGCCGTAGGAAAGCATGCCCATGTCGATATCGAACTCCTCGCCGACGTCGTGGAACGCCTCGCAGGGGCGGTTGTCGCCGCCGTGGAAGATCGTCCCCTCCTCGTGCTCGAGCACGTAGGTGACGCTTCCGTCGGCGTCGGGGTCGCGGCCGCCCCGAACGTGGATCGTCAGGTCGCCGACCTCGTAGGTGTCGCCGGGTTCGACGGCCTCCTGCTGGTCCGGCGGAATCTCGCTCACGTCGTGGTTCTCGTAACACTCGGCCGGCGCGTGGACCGATCCCCCGTGGTCCAGCAGCGGGCCGAAGGACGGGGGCCAAAAGTGGTCGCGGTGGTCGTGGGTGCAGAACACGGCGTCACAGGAGTCAGCCCACTGAGGTTCCATCGGCACCGGCGGCATCCGGGCGATGTACTCGCGGTCCCGCTCGGTGCTGAAGTAGGGGTCGATGAACACGGTGGTCTCCGGCGTCCTGATCGCCCAGCCCGTAACGCCGAGGAACCACAGGGAGACGCCGTCCACCGAGGGTCCGTTGAACTCCTCGCGGGCCCACCACTTGCCCCAGTCGCTGTTGATCGTCATCGAGCCACCCGATAGCGCACACTGTCGATCTCGCTGATACGGTCCATGCGGAACCGATCCGCTCGAGCGTGCGTAAACCTTTCGACGCGGCTCCGCGCCCTCTTCGGGATCCTCCCGCCGATCGCGATACGGCCGCTGTCCGCGGCGTGAAAATCGTTGAGACCGACGTTACTCCGGCGGCGCGTCCCACTCCTCGCCGTCGTCCTGCGGATCGTAGCCGATCCGCGCTCGAGCGTGCTCGAGGTCGTACCAGCGCCGGCGGTTGTCGCTGACGCCGCTGAAGATATCGAACTCGACGCTGTCGTCCTGCAGACAGCACTCGATCTGGTGGGCGAAGTCCCGGCGGGACTGCCAGGTCGCTTTCATCCGCGCGACCTCCTCCTCGTACTCGTCGCTGCCGCGCTCCCAGTCGCCCTCCGCGACGCCGATCTCGGCGTCGCCGTAGGGATGGTCGTACTCCTCGCTCCGGACGCTACAGATTCGGAGCGCGTAGAACCGCGTCGGAAACTTACCGCCCTCGACGTAGTACCGGCCGAGATCCTCGCCGAAACTCTTGGACGCGCCGTAGTAGGAGTCGGGACGAACGGGGTCGGTGTGATCGAGGACGAGGCCGTAGTCGCGCTCGTAGATCTCGGGCAGGTTCTCGAGTTCGTACATCCCCATCACGTGGTTGGTCGAGCCGAAGACGACGGACTCGACCTCGGCCTCCCGGGCGGCCTCGAGGACGTTGTACATGCCGAGGATGTTCGGCTCGAAGATATCGCTCCAGTCGCCGTCGGTGTAGGGGTAGGCGGCGAGGTGGACGATCGCGTCCTGACCCTCGCAGGCCTCGCGGAGCGTCTCGTAGTCCGCGATGTCGCCGACGACCGTCTCGTACTCGGCGTAGGGACCGGCGTCCCGGTCCGATCGATTGTAGTACGTGAACTCGTACCGATCGTCGTCTTGCAAGTGATCGATGATTGCGGTACCGCACCGACCGTACGAACCGGTTACTAGTACGTCCATACGCCTAGCCCTCGGGGACTCACCATCAAAATACCGGTCCCATCCGGGACTACTGCATCACGAGGGTCACCGGACCGTCGAAGTTCAACAGGACGCGTTGGGCGACGTCGCCGAAGATCGCCTTCCCAGTCGGCGACCGCTTGCGACCGACGAGAAAGATGTGATCGCAGGCCAGTCGATCGGCCGCTGAGAGGATCTCGTCGTCGAGACCGCCCTCCTCGGTGACGATGCCTTCGACGTCTACGTCGACGTCTACGTCGCCGAGTACGTCGTCGCTGAACTCCCGAGCGAACTGCCGCGTCATGGACACTTCGTCGGTTTCCTTGAACGTCGTTCCCTCCATCTTCTCGACCCACTCGAGCGCGTCGACGCTCTCCTCGGCCGCTTCGGGGGTCGTCCACGCGAGGACGACGAGCTCGGCGGCCCCGTTCCGTGCGAACGCGCCCGCTTCGGCGAGAAGTTGTCTGTGCGTTTCCGTGTCGTCTACGACGACGAGTGCTCGCTCCATACTGGTCGCGCCGGATGGCAGTCAGATAAAGCTACCTCCGGTCGCGGGCGTCGAATGAGTATCACGACGGCTTCGCCAGTCAGTCAGCGCGGTACCGTTCCAGCGCGTCGCGGTCGATTTCGATGCCCAGTCCCGGACTCTGCGGGACGTCGATGGTGCCGCCGGTCGGATCGAACGGCGTCTCGAGCAACTCGCTCCGCAGCGGGTTCTCGCTGCGATCGAACTCGATCACCATCGGTTCGGGGACGTTGCGCGTGTGGGGATAGCTCGAGATGCTCGCGCCGAACTGTACCGCGGCGGCCATGCCGACGGCACTGTTCCAGATGTGCGGCCTGACGGCGACGTTCTCGGTCGAGGCCATGCCCGCGATCAACCGCGCCTCCGAGAGGCCGCCACAGCGACCGAGGTTCGGCTGGACGATGTCGACCGTCCGATCGTCGATCAACTCTTTAAACTCGAATCGTCCGTAGTGGGCTTCGCCGGCGGCGATGGGGACATCGATCTTCCCGCGTAGTTCGCGGTATCCCGACCGGTTCTCCGGCGGGACGGGCTCTTCGATCCAGGCCACGTCGTACTCCTCGATGGCCCGTGCCGACTTGACGGCCTGGTGGGGACGATAGTTGCCGTTCATATCGACCATCAGATCGGCGTCGTCACCCATGATCTCCCGCGCCGTGCGCACGCGCTCGACGTCGGACTTGAGGCCCGCCCCGATCTTGATCTTCGCGGCGGTAAACCCCTCCTCGACGGCCTCGCGGATCGGCTCCGCGATCGGTCGATCCGCTTCGGTGAAGTACATCGTCGACGCGTAGGGAGTCAACTCCTCGCAACGCGTGCCGCCGAGCAGCCGGTGGACCGGCCGACCGACGCTCTTTCCGATGATGTCCCAGCAGGCGACGTCGATCGCGCTGACGGCGCTCTGGACGACCACGTCGCCGCCGAAGTGGTACGGATCGGTGTAGGACGTCTCGGCGAGCGATTCGACCTCGAAGGGGTCCATGCCGACGACGTCGTCCACGAACATGGTTTCAATGGTCGCCGTCGCCATCGGCCCCGGCGCGAACGCCTCGCCCCAGCCGACGGTGCCGTCATCGGTCTCGAGGCGTACCAGCGTCGTCCCGCGGTCGGTCCCGAAGCCTCGCGCGTCGCCGAGTCCGTGCCCGTCGGGGAGCGAGTGTGCGAGCGGAATCACCTGAACGTCCGTGATCTCCATAGCGAACCCGACAGACTCGCGTCCAATATAGCTTGCGTTGCACCGAGTGCGAGATCGCGAACGAGCCGAGCGGACCCAGGGATACATTCATCACTTCGGTTCGTCGTAGTACCGACCACGACATGCCCAGAGCTGGCCTCAGAGTGCGTTTCCGAGACGTCGCATTCACCACCGCCGTGCCGTTCAGCGACGACGGATCGGGCGTGCTGTTCGACGAACTCACCGACAACCTCGCGACGCAGTACGAGGCCGGCGCTCGCCTGTTCATCCCCTGTGGTAACACGGGCGAGTACTACTCGCTGACCGACGAGGAGCGGATCGAGATCGTCGAGACCCACGTCGAGGCGACCGGCGACGAGGCGACGATCGCCGGCGGCGTCGCCGGCAGCCTCCGGGAGGTCGAACGACTCGCCGACGCCTACGAGGACGCCGGGGCGGACGCGATCATGGTGATGCACCCCGACCACACCTACCTGCACCAGCGCGGGTTGGCGAACTACTACCACCGGATCTGCGACGCGACCGACCTCGGTGTCGTCATCTACAAGCGCGGTCCCGAGGTTCCGCGGGACGTAATCGTCGACCTGAGCGAGCGCGAGAGCGTCGTCGCGGTGAAGTTCGCGGTGAACGACGTCAGGGAATTCTCCCAGACCGTCGCGGACGCACCCGGCGAGGTGACCTGGGTCAACGGGATCGCAGAGCGGTACGCGCTCTCCTTTGCCATCGAGGGAGCGACGGGCTTTACCACCGGTCTCGGAAACTTCGCGCCAGCGGCGACGCTGGCGCTGTTCGACGCCGTCGAGAACGAGAACTGGGAGGTGGCCCGATCGATCCAGCGTCTGCTGCGCCCGATCGAGGACCTCCGCGAGGAATCTGGCGAGGGGAACGCGCTCTCGGCCGCGAACAACGTGCCCGTCGTCAAGTACGGCATGGATCTCGCGGGGCACACCGGCGGACCGGTGCGCGACCCGCTGGTCGACCTCTCCGCGGACGATGCGGTGCGCCTCGAGGAGTACTACGACCAACTCCAGTCGACACCGGTGCTGGAAACGGCCTGAGTTCGGACGCGCGGTCGACCGCTCGCGCCGACAGCGAACGGCGTCGAAACGAGAGCACTGGTTCTTCCGCGCCCTACTCGTCGTCGTAGCGGAACTCCGTCCACGGACCGTCGACGAACGAGTACTCCTCGATGACGTCGAGATCGACATCGACGCCGAGTCCGGGCCCGTCCGGCACGGTCAGGTGGCCGTCATCGATTTCCGGCTGTCCTTCGATGATGTCGAAGGCGAGATCGAACGGGTACATTCCGGGATCGGTCTCCGCATCGGGGAGCGCCGGGTTGCCCTCGAAGATGGGATACTCGAGCAGTTGCACGTCCGGTGCCGCGGCGACGAGGTGGGCGTTGGCCTGCAGTCCGAGCCAGGTGCCGAAGTTGTGCGGGACGAACTCGACGTCGCGGCCGTCGCAGTACTCGACCGCGTCCCGGCAGCCGGTAAAGCCCTCGTGGTGGCGGACGTCGCCCTGCAGGAAGTCGACCGCGCCGGTCTTACCGAGTTCGACCAGCCCCGCCGGCGACTCCTCGCTCTCCCCGCCGGCCAGCGGCGCGCCGGTCTCGGCCAGTTCGACGTATCCCGCGTGGTCGTCGGGTTCGACCGGCTCCTCGATCCAGTAAGCGCCCCGTTCGGCGGCGTGTTCGACCAGTTCGCGGACGGTGTCGCGCCCGTACGCTTCGCCGAGCTTCCACCAAGTGTGGACGTCGAGCATGATCTCGATGTCATCGACCGCGTCGGCGAGCGAGTCGACCGTCCGGCGGTCGCCGTCGGGGCCGATCCCGGGTCGGTACTTGTAGCCGAAAAAGCCCTGTTCCTCGAGCACTTCGGCCTGTTCGACGTACCCGTCCGGCTCCATGTACATCCCGGCGCTGGCGTACAGCGGCATCTCGGTCGTCGGCTCGGTCTCGTACTCCTCGGCCAGCAGTTCGTAGATCGGTGCGCCGACCTCCTTGCCGCGGATGTCGTACAGCGCGACATCGACGGCCGAGATCGCTTCCGTCCGAAGGTGAGCGGGGAGGTCCGCCGCCGCGATCAGGTCGTGGGCATCGGCGATCGCGTCGATCGACGCGCCCTCGAGCGCGTCGGCGACGGACTCCTCGATGACGTCGGCGAACGTCCCCTGCGAGTCGCCTTCGAAGTACTCGCGCATCGCGGAACTGCTCGCGCCCGCGGTCGCGAATCCCTGGCGGCCGTCTCGAGTCTCCAGAACGACGAGAACGACGTCTCGCTTGCGGAGCCGCCGCACGCCGCCGAAGAACGGGCGTTCCTGTACCGGATCGATCGGAGAAGAGAGCGCGTACCCTCTCACGTCAGCGATATCCATAGTCAGCCTATTTGCACCCGGCCATATAAATAATGCGAGTGACTGATAGCGGGAAACCACCGCGTCGACGGGAGTGCCCTGACCACTCCTGCATTTTCAGCGCCTTCGTCGCTCCCGCATCTAGCGCGATCGGCTCGAGCGCGACAGCGCTACGGTGACAGGTCGTACACGACTCGATCGCGCTGAACGCGACGACGAGTTTTCTGCCGTCGGGAATCGAAACCGCGGTCTGAACCGATCGCGTTAGAGAGCGGCTCTTCCGGTCGTGTTCGTCCAGTTCGTGTTCGATCGCGCTCGCTCCCATCGGCCTCGAAGGCGACAGAATGACGTGGCGTGTTACCATTCCTTCTGTTCGCTAATCGGGAACAGATCCTCGAAAATCCGGCTGCTGTGAGTCTCCTCCCACTCGACCGGACGAGCGAGTCGACCGGATCTCGAACGCGCTTTTCCACCGTTGGCGATGCTACACCCGGAATCGCCCCGTTGTTCGGGGTGAATCGACCTGAGACGTCATTTTCCTCCTGCGAATTCGCCGTATTCCGAGTTTGTGGGCCGTGAACCCGAGTTATTCGGTGCACGTGCGGATGACTCTCCAGCCACTCGATCCTAGATACTCTTTCGCATACGACGTATTTACAAACGTATGTCTGTAATCTCTTTTTACAGCAGTACTACTGTAACGTTCGCGAGGGGTGAATAGGTGGGTCGCGATCGCTGCTCCTGTCCCGGCCACTCGACACAAGCGACCCGCGATCCCGGAAACTTATCACCGCTCCCGACGACCCATCGCGTATGACCCTTCGCGTCACGGTTTGGAACGAGAACGTTCACGAGCGAGAGGAGCCAGCGGTCGCCGAGCGGTACCCCGACGGGATCCACGGGGCGATAGCGGACGCACTCGAGGGCGACGAACGCGTCGTTCGGACGGCCACGCTCGAGGAACCCGACAACGGCTTGTCCGAAGACGTCCTCGCGAACACCGACGTCCTCGTGTGGTGGTCTCACTGCGCGAACGACGAGGTCGACGACGACGTCGCCGAACGCGTCGTCGATCGGGTTCACGAGGGGATGGGCTTCGTTCCGGTCCACTCCGGAAAGAACTCGAAGCCGTTCAAACGGCTGATGGGAACGACCTGTAACATCAAGTACCGTCATAGCGGCGAGACGGAACGGCTCTGGGTCGCAGACCCCGGTCATCCGATCGTCGACGGCCTCGAGGAGTCGTTCGAGATCCCAAAGACGGAGATGTACGGCGAGCCGTACGACGTTCCGGAACCCGACCGCACCGTCCTCATCTCGTGGTTCGAGGGCGGCGAAGTGTTCCGCTCCGGCGTCTGTTACCGCCGCGGCCGCGGTCACATCTTCGCGTTCCGCCCGGGTCACGAGGCGTACCCGATCTTCTATCAGGATGAGGTTCGGACAGTGCTCGATAACGCCGTCCAGTGGGCGGCCCCGACCGACGGAAGCGAGGCGATCTGGGGCGAGGTCGAACCGATCGAATCGCTGGACGGCGACTGATCGCCGCCCAACCGGACCGAATTCGTGCCTTCATCGCTCGTTTCGTCAGCTGGTCGCTCGCCGCTATTGTGTCTATCAAATTTAATTCCTATAATATAATTTTTGCTAGAATAGTCTGTTCGTTGTCGATTGAGGTGCGATACCATGAGACAAACAAGACGAACCTATCTAAAAGGAACGGCAGTATCGGCACTGATCGGAACCGGAGCGTTAAGCGGTCTCAGCGGGTCGGCGATGGCCCAACTCGCCAGCGCTTCCCAGTTCGGAATCGATGACGGGTTCGCGGACACGTCGTGGCTCGACGACGGCGTCGACGTCTACCGGATCACCGAACCCACACGCGCGGCCGTCGAGGAGGGCAGTTCGCCGCCCGACGGCGGTAACGGCGACGACGGCGACACCGGCGGTCTGATCTCGACCGGCACCTACGAAATCACGAACGTCAACAGTGGGCAACTGCTCGAGGTCGCAAACGCCGAGACGACCGACGGAGCGAACGTCCAGCAACACTCCGACACCGGCCACGCAACCCAGCAGTGGTACATCGAGGAAACGGAGGACGGCGAGTATCTCCTCGAGAACGAAAACAGCGGCCTATTGCTCGAGGTCGCCAACGACGTCGACTATGATCTTTCGGCCAGCATCGTCACGTAGGACCTCACCGAGGCCAACGAGTTCGCCGAGAGCGTCGAGTCGGGTGTCGCGAAGGTCAACGAGAAGGCGGCCGCGATCGAGCTCCACACCCCCTTCGGCGGCTACAAGGGGTCCTCGACGGACACCTATCGCGAACAGGGCGACGCCGGGCTGGACTTCTTCACGTCGATGAAGACGGTCTATCTGAACTACTAGACGGTCGCCATCGCCGTCCCATAGCAAACGGATTTTCTCGTGCCGGCCCTCACGGACCGGTCGTTCGCGACGTAGCGGCTGTACTCGCGCCCGTGAGTTCGGAGACGGCCGTTCACTCGCCGCCAAGGCGGGTCGGCGGGACGATCCCGGGGTGGCCGAGTCGGAGGCGGTCGCCAACCTCGACCTCCTCGATGACGCGCGGGTACTCCCAGGGCGTGGCTGCCTTCGAGAGCGCGCCCGGGTCTGCCTGTATCGACCGCCACCGTCGCCAATGGGTCGGCACCAACCGGTCGATCCCGACGGCGTTCGCGGCGTCGATCACGTCCTGTGTGTTGTTGTACAGCTTCCGGCGGATGATGTCGCCGTCGTCTAGGAGACGAGCCGTCGTCCCGTACGACAGCATCCCCATGTCGACGTCGAACTCCTCGCCAACCTCGTGGAAGGCCTCGCAGGGACGGTTGTCGCCGCCGTGGAAGATCGCCCCCTCCTCGTGCTCGAGCACGTAGGTGACGCTTCCGTCGGCGTCGGGATCGCGGCCGTCTCGCACGTGGATCGTCAGATCGCCGATCTCGTAGGTGTCACCGGGTTCGACGACGATCTGCTTCTCCTTGAGGACGTCGCTCACGTCGTGGTTCTCGTAACACTCTGGCGGCGCGTACACCGATCCGCCGTGCTCGAGCAGGGGGCCGAACGAGGGCGGCCAGAAGTGGTCGCGGTGGTCGTGCGTGCAGAACACGGCGTCGCAGGCCTCGGCCCACTGCGGTTCCATCGGCACCGGCAGCATCCGCGCGATGTACTCACGGTCCCGTTCGGTGCTGAAGTACGGGTCGATGAAGATCGTCGTTTCGCTCGTCCTGATCGCCCAGCCGGTCACGCCGAGGAACCACAGGGAGACACCCTCGACCGGCGACCCGTAGAGCTCCTCGCGGGCCCACCACTCGCCCCAGTCGCTGTTGATCGTCATCGACTCACCCGATAATCTGTACTGTAGGCCTCACTGTTGCGATCCATGCGAAACCGTTCCGCTCGGCGGTGCGTAAACCTTTCGGCGTGATTCCGCGTCGCGGGTACGGACCTGCTTCGCAGTAGTTTGTGATACCCTTTCGTTATTCCGGCCGGAGTCTGGACCCGAGTCTCTTCGATTTCGGTACGTGCATGTGCCAACCTTTTGCTCTGCGCTTCTTCGCTTCGGTCGGGCGCTCGGCAAAACGGTGACGAAAAGCACTCCTACCTCTCCTCCGGGTCGGTCGTTGGCCGGTCCGCTCGTTCCCTTTGGTCGCTCACGGTGAGTGCACATTTCCCCGCCTCTCCTATCCGGAGGTTTCGCGCTCAAAACCGAATATGAAACCACAGTCGCTTCGATAACGTGGTATTTAAGGGGAGTTCCCCCATCGGGAACGATTCATATATGCCACGTGACATCACTCTATCCAACGTGTCATAGGAGGATCGGATACCCCGGCTGGCCCAGATCTTTTAGGATAGTTTGGTCAGTTGTCTCGGTATGGCGATTGCTCATATCTTTGAATACGCTCTGTCACCACCAATCATGCTGCATCAGGACAATCAAGCCGCATCAAGATTGCCAGTTCCACGGTGGCTACCGCCACCTGCTCAAACGCGACGCCGTCCTCGTTGTCGTCGAGACTGGCGACGACACTCGCGGTGTCGCCATCACTGGCGCGAGCAGTTCGGCCATGACGGAATATTTCGAAGGCGATTCACAGGCGAGGACACAGGCGTCGTCTGGGAGAGATTCGACGACTGTCTTGGCGGAGTCTATCCGTTCCTGCTGGGACAGTGAATGATATTCGCTGATGTTAGCCGTCGTGAGAAACGTCTGGATCCCTTCGTCGTAAAGGTCGTGAGCGTTCTCCGCGAGTTCACTGTGATTAATTTCACGACTTTTGTCAAATGGTGTGAGGAGTCCGACGGCGACACCCTGCAGGTGTTCCTGAACCCGGTTGGCTAGCAGCGACATGGATTTAGAATTCGGCGCGGGCGAGATAAATCCATCACTCGTTCGAGAAACTGATTACAGGCGACGCAACGACGAGCTGGATTCCCTGTTGACGAATCGTCGCTTCCCGCTCAGACGTGATCTTCTCGATCCGTTCCGGCCCGGTATCGCCCTGCGGCCGACGAGCAGGCGTTGGAACGCGGCAACCTCAGGGGACGCCCGGGTTGATAGCCGATATACGCATTTAGCACCTCACCAGACGGAACGTTCTCAACTCGATGCCACTCGTATTAGATAGGCGCCCGAACCCACTCCACTATACCTCTCGCAGATACTCCGGTCCGAATGAGAGCCGCTGACTCTATCAGGCTGCCAGTGTCTTCATTCAAGCCGGTTCGGCTGAGTAGGTCGTCGGAAAAGAATAAGTACCGCCGTTTCTACCATACTCGTATGCGTTCCAAGCAATTGCCTCATCGTGAGGAGACCGAAGAGAAAGCGTTGCCGTCACTGCCGGAAGACGAAATCAAGATCACGTACATCGGCGGCGGAGCCCGCGAGTGGCCGCCGAAACTGTTCCGCGACCTCGCGCTCTGTTCGGACATCGAGGGCGAAGTCGCGCTGTTCGACCTAGATTATGAGAGCGCCCAGCTGAACGCCGAATTCGGCAACTGGGTCCAGGAGCAGGACGGAGCGGTCGGTGACTGGACATACACGGCGGTCGAAGACCGGGCGGAGGCGCTCGAAGGCACCGACTTCGTCATCCTATCCACGCAGTTCAACCCGGCCGAGACCTTCGTTCACGACCTCGATATTCCACGTGAATACGGCATTTACGGGGCCGTTGGAGCGACCATCGGTCCAAGCGGCATGATGCGAATGATGCGGACGGTACCGGTGTACCGCGAGTTCGGGAACGCGATTCAGGAGCATTGCCCGGACGCGTGGGTGCTGAACTACACCAATCCGCTGACGGTGGCGACTCGAGCGCTGCACGAGGCGTTCCCAGACATCAAGGCGATCGGTCTCTGTCATGAGGTGTTCCACGCCCAGGATATGCTCGCTGACCTCGTCGCTAAATACTACGACGTGGAACGCCCCGATAGGGACGAAATCGATATCAACGTCAAGGGGATCAACCACTACACCTGGGTAGACGAGGCGCGCTGGCGAGGCATCGATCTTCTGACCATCGTCGACCATCACATCGGGCAGGGTGATGGACTACGGGAGTACACAGTCGAAGAGATGGCCGATGAGGACCCGTTCGTCGACAACAACCAGGTCACGTTCGAACTGTACCGTCGGTTCGGGATTCTCCCTGCCGCGGGGGACCGCCACCTCGTTGAATACGGGACATGGTTCATCCAGGGCGACATGCCTGAGGACCTCAACCGCTGGGGTGTCAAGCGCACCACCAGCGACTACCGGGCGAAACATTGGAACCCCTCCGAGTCGGAGCAGACGACGGACGTGACGGCCTGGATGGAGGGCGAGACTAAATTTGAGCTGGCCCCCTCCGGCGAAATCGCCGTCGACCTGATGCGGACCCTCACGGTCGGCGACAGCATGAAAACTCACGTCAATCTTCCGAATACGGGTCAGATCACGGGTCTCCCCGAGGGGGCCGTCGTCGAGACGAACGCCCTGATTACGCCGGGCAGCATCAAGCCGATCAACGCCGGACCGCTCCCTCGACAGGTCCGAAACCAGATCCAGACTCACGTGAACAATCACGAGACGATGATTGAGGCGGCGTTCGCGGGCGACATCGACCTCGCGTTCCGGGCGTTCCTCAACGACCCGCAGGTCAAGACGCTCCAGACTGAGACCGCCCGGGAGATGTTCGCCGAGCTGGTGGCCACTGAGGAGGAGTACTTACAGGACTGGAACCTCGAGAAGTCGGAGGTACTGGCGGAGTCCGAGGCGTTCGACAACTAATTGCCGGTCGGTCCGGTTCCAAAACAGCGCTTTTCTCATTCCAGACTGGGAGCGACTCCCGGCAGGAGCCGCACGAAACACCCGTTACCCGAAGCGGAGCCGTCCGAAATACTCCGGGAATGGTAATCCGGTTCCAGCGTCGGCATCGGGTTCCACGTTGCTTTCGTCGATTCGCGCTCTATCCCACTTCGATAAGCGTTCCCACGCCTCGTTGTGCCGGCTTTAGGGCCGATATCGACCTCAGTGAATTGCCGGAGGACGGAAAACGGAATCTCGGTAGCGACCCACCACTCCTCGTCCGACGAACTCGGCTCGCGCACTGGACTGTCAACCGATGACGCGACCCAGATCTGATCAGCGAGTTCGCGTGCGATCAGATCCCAACTGAGGTCACGCTCCTACCATCCGTCTCGCTGCCAGCCGAGTTTGAACTGGCCACAGCAGTTCACTTCAAAGTTGAAGCATCGGGTGTCGGCGTCCGGGTTGGGGTCGACGAACAGTTCGACCGAGCTGTCCTGAAAGGTAGGTCTGTTCAGTTCGGCGACCTCGGCCGAGATGTTCTGATCTTCGACGTGAAACTGACCGTAGAGCGAGTTGTCGTCGTACAAGAACCGGGCGGCCGTCAGCGGCGATGACGAAGGATTTGTGGCCGGACAGCTCTGTTTTTAGCGTCCGTTCGATCACGGATGCCACGTCCCGGCCATCGACGTATGACCAGAAGTTCCCGACGCCGGCTTCGAGGGAGTATCGATTGTCGAGGACGGTGTAGTTCCCTGGGTACTAGACGTTCGAGATTCTGAGGGACGCGACCGGGATGTCGTACTGACTCGTGACGATTTCGGCGATGTCTTCATTGACCAGCTTTGACGATCCGTACGGGTCTTCCGGACGGAGAGGATGCGCTTCGTCGACGAGGAGGTAATCCGGAAGTGTCGGCTCGCGTGCGAACGGAAGCCGTATGCGCTCTCGTTTGAAGCCCACGTTACCGGAACTGATGATTCGCCGGCGGCGACGAGGACGTTGTGACGTTGTTCTCGAACACATGTGTTCCGCTATATACCTCCGGATTGGGAATGACGCCTAGGTGGACGATGGCATCAGGGGAAACACTCTTGACGATTTCCCAGACCGAACCCTGGTCGGTCAGATCGCATGCCCGGAGCTGGATGTCTTCCCGGATGTCCGTGTCAAACGCGGGATGTTTCCTATCGACTCCTATTACATTGTAGTCCGCGCTCGCCAGGTGATTGGCCGTCCAACGACCGAACCGCCCAAGGCTGCCAGTGACTAGTACTGTCTCCATGTGGCGTATCACATGTCCCATCAAGTTCAAACCAGATAAAATCTATGCGAGATGTCAGACTGGTATGGGGCCTCGAAACCGGCGTTCCGGTCGGAGCCGCCTTGTTCCAACGCTTCTGTTCGTCCGTCCCTCCGCGTACGACGGGTTCTGATCGTCTTGTGGCGCCGTCAGCGAAACGTAGTTTCGTGTTGCTCGCCGCGCCTCAATCAAGTACTGCCGGCTCGTCGAGGTCCCAGTAGTCCTCGAGGTACGGGCGGACCGCGTCGACAAGTTCTCGGAACATCGACTTCGCATCGTCTATGGAGACGGTGACGAGTGGATCGTTGAGGAACGCCCGGAACGCGAGGTCGACGTCGCCCGCGAACGCCGCCTCAACCATCGTCTCTTGGTTCTGCACGTGCGGGAACGTCATGTTTCGAACCTGGTCCGGCAGATCGACGGCCGTGAGCGGCCTCACACTCCCCTGCGAGAACAGCGCGTTCGTCTCGACGACGGCGCCCTCTGGGAGGCTCGGGATCTGTCCGACGTTGGGGAGGTTCACGTTGGTCTTGAGATCTTCGACGCCCACCAGCGCGCGCATCATGTCGACCCCCTCCTCGCCCGACTCGGAGAACTTGAACTCCTCTTCGCCGTTCATCGGGTCGTGGAACTTTGAGAGCGCCTCCTCTTGCCGTTCGACACGGTACTCGCTCGGGGTGAGGCGAATCCCCCAGGACTGGACCTCTGCCGGTTCGCCAACCGAGAGGAACCATGGAACGAACTCGGCAAGATGTCGGTCACCCGCCGCGGGCAATGTGCCGAACCGCTCGAAGAGTTCGTAGGTGACAAGCTGGTTGTCCACGAACCACGACTCGTCGTCCAGCTCGCCCGGTTCGAAGGTGCGATCACGGATTTCCTCCTCGTGGTGTCGCTCGACCAGCGGATAGAGATCGCGGTCGTTCCACGACGCCTCGCCAATCCAGGTGAAGTGATTGATCCCCTTGACGTTCACGTCGATCTCCGTTCGCGGTGGTTGCTCGACGTCCAGGTACTCGGCGACGAGTTCGGCGAGGTGCTCTTGTGTGTGGAACACCTCGTGACAGCACCCAAAGGCGTTGATGTCCGGGAATTCCTCGTAGAGGGTCCGAACACAGATCGTCATAGGGTTAGTGTAGTTGAACACCCACGCGTCCGGACAGTGCTCACGGATTCCGGCAGCGATGTCCCGGTAGACCGGGATCGTCCGCATAGCTCTGACGACTCCGCCGGGCCCGACGGTGTCACCAACGGACTGATAGATACCGTACTCTGCTGGGATGTCGAGCTCGTGAGCCATCGTTTCGGCTGGCGGATCCTGCGTGGACAGGATGACGAAGTCGGCGTCCTCGAGCGCCTCCGCCCGGTCTTCGACCGCCGTGTACGTCCAGTCTCCGACCGCACCGTCCTGCTCCTGGACCCAGTTACCGAACTTCTCGTTGCGCTTTGCGCTCTCGTAATCCAGGTCGTAGAGGAATACCTTCCCTGCAATGGCGGTACATTGGGCGAGGTCGTTTATGAGCGTGTGAGCCCAACCGCGACTTCCGCCGCCGATATACCCGATTTTAACAGTTACAACTGAATTATTGCTCGAGTCGGTAGACCTAACAGTACCTACCTTATTTCCGATTTCGGTTTCCATAGGACACAGCAATAGAGACTTGCTCATGATAAATAAACATCGCTCTTCGGAAGCAGATTGTTGGTCGGACAGAGCTGGCGCTGTGAAAACGTAGCGGGCAGGGGTGATGCTGACGCATCACCCGACTATGTTCCCAGTTGAAGTGTTTCGCTCAGAGGCGAGCGTCGCGAACCTACTCCTGCAGGTTCGCTGGCGCGAGGACCCACAGTGCCCGCGCTGCCGGTCTGAGTCGGTGATCAAGTACGGCAGCTATCGAGAGTATTAGCGGTACCGCTGTAAGGACTGTGGACGCACGTTCAACGCCAAGACCGGCACGATCTTCGCGCTAGGGTCTAACGCTATTTCTGATGGATCTCGCGCCTACGATCCGCTAGAGGACGACGAGAAATACCAGCGTGAAGCGGTCTTTCACGGAGACAGCGAGTACGTCGATGGAGATGCACACGTAAACACCTTCGAGAGCCACGCGTCGCGCCAGTGACACGTGGCTCTCGCCCCATCGAGGTATCTCGAAAGACAAACTAACGCCGTATCTCAGAGCGTTCCAACTTCGACGGTGAATCCTCCGAAAACCCGGTCGAGAAGCACTCGAAGAGATCGTTCAAATCGCCCTCTGATCCACCAACAATGTGCTTCACATGAGTGAGTAAACACTGTGTGGATTCGTACTGGGGAGTGCCTACTGTGTGCACGAGCAGTTCGCCACGTGCGCAGTCGAAATGTCTCCACGAGATCGAGATCGCCTGTTGGGTCCACTCAGCCATTGGGACGGAATCACTTCGGGCAATACATTTATATCAACTGTCTCTGAGAGAATACATATGAATCAAAGCACCATTACGAGTAAGGACCGATCTGACTTCGACGGGACTAGGCAGATTCAGCAACGGAACGCCGCTGCCGCGCGTGCGGTCGGCGATATCGTTACGTCGACGCTCGGACCTAACGGGATGGAGAAGATGATCGTGAGTGACAACGGAGAGGTGACGATTACCGGTGATGGATCGACTGTCGTCGAGCAGCTCGCATTCGAAAACCCGTTCGCGAGACTCATCGCGGCGGTTAGCGAGGATCAGCAAGCGGCAGTCAGTGACGGAACGACGACAGCTATCGCGATCACGACCGAGTTGTTGACGAGCGTCGAGACGCTCCTCGAGCAGGGAATCCATCCGACGAATGTCGTCGGCGGATTCCGAAAAGGGAACAAGGTCGCACAGGAAGCGATTGACGAGTTGTCACACCGGCTGGACCCAAACGACGGACAGATGCTTCGACAAGCAGTCGCCAGTCACCTCACCGGTGTCGTCTTCGGCAACCAACGGACGGACCTTGCGGATCTCATCGCTACCGCCGCCGAAGCCGTCGTCAAGGAAGCAGAGGCTGAACACGCCGACCGCATAGCTATCGATACGAGACCGGGTCAATGGATCGACGATTTCGAACTCCTCTCGGGATCGATCATCGAAAAAACTCCGATGCGGCCGAGTATGCCGACCGATCTTGAGTGCGCCGACGTCCTGCTGGTAGACGAACCGCTTGAGGTCGGAGAGATTGAACACGATTCCAACGTTACGGTCGACACGCCGGATGAGTACAACGAGTATCTTGACTGGGAGGAGCGGGCACAGCGGGGGCAAGTCGACCAGATCCTGGCGGCCGGCGCCGACGTCGTATTCTGTCAGAAGCGAGTCGACGATAGAATCGCCAATCTGCTGTCCGAGGAGGGGGTACTGGTGACTCAGTTCACCGTCAAGCCTGACCTGGAGTTCCTCTCGAAACTACTCGATATCCGGATTGTCGGCGATCTCGCGGACCTCGGCGCGACGGATCTCGGGCAGGCAAGCATTCGCCGGGACGACGATGCGGGGTTGTTCTACGTTGAAAAGACTGATGCGACGGCGAAAACCCTGGTTCTCCGCGGTTCCACGGAGAGCGTCGCTAAGACGCTCGAAAACAATGTCGAGGAGGCAGTGGATCTCGCGATACAACTCGTCGTTGAGGGGCGCGTCGTCTCTGGCGCCGGAGCGACGGAGATCGAAATTGCCCGTCGTGTCCGCGATGAAGCTACGCTGAACGACAGTCGGGAACAGATCGCCATGGAGGCCTTCGCCGACGCGCTCGAGCGAGTGCCGGAAGTGCTCGCCCGGAACGCAGGCTTCGATCCTATCGATACAATAACTGATCTCCGTGCGGCCCACGCAAATGGAGAGACGTCGGCGGGGATCGACGTGACCCATGGCGGAACTCTTGATGCGCTCGAAGCGGGCATCGTCGACGTACCGGCGATCAAGTCCGAAGCGATCACGAGCGCAACTGAAGCAGCGAACGTTGTCGTCAGCATTGACGACATCCTTCCGGCGAGGGAACTCGCCTAGCGACGCTCCACCGCTCATTTCAGTCACACCTCGCGTAAGCGCTATCAGCGGTGCTCGCGGGCGGGCGCCCCCTCGTAGAAGATCAGACCAGTCGTCGATGCATGTCCCCGATAATCCGTCTTAGGCCTCCGACGTCGCCGCGATCGGGATCGAACTGTCGGCGGGGAGTTCACGGTTACAGAGCGCTTCGCCAGTCGAGCCGCTGAACAGGTGGATCTTCTCTTCAGGGAACCGCAACAGGACCTCCTCCTCTTCCTCGATATAATACTCACCGGGCACCTTCACGGTCATCTCGGTGCCGGCGAGATCGACGTGCATGTAGTTGATGTCACCCAGGGGCTCGACGACTCTGACGTCCACCCACACGGTGTGGTCGTCCGGCTCGTCGGCGATTTCGATGTCCTCGGGCCTAATGCCGAGGGTAACCCGATCCTCTCCTCGGATGGCGTCGAGACGCGAGCCGGAGAGCGGATAGTCGAAGTCGTCGCCGACGAGACGATCGTCGTCGACGCTCGTCTCGAAGAAGTTCATCGATGGCTCGCCGATGAAGCCGGCTACGAACTCGTTTTCAGGGGTGTAGTAACACTCTAGCGGCGTGCCGACCTGCTGGAGCTCTCCCTCGTTCAGAATCGCGATTTTGTCACCCATCGTCATTGCTTCGGTCTGGTCATGGGTGACGTATACCGTTGTGATATTGAGCTCGTCCTGCAGTTCCTGAAGCTCCGTGCGCATGTGAGCGCGAAGTTTCGCGTCGAGGTTACTTAGGGGCTCGTCGAGGAGGAAGACTTTGGGTTCGCGAACGATTGCGCGGCCCAGGGCGACGCGCTGTTGCTGACCGCCGGACAGCTCGGACGGTTTGTCGCCGAGGAGATCGTCTATCCCCATCATCTGAGCGACGTTCTCAACGCGCTCGTCGATCTCCTGGTCTGGGAGATCGGTCGTCATCTTGAGCCCGAAGCTCATGTTTTCTCGTGCGGTCATGTGCGGATACAGGGCGTAATTCTGGAATACCATCGCGATATTCCGGTCCTTGGGGCTGAGATCGTTCACGACTCCGCCCCCGATCCGGACTTCTCCGCTACTCACGTTTTCGAGGCCGGCAATCGATCTGAGCGTCGTCGATTTACCACACCCAGACGGGCCGACCAGAACGAGGAAATTCCCCTCCTCGAGCTCGATATTGAGGTTATCCACGCCGACGATCGGATCGTCTGAACTACTCTGATAGATCTTCGCGAGATCCCGGAGTTCTAAGTCTGCCATCGGTGCCTATAGAATGGCAGATCTAATATAAATAATTTAGCATAGCACAGGTTTTATGTATGGGGAATCAGTCTTATTAGCCTGATGGCAACACCCCACAAAGAGCAGCCACGGTTACAACAATTACGTCGGTTTGTAACCGAGGCCAAGTGGTTCACACAGGAGACATGGATTGGGATTGGCCTTGTTGTTCCTGCGACCTTGATGATGATGGTGATAATCGTCTATCCGACGGTGCGAGCCATCTGGATTAGTTTTCACTCTCGGTCGTTCCTACAGTTAGATCAGGTACAATGGGTCGGACTTGCGAACTACCAACAGTTGCTTGAGGACCCCGTCTTCAGTCAGGCACTCCTGCAAACTGTGTTCCTGACAGTCGGGGCAGTCGTGACGATGTATCTGCTCGGGCTCGGGCTTGCGCTATTACTGAAGGAGAATCTACCAGGCCTGGGGCCACTACGGAGCATCTCGATGGTGAGCTGGGTAATCCCGCCCGTTGTCATTGTGATCATCTGGTCGTGGATGCTCGAAGCTGACTACGGCCTGATCAACTTGATCTCTCAGATGTTTGGAGGTCCAAATAGGTCGTGGTTTGGGACCAAGACTTGGGCGCTTCCGCTGGTCACCATGCTTCGCGTCTGGAAGGACGTTCCCTTCGTCGCGATCGCACTGATGGCGAGTATGCAGTCCATCCCACAAGAGTACTACGAGGCGGCCGAGATCGACGGCGCAGGCCGACTCCAGAAGTTCCGCCACATTACTCTGCCGAACATCACGTACATTTCGATGATCATGATCGTGATCGAGACGATCGCGGCGTTTAACAGCTTCCAGATGATCTACATCGCGACCGGTGGCGGCCCGGTGAACCGGACCGAAGTGCTGGGAACGTACGTCTACCAGCAAGCGTTTCAGGAATACGCACTCGGTTATGCATCGGCCGTCGGTACCGTGATGTTAGTGCTCCTGACGATCTTCACGGTCGTCTACATCAAGCTGGAGGACACGGAATAATGGAAACGAATATGCAACAGAACGACGCACTAACGGGGAAGAGCTACTAATGGCAGCACCAAGCAAAACCGTTCAAGACGGCAGGACAGGCATTGTTGGCCGATTTGACGCTTTCATCGGCGAAGACAACAGCATCAAGCACGCGCTCGGCGTTTACGGTGCGCTTACACTGTACTTCATCTGGTTTCTCGTCCCGATCCTCTGGCTCGCCCTTTCAACCATCAAGACGGGATCCATTATCCAGGCGGACGAGCTCATAATCATCCCTAGCATTGAACAGATCACGTTCGCCAATTACGAGATGGTGCTAACCAATCCGCAGTTCCAGACGATGTTCTTCAACTCAATCGTCATCTCGGTCAGCACCACCATCCTTACCCTGATAGCCGGCGTCCTCGGGGCCTACTCCCTCAGCCGATTCTCGTATCCGGGTCGGAAATCGCTCCTGATCGCTTTCATGGCGACCAAGATGCTTCCGCCGGCGTTGATCCTCATCCCGTTCTTCATCATGATGTACACGCTGAACCTCGTGAACTCCTATACCGGGATTATCCTGGCGCACTGCGTGCGCGCGCTCCCGCTCGCCCTCTGGCTTCTCAAGGGCTTCTTCGACGATATACCTGAGGCGCTCGACGAGGCGGCGCGAATCGACGGCTGCTCTCACCTCAAGGTGCTCTACCACGTGATCGTTCCGCTCGCGAAGCCCGGCATCGCGGTCGCTGCTTTCTACACCTTCGTGACGTCGTGGAACGATTTCCTGTTCGTGTCCATCCTTTCCCAGGGAGACTCGACTCGGACACTCCCGTTCGGGCTGTACCTCTTCCAGAGCGCCAACACGGTTAACTGGGGAGCGACTCTCACCGCGGCGACCCTTACTGCAATCCCTTCTATCGTCTTCTTCGCACTGGTGCAGAAGTACATCGTTAAGGGGCTCGCGAGCGGTGGCATGCACGGCAGCTAACTCCGCTGCGGCACCAGTTTCGACGCATGAGGTCCCAACAGCCATCGGTCGCCATCCCGTGTCGTACCATAGGGAACAGAGCACGGCCCCCTCTTCTCGCGCCTACAGTTGGACACGCAAGCATCCTCAGTGTGAATAGAGCAGTTGTGATAGGCTTCGCCTCGTATCCCGTAGAGATCCCCCATGATTCGGTAGCCACCGGAGGAGACGCAGAACCGGTCAGGTATCGACACCGCGCTGGCAGGGTATCGCCGTGAACGCCGATCTCGACGGGTCGCAGTAAGTGTGCGACTCCACCGCCGAGCTGACGTAGTTCCAAAGGACGCCAGGCACGACATCGACTCGAAAACGGATTACGCAAATGTCTCTCCCTCCCGATATAGAAGGCAGAACGACGCAGATTATGAGGCTCGATCAGTTTTCACGCGACCGCTCGAAAACCGCGACGTGGTCCATCTCTTCCATGCTAATCCCCACATCTGATGGTTCGCTGGAGAGGTATTATGAACCCGTGTGCTGGGGGTATTTCTGCTCCGATCAGCCCCGCCTTGCGTCGACAACGGCGCCAATGGACCATGTCCTTTTCTTTTTCTCTTCCGGCGATTCCCGGGTCTTGTCTGATTTGCACCGAGAATAAGAGAGGGTGGATGGCCGCTCGGCGAAAACACTCCCCACTCTGCGAGGTCCCCGTAGTTCGTTGAGCAGTTACAGAAGGCAGTAAGTTGGACGCAATATCGTCCCGAAGGGGCGACCGTGCCTCCTCTCTAACAGGCTGGCTACATCTCGTTCGCTTTCTCCGACCAGGATTCGTGAAGTTTTTCGCCAGCCTCCATGGGATCGATCTCGTCGTACATGACCTTCTGTGAGAGGTCGAACCAGGTCGACGAAACCTGACTGACGCTCCAGAAGCCGTAGGACTTTCCGGTCTCAAAGACGTCTTTGAACCCGGCCCAGTCCGGGTTATCCGTGTTTTCGGGGACGGTCCACTCGACATCCTCGTGAGCGGGGAGATTACCCGGATTTTCCTCGAGGTACGTCTGAATACCCTCGGGCGAGGTGAACGCTTTGATCGCTTTCCAGGCCTCCTCCTTGTTCTTCGAATGACGGTTGACGAAGAGGGGCTTTACCTCGGCGTACGTCCCTTTCTCGCCGCCTTCGACGCGCGGATTGTGCGTCGCTGCGCTGTTCTTGTAGTTCTCTTCCGCCTGTTCGTTCGTGTCATCGGACGTCTCCATGAGACCGTACACCCACGGTCCAGTGGAGATGGCAGCGTAGTTCCCGTTCATGTACGCAATGTCGTGTGCCAGGGAGTCGATGCCCCTCGCGTCCGGATTTGTCGCGGGGGTGTCGGTTGCGAAGAACGGATCGTAGAAATACTCCTTGAACACGATGCCGAAGTCCTCGGCAGTGGCATTGAGCGTAAATCCGTCCCCGTCCGCCTCGAAGACTGAGTCGACACGCTGGAAGAGGAAGGAGAGGAACTCCTGGAGCCCACGGGTATTCCCCTTCTGGCTAGTAAGAGTGAATCCGTGCATGTCGTCTTCGTTCTTCGTGATCTCTGCACCCATTTGGATGAAGTCGCTCCACTGGTCCGGGATGTCGAAGCCGTACTTCTCGAAGATGTCCTGACGATAGACGAATCCACGGCCGTTCCCGATGTATGGGAGGGCCCAGATTTCGTCCTGGTGCTTCATCGTATCCAGACCGACGTATCCGTCTTTGTAATCGAGGTCGTCAATACGGTCCGTCAGCGGTTCGATCAGGTCGGCGGAGACGTAGTCTCCCCGGTGATTGGGGGTCGCCTCGACAGCATCCGGAGTACCGGTGTTCGCACCGGTGAGGTACTGCTGTTTGATGCTGTCGTACCGCATGTCGGTGAATTTGACTTCGACGTCCGTCGCGTCCTGGATGAGCTGCTGCGATTGGGGATGGTCCGAATCGGGATTGTCTCCCCAATACGTGATGCTGTCTCCGCCACCGAATACATTACCAGTGCAACCTGCGAAACCACCGGCTGCCATGCCAGCCGCCAGTCCCATGTACTTACGTCTACTGTAGCTTTCTCCTGACATACTTCGTTGGTATCTATGCATAGGTGACACATATAACTTCCCCATTTTTAATAATAGTACATGTAGTAGAAATACGAACAGTCGTTCCCAGCTTCCTTGTGCGAAAGAGAGGTGGAACGCAGACCCCCACGAGGGAGAAACGTCGGGTTCTGATGCTACTGATCGGACGCTAAGGACGCCCACAGATCGGTGTACTTGCGCCGTCGGTAGAGATACACAGTGCAGACTACTGTCGTCGTGACCACCAGAGAATATACGATAACGAGCGGTGATCCGCTCCCAAACAGGTTGAGTGACGGGGCTACCAACCGTGTCGCAAGTGGGATTGCGAAGCCCATCGCAAAATACCAGAACCAGCTGGGAGTCCACTCGACTTCTGCATGTGAAAGGTGCACTGCGTCTCGGAACAGCGCTATGTATGCGAAGAAACTGAACAGCGCCGCTCCCGTGAGGATGAGCCCGCTGCGAAGGCTGAGGGGCGAGGCATTGGCGGAGAGCACAGTCCAGACCACGTAGATAGTGACCACGATGCCGAGAGCGACGTAGCCGGCGAGGGTCAACCAGTGCCTCTTGTTCGTCTGCGGTCGTGAAGTGATACTCGGACCGGGTGTCTGTGTCATTGGTGGAGGATTAGAGCGTGGAGTAATAAACGTCTGGACTGAGGCGGGCAGTAGAGTTATTGAGGCGGTCGGCAACCTACGATACGGCGATAGTATATACAAAGCTCGGGACGACAGGAAAAGAAGTGTCAAAACTGTGTTTTGGAACGTGGCGATTCGGAAAGGAGACCGACGGAATCATCGAGACGACCTGCGACGGCGGCGGGTCGCTCTGGGCCTCGGAAAGTGTACGCGTCCAGTTCCAGATTGCGGCGTAAGAACGGTCAACGCCGATTAATTCGAGCACTGCAACGACCTCCCGAACAGACAATCCCATCGAATGCAGGCGCACCCCGAACACTCTAACGGGTGTTCGGGGTGCGCTCGTTCTCCCAAACCTCATCACAATCTTCGTCTAAGGTCTCTCTGAGCAGATTGGCGAGTTGCATGAGCACTTCTCGCCACCACCTACTCATTCCTCAAACCCTCATATAGACAGTGCCAGCGATGGATTTATACCATCTGCGATATATCGTGATTCTATGTCAGTGTCTGCCGAGCATGTACGGAGCCATCTCCGTGGCGTTGCTGTCGGTTTGTTGACGCCATTCGATGACGATCTCGAAATTGAACACGAAAAGATCGCCGAAAACGCCCAGGAACTGTACGACGAGGGGATTCGTACGTTTCTGGCGACCGCGAATATCAGCGAGTATCACTCGCTTTCCGCCAGCGAGCGCGTTGACGTAGCCGAGACGAGCGTGGACGCGCTCCCGTCGGAAGCGTGCGTCCTTGCCGGTGTCGGCGGCAGTACCCCGGACGCACAGGAACTGATTCGAGCGTACGATCGCATCGGTGTCGACGCGATGATGATCATGCCGCCGGACCACACGTACCTCCACGAGAAGGGGTTGCTGGAGTACTACCGCGACCTCTCTGCGGTGACGGAAACACCGCTCGTGCCCTACGTTCGCGGGTTCGATCCGTCCGTCGATTACCTCGTCAGCCTCACCCGCGTCGAGGGCGTCGTTGGGATCAAGTACGCGCTGGACGACCCGGTCAAACTTGGGGCGGCCGTCGCCGCCGGCGATGACGACGTCGTCTGGGTCGACGGCCTCGCGGAACCGTTCGCCGTCTCCTTCTGGGCCGAGGGCGCAGAGGGCTTTTCTGCCGGCGTCAGCAACTTCCGACCGGAGATCGGACTCGCACTGTTCGATGCCCTCTCCGATGGCGACTGGGAGCGCGCCAGCCGGCTCCGGAACATCTGTCTTCCCTATCAGGAGTTTCGGGGAGAGACCGGACAGAAAAACGACATTCAGGGCGCGATCAGCGTCTCGGCGGTCAAGAAGGGTCTCGAACTCGCTGGTCTCAACGGCGGTAACGTGCGAGAGCCGATTCGCCCGCTCGCACCCGAGGAAGAACGGAAAGCCGAACGGCTGTACGACCAACTCGAGGACGACATCGAATCGCTCATCGGGTAGGGCGAATCCGCGGGCGAGCAGCGCGACGAGCAGTACCAACACTCGCGAACGAGTCCCGTAGCGAAACGCTCGATAACGGTCGGTCGCCTTCAGGTAGCCATCGGAGCTCTGTACACGCCGTTCGTACAGTTGTCGGGCGATCAGGCGTGAAGTGACGCTCGGTGGCTACCAGGGGAACGACCTCGGGCACAGTAGCTCGAGGCTTTTGTAGTCCCTTCAGCCGTACCCTAGTGCTCTCGCCCCCGTACGGGCGGTTCAAGGCGGGCAGCCTATATTGTTCGGATTTCATACAACCCGTAACCGATACCATCGGAAGTGGATCCCGACTGACTGTCCGATACTCGATGATCTGTTTCTCAGAGCGGAACGATATTCGCTGGCGCGTCCCACGATTCTCGTCCGTAACTGCTGGTATCACGCTATCGACCGCGTACGTTTTCGGGTGCTGTCGGACCGACCGCCTCCAACTCGCTGCAAACGCAGTTTTCACGGGCTGTCGATTCGTCGCTGTCTCGAGCGGACTCGATCGAGCGACCGACCGATCGAAATTCAGTATTCGGCTGTCGGGAACCGGCAGATACAGCGACTCGCTGCGGCCAAAAACGCGTTCTGATCGTGTGAGTCGATGAGGACCATCCGGGTAACCGTTCAAAACGAGACCGACTCGTCCGAAATTCTCGCGTTCTCGCGATGTGTATTACAGTAGTACGGCTGTAATCGTTCGCGCCAAGAGAACCGTAGGGTACTCGACGAGCACTGCGCCACTTCGACTGTGAGCGGAACTACCAACGTAGGTCCGAACACCGTTCTTTACTAGAGAACGAACTATCGTCGCTATCCCGAGCGAATCGCTGTTTTGTCGGCCTTTTGCGGAGAGTTATCGTAGAACTATTTTCGACGTTGTATTCTACGATACAGAACTGCGGTCACCACTATAGAATAGTCCCGTCGTGGCCGGGATAGACCCGCAGTCCCCGCGGCGCGTCCGGGCGCTCCGCGGTGTGTTGGACGACCGACCTATCGGACGGGCGTTCCGGCCCTGACGAACGGCGGAACCTTCTCGAGCGTAGCGTCCGCTCCGGATCGTCCGGCTGCCGTCGCAGCACTCGCCCGTTTAGAGGCCGCTCACTCGTGCCGTCGTAGAAAGAGACCTCGCGGGCGAAAGCCTGTCCTTCGAGGGACGTGTTCGTCCCGTGCGAACGGAACGGGAGAAGGAAGGTGCCGAAGATAGTAGCCGCTGTACGTCACCGCACGCCTGATTGAACGATGGCTGTGCGATGGGCGTGGAACGAGTTGTGGTTGCTAGCGAGCCAGCGCGTGTAGCGTTCCCGATACCGAGATCCGAGTGCGCGGGCCGCCGTCGGTCGCTTTACGGATCTCCCTCTTCGAACTCCGGTATCGACTTGATCACCGCATCCGCCGTCCATCATCGGTCGATCTTGTCTCAGTCCTTTCAACTAACGCTGATGCGTCAGGGACGGGTCACGCGTATTCCCGCCTCTCGTTCCGGTTCGACCGCGGTGTTACAGTAGTATGTGTGTAAATGCACTTCTGCTCTCGGCGGTCGTCGCGGAGCGATCGGATCCAGTCGCTCGATCTTCGTCACTATTGTCGTTTTCGTCCGCTAGTCTGTGATGCCGAGAGGAGTCGCGCCCGTCCCCGCGAGAACGCTGGTGGGCGATCGTTCCGTATCTATCCGTTACACTGAACGGGTCTGAACGTGGCGGATCCCCGCCTCTGGACGGTGAAATACACGCTCTACGCCGTTCGCCCTGTACTGATCCCGTGGATACAGTTCGACCCGCGTTCACCAGCGTAGAACGCGCTCTCCCTATCGTGAGCGCCACACGTTCAGGGAAGTTTATAATGCTGGTCGTGAGATGCCGTGGTATGGCACCGACGATAACGCGGATCGAGAGTCGCGAATTTCGGTACCCGCTCGAGGATATCGGGACCGATCGGAACGGATTCAATCTCGTCTACGAACCCGGAGAAACGACGTGGCGGAAGCTGTTCGGGATTCGAATCCACACGGACGTCGGAATCGTCGGCGAGTACGTCGGCGGGAACTCCCCCGGTGCAGCCCAGATCAACATGTTCGCCGACTACCTCGTCGGAAAGAACCCGCTCGAGCGCGAGAAACACTGGAGCGAGATCAAGCGGGCGCTCCGAAAGTACGACCGGATGGGCATCGGTCCGATCGACATCGCTCTCTGGGACTTCGCGGGGAAGTACTACGACGCGCCGATTCACGAGCTGCTCGGCACCTACCGCAAGTCGATTCCGGCCTACGCGTCTACCTACCACGGCGACGAAAACGGGGGGCTGGACTCGCCCGAGGCGTTCGCCGACTTCGCGGAGGACTGCCTCGAGCGCGGGTTTCCGGGCTACAAGATCCACGGCTGGGGCGGCAGCGACTCCAGCCGGGAGATCGACCGCGAGATCGAGTCGATCGTCGCCGTCGGCGAGCGCGTCGGCGACGCGATGGACCTCATGTTCGATCCGGCCTGCGAATACGAGACGTTCGCCGACGCGCTCACGGTCGGGCGCGCGCTCGACGAACAGGGTTTCCTCTGGTACGAAGACCCCTACCGAGACGGCGGCATCTCCCAGCAGGGACACCGTCGGCTCCGAGAGCGACTCGACACCCCGATTTTGCAGACGGAACACATCCGGGGCCTCGAGTCCCACGCCGACTTCGTCGTCGGCGACGGCACCGATTTCGTCCGCGCGGATCCGGAGTACGACGCGGGCATCACCGGGGCGATGAAGATCGTCCACATGGCCGAGGCATTCGGGCTCGACGTCGAGTTCCACGCCCCCGGACCGGCACAGCGCCACTGCATCGCCGCGACGCGGAACACGAACTACTACGAGTTGGCGCTCGTTCATCCGAACTGTCAAAACACGCAGCCGCCGGTCTACGAGGGCGGGTACTCGGATATGATCGATACGGTCGACGATCGAGGCCACGTCATCGTGCCCGACGGTCCGGGACTCGGCGTCGACTACGACTGGGACTACATCGAGGAGAACCAGACCGGTTCCCTGCACGTATACGAGTGATTACAGATGACCTACACCGCAGGCATCATCGGGACCGGGGGCATCGCCGGCATGGGGATCCTCGGCATGCACGACGAATCGCAGATCGGGCGGGAGAAGATCGAGGCCAGCCACGCCGGCGGCTTCGACGCCCAACCGGAGATCGATCTCGTCGCGGGAGCCGACGTCGACGAGGCGAAACTCGAGCGGTTTAGCGATGCGTGGGGGATCGATCCAGACCGGCGCTACGCCGATCCCGAAGCGATGCTCGCGTCGGAATCGCTCGATATCGTATCGGTCTGTACGCCGTCGTACCTCCACCACGAGCACGTTATCGATGCCGCACGGTCTGCCGCGGACCCCGACTTGATCTGGTGTGAGAAACCGATCGCGACCGAGGTCACGGCGGCCCGCGATATGATCGATGTCTGTGTGGAAACGGAGACGGAACTGCTCATCAATCACTCGTTTCGGTTCACCGACAAGCTCCAGCGGCTTCGGACGCTCATCCAGGACGAGGAGATACTCGGCGACCCCCAGTCGGTGACGACGCAGTTCCGCATGGAGTTGCTTCGCAATTCCACTCACCTGCTCGATACCCTCGTCTACCTCCTCGACGCCCGCGCGGAGACCGTCTCGGGTTACATCACCGGCGAGAACGAGGCCGTCGAGAGTCTCGAGGCCGGCTCGCAGGTCGACGACGCCGGCGGCGGCGGGTTCGTCGTCATGGACGACGGCACGTTCGTTACCGTCGACTGTACGATTCCCCGCGACAGTTCGTCGATGACGCTCCAGTTCATCGGTAGCGAGGGAAAACTGTACCTGAACAACGACGACGGCGAGTGGCGCTACTGGCGACTCGAGGACGGTACCCACGTCGAGGAGCCGCTGCCGGGGATCGACGGCGCGTGGACCTGGGAGGACGACTACGAGCGAGCGTTCGCCAACGCGGCCGCTCATATCGTCGACGTCCTCGACGGGCGAGCGACGAACGGGTCGACGGGCGAAGAAGCGACGCGCAGTCTCGAGATCATCATCGGCCTGTACCTCTCACATTACACGGGCGGGCAAGTCGACATTCCCCTGGCCCGGCCGCTACGCGACGTCCGCGTCACGTCGTGGTAACGGCCCCATCGGAGTCGAACGCCTTCCTCGTCGACACTTGGCGAAACCTTCACTTTGAAAACATTTTATAACGTGTGTCGAAAATCTGAACTATATCGCGGAGTACCGACTCGAGTGAGCGGACCTCGTTCGGAACCGCCACTGCGGGTTCTCGCCGCCGCTCACCCGCACGACTGTGCCTACGATGTACGAGGCGGAGTCGCTACAGCGGAACGGAACCGCATCGATGATATCGGCCGGCCGACCGAGATGGCCGAGTGGGGAATTGCGCCCGAGGGGGGCGGACACGTCGAGGGCCGCCGATGTGCAGCGGCACCGATATGCAGTAATGCGGACCGCGTTATCGAGGCGCTCTCGATCTCGGGCCGACGACGCGAATCCAGGACGAACGACTCGAGGAAGGGATTCCGTCGCTGCTCGAACGGGCGACGGGCGTAATCGAATTCGACACCATACATAACAAACCACTATACATATATTATTCTGACAAGAACGTTAAACTCTCAATTAATTTCCTACCGGAGCCATTGTTGACCACATATATGGATCGTCTAACTCGATAAACATCGAACCGATAATAACGGTACTCCGATCGGTTCGTTCGGAGAAAGTGCACCGAACAGGAGTGCACTCCGGTCGCCGTCTCCGACGGTCACCGCCCACAGCGTCCCTCCGTCTGTGCTGAAACGAGCGATCTTAGCCGGCGACGGTCTCCGACCCGTAGTCTCGTTCTCGACTCTACTCGAGCCCGAGACAAAAGAGCGGTGTACGATCCGATCAGGTCAGTTGGTCTCGAGCGGCGGCAGCATTTCGTTGATGCGTTCGACGTCGACCTCGAGCCAGTCGGGAACTTTGAGTTCGTCGCCGTAGTCTTCGGGATCCTGATCGATGGTGAAGCCGGGGCCGTCGGTCGCGTACTCGAAGATGGCTCCACCGGGTTCGGTGATGTACCGCGAATGGAAGTAGTCGCGATCCTTCGTCGAGGTAGTGATGTAGCCGTTTTCGCGGAGCCGGTCGCTGATTTCGTCCTGTTCCCAGCCGTTGGCGACGCGGAAGGCGACGTGAAGGTAGGTGCCGATTCCCATTCGACCCTGCGGTGCGTTCGGGCGAATGAGGACGTCGATCGTCGTCGCACACGGCGCGTCGCCGGGCGCTTCGTAGCGGATGCGGTCGCCCGCCTGCGGATGGGTCGCTTCGCCGACGCGGTCCCACCCCATCGTCTCGAGGACGTCCATGGTGCCGGCGGGGTCGTTCGAGTGCAGCGTCGTGTTGAACATCCCGCGGATGCCGTGTTCGGCGGGGACGTCGCTGCCGTCAGTCCACGGTTCGATGTCGGACTCACCGGTGACAAGTTCGAACGGGAGACCGTCGGGATCCGTGAATTCGACGGCGGTTTCGTCGAAGCGTTCGTCGACCGTGAACTCGATATCGTGTTCTTCGAAGCGATCGGTCCAGTAGTCGACCGATCCGTCGGGGATCGTCAGGCCGACCGAGCGCATCATTCCCTTGCCGACCATGCCCGCTTCCATGGGCATGTTGGTCATCGGGAAGTAGGTCACGATGGTGCCGGGCGTCCCTTCTTCATCTCCGTAGTAGAGGTGGTAGATTTTCTCGGGGACGTCGAAGCGAACCGTTCGCTTGACGAAGCGCATCCCGAGGACGTTCGTAAAGAAGTCGTAGTTCTCCTGTGGATCGTCACAGAACGCTGTCACGTGGTGTATTCCTGGAATCTCTGGCATGGTATGGTTCATCATTACATTTAGAGGGAATCCTAAAATAGTTTTCTCCGAAATATCGACCAGTTAGGTTCCTGTTACCGCTTTTTGGATAGTCTCAACCGATCGACTTCTGGAAGTTTTGCGTTTCATCTGCGGTCTTCTCAGGACAGTGACTATCGAGGTAGGGGAAGTCGGGGTGAAACGAGTCAAGAAGGGAACTGGACGAGAGGACGTATCGATACGAACAGGACTCGTTCCCCTAAACATATTTATCGAATGAGTGTCTTGGTACAGTGTGATGCGTGCACAAGAGCCACACCCGCAGTTACAGGCGTTCGTCGAAGAGTCAGAAGACGCACCGGCGTTTCACGAGCTGCCGGTCGAGGAGGTCCGAGCGATCACCGACGACGTGTTCGCGGTCGAGGAACCCGAACCGGTCGGAGACGTTATCGACCGAACCATCGATGGACCCGGCGGCGACCTTTCGCTCCGGATCTACCTTCCGGACGGGCAAGAGCCGTTCGCGGTGACGATGTTCTTCCACGGCGGCGGCTTCGTCGCCGGCGGACTCGAGAGTCACGACCAGTTCTGTCGGACGTTCGTAAACACCGCGGACGTCGCCGTCGTCGCGGTCGACTACCGACTCGCACCGGAACACCCCTTCCCGGCGGCCGTCGAGGACGCGTACGCGGCGACGGAGTGGGTCGCCGAGAACGCGACGGAATTCGGTTGCGACCCCGACGAACTCGCCGTCGCCGGCGATTCGGCCGGCGGGAACCTCGCGGCGGTCGTTGCACGCATGGCTCGAGACCGCGGCGGCCCCGACATCGCCTATCAGGTGCTTCTCTATCCGCCGGTCTCCCATCACCAGGACTGGGGCTCGATCGACGAGAACGGAGAGGGATACTTCATCACGAAGGCTGACCTGGCTTGGTTCGACGAGCAGTACTTCGAACACGAAATCGATGCGATGAACGTTTACGCGGCTCCGCTCTTGTCTTTCGACCTCGAAGGGCTGCCTTCCGCGACGGTCGTCACGGGCGGATTCGATCCCCTCCGCGATGAGGGGTTCGCATACGTCGAGCGACTGGAGGAAGCCGGTGTCGACGTCTCCCACTACCACTACGACGACGCCATCCACGCCTTCGTCCAGTTAGCCGCGGAGCCGTTCGAGTTCGAGCGATCGCAGGAAGCGCTCGCTGATATCGCCGACGACCTCCGAACCGCTCTCGAGTGAGAGCGTCAAAACCGTCGGTCGCGGTTCAAGTGTGTCGTTTCTGGACGCCGATTCGACACCGAATACTCGGCTACCGCTGCCGACACGTGTTCGTCAGTTCGCCGACGCCGTCGATGCCGATGGTTACCGTCGTTCCGTCGTCCAGGAGAACCGGCGGGTCGCGGTAGACGCCGACGCCCGGCGGCGTCCCGGTGAAGATGAGGTCGCCGGGAGTGAGCGTGAAGGCCCGACTGCAAAACGAGACGAGTTCGTCGATCCCGAAGATGAGGTTCGCCGTCGTCGAGTCCTGGAGTCGTTCGCCGTCGATTTCGGCCCAGATGTCGAGGTCGTGCGGATCGTCGATCTCCTCGAGCGTGACCAGCTCCGGGCCGGTGGGCGCGAACGTGTCCAGACTCTTCCCGCGAACCCACTGGCCGTCGCCGTGTTGCAGGTCGCGCGCCGAGATATCGTTCCCGACCGTGATCCCGGCGATATACTCCTCGGCGTCATCCTGGCTCACGTTTCGCGCTTCCCGGCCGATCACGACGACGAGTTCGGCCTCGTAATCCACCTGCTCGGTGTACTCCGGATCCCACGCGATCTCGTCGCCGGGTCCCGTCACCGCCGTCGGAAACTTCGAAAATAGGACCGGTTCGTCGGGGATCGGGTTGTCGCCTTCCTCGGCGTGATCCTCGTAATTCAGTCCGACGCACACGACCTTCTGCGGGTCGTCGACGGGCGCGTGTCGCGTGAGTTCGTCGAGCTTGTAGCGATTCGTGCCGGTCTCCGTCGCGTACTCGATCGCGAGTGATACCTTCTCCTTCCAGTTCCATTCCTCGAGGAGGGCCGAGAGGGTCCGTGGGATATCGACCCCCGCTGCCGTTCCGGACGAGGGGAGGTTCACGACGGTGTCGTCGTCGACGAGTGCGCCGCACCACCGCTGTTCGGTTTCTCCCGCGCTGAATTGCCCGATTCTCATTACGACTTGAGCAACACGCCCGTGGTACTTAATCCCAATGCTGGGAACGGGTGACGTCGTCTCGCGAGAGCCGACAGTAACTCTCGCCGTAAGATGTATAGTGTTAACAGTGCTTATAGTAGAACGATGTTCACCGTTCACGACCAGCGGCCGAACGTGTCAGACGGAACGCGATCGCTACGGGGGGGAGCCAATGGCGCTTGAAGGAGAGTTCCTGCTAGCCGGGCGGCTCCTGCTCGGCTTCCTGTTCCTGTACAACGGGTACAACCACTTCGCTGATTACGAGGGGCGAGTCGGATACGCGCAGTACAAGGGTATGTTCGCTCCATCACTGTCGGTGATCTCGTCGGGAGTCGTCCTCGTCCTCGGCTCTCTGGGGATCATTTTCGGGGTGTATCCGGTGATTTCCGCGGGAGCACTCGCCACGTTCCTCATCGTTGCGACGCCACTGTTCCACGATTTCTGGAACGCATCCGGAGAGGACCGGCAGAACGAACTGAACCACTTCCTGAAGAACGTCGGCCTGCTCGGCGGAACTCTGGTTCTGCTGTCGACGGGCGGCGAAGCGTGGGCCTATTCTGTGAACGTGGGTCTGTTCTGAAGACGAACGGGGACTGAAACACGATCGGATTCGGACAGTTCGAATCGAACGGACGCGAACGGTACCGGGCGGGCGTCGTTTCGGACGACGAGATCTACATCTGAACGAAAGTCCGCGACCCAAAGGTGCTTCTCACCGACGGCGACACCGCAACGATCGGTATCGATGGGGTCAGTGAACTTATAAACACCTGCCGGTACACTAGCTGACCATGACACGGAAGTATCCCACGCGGCGTCCGACGGATGCCGAGTACAGTCTCGAGGAGAGCGAACCGATTCCGCCGGAACTGACCAGCATGCCGTGGATAGACATTCACAACCACGCCCATACGCTCTCGTGGAACGAGCGCGAGAAGTTCGCGATCAGCGGCTGTCGGTCGATGGTGATGATGGCCGCGGCGTACTACTGGACGCCCTACAAGCCCGTAGCGCCGGAGGACGTCCGATACCTCTGGGACGATGCGCTCAGCCGACTCGCACAGATCCGGGAATCGCATCTGCTGGACGCGAACGTCGGTATCGGGATCCACACCGGAGCGCGCGTCGAGAACTACGAGGATCTCCTCGACGTCCTGCCGGACTACTGCGAACTCGAGGAGGTCGCTGCGATCGGAGAGATCGGCATCACCGAGGCACAACACGTCGCCGGCTGGGATCTGGAGAGCCAGAAAGACGTCACGAGACGGCAACTCGAGATCGCCGCGGACCACGATCTCCCGGCGATCCTACACACGCCCGCCGATCTCGAGGACGTCGATTTCCCGGATCGAGTGCGCGGAGATATCCCGGGGTACGAACTGGACCTCTCCCTGCAACAGGAGCCGGTCCTGACGTTGGACTATCCGAAACGGGAAGCGATCGAGATCGACATCGACCTGAAAGACGACGCGGGACTGCCGGACGAGCAACTGGTGTTGTCCCACGCGGACAAGAAAATCGCGCCGTACGTCCTGGAGAACACCGATTGCTACCTCAGCTTTACCGTCAGCTACCCGTGGCTGCTCGGCGTCACGCCCACCGACGTCGCCGAAGTGATCGCGGAATACGGTCCGGATCGTATCCTGGTCGAAACCGACAGCGCGGGCGTACTCCGGAGCGACGTGTTCGCCTTCAAGCGGACGATCCTCGAGATGTACCGGATGGGGCTCGACGTCGAGACGATTCGGCAAGTGGTGTACGAGAATCCCCGCGACGTTCTCGACTGATCGACGAGTCGTTCAGCTCCCGTCCGGTTCGTTCTCGAACCGTATCCGACGGTCACTGTCTTCGAAGAAGGTCATCGGATTCGACTTGACGGCTCGTCTTCTCGAACGCTCCGCGATACGAAGTCGATCGAAACACGGGAGATCGGTTACCCACCGTTCCGCGGTAACAGGCGCGAAGAATCCGGTTACATCCGTAAACGTCGTTCATCCAGTCCCACGGATTAGGATTGGTTGTCGAGCGGTCGCGGGCCGCAACGATATTTCGAGACTCGAGACACGCTGTGAAACGAACGCAAAACGGCGGCAGTAACTGCTGGTGTCCGCAACTCGATCGACGGTTTCGATTGGTCGGTTGAGCACGGATCGTTATGCCAGGACGTAATCAGACCGAATGGGCGATATAGAGTTCGACCTCGTTAGTCGCCGACAACACTTCTTCGGAAACGGTCTCGACCAGATGCTCCTCCGTGAGTCGACTCGCCGGTCCCGAGACGCTCAGCGCGCCGATGACTTCCTCACTGTTGTCCATGATCGGCGCACCGATGGCGTTGACGCCCTCTGTCGTCTCCTGTTCGTTGAGCCCGTACCCCCTGTCGCGAACCGCTCGAAGCGTTTCCTCCAGTTCCGCTCGAGTCGAAATGCCGTTCTGCGTTCCGCCCGCAAACCCGTGCGTATCGACTATCTCGTCGACTCGCTCGTCCGGGAGATTGGCGAGTATCGCCTTTCCGGCCGCGCTCACGTGTAAGGGGCCACGCCGTCCGATATGGGCACCCGTCTGGACGGCGCTTTCGCCGACCTCCGTGTAGAGGTACACTCGCTGTCCGTTCTCTTCGACAATACACTGGGCGCGTTCCCCCGTGTTCTCTGCGAGTTGATCCACCTTCTCTTTGATCACCGGGTAGGCGGTAACGCGCTGCTGTGCGTAGCCACCCAACGTAAGAAACTGGAACCCGATGTGGTATCGGTCCTCGTCTTTCACGACGTAGTCGTACTCCTGCAGTGAAACCAGATGCCGATGAACCGTGCTCTCGGACAGTCCCACATGTTCGGACAGCTCCGCGATACTCGTACCTTCCTGTTCGCGAATTGTACCGACGATCTCGAGCGATGTTTCCGTCGTTTTCGACCGCGTTTGGATTTTGTCCCCCATGATACCGCTATTCATTTCCTACAATAAAAATCCTACATACTCGGAAACGGGGGCTGGCGAGGTCGAGGGAGAACCGAACAATCCATCGGCACCGTCGCTCTCCAGCGTGCGTCGGAACGACCGATCGAAGCGATACCGAGACGCTCCTATATATCCGTTATCCGCTCGTAATTGCCCTCGAGTTTCGTCCAAGTCATCGTCCGTCGCGGGCATACTGCACAGGGTCGGACGAGTCGGAAAAATACTTTTCGGCTGCGTCGGATATCGACGCTCGCGGGCCTCGTTGCTCCGGTCCGGGTCCGAGACCCACAGCAATTAGCAGTCTCATTCGAGAGGACTGCCATAACAGTAGTACCACTGTTACGGAAATACCCGGTTGGTATAACAGCATTACATTTGTTATGGGAAAGCCGATCGCGGAGGCGAATCAGAACGTGAACGGAATCGTTCCCCCAAATCACGGTTTACGGTAGGATACCGGTACTGCGTCCCGAACCTCCGCACATGTTCACGTTTGAGGCGTCGCGTGTCCTCTTTGTGTACCTTTCCACTCAACTCGACAGCGACTCAGAACGAAATTACACCTCACATGACCGGTACAGCAATTGCACTACTGGTGAACACTCGTCCTCAGGCCGTTCATCGGGCGTGTTCGCTGTTGCTGCAGCGGAACGTGAATTGTGTAGTGTCAACTATTCTCGTGCGTTTCTCTCTCACGGGAGATATTTTCACCATGTCATCGCTTGTAGTTTCTGTGCGTACAAGGAACTCGGATCCCGTCTACTAACAGTAAAATATACGAGGTACGACGAGTAACTGGTGGCTATGAACGAAGATAACGATGACCACACCAAATCGGGCGTACAGTCGGTCGAAACGGCAATTGCGATTCTCGAGACGCTCAGGCGGATGGAGGGAGGAAAAGTCGCGGCGATCGGCGAGGAGACTGGCCTCTCGAAGGGAGCCGTGTACAAACACCTGACGACGTTGACGAAACACGGATTCGTCGTCAAGGACGGGAGCGAATACGAACTCGGGTTTCGGTTTCTCGACTACGGCGGCTGGCTCCGATCGCGCTACGTCGGCTCGGAGATCATCAAACCTCGAGTTCAGGAACTGGCAGAGGAGACGAACGAAGTAGCGCTGTTCGCTATCCTCGAGGGTGGCCGGGTGATCACTCTGTTTCGCGAAAACGGAACGCAGGGCGTTTTCACGCGGACTCGTCTCGGCCGCCGACTTTATCCCAACCAGAACGCGGGCGGAAAGGCCATCCTCTCCCAGCTTTCGGAAGCGGCGGTGCGGAGCCATATCGATGCCGTCGGGCTCCCGGAGGCGACGGAGAACACGATAACCGACGAAGCGGACTTCATGGCGGAACTCGAGCGGATTCGCGAGCGCGGCTACGCGCTCAATCGGGAGGAGAGTACCGACGGGCTCGTCGCCGTCGCGGTCCCCGTCGTCCCCGACGATACCGTCATCGGCGCGTGTTCCGTCGCGGGGCCGCGCCATCGGATGGACGACGAGTACCTGAAAGAGGACGTCGCCGAAATGATTCTGAGCCTCGTCAACGAGGTGGAGTTGAATATCACCCACTCACAGAAGTCCGTCAGCAGGTTCGGTTCACGGTAACCGAATATCGCTCGCGGAGGTCGTCGGTATCGAATCCGGTTACGGTCGGACCAGGATCTTCACTTCGTCGCTTTCGCCCTCGATAAGCGTCTCGAATCCATCCTCGACGATATCCTCGAGATCGATCCGTGAGGTCACGAGCGATTCCGGGTCGAAATCGCCGGTCGCGAAATTCCGAACGGTCGTTCCGAACTCGCGGTCGGAAAGCGGTCCTCCCTCGAACGCCGCCGTTCCGACGACGGTTCGCTCGGCGACCACGATGTCGGTCGGTTCGATGGAGACCGAGTCCTCGAAGAGACTCACGATGGTCGTCGTTCCACCGGATCTCGTCACGGAGAGTGCCTGATTGAGCGACTGCTCGACACCGGCGACCTCGAACGCGACGTCGACGCCGCCGGTTTCGTCGCGGATGGATGAGACGGGATCACCGTCGCTCGGATCGATAGTTACGTCGGCACCGCAGTCCGCGGCTCGCGTCCGTCGAGTCGCCAGTGGTTCCGACACGTACACCGGTCCCGCGCCGGCCGCGAGAGCGGCCTGAAGAACCGTGAGTCCGATGGGGCCGCTTCCGAAGACGGCGGCGGTATCGCCGGGTCCGAGACCCGACTGTTCGACGGCGTGGACGCCGACCGTGAACGGTTCGACGAGCGCGGCGAGTTCCGCCGGGACGTCGTCCGGAACGGGGACGACCGTTTCGGCGGAGACAACGACGTTCTCCGAGAAGCCGCCGCCTCCCCCGGAGAGACCGACGAAGCCGCCCGATTGACAGAGATGGTAGTTTCCCTCGTCGCAGTACTGACAGTCGCCACACCAGACGATCGGGTTGACGGCGACGTTCGTCCCCTCCTCGAGGGCGACGTCGGCTCCCGTTTCGACGATCGTCCCGCCGATTTCGTGTCCGATCGTGATCGGAATCGCGTCGCCGGTGACGGGATGGGGCGCTTCGGGTATCGTGATCGGCCCGGCGGCGTACTCGTGGAGGTCGGAGCCACAGATTCCACACGCCGCGACCTCGACCCGGACGTCGTTCGCACCGACCGTTTCCGGTTCGATCTCTTCGACGCGGACGTCCCTCGGACCGTAATATCGTGCTGCTCGCATGTCGAGGTATAGTTTCAAGCCAGCTGCAATAAGCGTTGGTGCGGCGTCGACCGCATCGCGGCGGCACCACTGACGCGAAAAACGGAGTCGAAACTGATCAGGTCAGTTGGTCTCGAGGGGTGGCAGCATCTCTTCGATCCGCTCGATGTCGACATCGAGCCAGTCGGGAACTTTGAGTTCGTCGCCGTAGTCTTCGGGATCCTGATCGATGGTGAAGCCGGGGCCGTCGGTCGCGTACTCGAAGATAGCTCCGCCGGGTTCGGTGATGTACCGCGAGTGGAAGTAGTCGCGATCCTTCGTCGAAGTAGTGATGTAGCCGTTTTCGCGGAGCCGGTCGCTGATCTCGTCCTGTTCCCAGCCGTTGGCGACGCGGAAGGCGACGTGAAGGTAGGTGCCGATTCCCATCCGGCCTTGCGGCGCGTTCGGGCGGATGAGGACGTCGACCGTCGTCGCACACGGCGCGTCGCTGGGCGCTTCGTAGCGGATGCGGTCGCCCGCCTGTGGGTGAGTGGCTTCGCCGACGCGGTCCCACCCCATCGTCTCGAGGACGTCCATGGTGCCGGCGGGATCGTTCGAGTGCAGCGTCGTGCTGAACATCCCGCGGATGCCGTGTTCGGCGGGGACGTCGCTGTCATCGGTCCACGGTTCGATGTCGGACTCACCGGTGACAAGTTCGAACGGGAGACCGTCGGGATCCGTGAATTCGATGGCAGTTTCGTCGAAGCGTTCGTCGACCGTGAACTCGATATCGTGTTCTTCGAAGCGGTTAGTCCAGTAGTCGACTGAACCCTCGGGGATCGTCAGACCGACCGAGCGCATCATTCCCTTGCCGACCATGCCCGCTTCCATGGGCATGTTGGTCATCGGGAAGTAGGTCACGATGGTGCCGGGCGTCCCTTCTTCATCTCCGTAGTAGAGGTGGTAGATCTTTTCGGGGACGTCGAAGCGAACCGTTCGCTTGACGAAGCGCATCCCGAGGACGTTCGTAAAGAAGTCGTAGTTCTCCTGTGGGTCGTCACAGAACGCTGTCACGTGGTGTATCCCTGGAATCTCTGGCATGGTATGCTCCACCAATAGATATCGAAGGCATCCTCAAATAACTTTTGTTAGCATTGTTACCTATCGGCACATTAAGAACGTTTGTCAGGAACCCTCGAGCGACCTCGAGAGCGGATAACCGACGAGGTGACGCGGTGTTCAATCCGTGTAGACGCCGTCCGGATCCAGATCGTTCCGGATGAGATCGATCTCCCGCTCGGTCGGTGGGTTCGTCTCGACGAGTTCGGAGCTGAATTGCAGTTCCCATCCGGTCGCCTGCTGGACGGTGTCTCTCGTCACGCCGGGATGCAGCGACTCGACGTACATCTCGCCGCCGTCGTCGAACCGCATCACCGCTTTGTCCGTGATGACGGCTTCGGGACCGCCCCGGAGGCCGAGTCGCTCGCGGTTGGTACGACCGCCGACGTAGCCGGGACTCGTGACGAAATCGACTTCGTCCGGGAATCGACGGCGACTGTGCGGCGTAATGATTATCGTTCGATCCGTGTTGCTCGCGATCTCACATGCACCACCGCTGCCGGGAAGGCGCACCGTCGGATCGTCGTAGTCGCCGATGACCGTCGAGTTGATGTTTCCGTACCGATCGATCTGTGCGCCCCCGAGAAAGCCGACGTCGATGCGTCCGGACTGGAGGTAGTAGCCGAACCCCTGTATCATCGGGACGATGCTCCGAGCGCCCGTCGCGAGGACGGGATCCCCGATTGAGAGGGGTAATTTCGACGGGTTCGAGTCGATGGTTCCCGACTCGTAGATCATCTCCAGGTCCGGCGCGTGCGTTCGTTTCGCGAGGTTGCAGGCGAGGTTGGGGATTCCGACCCCGACGAGCGTCGTGTCGCCGTCTTGCAGTTCCTGTGACGCGCGAGAGATCATCAGTTCGGTATCAGTATACTCGGTCATCGTCAGTAGTCACCCATATCGATCGGTGTCGCGTAGCTCGTCTGCGGCTGCAGGTCGAGGAACCGTTCGGTTGTCAACTTCTCGAGATACTCGGCCCGATCGTGGACGCCGTACACCCACTCGTCGAGCCATTCCGTCGTCGATTCGTGCGTCTCGGATCGGCGATCCCACTCGAGGTACGCCTCGTTGTCTCTGTCGTAGTACCCCTGTGCGTACGACGGATGCGATCCGTACGGCTCCTCAACTACGTAGTCGACCGCGGTTCCTGGAACGAGCGTTCTGTTCGGATCGCTCCGGATGACCCGTTTGTCTACGATCTCTTCGACGCTCAACACGACGGTGTCGGCGGCGAACGCTGCCTCCACTATCTCGCCGACGATTCCCCACACCTGCGCGTTCCCCTCTTCGTCCGCTCGCTGGGCGCGAACGATCGCGACGTCCGGGTTGAGGGGCGGGACCACCGGAATCTCGTCCGGTCCGTCGTCGTATGGGTTCTCGAGGATCCTGATCGAGTCAGTGTGGTCCGGATAGTCCGATCCGATGAACGTCCGGAGCGGGAGGAACGGGAGGTCCTGTGCGCCGGCGGCCAGCCGGGAAACGAGCCCGAAATGAGAGTACTCTTCGATCGCGATCTCGTTCGGGACTCCGTCCTCGACTGCCCGTCGGAACCCGCGGAGGCTGCCAACGCCGGGATTTCCCGCCCAAGAGAAGGTCACCGTACTCGCACAACCCGCCGCAATCATCTGGTCGTAAACCAGATCCGGCGTCGCCCTGGCGAGGTCGAGGTCCTCGTACCCCTGGCGAATTATCTCGTGGCCGGCGGCGAACGGGATGAGATGGGTGAACCCACCGAGGTACAGGCTCTGTCCATCGTCGACGGCCTCCGAAATCGCGTACTCCATATCTACTACTTCTGTCATTTTGTCTTGTTCTCCATGGTAGCATCTCGACCGATCAGTCGCACACCATGGTAACCGATACCTTGCCTGATATAATAAATCTCAGGTTCTCACAGACGGCCGACCCGATACTTTTGGTCGGTTACGAGTCGTGACGACTGCGGCACCGAGCCGATAGCTCACCGAGGCGGCTTCGGGACCGAACTGTCGGAGACGTGGCGTTCTGACCGCAAACAATCGATAATCCTAATCGCGCGTGTGGGTCGCACCTCTCGGATCGTCGGTCAGTCGTAGCGACGGAAAACTGGGGAATGGAACCAAAGCGGACTCGCGTAATCGACGAACGGCCGTCAGGGGCCACCGGTATTAACCCAGCCGCCGTCGACCAGGATCCCTTCCGCGGTCACGTACGACGAGAGATCACTCGCCAGGAAGACGGCGACGTTGCCCAGATCGTCCGGTTTTCCGAGGCGATCCAGCGACGTTTCGGCCGCTCGAGCCCTCGCGGCTTCGGCGTCGTGGTTTTCGGCGAGTCCGGTCTCGTCGGTGAACCCCGGCTGAATCGCGTTCACCCGCACCTCCGGTCCGAGCAGGTCGGCGATCGCGAACGTCATCGATTTCACGCCGCCTTTCGCCGCACAGTAGAGGATGGAGCCGGGTTCGACGAAACCCTGTTCCGCGGCGGTGCTCGCGACGTTGATGATGGACCCGTCGCCGTTTTCCAGCATTCGCTCGCCGGCGGCCTGACAGCCGAAGTACGCGCCCTTCAGGTTGACGCTCACGAGCGCCTCGAAGTCGTCGTCGTCGGTTTCGAAGAACTCGACTGGATGAACGATACCCGCGTTGTTGACCATCACGTCGATTCCGCCGAACTCGTCCGCCGCATCGACCGCGTCGACCACGTCCTCGTAGTTCGTCACGTCGCATTCGACGAAGCGACCCTGCGAACCGGTCTCCGCTTCGATCGCCTCCAGCGTCGGTGTCGTCTCCCGTGTTCGTGGCGTCTCTCGCAGGTCGGCGACGACGATATCTGCGCCGTGGGAGGCCAGTTTCAGTGCGATACCGCGGCCGATGCCGCTCGCACCGCCCGTTACGACAGCTGTCTTTCCGGTCAGTAGGTCAGACATGTGTTCACAATACCCAGGATCAGAGATAAAGGCTCTGATCAGTCGACCGGGATCGGAGTCGGCTCGAGTCCGTTCGCGGCGATCGTGAGATTTCGGCCGATAACCGAACTGACGGCTGTGATCGCAAACATGAATACGCGTCGGGAGAGATGTGTTACCATGGTTTCCCACACCGTCTATAGCGGCGATTTGGCGCTTCGCGTCGAGGAGGTCGGAAGCGGCCGGCCGGTGTTGCTCGTTCACGGCTACTCCCAGAGTCGGCTGTGCTGGCGAAAGCAATTCGAGTCGCCACTCACGGAGGATCTCCGACTGATCGCGATGGACAACCGCGGCCACGGCGACTCGGACAATCCCCGCGACGCGTACGAGGAGTCCGAACTGTGGGCCGAGGATATTCGATCGGTCATAACGGCGCTCGATCTGGAAGACTGCATTCTCGTCGGCTGGTCGTACGGCGGATTAGTGGTTCTCGACTACGTCGAGACTTTCGGAACGGACGGGATTGCTGGCATCAACCTCGTTGGCGCGGTCTCATCGATCGGAACCGAGATGGCGACCGAGCGTCTCGGACCGGAGTACATCGATCTCGTGTCGGGATTCGTTTCAACCGATGTCGAAGAGAGCGTCGAAACGATGCGGCAGTTCGTGGAGCTGTGCGTCTACAACGACCTCTCGCCGGAAGACCGAGCGTACATGTTGGGATACAACGTCGTCGTCCCGCCGCACGTACGCGACAGCCTCCGCGACCGAACGGTGAGCCACGAGACCGAACTCGCGGATCTGGACGTCCCCGTCCTCCTCACGCACGGCGACGAAGACGACGTCGTGCTCCCCGCGGCCTCGCGACAGTACGCCGATCTCATCGACGACGCGGCGTATTCCGCTTATCCGGAAACGGGCCACTCACCGTTCTGGGAGCGACCTGAGCGGTTCAACCGCGAACTCCGGGAGTTCGCCCTCGAGGTGTAGCGCCGCGACCGAATCTTTATGCTCTGTACGCTTGGAGGGGTAGGTATGCCGGAACTACGAATCACCAGGCTCGAGGACGTCGGTGACCAGACCGCCGCTATCGAAGTCGAAGCGCCGACCGATTTCGAGGCGTACCCCGGACAGTTCGTACTGGTTCGAGCAACCATCAACGGCGAGGAAGAGACCGGATATTACACGATTTCCTCCCCCGACGTCGAGGAGCGATTCGAAATGACGGTTGCGGTCGATCCCGACGGGACGCTCGGTCCGTGGCTCGTCGAACGCGCGCTCGGAGAGACGATCACCGTCGAGGGACCGTTCGGCGACATCCAGTACGTCGACGACGGCGTCGCTCTCGTGTTCGCGGGCGGGCCCGGTATCGGTCCGGCGGTCGGTATCGCCGAGCGCGCCCGGCGGCTGGATCACGATGTGACGATCGTTTACGGTGGCGACCAACCGCCACACGGGGATCGCCTCGATACCCTGAAAGAACGCGGTGCAACGATCGTTCTCTCGGACGATCTCGAGGAGGCAGTCGACTCGATCGATCCCTCGGCGTTCGAGATATACGTATTTGGCTTCCAACAGTTCGTCGAAGAGGCGAGAGACGCGCTCTCTCGGGCCGGAATCGACCTCGATACCGTCGAGATAGAGAGTTTCGGGCCCGAGTAGCCGATCGAGTCGCCAGTCCCTAACGCGGTTTCGGGAACACGGACCCATTCCGAATGGTGTGTGTTCCCAATTACCAAAACATATAAGAAATTGTCTCTCCCACTGGGAGATGGTCGACGATAATGGCGACAAATACACTCGTACGAATAGGTGCGTTACTCGTAGACGGGATCAGTATCGGGCTCTTATACGCGATGCTCGGGTTGGGAATTACGCTCGTGTTTGGACTCGGCGGGGTTTTGAATCTGGCGCTGGGCGCGTTCACAGTTATCGCGATCCTGCTCACGTTCGAACTGACCGGCAGTGTCCCCGTCGTCGTTGCGGCAGTCATCGCGATTGCCGTGACGGCGGCGTTCGGACTGTTTCTCGATCGAACCCTCCTCCAACTGGTCTACCGATCCGAGGGAGACGAGCGCCTTCTGCTAGGCATTTTCACGACCCTCGGGCTGTCGATCGCGCTTCAGGGCGCGCTCTCGCTGCGATATTCCGGCGAGTTCTCCGTCCCGATTCACATCGATACGGTAGAACTATCCGGTGCGTTCATCAGGGGAAGTTCGATACTCATAATCGTCGCTTCACTGATAATACTCTCGGGGATGTACCTCTTTTTCAGCCGCACGTACACCGGTCTGGCGACGCGGACGATAATGCAGGACGAAACCGGTGCGCTCTTCTGTGGCATCGACACCAAACGAATGCGGACGTTCGTTTTCGTGTTGAGCGTTGCCATCGCTGCGGTCGCCGGCGTGTTGTACGGGACATCGTTCGAGACCAGCGTCGCCGGCGCGTTCGACCTGACTATCACCGCCGTTATCGTCTCGATCGTCGGTGGCGTCACCAGCATTCTCGGCGTGGTCGTCGCCGGTATCGGTCTGGGGATACTGACGACGTTCATCAGCGCGTATCTCGGCGCGTATATCTCGACGATAGCGCTGTTCGGCATCGCGATCGGCGCGTTACTCGTTAAACCGGAGGGGATACAATGAACCGGAATTACTACCACCTCGCGATCGTCGCGCTCGTACTGGCGCTCATTCCACCGCTATTCTTCGCTCCCGGTATGAGTTACATCGCGCGTATCTTCATTCTGATGGCGCTGTACGCGATCCTGACGACGGCGCTCAACATCGTCTTCGGCCACACCGATCAGTTGCTCCTGTTTACGGGAGCAGTCGCTGCGATCGGCGCCTACACGACGGCCCTCGGAGCACAGTGGCTCGGCGTTTCCCCCTGGATCACCCTCCTACTGGGTGCCTCTTTCGCCGGGATCGTCGGTATCGTCGTGACCTACGTCGCGGCCATCCGCAATCTCACGGTCATCGTCATCTCGATTCTCACGCTCGCGCTGCAGTTTTCCCTCATCGAGTTGATTAACAGTCTGCGAGATATCACGGGCGGCGTCACGGGTCTCGTGTTCAACGACCTCCGAATTCGGCCGCTCGAGAACCTCCCCTGGTTCACCGAGGACATCGTCCTTTTCTACACTCTCGGTGCGATCCTCCTCGCGCTACTGGCGCTCTACCAGTATCTAATGAACTCGAAGTACGGGCTCGCGTTCGAGATGATTCGCCAGGACGAGACGGCGGCGAAATCCATCGGGCTCAACGTCGTCAAGTACAAGGTGATCGCCGGGTTCATCGCGACGTTCGCTATCGGACTGGCCGGTCCGTTCTTCGGCCAGCTCTCGGGGTTCATCGGCCCCGGCACGTTCACGTTCAACAACATCGACGTGATGATTCTCATCATGCTCATCGTCGGTGGGCTCCGGACGATGTACGGACCGCTCATCGGTGCGGCGGTGATCATCTACCTGAACGAGCAACTCAGGAACTTCGCCGAGTACCGTTCGATTCTCTTCGGGCTGTTACTCATGGCGCTCTTCCTCTACTTCCGACAGGGACTCGTCCCCTTCGCCGAGCGGTACCTCGACAAGTACGGCGTCAGGCAGCGCGCCACCGATCTGCTGGTCCGTTCGTAGCCGGCTGCTTCCGTTCGTTTCGGCTCTCACGCCGGCGAAACGGTGGTGGAGACCGCTCGCTCGAGGAGATCAGCGCCGATCCGGACGCGGGGCGGTGCGACGCGAGTTCCGATATCGCCCGTCGATATTTCACCGAGAACGATCGGACAGCGTGTCACACTGGCGTCGTAGCAGTTACAGGAACAAGCGTCGAACAGTGGGTGAGCGTACGAGAAGACGTCAGCAGGCGTCCCGATATGCCGCCTCGAGATCGGATTCGCCGGTACGAAATTGGCATGAAACAGCGTTTATATGTCAAGTTCGCCGGGCTCGTACGCCGGGAGCGGATCCGTCCGGAACGTTTCTTCCGGGGCGAAGCCGACGTCGGGCCAGTGGTCCGGCGACTCGCCGATGGTAAAGGAGTTGTAGATCTGAACCGAATTCTCGACCTCTCCCCACTCCGTGTACTCGATCGGCGAACCGAACAGGAGGTCGAAAGAGCCCGTTCGCGTCGCCTCGGCGATGTCGACCGGATCGGCCGATCCCGCCTCCGCTATCGAGTCGGCGATCAACCGAACCGAGACGTACCCGTTGACCTGCGCGTGGTCGAAGACGTCTCCGGTTTCCTCCAGGTACGTCGACGCCACGTCCGCGTAGTCGTCGCTGTACATATCCGTCGCGTTGAACGAGGCGAACGACTCTTCGATGCCGTCTCCGAGCGCGTCGTAGTCCGCCTCCATCGGCGTGATGGCACCGAGGTACAGATCCGGGTCGAGACCGACTTCGTACACCTGGTTGTACATGCTGCTGACACCCGCCGGGTGACCGCTGCCGAGTATCACCTCGGTGTCGTCGGGGAATCCGCGCAGCAAGGGGACGAAGTCCGTTTCGGGAATCGGTGCGGTCTCGGTAGTGAGGGTGATGTCGTCGGGGAAGTACTCGTCTATCGCAGCGCCGTACTCGTCCCCCCAGACGCCGTCCTCGAAGATGACGCCGATGTTGTTGTACCCTCCCTCTTCGATAATCTGTGCCTGCGCTCTCCCGACCGTTGGGGTCGCGGGAAGGCTCGTCCGGAAGACGAAGTCGTTGTCTCGCGGGTTCGCTGCGACGGCACCTGCTGCGTGGAGGTACAGCGGGACCTCGTTTTGTAGTGCGACGTCGCCGCCCCGAATCGCCGCCTCGGACGCGCCCGGTCCGATCCCCGCGACTGCGTTGTTCCGGTCGATCGCCTCCGTGAAGGCCGTCACCGTCTCCTGGGCCGTGCCTTCAGTGTCGACGACGTCGATCTTGATGTCCTGATCGCGGACGCCGCCGTCGGCGTTTATCTGTTCGGCCGCGAATTCGGCACCGTCTCGGTGCCGCGAACCGTACACCGAGAACACGCCCGACAGCGGTTCGAGGGCGACGATCGTGATCGTATCACCGCTCTCCTCGTCGCTGATGAAACACCCGGCGAGGATCGACGTACTGACGCCGGCGCCAGCTGCTTTAATGTAGTTACGTCTGTTCATGCGCGTCTTAGGCGTTCTAGTCATACTGCCATCTCCTCAAGTGGCCCAATACGTATTAAAATTTGTGGATTGATAACAGTTGACGTGGTTGGGTCGACGGTGAACTACCGCTCCGTCGGTACTTCGGGGTAGTATCTCGCGGTTCGAACGAGGCGTTCAGCTACTCAGGTAGGTCTCTTTCACGTGAGCGCTTTCGAGCATCTCGGCCCCGGTCCCTTCGGTCGCGATTCGACCGTTCTCGAGCAGGTAGACGCGATCCGAAAGCTCGAGGGCTCGATCGACGTGTTGTTCGATGAGGATGACCGTGATCTCTTCGCTGATCTCCGCTATCTTCTCGAAGACCCGATCCGCCAACTGCGGCGCGAGCGCGCCGGACGGTTCGTCAAGCGCTAAGACGTTCGGGTGTGCCATCAGCCCGCGTCCGATCGCGAGCATCTGCTGTTCGCCGCCGCTGAGCGTCCCCGCCTTCTGGTCGCGGCGCTCCTCGAGAACGGGGAACATGTCGACGACCTCCTCGTAGGTCTCCTCGAAGTCGTCACGGTGCGTGTACGCGCCCATTCGGAGGTTCTCGTACACCGTCAGATCGTGGAACAGGTTTCTTTTTTCCGACACGTGGACGAACCCCCGCCGGACGATTGCGCTCGGAGGGAGATCGTGCGTCTCCTCGCCGAACATTTCGATACTACCGTTCGTCGGCCTGAGCACCCCCGAGAGCGTCTTGAGGAGGGTCGTCTTCCCCGCTCCGTTCGGACCGACGATCGCGACGATTGAGTCGCTCTTTCTGATCTCGAGCGAGAGTTCCCACAGCACCTGGAGATCGCCGTAGTGAACGTCGATCTCTTCTACCGAGATCATATTACGCCTCCGCACCTCCGAGGTACGCCTCGGCGACGTGGCTATCCTGTTGAATCTGCGTCGGCGTTCCGTCGGCGATTTTCTGCCCCTGATTGAGGACGATGATTCGATCGGTCGCGTTCATGATCGCGTCCATCACGTGTTCGATCCAGAACACGGAGATGCCGAATTCGTCCCGGGTCTGTCGGAGATTTCGGGATAGTTCGTCGAGTTCGGTCGGTGTCAATCCACTTCCGATCTCGTCGACCAGAATGAGCTCCGGCTCCGACGCGAGCGCTCGCGCTAATTCGAGTTGTTTTCGATGAGCGATCGTGAGGCTGCTCGCATCCTCGTCGGCCTTCTCGTCGAGACCGATGAACTCGAGATACCGCCGGACGTTCTCTCGTTCTTCCGCCATCGTATCGGGGTCCTCCTTTCCGAACACAGCGCCGGCGAGGACGTTGTCGAGCACCGTGGATTCGTTGAACGTTCGCGCCGTCTGGAAGGTTCGGGTGATACCGTGCTGTGCGATTTTGTGGGGTCCCTTCCCGATCAGCTCTTCCCCGCGGAACGCGATCGAGCCCGTCTCCGGCGCATACACTCCGGCGATCGTGTTGAAAAGCGTCGTCTTTCCCGCCCCGTTGGGGCCGATCAGGCCGACGATCTCGTTGCGGTCGATGCTGAGACTGACGTCGTCGACTGCGGTCAACCCGCCGAAGCGTTTGGTAACACCGCTAACCGTTAGCATAGCCAGCCATATCCCCTACCACAACATAAAGTATAGGGTCTGTTCTAACGGCGGTGATGGACCGTCCAGTAACGAGCGAGGCCGTCGGCGTCCTTTCACCCCTCAGTAGACGCGTGCGGTGCCAATTTCCGTCTCTGTTTCGGAGATCCAGAAGAATTAATTGTCGGAACACGGATGGTAGATACTGTGACACACGACACAGTCCTCTCACGGGAGACACGAACGGTCGTATCGCCAAGCAACGTCGTCTTCGGTGTCGGTGCGGTCGACCAGATCGGAGACTACGCGTCGCTTCACGGCGAACGGGTCCTGTTGATCGCTACTGAACAGATATTCGATATCCACGGTGAACGGGTTCTCTCCATCCTCGAGGACGCGGGCATCGAGACGATGGTCTATACAGACGTGCGTCCGGATCCGACCGTCGAGAACATCGAGGAGGCGCACGCGCTCTGGGCCGATCGCGACTGCGATGTGATACTCACGTTCGGCGGCGGTTCCTCCATCGACACCGGAAAGGGCGTCGGGATTCTCGCCGCGAACGACGGCGAGATCCGAGACTTCGGCGTCGACAAAGCGGGGTACGAAGGGGTACCGAACCCGACGCCGCCCCTCATCGCCGTCAACACGACCGCCGGGACCGGGAGCGAGGCGACCCGGTCGGTCGTCGTCAGCGACGAATCCACGTCAACGAAGTTCCTCATCGTCTCGCAGAACGTTGTCCCGGACGTCGCGATCGAGGATCCGGAACTCTCCGTCTCGCTTCCTCGCAGTCACACTGCCTTTACGGGGATCGACGCTCTCACACACGCCATCGAAGCGTACGTCTCGGTACACTCGTACAGCATCCCTGACGGCTTCGCCGAAGAAGCCATGAAGCGTATCGCTCGGTCGCTCCCGGTTGCGTGGGCTAACGGGGATGACCTCGACGCTCGTGCGGATATGCTCGTGGGCCAACTCCAGGCCGGGCAGGCGTTTACGAACTCCTCAGTCGCGCTCGTTCACGGGATGGCGCGTCCGCTCGGCGCACAGTTGCACATCCCCCACGGTCTCGTGAACGCTCTCATCCTTCCGTACGTCGTAGAGTTCTCCGCAATGGCGGCCCCCGAAAAGTACGCCACCGTCGCCCGCATTCTTGGCGCTGCGGACGACGACGATCGAACTCGAGCGGCGGCCGACGAGGCCGCTGACGCGGTCCTTCAACTCTGTGAGGACCTCTCGTTAACGGGATATCTCGACGATTTCGGCGAGATACCCACTCGAGAGGAGTACCTCGATGTCGTCGACGAAATGACCCAGGACGCTATCGACTCGGGATCGCCGGACAACAATCCACGGAAACCGACTACCGAGGAGATTCGCGACCTCTACCTCACCCTGTACGACGATGCGCTCGCACCCGATAGTCCGCGCCGTTCCTGAAGAGGTATTTTCGGGTTTTCACACCCACGATTTTGGGTGGGGCGTGTTGAGAAGGAGTACTGACCGCTACTGTCTCTCTTCAGGGGTAGTTACACCACCACAGCGACCGAGCCACGCTCTAAAACCCTCCGTCGGCGGTTGATACTCGCGTTCGTGGATCTGAAACTCCGCGCGAGAATCGGACACCGAAACCCACACTCCCACCTCATCGAACGGAGGTCGAGTACTTCACTGTCACCGCTGAGAAAACGCACGACAGCGCTGATCGCACACGGAAACGTAGCACAATGCCGGGAAACGAACTTCGATACAGCCGCTTTCAGTATCGGCGGTTCGCGTCGCCCGGCGAGAACGACGGCTACTCCGCGACGCGGCCGAAAGCGAACGCCAGTCCGGTCGACGCGCGAATCATGGACAGTCTAACAGCCGTTTCGCCCTTCGTCATCATTCTGCTAATTCATATTCTACCTGGTTGTCCAATGCTTCTAACGCCCTATTTAATTATTAACGTTGGAAATGGGATTACATACATACCGATGTAAATACAGCACCACGTGTGAGACGTATGAACGGTCGTCGAGCGTCGATAGGCACATTCGCCCCTCTGGAGGCACCTCTTACGGGAGGTCGATCTTCGCTGGCGGTCTCTGTCGCACCCTTTTGGCCACGCACCACCGCCGTCGGCCGATCGGCCGACGGACGCAGAAGGTCTACAGACTGAGCAGGCTGAGGCGACTCACGAGCACCGACTGACCACCCACGGAGGTCCGCTCCTTCGCGCACCCGTCCGCTGAGGTTTCCCAGAAGACTATCGCAGCCGCTGCAGGTTACTGGACACTCGATCGCACGACGGCTGTGCTGAGTGCGTAACTCGTTGCAGTTGTTACGCTCACTCCACCTCGAGTTCGTGGCTCCTCCGTCTCGCCCCCGCTTAGAGCCAGGGGTATTGCTCCGTGTCCGTTCCGGCGTAATCGGGATCGAGATAGATAAAGAGGCGCTGGATCTTCCCGTTCCGGACTTCGAATACGTCACACCAGCGGCCACCGCCGGGTGTGCCGTCTGGTTTCCACTCTTTCCCCTCCGCGGTTTCGCCGGTACTCGTCCCCTCGACGACGATCATATCTCCGTCGATGACGTAATTGAACGTCTCGTAGTCGTGAGACATCGACGTGACGAGACTGCCGACATCACCGAACATCTCCCCGACTTCTTCGCGTCCGGTCGCGATCCCCCACTTCGGGTAGAAGACGCGGACATCGTCCGCAAAGAGCTCGAGGAAGTCGCCTCCGCGATCTAGCCGTCTGAAGTACTCGAGGACGATGCTCTTCCGTTCGACATCTGTTTCTGGAGTTTCTCCCATGTTAGTTATTGACGTGGCTAAGTTCCTATAACACTTCCGCCGGTCGGCAGCATCATTTCGATCGAACGGGCCGCCGGGAATTTTGTCGTCGGTTCGGACGTTCAGCAGTTAGTATTAAGTAGTGCCATGTGAACAGTGGTCATATGGAAACCTTTGCGTTCCACCTGATGCCGTATCAGGATATCGACGATATTACCGAGAAGAAGTCCGCCTGGCCCTGGGTCGAGCACGAGTACGATCCGGAGAAGGGGGCTCAGTATTACAAGGACTATCTCAGCCAACTCGAGTACGCCGCCGAGCTAGGATTCGACGGCATCGGTGTCAACGAGCACCACTACAACGCCTACGGGCTGCAGCCGAGTCCGAACATTACGGCGTCGAACCTGGCGGCCCGTACCGACGACACGACGATCGCGTTCTTCGGGAATCTGCCGGCGCTCCGCAAGAATCCGATCCGGCTCGCGGAGGAACTCGCGATGCTGGACAACATCACCGAGGGTCGGATCATCAGCGGCTTCCCCCGTGGCATCCCGAGCGAGTACCTCGCGTACGGAATCGACATCCGAGAGTCGCGCAGTCGCTTCGAGGAAGCGTGGGATCTGATCTTGAAGTCGTGGACCGCCGACGAACCGTTCGACTGGGACGGTGAGCACTTCCAGTACGAGAACGTCTACATCTGGCCTCGCCCCTACCAGGATCCGCACCCGCCGCTCTGGATGCCGGCCGAGAGCGAAGAGTCGCTTCGATTCACCGCCGAGAATCAAGTTCCGACGGGGCTGGTCTTCCAGCCGGTCGACACTATCAGCGAGAAGTTTTCCGAGTACCGCCAGTACGCGGAGGAGGATTACGGCTGGAGCCCCAGCGACGAGGATTTCAGCGTGATGCGAGCCATCTACGTCGCCGAGACGATGGAAAAGGCCCGCGAAGAAGCGGAACCTCACCTCCGGAAGTTCTATCAGACGCTCACCGCCGGCGTTCACGTCGGCGTTTCCGCGGGCATGATGGGCGATCAACCCTACGACCCCGAGAAGTGGGACGAGTACATCGAAGAGCTCCACCCGCACGGCGAATTCGCGTACAATTACGACTTCGACGAGTTTCAGGAGTACGGCGAGACGATCGTCGGTACCCCCGAGTACGTCGCCGAACAACTCGAGGAGCAGTACGAGGCCGTCGGTGGATTCGGCCGCATTGTCGGTCAGTTCCACTTCGGCGACCTCCCCGACTGGAAGGTCCGCAAGAACCTTCGACTGTACGCCGACGAGGTCAAGCCCGAAGTCGACAAGATCGGCGACGTCAATCCCTGAAGCGAGTTGACTATCGCTATGTCGCCATCGCTTCACCAGTCGCTGTTGATGGTCTCGGACCTCGATGCATCAGTGGCGTTCTACCGGGATATCGTCGGGTTGGAACCCGACGAGATCGCCGACGGGAACGCCGAGTTCGACACCGGCCGCTGTACGCTCGTCCTCGAGGAGGACTTCGATCCGGAGGTGCTCGACGCCTTCGGACTGGACGAACCTGGTGACGAGCGCGGACGAGGCGTCATCGTCGCGATCGACGTCGACGATCCGGAAGCGGTCGACACCGTGTGCGAGCGGGCCGCCGAAGCGGTCGAGACGGTCCGGATGGAACCGACTGACGTCGAGTGGGGGCGGCGGATGGCTCTCCTGTCCGATCCCGACGACTACACGGTCGAGATTTCGGCCCCGCGGTAGACAAGTCGACCTGAATATATATTAAAATGCGAACACTCGTTACCGCGGTTCGCCCGCGAGAGCCGCACCCGCAGCCGCAGGCGTCCATCGAAGAAACCGAAGACGCGCCGGCGTTCAACGAACGCCCAGTCGAGGAGGAACGAGCGATCACGGACGGCGTGTTTTCCGTCGAGGGATCGAAACCCGCCAGTGACGTACTGACGAACGCTACGGACGTCGCCGTCGTTACGGTCGACTACCGATGTCCACCGGAGCGGACCGCAACGCTGCACTCGAGCGAGACTCGAGGCCGGAGACGCAACACATGACAGTTACCGTAGAGGGTACCGTCGTTAGCGGTTTCGGTACCGGAAACGAATTCGTCTCTTTGGAGGGGTACGCGCGGCAGTTCCGGGCCGTACTAGGGTACGAGCCGTACCCCGGAACGCTCAACCTCGATCTTCCCCACCCGATCGATACTCGACTCGAGCAACTCGACCCAGTACGTATCAACGGCTGGCGGGATGGCGACCGCTCGTTCGGAGCCGTCTACTGCTATCCCGCGTCGGCCGCCGACGCCGACGAGTCCGTCCGGTTGCACGCTATCGTTCCAAAACGCACCGACCACGATACGTCGACGCTCGAACTCATCTCACCCGTCAATCTGCGGAACCGGTTCGATCTCTCCGACGATGCTTCGTTCGCGGTTCGCGTCGAGTCCGAGTCGTCGGATACTGGATAAGCGGATTGGCGTAGCGCTCCGAACCTGAGTTCGGAAACAGCGTTCTCTGCGAGACGACACGGCGCAGCCGTGATCAGTTCGGACCGATTCGTTCTCGTCGGGAATCGCCCCGTCGGTTTCGAGTAACGCGTTGGAAAGCTGCTCGTCGGTTTCGACAACTGCTTCTTCGAGGACGATCCGATCCGATTCACCCACTGCATTCCCCCAGGCAAAGAGAGAATCCGTCAGCCAGATCCTGGTAACGCACTGGGTCTGTGGGTTTTCTCCCGCGATACTCTCAGTATCTGTCAACAACGTTTATTTAGTATGACATCCAATCGCATGATGTTTCATGCGAATCAACGAATTACGGATGAAGGTGGTCTCCTGTGTGGAGTGAGAGCATGCTGCCGGATAACTACAGTTACCGCCAGAAAGACCCCGAAAGCGGAGTAGAGAACGCCGTCGAGGCGTTCAGAAACGGAGATCCGGTAATGATTCACGACGCCGCCGAGCGCGAAAACGAAGTCGATCTCGTTTACCCGGCCTATTCCATTACCCCGTCCGATGTCGCTCGCCTCCGGAACGATGCGGGCGGACTCATCTGCGTCGCGCTGTCGTACGACGTCGCCGAGGCGTTCGGATTGTCGTTCGTCGACGAGATGGTCGACCATCCGGCGACGACGGACACCGATATCGAGTACGACGATCGGTCTTCGTTCTCCCTGACGGTCAACCACCGGGATACCTTCACCGGGGTCGTAGACAACGACAGGGCGCTCACCATCTCCGCACTCGGCGATGCGGCGCGGGCTCCGGCCAGGACGGATTTCGCGGCCGAGTTCGACATTCCGGGACACGTTCACCTGTTGAAGGCCGCGCCGAACCTCCTCGCGGATAGACAGGGACACACGGAGCTCGGTATCGCGCTCGCTGAGCGGGCCGATATTCCGCCGGCCGCCGTCGTCTGTGAAATGCTAGACGACCGGACGGGCGGTGCGCTCTCCCGATCTAATGCCGCATCGTACGCTGCCGAGAACGATTTCGTCTTCATCGACGAGTCGACGATCATCGACGAGCTTACTTACAGGTCGAAGTGATCCGTGATCTAAATGAACGGGAACTTGTTTACCTTCGAGTACGAGCCGAGTACGATTCACCACGGCCCGGGTATCGTTGGGAATCTCGAGTCGGTACTCGATCGTCACGACCTCTCACGAGCCCTCATCGTCACTGACGGGAACCTGTCCGAGGTCCCCGTCGTGATGGATCCAGTCGAGAACGGAGCCAGCGACCGACTCGTCGGCACCTTCGACGGAGTGACGCCAGAGAAGTACCTGAAGACCGCCTACGAGGGCGCTCGCCGCGTCCGCGACGAGGAGATCGACGCGCTCATCGCGCTCGGCGGCGGGAGTAGTCTCGATATCGCCAAGCAAATCAGCGTCCTCGTCGGACACGACCGTCCCCTGGACGACGTCGTAGACGAGATCCTGGAACGGGAAGCGATGCTCCTCCCCGAGGAGGGCGTTCAGCTGATCGACATCTTTGCGGTTCCGACGACCCTCCCCGGCGCGGATCTCTCGCAGGTTGCGGGCATCAAACTCAGCCTCGATCCGGCCGGACAGGCCAAATCCGAGATTCCGAGCGCCGGCGTCTCCGACAGCCGGCTGATGCCGACGGTGGTCTTCCACGATCTGGAACTGTTCGCCACGACGCCGGAACGCGTCCTCGCCCGATCGGCGATGAACGGGTTTGACAAGGGGATCGAAATGCTGTATACCAAACACCACAACCCGATCACCGACGGGACGGCAGTTCGGGGCGTCAGGCTGCTGTACGAGGGACTTCCAGCGATCACCGCGGAGTCGACGAGCGAGGACGATCTCGCTCGAATCGTACGGGGGATCGCCGCGGCACAGTACGGGCTGTCGACCCCGAACGCGTACCGAGCCTCCGTGATTCATTCGTTCGGCCACGCTATCGCGCGGAACTACGAGGTCCAACAGGGAGTCGCACACGCGATCGCCGCACCGCACGTACTCCGCTACCTCTTCGAACAGGTCGACGGTCGTCGGGATCTGCTGGCCGAAGCGTTCCGGGTTCAAGACGAGACGGCCACCGCCGAGGAAACAGCCGACGCGGTCGTCGACGCCGTCGCGGCGACTCGAGACGCCCTCGACCTCCCGTCACAACTGCAGACGATCGAGGGGACGGAGCGGAGTCACTTCCCCGACCTCGCGCGGGCGGTCATCGAGGATCCGTTTATGGACGCCGGGCCGCGCAGACTCGAGGCGACGCAGTCCGATATCGAGTCGGTGTTCGAACGAATGTGGTGAGCCACGATACGACCGAGCGCATTCGGTGACCACCTCCAGGGCGATCCGCCGTCTCAGCGAAGAATTTTTGATACGCGGATTGGCAGTTAGACCTCGAGTTGTCGTGTCCCGAGCGAATCATCCGCATGCAGTGTAGTTCTCACGGTAGAGCCTCTCACGGCAGATCCGTTTGTGACACATTATAAATATATCTCAACCGTTTCTACGCGGGCACTGACAAAGAAGTTTGATAACGATGAGTTCTTCTGTTCTACTAGATCAATAATATATTGTATGCCGTTCCGGTTTTCGTGTTATCCGTCTCCGAAATCGGCGTCGTGTCGCTGACAGGCGTAATTCAGCGATCAATCTCCATCGAGGAGAAACGCGGTGTTCTCGCTATCGTCTCGCTCTGACAGATCCCGGAAGAACGAACCCGAAACGTTGTTTTTGGCCTCTCCAAGCGTTTCCTATGCTGTTCTTCTCGTTTCGGATCGACGGCAGTAGATCGCCAGTATCGCTTCCCGACAAGTCGGATCGCGTTCTCATTGACCGCGACGTGATCAGGGTATCGGTCGGCATCGGGCTGTAGAGTTGTTTTCTGGATCCAGTGATGGATCGTCGACCGAATCCGTTAAACACTGAATATATCGGAACACAATGTATATTTCAAATCTGAATATTATGTGGGGTAGGGCCGAACACCGGGATCTCGCTGTTCGTGTAGTGGCACACCGCTGACCAAATCTCGTGGTCTATAGACTAACAGGTCGATGCCTCGAGAGCCTCGCCTTGCATCGACTCGACAGGCTGTACAGGGCGGGTGTCTCGGAGTCGTACGAAAATCGAAGATTTCGTGATGACGAGACGCCGAAGGCGTCTCGAACCACGTGACCCGAGGCGGTTCACATCACGCCTCGAACTCGAAAACCTCGCGCGGATTATCCAGGACGACCCTTCGAATCGCCTCTTCGTCGATTCCGTACCGATACAGCTCGAAGATAGCCCGCTTCAGGGCGAACGGATCCGTTCTGAGGACGTTCGCACAGTCGGTATCGATCATGATCCGTTCCGGCCCGTACTCGTCGATCGCGTCGGCGACGTCGGCGGCAGTGACGCCGATCAACCACGAGTGTCCGATCGTATAGCTCAGATAACAGTCGGTGTTCTCCATCAGGTACTCCGTATTGTTTCCGTCGGCGTGCGAGGCGACGACTCGTCTGTCGTCTAACCCTGCATCTCGCATCGCCTCGACGTCTATCTTCACCGCGTCGAGAGCAGGGTTGTCGCCATCTAGTACGGGTTCGCAGCCGAGATTCGTATTCTTCTCGTACCCCGGGATACCCGTCCCGGGGCGATACGATCGCCCCGAGTCCGTAGACCGGTTCGGCGTGTGGAGGATCACCGGTAGCTCGTGTTCCGATGCGAGTTCCATCTGCGCCTGGACGATCGCCCGCTGGTGGTCGACGTCCCAGCTACTGACGTGCTGGGAGGGGGTGACGCCGGTTTCACCGATCGCGACTACCTCCTCGAGTTCGCAGTAGTCGCCCATCGCGGCCAACAGTTCGTCGGGGTTCTCGATACGGACGCCCGTGTGGATACCCAACCCGAGTTTGGCCTCGAAGAAGTGGTTTCGCTCGATCGCCGCCCGGCGATTGACCGCGTCGTCCCAGAGATACCTGATATCGTCGGCTTTGACGGGCTTGTACGGCGTCCAGTGATAGCCCGATGCGACCATGATCATGGACCGGCATCCGGAGAGGGCGTACCGCTCTCGGTCTTCCCACGAAAGCGTATGTGCGTGGTTGTGAACGTCTATCCACGGAAGATTGAGAAGCTCCCTCGGAATGTCTACGTCCTGTTCGTCGAGGTGCGTTGCGTCTGTCGGGCGTTTCGTCGGATGGGATGCTGTCATACTGAACCTCGTTGCTGAGCGAGACGCGTGTCTTTCTGGTAGCGAGTCGCGCTTCCCGGTTAAATCCACTGTCACTTAGCGTTTCACTCGGACTCGTACGGTGGTGTTCAACCGGGAGCAGCTACGAATCGGGAGACTCGTACGCTTGGCTAGCGGGTCGAAAAAGCCTCTCGAGGTCGTCGAGACCGAATAACGACCAACTGTCGTCGAGTTCGTCCTCGAGCCCGTCGACGAATCCGCTTTTCGAAAAGAGGGCGAACTGTTCCTCCCGGTTTCCTGACCCCCATCGAACGCTTTCAGCTTTGGATCGAAGACTCTTGACGAGCGCGTGGCCGACAGGATCGGCGGTCCACTTGCACTCGGCAAGCAGGATCCGATCGTCGTCTGGTGCGAGACCGACGATATCGATCTCCTCCTCTCCGTACCACCATCTCCCTACCTTCGCGTATGGGTCGATGTCACCGCATCGGACAGCCTCCCAGACGGCCTCCTGACAGACCTCCTCGTATGTCGTTGCAACGTGGGTGGGAAGATCAGGTTCGATGGTCCCATCGAAGACGACGGTCGGGGCTTCTTCGATACTCGAGCGGTTCGGCTCCATGTATCGGAACCAGAAACGCAGGAATTCATCGGCAACGCGATATCGAGACCGTTTGGACTTTTGCCCGGATGCGGTAACTGGAACGTCGCGGTCGATGAGCCGAAGTCGCCGAAGTGTTTGCAGATACTTCGATAACGGTCCCGGATCGACCCCCGTCGCTCCTGAAATATCGTTTGGTGTCGTATGGCCCAACGCAACTGCCTCGAGGATGCTCATGTAGCGGGCGGGAGTTCGCAACTCAGTCCGCAACAGGAACTCCGGTTCGTTGTAGAGGAGGGCTGTGGGCGAGAGGACTCTCGATCGAATGTTCTCGGCAAGTGTCCGGTCGTAGTCAAAGAGGGTGAGATACAGCGGTGTACCGCCGGTGACCGAATACGACCGAATCGCGTCAACAATATCATACGAAATGACGTCCCGGGCCTGCTGGAACGAGAACGGCTGGAGATCGATCTGACCCGTTCGCCGGCCGTATAGCGGGCTTTCGTGGCCGAGTACTTCGGACTCCATCGTACTCACGCTCGAGCCACAGAGGACGAGCATGGAATCCGTGTGCTGGAGTTGTTCATCGACGAACGCCTGGACGTATGACGGTACCGAGTCGTTCTCGTCGACCAGGTACGGAAACTCGTCGATGACGACGACGCGTCGCTCTGATGCTAATTTTTCGCCGAGGTACTCGAAGGCGTCATCCCAGCCGTCGATCCGCGGAATACGGTCGCTGAAACCGTCGGCGACTTGCTCAACAAATTTCTCACGTTGACGGTGTTCGGCTTCCTGTGCCGCGAGGAAGTAGATGTGCGGGCGGCTAGTACAGAATTCCTTGAGTAGTTCCGTCTTTCCGACGCGTCGTCGCCCATAGACGACGTAGAACTCGTGGTCGGGCGAGCCAAACGCAGTATCCAGCGCAGCCAACTCGTCGTTCCGATCGTAGAAGGTCATACTCTTCCTAATGATTCCTACGATAATGACTTGTATGTTTCGGCGAATCGCACGTCAGTTCAGAATCTCGTGATCGCGCGAGCCACCTCGATACTCGATTCAGAAGCACCCGACCTATCCAGCCTATTAACATCGACGAGCGGCGTGATCTCGCGGATGCACGGTCCCTTGTCGGCTTCGACCAGCAACCGGACGAGTCGGAACCGGGTCCCGTCGCCGAGCGCCGACAGCGTTCGAACATCGTCTCGAGGCCAGTGAGTTCCTCGAGTCGCTCCTAGAGGTCCTCGTTTCGACACTCGCCGAATTCGTCCTCGAGATAGCGGTGGAGTCGGTCGGCTGATTCTGCCATCGTCAGTACTTGTTGATTTCTCCGAATACGAGTGTCGTCGATTTTCAATCATGGCGAGTAGTAGTCGGAAAATAATCGAACCTGCTTTTCGATCGTGTGGCTAACGGTTTCCGAGTCGACGTAGCGGTAGGTCGGACCGATAATGGTGACGATCGGGTCGTCACGATAGAATCCGATCGGCCGCTGAGTTGTGGTTTCGATCGCGACGTACGGGCTGTCTCGGATCGTTTCAGCGTGGCGATAGCCGGTCGGAAGATCAGTGCGACGAACTCCGAGCAAGAGATGATCCGGCATGAACACGAGCGCCGTCTCGTACGCAAACGGGGGGTGTGACAGGATGCCGGCTAGCAGGTACGTGCCGTCCTTGCAGTCCCCGACCCCGTCGACGAGCGACTCTTCGACGGTTCGGAAATACTGGTAGACGCCTTTCGATTCCTCGTCCATTGCGTAGTCGAACGACTGAACGAATTGGACCGTCCGCTCGAGCAAGTCGCGTTCGGGATGGAGAGCGGTGGTCCGTTCGGCGTCTGGTCCGCTCGTTTGGACCGCAGAAGACGTAATTCGATCCGCCAGGTGGCGGGCGTACGGATTGTGACGGCTCTCGATGAACGTGCGGACGTATCCTCCCCGTCGGTCCCGTGCTCGCCGATAGGCCGATTTGCTGATCGTGTGCGTGAACTCGTGGGATGATCCATCGGTTCCTGCCCAGCGGAACGCTAGTTCGTAGCACCCTTCGCGATCAATTCGTTCGTGAATGGACCGGTCCTCCGGCACATCATCGGGACAGCACCGTTCCGCGTTGGAGCCGAACCCGACGAGTGACCGCTGTAGCGGATCGGACTCGCAGAGATATCGGTCCGCGGATCTGGACCTTTCGTACGGTCGATATCGAATTTCGTACATCCATCGGTCAGCGATGAATTCTACGATCGACGTATCGAACGCGAAGACGACCCGGCGGTCGAGCGAGTTCGTCGCACTGATCCGTGGACCCTCGTTCACTGCGAACACCGCTCCATCCGGGTACCGCCGCTTGTACGCGACTGGTCTGAACGCCGAAACGGGTTCGGGCGATCGAAATCGAACGGTAGCCAACGACGGTGACCGGTCGACGATCCTCGCCGTGATCCCCGTTTGATTGATCGCCTGTGGTTCGCTGAACCAGTCGCTCGTCATCCGATCTGCCACCGCGTTACCGGCCTTCGAGGAAGCTCCTCCAACGATACCGCTCGTCGCAGCGAACCGAGGAAGTGCTGCCAGCAGTTCTCGCCGATTCATGTCTCGTTGTTGACTGGCCACGAGGCCGGTCCCTATCCGAGGATTCAAACAATCTTGATATCAAACTATCGAAAAAATTATACATTGTCTCGTATCATCACGTAGATCGGAACGTAGATAGATATATCGATACAGTTCTCGATACCGACCATTTCGCCGATCCAAAGAGAACGGGTGAACGGTGAAAAGACGTCCGATCGGCTACTACTGTCATATATAAAGTACTACATAGTTGCCTATGGACCTCATATAAACGATTTATCGGCCGATCCTCGATATTTGTCACGAGCAAGTGTGACAACAGCAAATTCCGAATTACAGTCCACGATGCCCTTCGACCGGCGCCACATCGATCTCGAGGAGTACGGTGATCTCTACGTCGTCGGCGACGTTCACGGCTGTCTCGAGGCTCTCGAGGCGTTGCTATCGAAACTGGAACTCGACGACGACGATCTCGTGATCTTCGTCGGCGATCTGCTTCGGAAGGGACCGGCGAGCGGGGCGGTTCTCGACAGAGTACGACGCTCGCCGCAGCTAGTTTCGGTCCGTGGAAACAACGAGCAAAAACTCCTCGACGGGACGGCCTCGCTCGAAACCCTCGATTCGGACGACCTCGAGTACCTCGAAACGCTCCCGACCGCGATCTCGTGGGACGGCGGCCTCGTCGTTCACGGAGGCGTCGATCCGAACCGGCCGCTTTCCTCGCACTCGAGTGACTCGCTGTTGACGATGCGGGCCCCCGACGGGGATGGGTACGATGGTCCGTTCTGGTTCGACGAGTACGAGGGGGAACCGCGGGTGTTTTTCGGCCACACGGTTCTCTCACAGCCTCTCGATCGCGAGTGGGCGATCGGCCTCGATACGGGGTGTGTCTACGGCGGCAGTCTCACGGCGTACGACGTCCGCCGCGAGCAGTTCGTGAGCGTTTCGGCGAGCGGGTACGCGGATCGATCGGCCGATAAAATCGTCGCAACCAGCGGGCGATAACGGCGGGTCACGAGAATGAACGAACGAGAGTCATTCGACGGAACGGATCAGCGCGACAACGAGACGGATCAATCAGTGACCGAACCACCGGATACCGGTGCCGACGACACCGAGGGTGTACCGAACGAAACGGAGCCATCGATGCGACCGGCCAGCGGGACTGACGAGACGGAACTCGAGTACCGTTCGATTTCCGCTGATTCCGAGCCGACAGCCGCGACGAACGGAACGTCGGTCGCCGCTGTCGAAAGCATCCCCGTCGACGGATCGGAAGTTGACCTTTCCGACCCGACCTACTATCTCAACCGCGAACGCAGCGAACTCGCGTTTCAACGACGCGTTCTCTTCGAGGCGCTCGACGACGAAAACCCACTGTTAGAGCGGGTGAAGTTCCTCGCGATTTTCACGACGAACATGGACGAGTTCTTCCGCAAGCGAGTCGGCGGGCTGAAACAGCAGATCGCTGCGGGAATCACCACGAAAACCCCCGACGGGAAGACGCCGACCGAACAGTGGGTGGAGGTGCTTGAGGAGTCTCGGTCGCTGTTCGAACTCCAGAGTCGGTGTTACCGGGAGGAGATACGCCCCGCCCTGGAGGAGAACGACATCCGAATCGTCGATCACGAGGCGCTGTCGCCGGAGACGCAAACGCGCCTCCGCGAGCGCTTCGAGAGTTCGATTCTGCCGACCCTGACCCCGCTGACGTTCGATCCGGCACACCCCTTCCCGTTCATCTCGAACCAGAGCCTTTCGCTCGCCGTCCTTACCCGAGAACATCCCGACGCCGAGCCCACGTTCTCCCGAGTGAAGATCCCCCGTAATCAGGTCCGACTGCTTGCAGTCGACGGCGAGACGCGGTACGTTCCCCTCGAGAGCGTTGTCCGCGCGAACCTCGATCTGCTCTTTCCGAACGTCGAACTCGTCGAGATGGTCCTGTTTCGCGTGACGCGCAACGCAGAAGTGCGGCGCAACGAGGAAGTCGCGGAGGATCTGATCGAGATGATCGAAGAGGTGATCGAAGAACGACGCTTCGCCACCGCCGTTCGTCTCGAAATCGAACCCGACGCGCCCGATCAGATTCGCGACATTCTGACGGAGCAACTCGGACTCGACGACCGGGAGGTCTTCGAACTCCAGGGACCGCTCGATTACCGGGATCTTTCGGAGCTGACTGCACTGGGGCGCCCGGATCTCCAGCTTCCCGACTGGACGCCACAGCCACACCCCCGACTCGAGACGTGCAACGACGAGTCGACCATCTTCGACGTCATTCGCGATCGCGACATCCTCGTTCATCATCCGTACCACTCCTTCGAGGGAACCGTCCAGCGCTTCCTGCAGGCGGCAGCCAACGATCCGGACGTTCTGGCGATCAAGGCGGCGATCTACCGAACGGCGAGCGATTCGCGGATCATCGAAAGCCTCCTCGAAGCCGCCCGGAACGGTAAGCAAGTCGCGGTCATGGTCGAATTGAAGGCGCGCTTCGACGAGAAAAACAACCTCGAGTGGGCGAAGAAGCTCGAAGAAGAGGGGATTCACGTGGCCTACGGGACGATCGGCTACAAGACCCACGCGAAAACCTCGCTGGTCGTCCGCAGGGAGGACGACAGCGTTCGGCTCTATTCTCACATCGGAACCGGAAACTACCACTCCGAGACGGCGAAACGGTACGAGGACCTCGGATTGCTGACGGCCGATCGCGACATCGGCCAGGACCTCGCGAGTCTCTTCAACTACTTCACCGGCCATTCGATGTCACAGGAGTACCGGAAGTTGCTCGTCGCACCGGGGAACATGCGCGAGCGCTTTACGTCCCTGATCCGCGCGGAAACCCAGCGCGCGCTCAACGGGAACGACGCACGGATCGTCGCCAAGATGAACCGACTCGAGGATCCGACGCTGATCCGAGAATTGTACCGGGCGTCGATCGCTGGCGTCGATATCGACCTGATCGTTCGCGGCATCTGCCGACTCCGACCGGGGATCGACGGCGTCAGCGAGACGATCACCGTCCAGAGCATCGTCGGCCGGTTCCTCGAGCACTCGCGGATCTTCTACTTCCGTGCCGACGGTGCGGACCGATACTACATCGGCTCGGCGGACTGGATGTCCCGCAACCTCGACAGCCGCGTCGAAACCGTGACGCCGATCGAGGCTCCCCAGTTGCAGACCGGACTCCGGGAGATCCTCGAGACGCTCCTGTGCGATACGGCAAACAGGTGGGTGATGCAATCGGACGGCAGCTACGAGCGGTGTCGGCCGTCGACCGACGAGCCGAGCGAAGACGCTCACGAGACGTTCATGCGGTTGGCAGGGATCACCGGACCGCGGTGACGAGACCGTCGTCTCCGCACACGCAGTCGCGTCGATTCGGGCGCGAAAACGGAGTTTTACGTTGATACCGATATCCCTCCGACGTTCCCCCATCGATAATACGAATAGTATCTATAGGCGGAGCAGGGCGCGAAGCCCGACCCTTGTGGTCGGTGTTGTTCACGAGACTTCCTCGAGAGATGGGTGTCGTTGAAACGACGCTACGCGATCCGTGAATCGCCAGCGCACGAGTCGCGCCCGATCCGAAAACCAGTTCGAAAAGTGGACAGTCACCGGCAGTATACCCGACGGAACGGACGAGAAGACCTATATGCGAAACCCGACGGAACATACGTAGTCTGACGGACGGAATTCCGTCCGTCGTTCCATACGATGTACGCTCGAACAATCGCCGATGGGGGTGATCGACTATCGACCGACGAACGCTGATCGCTTTTGGGGCGTTGGCCGTCGTGTTCGTCGTGTTAGCCCTGGGATCGCCCGCTATCACGCCGCCCAGCGATGCCGCGGTCGAACAGCAGAAACCGATGGTGACCGTCGACGACGACTCGTCGATATGGCCGTACACGAGTCGGGCAACGACGTTCGAAGAACGAACGCTCGCGATCAACATGGTGATCGCCGGTGATCCAGCGGAAACGCGCCAACACCTGGAAGAACGGAGCCGCGGCGAATGGAACGAAACGACGCCCGATCAGGAGGACGTGAGCGCTGACGGACCCGACGACCCCGTCGGAACGGCAACGGCCTGGGGACGCGCCGACGGTTCGACGCGGTACACCTACGTCAACCCAAGCGACGACTCGTCCGGCGGGCTGTGGCTCGGCGAGAGCTATCAGCTACACGACGGCGAATACTTCGGTTCGCGCCATCACATTCGAGCCTACGAGTCGCCCACCGACGACGAGTGGACCGCGATTCAGGCCCACAGCGAACACTGGGACTGGTTTCGCCTCGGCCACACGGTCGACAGCGTCGAAACCTCACAGCGATACGTCGAACGCGAGTTCATGGACCGTCGGTACGTGGCGAACGTGACGCGCGTCCATCTGGGCAACGACCACGGTTCGGACGCTAACGGCTGGGTGACGATCGTCGACCTCGAGAACGGCTCTCCGCTTCACTTCGCGCTCGTCGGTCTGTTACCCGGTGCGATGCTCGCGAACCGACTTTCTTCGCGGACCGCCATGCGAGCGGTGGCTACCTCTCGAGTGTCCCGTGCGCTAGTGTTAGCTGGCTCGCTGATCGGACTCTACCTCGGTATCCGGTTCGGAGCGCTCGCCGTCGAGACGCGATTTAGCGACGCCGGCCCGAAGCTTGTCGTGAGAGCGTTCTACCCGCTGCTCGTCGTCGGATTACCGGCCTGTACGTATTATCTCGCCCGGTCGCTGGATCGCCAGACGGCCTTCGCCGCCGGCTCGATCGGCTTCGCGGTCGCGATTCTGTTCGATTACACGCTCCTCGGTGTGACGCGACTCCCGGTCAACGTGCTCGTCCATCGATTTTCGACGGCGATCGCGCTCGGATTCATCGCCGCGGGCGCGTCACACACCGTCCGTGTCGACCCCGAGGACCACGATCTCGTGCGACTCGGCGTGCTCCTCTGGATCGTGACTGTGTTCGTCCCGCTACTTCGATTCCTGTAGCAACCGATCGTCGACCGGTGTCGATTCAGACTCCTCGGGGCTCGTGTACGGACGCGACCACGGCGGTGTTACTCGCGTGTAGCCGACGACACCCACGAAGGTGACGGTGTAACACATCCAGCGCGGCACTCCCATTCCCTGAACCCAGACCGTCATCACCAGCGCCCAGGTGGCCAACACCGCCGTATCACGACAGATCCGTTCCCCGTTGTGCCGAAGATACGCGGACAACCGACGACGTCGGGACTCGAGTACCGGGCGGTCATCGTGTCCTGCCTCATCGACGTCGCGGTTCGTCCCGGAGCGGTCGGGTTCGGTTTCGGTCACGTTGCTGTGGTGTTCGGGAGCGACAGAATACGCTTTTTGGTTCGACCCGGTCGCCGCTCAGTTCGGATTCACCATTCGCGGTCCGTCCGAGAGATACGGCTGACAGACCCGTTCAACGCCCTCTTCGAAGTCTATCCGGGGTTCCCAGCCGGTTTCTTCACGGATCTTTGAACTGTCCCCACACGTGTCGTAGATGTAGTTTTCGAGCGGGACGGCTTCGTACGTCGGTTCGATATCCGTCTCTAGGACGTCGTTGATCAGGTCGACCATCTCGTTGAACGAGTAGGGGTCGCCCGTCCCGAGATTGTACACGCCCGCCAGTTCGTGGTCGGCGGCTTCCTTGAGTCCGCGAACGATGTCGTCGATGTGCGTAAAGTCCCGCGTTTGCGTCCCGTCCCCCCACAGTACGGGCGCGTTCCCGTTGGCGATCTCATCGGCGAACTGCGAAACCGTATTTGCGTACGCGCCTTTGTGTTCTTCGGTCCCCCCGTAGCCCTGATAGACCGAGAAAAACCGCATTCCGGCGAGCGTCAACTCGTCGTAGAAGTCGTTGTAGTACTCCGCGTACCGCTCTCTCCCGAGCATCGACGCGTCGTACCCCGTCGCGGCTTCGATATCGATGTCTTCGGCCGTCGGCGTCGTTCGGCTCCCGTAAACCGACGATGACGACGCGTAGACGATCGTCCGGCAGCCGTCCGCCAGCGCCTGTTCGACGACGTTTACGAAGCCCTCGATATTGACTCGAGCGCCCTCTCGTGGGTTTTCCTCGAGCATCTGCCGGCTCGAGAGCGCCGCGAGGTGGTAGACGACGTCCACGTCGGTCGGGAGATCCTCGTCGAGAACGTCCGCCTCGACGTAGGTCACCTCGTCGTCGAGGTTCTCGGATGTTCCGAGATAGCCGTTATCCAACGCGATAACCTCGTTGTGCTCGGCGAGCGCGTTCGAGAGATTTGACCCGATAAATCCCGCACCGCCGGTAACGAGTACTCGAGCGTTCTGCATGGGTACTGGTTTCGACGTACTTCATATAGAAATACCGGATCAGTACCGATCGCCAAGTAAACGTTCGGGGGTACTGATAAACGGATCCGGAACATAGTCGGTCGTAGTCATGTATAACCGTATTCTCGTTCCCGTCGACGAAAGCGATCCCGCGGCGGCGGCGCTGGATCACGCGCTCGAGATCGCCGACGAGTGGGATGCGACCGTTTCCCTGCTCTACGTCGCGGATACGAACGAGTCCAGTCAGACTCGTCTCGGTACCGAGGTCGTCGACGTTCTAGAACAGGAGGGCGAAGAGATCGTTTCGAACGCTCGCGAACGAGTCGCGGAACGCGGTGTCTCCGTCACCACGGATATTGTCCAGGGGATTCCCCACGAAGCCATCGTCCAATACGCCGCGACGCACGACGCCGACCTCGTGGTGATGGGGACCCACGGCCGGGACGGACTTGAGCGATACGTTCTCGGAAGCGTCGCGGAGCGCGTCGTCAACAGAGCGACGATACCGGTTCTGACGGTCCGCGCGGCCGACGATGTGACGACGAGCTATCCGTATACCGCCGTCCTCGTCCCGACGGACGGAAGCGATCACGCGATGGCCGCCCTGCAGCGAGGCGCGGACGTGGCGAATCGCAACAATGCCACGGTTCACCTCCTCTCCGTCCTCGAGGAACCGATACTCGGATTAGGGAACGACCGATCCGATCGCGACGAACGGGTCCGAGGACTACTCGAGGAAGCCACGTCGACGGTACAGAACGCGGGTGTCGACGACGTTGTTACCGCCGTCGAGTCGGGATCGGTGCCACGGGAAATCACCTCGTACGCGGATTCGGAGGGAATCGATCTCATCGTGATGGGAACGCACGGCCGAACGGGGATCGATCAGCACCTCCTCGGGAGCATCACCGAACGGGTACTTCGAACCGCGTCGGTCCCCGTCCTGACGACGAATCGAAAAAATCCCTCGTGATCGACGGCTCTCCGCGTCGCGACGGCGCCGTGCGCTCAATCAAGAGATCCCGGTGAGTCGTCGGAAAATCCCCAGTTATCGTCAGCCACGGCCGGCGTCTCGCCCGTCGACGTCTGGCTCCGGTACAGGTGCTCGAGGTGATCTAAGGTGCGACGGACATCGTACTTCTCGACGGCCGCCCTCGTGTCGCGATCCGTTCGGAGACAGCGCTCGATGGTGTCGGCCATCGCTTCGAGATCGCCGTACTCGAATCGGTCGCCGTTGTCGGGACCGATCGTCTGATCGAACGGCGCGACGTCCGCTGCGATAACGGGCGTGCCACAGGCGTTGGCCTCGAGCGTCGAGAGCCCGAGCGTGTCCGCAGTCGAGGCGGTCACGAACGCGTCGATCGAGGAGTAAAACGTCGGCAGCTCCTCTCGGGGGAGGAAGTCGCGGAGTTCGACGTTCTCCGGCGCGTTCCGCTCGAGGCTGGCGCGATAGGGCCCCTCGCCGACGACGACGAACTCGTACTCCGGCACCTCCTTTGCGACCTCGAGAATATCGTTGACGTTTTTTTCCATACTGAGCCGGCCGCTGTACCCGATTACCGGTTTGTCGGCGTCGGCGTACCAGTCCTCGGCGGTCGGCTGGAAGAACTCCATGTCGATCCCCACCGGAAGCGGGACGTGAGTGACGTCCCGTTCGATCCGCTCCGTGGATGCGGTCACGATATCGAAGCTTTCGAGGAACGCGTTCTCCAGCGGAACGTACAGTTTCGACATGGCGCTAGCGACCGACTCGAGTTTGACGTTCTGGTGGAAGTACTCCTCGAGCGGCGTGTGGTGGGTGTAAATCGTCGGCAGTTCGTGTTTTCGCGCGTAGTACCGCCCGAGGATGCCGACCGACGCGGGACCGTGACAGTGAACGACGTCGAGTTCCGGAAGCGTCGACGGCCGCCTGAAGAGCGGAATCCGGTAGCCGGCGTAGAAGGGATTCGGGAGCGATCTGACCGGAAATTCGCGATCACCGGGTTCGTAGTCGCCGTCCGGATAGACGACGTAGACCTCGTGGCCCTTCCGTTCGAGTTCCTCTCGCCAGAGTTTGATCGTGTACGTTACGCCGTCGATCTCGGGGAAGTAGCTGTCCGTGAAGAATCCGATTTTCATTCAGGCCACCTCTTCGTACAGCGATTGATACTGGTTCGCGACCGTCTCGAGCGAGAACTGCTCGCTCCGGTCGGCCGCGTTCGATCCGAGTCGACGCCGAAGGTCGGGGTCCTCGAGTCGCTCGAGGGCGTCCACGAACGCGTCGACGCCCGATTTGGACCCCGATTCCGACGCTTTCAGACAGTCCTCGCCGTCCTCGAGCCACGAGAACGTCTCGATGTCGCGAACGAGAACCGGTTTGCCCGCGGTCATTGCTTCCAGCAGTGCGATCCCCTCGTTTTCCTCGTACGTCGGGAAACAGAAGATATCACCGGCTGCATACGCACCGCGAACGTCGTCGATGTAGCCGGGGAACGTACAGTTCTCCGGCGACTCCTCGATCAACCGCGTGGTCTCGCGTCCCTTCAACGAGAGATCCAACGGGCCGAACCACGCGAAGTCCATGTCGGGCATCCGGCGAGCCAGTTCGACGAACGTCTCGAGGCCCTTACGTTTGATGACGTGGCCGACGAGAAAGACGACGGGCGACTCGAGGTCGTAACGCTCGCGGTACTCCGACTCGAGAGCTTCGAACCCCTCGAGTTTCTCGCGGTCGACGCCGTTCGAGATGACGGTCGTCGGGGTGTCCGTGTAGGTCTCGATCAGCCGCCGGTTGTACTCCGAGGGACAGACCAGGGCGTCGGCCAGTCCGTAGGCCCACTCGAGGTACGGTTTCAGCGGTTTGGCGAGAACGTTCGTAAACCGAAAGCTGTCCCCGAAGTCCTCGGCCGTCACGTGCGTGTGGGCGACGATCGGGATGTCGCGCGACCGTGCCCGTTTCGCACACCAGACCGATCGAGGGCCCATAAGGTTGCAGTGGAACGCATCGGCATCGAGGGTCGGGTCGGTCGTATACTGTAGGTTCAGTCGGTCGAGTATCTTCCGCTGGTGGACGACAGACTCGCGGATCCCACCGGTAACGTGCTTCTCGAACTCGAAGTAGTGGTTGATTTTTATTCCGGACATCCTGGTTCTCCCTCGACACGCCGAAACGGCCGTGAACCCACAACCGCCGTGATCGGTCGGGCACGGCGATCGGTCACTCGACTTCGAGCCACGGTACCTCCATGAGCGGCGGGATATGTGTCTCGATGTGGTGTTCCCAGACGCCCTCCTCGCCGAAGGCTTCCCCGTGATCGGCGGTCACGACGACCCGTCCGTCCAGCTTTGGAATCAGGTCGGCGATGGCCTCGAGCGCGATTCGCAGGTTCTCCTCGTACAGTTCGAGAGCCGCCTCCCGGGTGCCGTTTCTGACCAGATCGGCGGGATCGAGTTCGAGCCAGAGACCCGCCTTTTGTGCGAGTTCGCTGTCCTCGAGTCGGCTCTCGACCTTCGGTCGGAGGGTGTCGCCAAACGACGAGAGCGCGCTCTCACCGCCGTCGGTCGCCTTTTCGGCCTCCTCTTGCCGTCGAATCCCCTTCTGAATCTGCTTGAGTTTCTGCCCTTTCCCGCGAGAGAGGTAGGGAGCGTGTGGCTGCATGTAGTGGAGCACCGTCCGATCGGCCCGTTCGACAGCTGCGGAATGGGACTGAAACGCTTCCTCGAGACTTTCCGGCGGGACCGTTCCGAGATCGTCGTCCCAACCGGACTTCCAGACGTCGAAAACGTTGCTGATGTGGTCGGCGGCCGACCATTCGTAGTCACAGCTCGCTCCCCACTTGAGTTCGTTCAGCGGGATGCCCAGATCGTTGATAAACGGGTTTCCCGAGAAGTACGCGATATCGTGATCGCCGTCGAACGTCCGATAGGCCCACTCCGGTGTCGACGAACCGGTACTCCGGCGCTTTTCTAGGGTCCCCTCGAGGTACTCGTCGTAAACTTCGCTGAACACGTCGTATCGACACGCATCCAGCACTAAGCAATAGTCCCATTTCGACTCGAGGAAGTGTTGTCCCTCCATTGCTTGCGAGCCTCTTGCGAGTCATCCCATGTAATCTTATTGGTGTCTGGATAGTCGCTGAGGCAGATATATCAGCCGTACTGTGTTCTCGTAGTATGACAACGTACCCCTGTATAGGGCACGCGGCGCGTCACCCGAGGTAGCCGAGTTCGCGAAGTCGATCGCGGGTCTCCTCGTTTGCCTCCGCCAGTGCGTCACCCTCGTCAGCGTTCGTCTCGGTCGGGTCGTCCCACGCGCCGCCGACGGCGTCCTCGAAGCGAATGAGTGCCCGTTCGGTCGCAGCGACAACCTCGTCGTCCGCCGGATCGGCCGGCGCTTTCTCGTCGAGGCGGTAGCTCTCGTCTGAAATTCGGTCGGCACGAATGTACTTCGCATCGGTGCTGCGGGCGGCGCGCTGCCGCGAGTAGGCCCGGTGATCGTCGGGGAGGTCGATGCCGGCATTGCTCGCCTTCTCTTCTAAGTGGTGCAGTTCGATGACCGGCTGGGCGTACTCAACGAACGCGTAGTCACCGTTGTCGTCCCCCTCGAGCACCGCCCGCTGGCTGGGACCCGGATCCGCGGCCGCCTCGAAGTTGCGATACTCACTCGAGAGCAGCGATCGCGTCGGATCGCGAGCGAGGGCGTTGCCGTCGCCGTCCGTCTCGACGGTGCTCGGGTCCACGTCCATCGCGTCGAGGACGGTGTGATAGCAATCGAGCAACTCGACGAGATCGTCGCGTCGGTCGGCCTCGAGATCGGGGTGTTTCACCAGCAGCGGGACGTTGATGAGCTCGTCGTAGAGGGCGAACTCGTGGCCGTAGAGGTCGTGTTCGCCGTGGAGTTCGCCGTGGTCGGCCGCGACGATGACGGTCGTTTCTTCCCACTGACCGGTTTCTCGCAGCCACGCGAACAGCCGGCCGAGTTCGGCGTCCATGTGGGCGATTTCGGCGTCGTACAGTCCGCGAATGGCGTCCCACTCCTCGTCGTCGATCTCTCGAGCGCCCGAGTTGTACTCCTTCGAGTTCTGGCAGACCTCGTCGGGATCGACGCCGGGGGCGAACTCCTCGCGGTACGTCTCGGGCGGGTAGTAGGGTAGGTGGGCGTCCATCAGGTTGACGAACGTGAACCATCCCCGGTCGCTCTCGCTGTCGTCGATGAACGACCGCGTCCGGTCGATAACTGCCGGCGTCTTGGAGTCGGCACCCTCGCCGCTGGCGAGTTTTTCGTGGGCTATCGCGCCGACCCTGACGAGTTTCGACGCCAGTTCGTGGAGATAGTCGTTGTCGTTGACCGTCTGCCACACGCTGGCTAACGGCCCCGAAAGGACGTCACCGGGGAGGGCTTCGAAGAACGAATCTTGCTCGTCGAAGCCATCGGTGAGCCCGGTGTAGGGTGTAATCCAGGCGTTCGAGGAGTAACACGCCGTGTCGTAGTCGGCTGCCGAGAGAATAGACGCGAGGGTCACGACGTCGTCGAGGTACGGGCTCCCCTGGTCGGCCCCGTGCTGGCTCGGATAACGGCCGGTAAACAGCGAGGCGTGAACCGGCAAGGTCCACGGGGCGGGCGCAACTGCCGACTCGAAGACGGTCGCCTCCTCGGCGAATCTCGAGAGTTCCGGCGTCGTCTCCCGTCCGTACCCGTACGGACCGAGACGGTCTTTTCGAACGGTATCCAACACGACAAAAAGGACGTTTGACTGAGAAGCCCTGTCCATCAGTGGCAACGTCCAGAGCTATCCAAATAAATTGAGTGGCAAACTATAGACGCGTTGAAATGCTCGAGGGCGTCCGCGAACCCGGCCGGAATCCCCCTCCTGCGAGGTCCGATAGTCCGTTGGACGAGCGGGAACCGACGACGCCCACTTTTCCGTCGACAGCAATCAGACGTTTCAAGTCCCCTAACGATTCACATAAGCCATGAACGAGCGAAACAGGCGCGCGTTTCTTATCGGCGTTGTCGGGACGATAGCGGTCTTTGCCGTCCTGTTCTTCGTCGTCGGTGCGCGCCGAATCCTCGAGTCGTTACTCTCGGCGGATCCGTCTCTGGTCGTCGCCACATTCGTCCTTGCACTCTGCTGGCTAGCCGCCTGGAGTCTAATGCTCCGGACCGTCCTCGCCTCGCTCGACGTCGATATCTCGATCAGTACGGCGTTTTTCGTCTACGCCGGTGCCGTCTTCGCCAACAACGTCACCCCGTTCGGCCAGGCTGGCGGCGAACCCATCGCCGCGTTGCTCATCTCCAAGGTTTCGGACTCTCGGTACGAAACCGGCCTCGTCGGCATCGCGAGCGTCGACGTTCTCAACGTCGTTCCATCCGTCTCGCTAATCCTCGCCGGCGTCGGGTACTACGCGACTACTGCCACCGTCGGCGAGAGCCTCGAGACGGCCGTCGGCTCGGCAGTCGCGTTGATTGCTGCGATCGTGTTCGCCATGGTGCTCGTCTGGCGATGGCGCGACGCACTCATTGATCGGCTTCCCGCCATTGTCGCTCCCCAACTCGGCCGACTCGGACTCGAACGGTTCGACTCCGAAACGCTCGAGGAAGATCTCTCGGACCGGCTGGGGCGGTTGTTCGAGAATATCGAGCGCGTTGCGATGGACCGGTGGCGTCTCGCCACCGCGGTCGGCCTCTCGCTAGCCGGCTGGCTCTTTCAGGTGTTCGCACTCACGGCGGCGTTCGCTGCACTCGGCTATAGCGTTCCGCCGTCCGTCCTACTGTTCGTAATTCCGCTCGCTAACCTCGCCGGTGCAGCGCCTCTCCCGGGCGGTCTCGGCGGAATCGAAGCCGCGTTCGTTACGCTACTCGTCCCGACGACCGGCATCGAGGCGTCGGCCATTACCGCAGCCGTCCTCATCTTCCGGGGTGCGGTCTACTGGATGCCGGTCGCGATCGGGGGTGCGTCGGTGTCCGGGTTCGGCGTCAACGCCCTGCGGTGAGTCCGCGACGGTAACCGAGCGGTTAATCTTCGTCCGCCGCCGAGCGTCGGACGACAACTCCTCATGTATCGCGGCGGCCACGTCGGATTCAACGCCTTGCTGTACGCCCCGTTCGTCCCCGTGCTGAGCCGCTACTGGTCGCTCGAGATCGCGTTACTGGGCGCGGCGCTCGCCCTCGCTGTCGCGAACCTGCCGGATATCGACCAGTCGCTGCCGCGACTCCCCCACCGCGGGCCGACGCACACGATCTGGTTCGCCGTTCTAGTCGGCGTGGCTGCCGGCGGCGGAACCGCGCTCGTCGCTCGTTCGACGCCGCAATCGTTTCTGTTTGGATTCGCCATCGGAACCGGTGGCGTCCTCGCCCACCTCGCGGGCGATATCGTGACACCGATGGGGATCTGCCCCTTCGCCCCCGTTTCACGGTTTCACGTGACCCTCAACTGGTTCAAATCCAAGAACAGCCGGATCAATCGAGTCCTGTTACTCGTCGGCCTTTCGGCACTGAGCGCGTCAGTGCTCCTTACGGTCGGGCTATCGACGGGGGCCGTCCACACAGGCTGATCGACGTGTCAAGGTCACCTCGTCTCGAGGCAGCCGTTATGGAGAATGTCCCGTCCTTCAGGGCGAGATGAGCGTCAACTAAACTATAGGACCTCGTCCGTCCGCCACGCGAGAATCCCGAGGGAGATCGACCAGAGCATGATCGTTTCCGGCAATCCGTGAATCGTGACCCGGGACTCCACGTCGATTCGAGCGGGAAGAGCCAGTTGATCCCTTTCGGCGAGAGCGAATCGATCACGAGGTGTGAGCTGATCGCTAGCCCAGCGGCGAGCGTGACCGCTCGGTCTCGAGTGACTTCGAAGATAACGACGACGATCGCCAGCACGAACAGGGGCGTGTGGGTGAGTCCGCGATGGACGAACGGCCACTCCCACGTCGCAGGGAAATAAAAGTCCACGTCCGGAAGGAGCCCGAGAACGATCCCGATTTGCGGGTCGGCGTCCGTAAACTCCTGTACGAGCACATAGCCAACGATGGCGTGCGTGGTGATCGCCCCAGCGAGAAAGAGGAATCGATCTACTTCCATCGAGCGTTTTTATGACCGGCAGTACCACATAATTTGTGGCTATCACGTCCGATCAAAGATCGATATTCAGGATCGCAGATATGCTGGTATCGTGGAGAAAAAACATCACTTTCCTAACCGACAACGCTTACATTTGGGGCAGAATAGGGGCCGGTAATGGGACCGCTACAACTTGACGGACTGCCGACGTGGCTCGAGTCACTGTTCGCGTCGGAACTCGCGTTCGTCGTGTTGTTCGGCATCTGCATCCTCGAGGGAGCGATGATGCTGCGGTTCATGCCGAGCGAACTCGTCGTTCCGAGTGCGATCACGCTGATCGGCTCGTCGATCCCCGAGGTGATGACGATCGTCGTGATCGCCGTCGTCGGGACGACTATCGGACAGGCCGTGCTGTTCTACCTGGTTCGTCGTGCCGGCCGGGAGTACGTCATCCGGAAGCGGTGGTTTCCGCTCACGGAATCGCGACTCGAGCGGTTCGACGGGTGGTTCGACCGCTGGGGGGGCGTCGCCGTCGCTGGGAGTAATACGCTGTTGGTCGTCAGGGGATTACTCACCGTCCCCGCCGGGCTCTCGGAGATGGACGGGCGCTCGTTCGTCGCGCTGTCGGCGATCGGCTCGCTGTCCTTCCAGTCGATCCTCGCCGGTCTCTACCTCTTCGGCGGCTATCTCCTCCTCTTCGGGTGAACTGGGAACGGTGTGTGAGACTCGACGCTGAAATCGGTATCAGGTTCTCGCACTCGTCGTTCGCTAGCCGTCGATTCGCTCGGAGACGGATCGAGCGCCCCCGATACCGCTAGAATATGCTCAGAACGTCCAGTACCCGGTCGATGTACTTGTCGTATTTTCCTTCGTCCGCCGCCGTTTCGTCGGCGGATTCCGCCGTCCGCTCGTCGCCGTTCATAGAACGATATTGTCTCCGCACCGACATGGTTTTTCGGGTAGTGAAGGGATAGTTCGCGGACATCTCGTCACCTCGATTACGGGGTTGATCACCCTCGAGACCCGCTCTCTGTCACTCTCGGCTACGAAACGTCGGTACCGATCACGTCGTACAACGGCTGTGAGTGATGTATGTGCCGTTTCACCGACGAGGGATCAACCATCCCGCCGATAGAACGGGAGCCGGAACCGGATTCCCGCATCACGAAGTTGCCACCTGACCTCTAATGCGGCCCACGTCACCCCGACGAGGAGCGCGATGCCGACGGCGGCGAACTCGGTCGATCCCATCCAGATCGGCGTTGCGAAGAGGAGCCCGTTGTGAATTCGGTGGGGAAGAAGCTCCTCGAGGAGGTTCCCCGGATACTCGAGCGGATTGAATCCAAAGCCGTCATCACTGTCGCCGCCGTCGTCGTCGGCCGTGCGGGACTCGAGGCCGAGTTCGGCTGCGCTCTGGCCGCCCTCGCTCTCCGCGCCGGTCTCGAGGCGTTCCGCCTCGTAGGGGAGCGTCGATCCGACCTCCCAGACGATCTCACCCTCTTCGTTGACCTCGATCACGCGATTACCGTGTGAGTCGGCGATGAGCGTGTTCCCGTTGGGGAGCCTGTCGGCGTCTCGAGGCCACTGAATCTGCTCGTCCGCCCACTGCCAGGTTCGGTTCCACTCGCCGTCCTCGCGCTGGAACTCCTGGACTCGGCCCTGTTCCGAGTCGGCGACGACGATGGCCGGCCCGCCCTGCGATTCGGGGATGTAGTCGGGGTTGTGCTGTTCGTACTGGACGTCGTAATCGTTCTCGCTCCCGAGCGTCCAGTCGTCGACCAGTCCCTCCTCCGGGTCGAGGAAGACGACCTGGTCCTGGTTTCGCAGGCTGGCCATGATCCGCCCCTCGTGTTCACCTTCCTCGATGTACTCGACGTCGTTGATGTGCGCCCAGTCCTCCGGATACGGGCCGCCTTCCTCGACGGGGAAGTCGCTCTGGGCGTCCCAGAGCCAGTCGACGACCTCTGTCTCGGTGTTCACGACGAACACTTGATCCGCGACGATGTCAGCGATGGCCACGTGCGTGTCGTTGATGCGCGTCGCGTCGTGCCACTCGCCGGCGGTCTCCTTGTAGTCGTAGCGCTCGTAGAGCACTTCGACCTCGCCGGTCTCGAGATCAACGCGCTCGAGGACGTTTCTCGAGCACGGCGGATCGCTGCACGTCGGCCCCGCGCTGTGGATCGTATCCGTCGCGGTGTACTCGACGGTCAGCGGGTCATCTTCGGTGGGATCGACGTCGAAGTACTTCGTCCGGGTGTTGTTGTAGTACATCACCTCGCCATCGGGCGTGTATGCGGTGATCGTCCCCGCTCGCCCTGATTCGGTGATGACCGTGTGATTGTCCGTCTCCGGTGCGTTTGGAACGTCCGCCTCGGTCGCAGTCGAGAGACCGTCTTCCGACGCTGAAGTGGCAAGTGCGGCTGCTGAAAGGAGAATCACGGCGATGAACGCGATGCGAAGTCGATTTCGCGAGAGCACCGACCGCACGGCCGTAAGCGATGGAAGCGACTGCTCACTCACGATCCGGTCACCCTTGAGTATCGAACTGCCGTCTGGGAACTCATTAGTCCCTGTTTTCTGAGCAAGATATTTGTGCTTTTACTATGATCGGTGGTAGAGTCCGTGTCTGAAATACACCCCATCCCGATTATGGGATAAACCGGTGCAATACCTTGTCCCGAAGGCTGTAGGGGACGTCAAACGCTTTTCACGTCTGTGATCCGTCCCTGCGAATCATAAGCGACGTTATCCGTGCACCCTCGACGTCAGCGACCGTGAGTGTGTAGCCGTCGACGGTGATCCGATCGCCGACTTCGGGTGCCCGTCCCAGACGGTCCAGAACGAGGCCGCCGATGGTATCGAACTCGTCGGCCTCGAAGTCAGCGTCCAGTCGTTCGCTGACCGCGGAAACGGTGACGGAGCCGTCGACGGCGAACGTGCCGTCGTCGCGGCGGTCGATCGCCGGCTCGTCGGCGTCGAACTCGTCGCGGATGTCGCCGACGACCTGTTCGACGATGTCCTCGATGGTCACGAACCCCTCGAAGACGCCCCATTCGTCGATCACCGCGGCTACCTGTCCCTGATCGCGCTGAAACTGCGCTAAGAGGTCGCCGATGGGCGTCGTCTCCGGGACGACCGGCATATCGCGCGCGATGTCGCCGGCCGTCACGGACCCGGCAACGTCGCTCTCGTCGGAGTCGATCGCCCGTAACACGTCCTTGACGTCGACGAATCCAACCACTTGATCGGACTCTACGGCATCGAGGACGGGATAGCGGGTGTGATCCGCCTCGATGATCAGCGAGCGAAGCTCCGAGAGCGGAAGATCGCTGGTAACGGTCGCGACGTCCGGCCGGGGGACCATCACCTCTCGGGCAATCGTATCGTCGAGCGTGAAGACCTGTTCGATCATCTCCACCTCAGCCGTGTCGATTTGGCCCTCGCGGCCGGATCGGGACAGCACGGTCCGGATCTCCTCTTCGGTGAGAGTCTCGTCGGTTTCCGAGGCCGGCGGAATCCCGATCAGTCGCGTAAAGCGGTTCGCCGTCCCGTTGAAGACGATGATACCGGGAACGAACAGGTAGTAAAAGGCCTTCATCGGCGGCGATACCAGCAAGGCGACCCGTTCCGGCTCGGCGATCGAGATCGTCTTCGGGGCGAGTTCTCCGAAGACGACGTGGAGGAACGTGATGATGCTGAAGCCGATGGCGAAAGCGACCAGGTGAAGGACGTTTTCGGGGAGGACTGGCGCAAGCACCGGCTCGAGCAGCGCCGCAATGGCCGGTTCGCCGAGCCATCCCAGCCCGAGCGAGGCGATCGTGATCCCGAGTTGCGTGACCGCGAGGTAGTCATCGAGGTTGTCGACGGCCTCCTGCAGGACGGCCGATCCAGTCCGCCCTTCCGCGACGATTTGCTCGACGGCCGACGAGCGAACGCGGACGTAGGCGAACTCCGCGGCGACAAAAAAGCCGTTCAGAAAGACCAGCACGAATGCACCGGCGAGTTGCGCCACAGAAATCGCGAGATCTACCATTGACTCCCCCGTCCGCCGACTCTCGTGCATCCCGTCCGCTCGAGTTGCCTCTCAGTCATTGCCGCAAAATCTGGTGTGATCATATCTACTATTGATACTACGGGTAAATAGTTGGTCGCGTCGCAAGGCCGCTTAAAACTTGGGCACTGTCGGTCACGTGAGGCTTGATGGACGCGAAATCGGCTTGTACCCTAGACGCACCCAGAACGGGTGCCGGGAAAGAACATGGCATCCTCCCTGCCGTAAACTGAGAGGGAGCTTCGCTCCCTCACGCAGTCGGGCGTAGCCCGACAACGACGGGACTCTCTCGCTGTTTTCGCCAGTTCCATCCGACCGATCCGCGATCGCACTCGTCCGGGGTCAGAGATCGTGGACGTGCGAACGGACACCACGTCGATTGTGGACAGTCGACCGGACAATTGGAGCGTAGCATTCGACCCAAATCTCCTTAACTATCACTTTCACATATGACTCATAAATCAGAGGTATATATGGACGATAACCGCTCTCGGTGAAGTGTTCGCGACCAGGTTCGAAAGTGCGATCGACAGCCTGCCAACGACGTCTCGCCGAATCACGTCGCGCTCGAGAACCCCGTGAGTCGGATTGACGATCAGCGGCGGTGGTTGTACATTGGTGTCGGTACGAAGGATAACCTAGCACTCCATTGGTCGCTTCAGTCGGTGATTTTGCTCGTTTCACGGAGCTCGTTCTAAACGATTCGACCAAAAAGCGTCTCTATCGACGCCGAGGTTTTTGTTGGTACCAAGTAATTTTTCAGTCGAGACTCCACCGCTGCGGACTCCGGACTCGATACGAAACACGGCGAAAACGAAGTACTATGAATTAGATCATATTCTCGATAATATAGTTGTAGAATACGAATATAGATATATAGTTAGAACAATCTGTCAACGACAGAATCGTGTTACCGATCACTTCTTCGTCCGAGTGTCTTGACAACTTACCGCCACTACTGTGCGTCGCTGCACACTCGATCCCGCAACCATCGTGCAATCGGTGTGCCCATTGTTACAGTTTTCCTCCACGATTGCGACTGTGTCGGAAACGGGATCAACCCGATGTCGGTCGATATCGCCTTCCGGTGCTCTCCGCAGCGAAACGGTCATTTAGTAACGGGTCTCTCTAACACCTAGCATGGGAGCAGGTGATCCGCCGCTGTCGTCTGTAAAGTCCGTCGATCGGTTGTTCGAGATCATTCGCGTTCTTGACGAGTTCGATGGCGCGCGCGTCACCGAAGTCGCGACCATGCTCGAGATGCCGAAAAGTACCGTCTACGGCCACCTGTCGACGATGCACCAGCACGGGTACGTGATCAAGGAGGGAAACGAGTACTACCTCAGCCTCCAGTTTCTCCGACTCGGAGAGCACGCGCGATGGCGAAAGCAGGCGTACAAACTCGCCCACGACAAGGTGACGTGGCTGGCGGACCGAACCGACGAACGCGCCCAGTTTATCATCGAAGAGCACGGGAAAGGGGTCTACGTGCACCGGGAGACGAGCGAACACGGCGTGGAAACCGACTCGAATATCGGCGAACGCGTCCCCTTGCACGCCACCGCCGCGGGAAAGGCGATTCTCAGTGCCCTCCCCGCCGCGTATGCGGAGTCGGTACTCGAGGACCTCGAATTCGAGCGATTCACCGAGCACACGATAACGGACCCCGACGAACTCCGCGAGGAGCTTCAGGCCGGCAGGGAGCGGAACTACGTTTTCAACGACGAAGAGAGTACGAAGGGATTGAGCGCGGTCGGCGTTCCGGTACTGGAACAGTCGGGTGCGGTCCTCGGTGCGATCAGCGTCTCGGGGCCGACGCATCGAATGAACGGCGACTGGTTCACCGAGGAGATTCCACTGATACTCCTCGGAACGGCCAACGAACTCGAACTCGACATCACGTTTTCGTAGCCCCGACGCGCTCGAGAGAGTCGGCGTTCGATACGACTAAGATCGGTGGATGACATTCGTACCCATGGTCACGATTTCCCGGCGTTCCGGACTGGATCGCCGATGGCGTCGAGACGAGCGTGAGTGCCAATGAGCGGATCCGGCCTCGCCGAGATGCGAACTCAAGCCGAACGTCTCGGCTTCGACCTCCCGAATTCGATCCTCGAGGAGATCCTCGAGACGGCGACCGACGGCGAGGCGAGTCCGACGGCCACCGCACCGACCGCGGAGGGCGTCGGTCACGCCTCCGACGACGACGAAAACGCGCTGCTGGCCGTCTTCGACGACCCGCGAGTGCGCACCGACGCCGGGCCCCTCTCGGGGAAGACGCTCGCGGTCAAGGACAACATCGCCGTCGCCGACCTCGAGATGACCTGCGGCTCGGCCGCCTACTCCGTGGTCCCGTCGTTCACCGCACCGGCGGTCGAGCGACTCCTCGAGGCGGGCATCGCCGTCGTCGGCAAAGCCAACATGGAGCCCTTCGCGATGGGGCCGACGGGCGAGTTCAGCGATTTCGGCCACGTCACGAACCCGCTCGATCCCGACCGCGTGGCCGGCGGCTCCTCGAGCGGCAGCGCCGCCGCCGTCGCGGCCGGCACCGTCGACGTCGCACTCGGCACCGACACGGGCGGCAGCGTCCGCATCCCGTCGGCCTGCTGTGGCATCGTCGGCGTCAAACCGTCGCACCGACTCGTGCCGCGGTACGGCTTCGTCGACTTCGCGCCCTCGCTGGACACGATCGGGCCGATGACGCGCGACGTCTCGACGGCCGCCAGTGCGCTCGCGGCGATGGCCGGTCCGGACCCTCGCGATCCGACTTCTGCCGATCGCTCGCTCGAGTTCGAAACGCTCGACGAACTCGAGGACGTCGACGGCCTGACCGTCGGTATCCCCGACACGCCGTTCGAGCGCGCGTCGAGCGAGGTCGCCGACGCCGTCCGGACGATCAGCGATCGGCTCTCGACGCTCGGTATCAAGGCGGTGCCCGTCGAACTCGACCTCGGCGACACCGAAGCGGCCTACCTGAACATCGGCGCGGCGGAGTTCTCGTGGCTCGTGTCCGGAAACGGCGTGACCAGGGGACAGGGAACGGGCTACAACGAAGCGCTCCGTCAGGCGTTCGAATCGGCGCGCGAGGCGGGGCTGGGCGAACACGTCGCGAGACGCATCTTGCCGCCCGCGTTCCTCGACATGACGAGCGGCGGAGCGTCCTACGCCGCCGCTCGGGAGGAGGGGCTCGCCTTCGCCGCCCGGCTCGCCGCGGCGTTCGAATCCGTCGACGCCCTCGTTACGCCGACGCTTCGCGTCCTTCCTCCGGAGATCGAGACGGTCACGACGCGAGCGGATCTGCTGCCGATCCTCGGAAACACGGCCCCGTTCAACATCGCCGGGACGCCGGCCGTGACGGTTCCCGTGACGTCGATCGATGACGTACCGGTGAGCGCACAGGCGATCGCGCCCCGGTTCGAGGACGGGCGGGCGCTCCGCGTGGCGCGGGCGTTAGAGCGCGTTACCGACTGATACGGTCTGCCGTAACGATTGATCGGTGCAATCGCAGGACGGCGCGACCGTATCGGAAATGCCTTACAGCGATCCGTAGGTGCTGATAGCGGCGCTCGGCAAGACTGAAAACCGAACCGACTATTCGCCGCGCAGCTCCGCCGTCGCCGCCGTATCGAGGGACCCGTCGTCGATGACGACGCCGTACTCTTCGCGGGCGTCGGTCGCCGACACTAATCCGTCCCGGTAGTCCTCGTAGACGGCGTCGGCCGGCCGCTCGTGCGGATCGCCGTAGCCGCCGCCGCTCGCGGTTTTGATGAGCACGCGGTCGTCGGCCTCGAACTTGTAGCCGGACTCCTTCGAGTGCAGATCGAGCACTTCGCCGTCGGCTTTGATATGCTTCAGGTCGCCGTGGGTCCCCTCCCCGCCGCCGAAGAGTCCGTGCGGGCGGTACGTGTTCCCGTCGCCCTCCATCGTCATCACGGCGTCCGTGAGGAACCGAGACTCCCGAACGATCCCGTGGCCGCCCCGGGTCCGACCGGCACCGTGGCCGTCCTCGCGGAGCCCGTAGCGCTCGAGACGCATCGGGTGCGAGAGTTCGATGTCCTCGACGGGACGGTTTTTCGTGTTGTGGACGAGCCCGTCTACCGCGTCGAGGCCGTCCGCGCCGGGTCGACCGCCGTAGGAGCCCTCGTTCACCTCGAGGTAGACCCAGTACTCGCCCGCGTCGTTCGTGCCGCCGTAGCTCACGAAGTACACCTGCCCGCAGGTGCCCGCACAGACCCTGTCGGGGATCGCCTCGGCGAGCGCCTCGATGATGAGGTCACTCATCTTGTCGACCTGGTTGATGCGGGCGAACGCCGACGTCGGCGGCGTCGGGTTGAACATACAGCCCGGTCGGGCCTTCGGGTGGACCGGGGCGAACGTCCCCGAGTTCTGCGGGAGGTACTCGTCGCGAACGAACGTGTCCATCAGCAGGGATCGAATCGTGAAGTAGATACAGACGTCGGTTGAGCCGTGGAACGGGATATTGTATCCCGTCGGCGTCTGGTCGGCGGACTCGCTCATGTCGACGGTGATGTCGCTGCCGTCGACGGTCACCTCCGCGGCGATCTTCAGGGGGACGTCCCGGTTGCGGCCGTCGTCGTCGAGGTAGTCCTCGGCGTAGTAGGTGCCGTCGGGAATCGTCCGGATCTCGTTGCGCAACAGCGCCTCGGCGTAGTCCATGAGCGCCTCGCCGGCGCCCTGTATCTCCTCGAGTCCGTACTTCTCGACGAGGTCGAGGTAGCGATCCTCGCCGACGTGACACGAGGAGATCTGGGCCTGCAGGTCGCCGATGACCTCCCGCGGCGTCCGGACGTTGTCCTCGATGAAGTCCCAGATGCCGTCGACCCGTTCGCCCTGTTCGTACACTTTCGTCGCCCGGAACAGACTCCCCTCGGCATACATGTCCTCGAGGTCGATGGCGAGCCCGGGCGTCGCCGAGCCGATGTCGAGGTGGTGTGCGGTGTTCGCCGCCCAGGCGATGTGTTCGCCCTCGAAAAAGATCGGCACCGCGACGGCGATGTCCGGCGAGTGGCTCGCGCCGTAGTGTGGGTGGTTGTGGATGAAGACGTCGCCCTTGTTGATCACGTCCTCGCGGTCGACGCCGCGTTCCTCGAACGTCCGGTACATGCCGTCGAGGTAGCCGATGAGCGAACCGACGTGCATCGGCGTGGAGTCGCTTTCACAGAGTTCGCGACAGTCGGTGGTGAAGATCCCCGCGCCCATGTCCTCGCTCTCGCGAATGATCGAGGAGTACGACGAGCGGATGAGTTTGTAGCCCATCTCCTGGGCGATCGTGTCGAGTTCGCCGCCGATGACCTGCATCGTCACCGGATCGATGTTTCGTTCGCGGAGGACGTCCGCCGCCGTCGTCTCCGCGCGTTCGTCGTCCGTTACCGCCGCCTGATCCGTTTCGTCGGGGTTGCTGGTCATTGGTGGTCCTCCGTCCGCAGTGTAATCGATCCGTTCTCGCCGATCGTCGCCTCCCAGCCGGGGTTGACGACGACGGTGCTGTCGAACTCGTCGATGATGGCCGGGCCGCCGATCACGTGTTCGGCCGCCAGTTTCGCGCGGTCGTATCGCGGCACGGTCATCTCTTTCGGGGTGTCCGCGGTTCCGAAGACGACCGTCGACTCCGTCGTCTGGGCCGCGGAGAGATCCCCTGTCGCCGCGATTTCGGGCGGCGCGTACGACTGGACGTCGCCGGTCGCCGTCACGCGCACGTTGAGGAGTTCGACCGGGTCGTCCTCGAAGTAGTGGCCGTACTCGGCCTCGTGTCGGGCTTCGAACCGCTCGCGAAGCCTGGCGTGCCAGTCTCCGTCCGTGCCGTCGAAGTCGATGTTCAACTCGTAGCCCTGTCCGTCGTACAGGCAGTCGACCGACGACCTGAACGCCCACCGAGACGACTCGATCTCGTCGCGCTCCAACTGCGCACGTCCGCGCGCTTCGAGCCGTTCGAACGCCTCCTCGACGAACTCGCCGCCGACCGCCTCGAGCGGACTGCTGACCGTCTGCTGGTAGTCGTACTTGACGTTCCCCGTCAGGAGCCCGCGAGCGGACGCGATCCCCGGCGACGGCGGGATCAACACCGTCGACACGCCCAGTTTCTCGGCGATGCTCGCCCCGTGCATCGGCCCGGCACCGCCGAACGCGACCATCGTGTACTCGCGCGGATCGTACCCGCGTTGGACCGTCTGCTCCCGGATCGCGCGGTACATGTTCGTGTTCGCGACCTCGAGCGTCGCGAGCGCGGCCCGTTCCGGCGTCTCGAACTGCGACTGGTCGGTGCGGTCACACAGCCGCGTCTGCAACGCCGCTCGAGAGCGCTCCGGCTCGAGGTCGAGTTCGCCGCCGAGGAAGCTGTCGGGATCGATCCGTCCGAGGACGACCTGGGCGTCGGTCGTCGTCGGCCGGTCGTTACCGCGGGCGTAACACGCCGGACCGGGGTCCGCGCCGGCGCTTTTCGGCCCGACGTTGAATCCCATCGCGTCGTCGAACCAGGCGATCGAGCCGCCGCCCGCGCCGATCGTTTCGATGTCGAGCATCGGGGTGATCGTGGGGTAGCCGCCGACGGTGCTGTCGCGCGGATCGCGCTCGAGAACGCGCCCCGGAATCACGGAGATGTCGGCGCTGGTTCCGCCCATGTCCAGCATGACCAGGTTCGGTTCGTCGACGCGTCCACCTTCGAACGCCGCCGAGAGCACCCCGGCGGCCGGCCCGGAGACGAGCGTCGTTACCGGCCGTTCGGCGACGTTTTGCACGCTCGCCATTCCGCCGTTCGACTGCATGATGAGCACCTCGGCGTCGAACCCTTCGTCGGCGAGGCCGTCGCTGAGTCGAGTGAGGTACGTCGACATCACGGGCTCCAGCCGCGCGTTGATCGCCGTCGTCGTGAACCGCTCGAACTCGCGGAACTGGGCGACGACATCGCTCGAGGTCGAGACGCTGACGTCGGGGAACGCCTCGCCGATGAGCTCTTTCGTCCGGTCTTCGTGCTCGCGGTTCAGATAGGAGTGGAGGTAACAGACGGCGATCGATTCGACGCCGTCGTCGACGAGGTCGGCGGTCGCCTCGAGTACACCGTTCTCGTCGAGGGGCGTGATAATCTCGTCGGGCGGATACACGCGCTCCGTGATCTCTTTGCGGTGTCGTCGCTCGACGACCGGGTGTTCTTGCCAGGGAATCGTCTGCTGAAGCGAGAAGCTGTGGGGCTTCCGGTGGCGTCCGATGTGAAGCACGTCTCGGAACCCCTTCGTCGTGAGGAGCCCCGTTCGCGCACCCTCGTGTTCGATGAGGGCGTTCGTCGCCACCGTCGTTCCGTGGAGAATCTGGTCGACCTCGTCAGGATCGATACCGGCGTGTCGACAGACTTCGACGATACCGGTGATCGTCGACTCCGATGGGTCCGCCGTCGACGGGGTCTTGAAGGTACGCTCCCCCTCGGGCGTGACGAGGATCACGTCGGTGTTCGTTCCACCGACGTCGACGCCGACGCGGGTCTCGCTGCCGCTGCCACTCTTGCTAGTCATGCACAACCACTACCTCTCGGGTAGAGCAGTTAACCGTTTCCCCCGACGCGCGAGCGGCCGGGAGCCGTCGCGTTCCGCCTCGAGCCGGTTCCCGTCCGGCCTCGCTGTCACTGCGACGACCGGAGAGCCCCGACGAGGCGTAGGTTTATCTGGCCGACCACGGAAGTGAGAGTGATGGCCACAGTAGGGACGGATACCGTAGCGCTGTCAGCACAGCAGCAACTCGTCAGGGAGAGCATCCGCGATATCTGTAGCGAGTTCGACGACGAGTACTGGCGGGAGAAAGACCGTGCTAACGAGTATCCGACGGAGTTCGTCACGAAACTGGGAGAACACGGCTGGCTGGGCGTGCTAATTCCCGAGGAGTACGGGGGCGCGGGAATGGGGACCGCCGAGGTCGTCGTGATGATGGAAGAACTCGCGGCGAGCGGCGGCGGGTTCGCCGCGGCACAGGCGATCCACGGCGGCATTTACAACTCCGTTCCGATCGTCCGGTACGGCAGCGAAGAGCTCAAAGAGCGGCTCCTTCCGGGCGTCGCGGACGGAGACGTGGCGATCCAGTCGCTCGGCCTCACCGAACCGAACGCGGGATCGGACTCGACGTCGATCGAAACGTTCGCCGAAAAGGACGGGGAGGAGTACGTCATAAACGGGCAGAAGATCTGGATCTCGCGGGTCGATGCGAGCGATTACCTGTTACTCGTGGCCCGGACGACGCCGAAATCGTCCGTCGACAAGCGGACGAAGGGAATCTCGATGTTCCTCGTGGACGTTCAGGAGGCCCTAGACGACGGCACGCTGACGATGAACGCGATCCCGAAATCCGCCAGTAACGCCGTCCACGCCTACGAACTCTGGTTCGACGATCTGTGCGTTCCCGCCGACAGCCTCGTCGGCGAGCGCGGGAACGGATTCTATCAGCTGTTAGACGGACTCAACGAGGAACGGCTGGTGATCGCGGCCGAGTGTCTCGGCCTCGGCGAACTGGCGATTCAGAAGGGCGTCGACTACGCGAACGAGCGCACGGTGTTCGATCGACCTATCGGGAAGAACCAGGCCATCCAGCACCCGTTAGCGAAGGCGTACGCCGAAGTACAGGCCGCAAAACAACTGACCTACAACGCCGCGAACGTCGTCGACGAGGAGACGGGAACGGCCGTCGGCGCACAGGCGAACATGGCGAAGTATCTGGCCGCCGAAGCCGCCTTTGCCGCCGCCGATGCCGCCGTCCAGACCCACGGCGGCTTCGGCGTCGCACGGGAGTACGACGTCGAGCGCTACTTCAGGGAGGCGCGACTCACCCGACTCGTTCCGATCACGCAGGAACTCGCGCTCAACTACGTTGGGGAGAACGTCCTGGGACTGCCGCGGTCTTACTGACCGAGAACCCTCCGTGACGGAGCGCCCGGATACTCGACCGTGTCGTCGTTATCGCGACCGGGAGCAGACGGTCGCTTCCGGATGGTTTAGTATAAAAGGTGCGCCATTGCCGAACGCCGCGTATCTCGGCGGCGCTACTGACCTTTCGTTCGTTCGAAACGGAGCGGAACCGGCTTATCCTCAGCGATCTCGAGATCGGCTGAGGCAATCTCTTGACAAACGGATCGTTCTACGCGTATAACGTGGTACTGTTCCAAAAACACCAGTCGGACCTCCACCGACCGACCCGCCGCTCGTATATAACGTGCGACGCTGCTGAACGGCCCAGTCGCGTTCGCGTCCTCGGAAATCCGATACAGGACCTCACAGCGTGCCTCGAGGAGTGAGCGTGGGGATGCTGACGGTTTGCCGCGAGGGGACCGTTCCCACCGTCCTTTACATGTGTATGTACGTAAATCGAATTCGAGAGAAACGGGGGTGGACAGGATCAATCGACAGCAGCGGCGTTCGGGCCGTAATTCCGGTGCAATCGCGCGTGTGTACTCTCGCGGTGCGGAGCGAAGCGATACGGAGTGAACTCCGCGCCGAACACCGGTCTGAACGCCGGACTCTCCGCATCGATATATAACGTGCGTCGATGCCGAACGCTCGACCCGGCGATTATCCAGTCTCTTCTCCCCGTTCGTTCTCGACTGCGGTTGCTCGGAACGACCGTCCCGTCCGGAGACGTGCGCGAATCGACTTCTCGAGCCCGTGAGTACGGGTGATCGCGGTCGGAATGTCCGCTGATCGTCGTCGATACGGCCAGTGGCGACTTACGGCGGCTCAGGACTGCCAGGAAAACGCCGACTCGAGGTGGTGTGGGATGTGGCCGCCGGCCGCTTCGCCGCGAGCGACGTACGCCTCGAGGTCGTCGACGAACTGCGGGTGACTACACCGTTCGATAAGTAATCGGCTGCGCTCGCGAGGGGAACGCCCCCGGAGATCGGCGACGCCCTGTTCGGTGATCACGACCGAGACGTCGTGTTCCGTGTGATCGACGTGCGGACACATCGGAACGAGACACGACGTCTCCGCGCCGCGTCTCGAGGGGAGTGTCGTAACGGAGAGGGCAGCGTTCCGGTTGAAATCGCCGCTCCCGCCGACGCCGTTTAGCACGCGCGAGCCGCCGACGTGCGTCGAGTTCGCGTGGCCGTAGAGATCGACTTCGACGGCGCTGTTGATCCCGACGACACCGAATCGATCGATCAGCGCGGGGCTGTTAGAGAGGTCCGCCGGTCGAAGGACGACCGACTCGCTGTACTGGTCGATGTCGCGAAACAGTCGCTGCTGGCCGTCCGAGGAGAGCGCGAAGGCCGTCGCGCTGGCACCCGAAAGCGTCCCGTTTTCGATCATCTCGAGTAACCCGTCCTGAAACACCTCCCCGTAGTAGAACACGTCGCGGTCGCCGAAGTCGATCGACGAGAGCGCCCCCATGAGCGCGTTTCCGAGGCTGCCGACGCCGAACTGGAGTGCGATGCGATCGTCGAATATCGAACAGCGATCCAGTTCGGACTCGAGAAACGTTGCGAGGTTCGAGGCGATCTCTCGATCGGTCGCCGACGGCTCGCGGAAGCTGTACGGATCGTCGGCCGTCTCGGTTTCGACGACCGCGAGGAGAGTCGCCGGCTCGAACTCGATTCGTGCCTCGCCGATACGCTCCGCCGGGTGCTCGAGCGGGACCGGACTTCGATTCGGCGGCAAGGCCCGCTCGTAGACGTCGTGAAACAGACCGACCTCGCGCGGAATCGAGTCGTTCACCTCGACGAGTAGCGTCTCCGCGGCCCTGACGTACGCCGCGGTGTGTCCGATCGAGAGCGAGGGAACGAACCAGCCGTCGCCGGCCGCCACCGCCTCGACGATCGCAACGTCGGGCGTCGGAACGTGTCCGAGCGTGACCTCGTCGCCCAGTTTCGAGATGAACCGATCCTGGTACGCGATCGTTTCGTCGTTGACCGCTTCTCGCGCCGCGGCTCTCGCCTGATAGGGATAGCGACGCGCGATCGCACCCGCCTCGACGAGCGCCGTATCGATCTCCTTCCCGACGCTTCCCCCGCTGATGATCGTCAGCGCGAGCTCCCGGTCGTCGTCGGCGAGCGCGAGCGGGAGCGCTTTCGGGTACCCGACCCCGCCGAACCCGCTTACGGCGACGACCGCATCGGTGTCGACGTGGGCCGCAGCCGTCGCGGCGTCGACCGGTTCGATCGATCCCTCGAGTCGTCCGCTCATGACCCGTTCTCCGGTTGCGTTCCGATCCCCTCCGGCCAGCCGGGCGGCTTGGCCGCGCTGGGCCGTGCGTACTCGCGTTTGAGAACCATCGGCGTCCGCTCGAGGGAGATCACGAGGTCGTTGTCCTGATTGTAGCCGCGCAGTTCGGTCGTCACGATCCCGACGTGATCTCGAGAGTCGCTCTCTCGCTTGTCGATCACTTCGCTTTCGGCGAAGAGCGTGTCGCCGTGATACACGGGTCCGTGGTGGCGGATATCGTCGTATCCGAGGTTGGCCGTGGCGTTTACCGACACGTCGATGACGCTCATTCCGACGACGAGCGCGATGACGAACGTGCCGTCGACGAGTCGCTCGCCGAACTCGGTCTCGGCGGCGTACGCTTCGTTGAAGTGCATCGGGTTGAGGTTCATCGTCACATTTGTCAGCCAGACGTTGTCCGTTTCGGTGACGGTGCGGCCGAACGGGTGTTTGTAGATGTCGCCGACGCTGAAATCCTCGTAGTATCGGCCGTGCCATCCCTCGACAATGCGTTTCTCTCCGTCTGTCGGGTCGTCTGTTGTCATGGGGTCCTCTCGAGACGCGGTGTGACGGCCTCCGATGGCCGCCGCGGCAGGGTTGTCGGTAGCCTGACGCCGATCCGCGGAAGTACCATCCGTACTCCTCGAATCGCTATAGCTGTTATCGCTACGAACTGGAACGTCGCTTCTCGTCGGCCGATGCCGGACCGAAACGAAGAAGTCTAACTGAGACCACAACTCCGACAAAAATGATAAAATATAGGCATCTTCTTCGAAAGCAAAAGTTGAGGCCTGCCCTCTCAACGCGTACGATGTGAACGATTTCGTAGTTCCTTTAGAAGGGTTGTGGTTTGATCAACTGCTCAGTAGATGTGCGTATTGAATAATTGGATCTGTTGAGACACTCTTCTTTAGATACTTCTCCTCGTGAAGCTACTGCACACTACACCTGCTTATTTACTGGTCCATACCTGATAGCATTTGGACAGGGTAAATCCTCATCCCGCTAACACTGACACTTTGTACTGAATGTTTGCGTTTGGTCAAGAAGAATGGGGTCTCCGTCACTCCGCTATTGTGAGGTGCCCAGATTCGATGGTGTTCAGCCACCACACGCTGCCTGAGTCCGAATAGATTCACTCGTGACCGTTCCGTCAAGGGAAATCGTTACGGTCGTCCAGTGGTCGTTACAGGTGTCGTAATTCCCGACCTTCCTGACGTGTTCTGTTCCAGTATCTGACAAGGTGGCCGTCACCCTGTACTCGGCTGGCCCTCGAAGTTCACCGTTAATGGACTCTCCGCCGCCAAGGGAGTACGACCGATCCAAGAGGGTTTCGTCAGTTTCGGTGTCGGTGACACGAAGGGTTATTGTCCGCGAACGATCACTATCGTTTTGGATGGTCAGCTCGTGAGGGTTGACCTTACCGGTCGTATCGCCAACGCTGAACGCTCCGTCGGACGTCTCTGTGTTCGTGTCATCCGTCGCGTTCGTGTCCGGATCCTCGGCTTCGTTCGCCGACAGACATCCGGCGACTGGGATGCTCGCGCCGAGTGCCGCAATATATTTTCGCCGTCTCATAATAGCATCTACTCTTTCGACACTTAAGAATACTAATCAAGATATCATCTTTATTTTACCCAAGCGGAGTTCCTCCGGAGAGTGCTTCGAGGCGTGACTGCGGTCGAAGCCCGAGGCGTCAATCCTCGCAACACCATTTGTTGGGAGCGGTGAAACAGAGAGGTTGAGAAGTACTCACCAGACGGCCATATCGAGTCTATCGAACGCTTTGCACAGCGTTAACGGGGCAGGAAGTTCAGTGAGGTTGATCGCGTTCCGAATACGGGGCATTTCAATGAGTTTATCGAGGAGTACGACAACCACGCCTCGCGTTGGTCCTCGCGGTGAATGCCTGAAATGCCGTCGTCATCGTACTCCCCAGCACGACCGTTCCAGTACTGTTTGACTCGATCTTTGCTCTCCGATCCGGTATCATTTGTAACAATCATCTTACTATCCTTTGACCTCGATATTTTCGAGCCCGTACGTCGTCTCGGTAGGATGTGGCTCGTACCCGTGAACGGCTGCTGCTGTCGCGATGACGTTCGTGTAGTTCGTCAGCACAGCAATCGGCGCTTCGTCGAGCACGATCGTTTGTACGTCGTGATACCGAGTCCGACGTTCCTCGAGATCCTCGAGACGCCGAGCTTCGTCTAGCAACGTATCGACCTCCTCGTGTTCCCACCCGTGGTAGAGGCCACCCTCGGAGTGAAACATGTCGGCGAGTCTGTCGGGATCGGGGTAGATGAGCGTTCCCCAGGAGGTGAGATACATATCGAACGACTTCTGGGACACGCGATCGATCATCGCGCCGTACTCCACGACCGTGAGGTCGAACTCGATACCGACCTCGGCGAGTTGGTTCTGAATAACTTCGCCGATCACCGGTAGCTCTCTCGAGTTGTACATGTAGCAGTCGATCGATAGTTCCGACCCGTCGTTCGTACGAACGCCGTCCGACTCGGTGGTCCAGCCAGCGTCCGACAGCAGTTCGCGAGCGCGATCGGGATCGTAGTGTGTGGATCCGATGCTCGGGTCCGCCCAGTCGCCCATCTCGGACGAAATCGGACCGATTGCCGGACTATCGACTCCTTCGAGCACGGACTCGGTGATACTCTCGCGGTCGATCGCACGGCTCACGGCGTTTCGAACCCGCTCGTCGTCGAACGGCGCGGAGCGCGTATCGAACGTTACGAATCGGATTCTCGGAATTGCAGGCGTGTAGACGTCGACTCCGTCCGTTTCCTCAAGGGCGGCAACGAACCCCTGTGGGAGCTCCCGGGCCATTTCGAGTTCGCCGTTCTCGAGTTTCAGTCGGCGGGTCTGGTCGTCTTCGACGACTTCGTAGCGAACGGATTCTATCGTCGGCGTCTCGCCGTAGTAGTCGTCGTTCCGGATCGCTCGAAGCTCCGAGCCTGGATCGAACGATTCGAAGACGAACGGTCCGGTGCTTATCGGTTCGGTAACGCCATCGTCTTCGATCGCCTCGGGACTAATGATCGTGGCTTCAGGACGCGAGAGGTGAGCCGGAAGCGGCGCAAACGCGGTCTCAGTCTCGACGACGATCGTCGACTGGTCGGTCGCGTCGACAGCTTCGATCGGCACGTCAGCGAACGCACTCGAGGAGACGGTTCGCTCGAGGGACGTGACCGTGGCGTCCGCGGTGAGTTCGGTGTCGTCGTGGAAGACGACGCCGTCCCGAAGCGCGAACTCCCAACTGACGTCATCGACGCGCTCCCAGTCCGTCGCAAGCGCCGGTTCGGGCTCGGCGTCGTCGGAGACACCGACGAGCGCTTCGATGATCCCGAGACGCTGGAGTATGCCGCCGCCGTGTGCGGAGCCACCGTCAAGCGGGTCTCTGGTCGCATCCCACGGCGCGCCGATCCGGAAGCTATCCTGGTCGGCACTTCCCAGGCAGCCGGCGATGGCCAGCGTCCCGATTCCGAGGGTCGTTTTCAGTGCGGTGCGTCGATCGATCGGTGGTGTTAGCCTGTCAGTCATCGATTTCGTGTCGGGTCGCTGTCTCGGAACACTCGGTCGCGTAGTGGCATCGCGATCGCGCGTCGGCGACGGTGGTCCACGTCGGTTCGTTCGTCTCGCAGTCCTCAGCAGCCATCGGACACCGAGGGCGAAACGCACAGCCCGCGGGTTGATCAACCGGTCGCGGCGGCTCGCTCGCCGCTGGTCCACTGTCGGCCCCACGACTACGGCCGTCGTTCGGATCGCGCGTCGGAGCCGACTCGAGCAAGGTCGCCGTATAGGGGTGGGCTGGCCGCGAGAGAACTCGTTTCGCCGGCCCGACCTCGACGAGTTCACCGACGTACATCGTTGCAACCCGATCGGCGACGTGGCGAACGACATCCAGATCGTGGGACACGAACAGGTACGCAACGTCGAGTTCGGTCTGCAGTCGCGCAAGCAGGTTCAGAACCGTCGCCTGCACCGAGACGTCCAATCCAGCCGTCGGTTCGTCGAGCAAAAGCACCGATGGCTCGAGCGCGAGCGCACGGGCGATCGCCACTCGCTGGAGTTGCCCGCCCGAGAGTTGGCGCGGGAACCGATCGACGTACTCGAGCGGCAGGTCGACGAGCGAGAGCAACGCTTCGACCCGCGATTCCGACCATCCGGCTTCGAGTAACGGCTCGGCGAGCGACTCCTGAACGGTACGATGCGGATTCAAGCTCGTTTCCGGATGCTGGAACACGACGCCGACGTTTTCGAGTTGGTCGGCCCGTCTCGAGTCGACGGTCTCGACCGTCTCTCCCTCGAGTCGGATGGTCCCGCTCGTCGGCACCTCGAGCCCGGCGATCAGTCGGACGAGCGTCGATTTGCCACAGCCGCTCTCACCGACGAGCCCGAGCGTTTCACCGCGTCGAAGCGTTAGCGAGACGTCTGAAACCGCTGTGAGTCGATCCGTCGAGCCGAGCACTCGGTCGAACAGCCCATCGCCGGTTCGGAACGTCTTCGTTATGCCCTCGAGTTCGATCACCGAGCTATCGTTCGCAACCGAATCGCGGCTGTCGGACCGCTGACCGCGCTTTTCAGCCGACGCGGCAGCCGAACTTTCGCCACTCGTCTTCGTCCACGTCGTCTCGAGATCGCTCTCGCGGGCGTCCGGAACGCCACACCGTACTCGCTGTCCGCCCTCGAGTTCGATCACCGGTTGGTCGGCCACCCGACACTCCTCACGGGCGAACGGACATCGGTCGGCGAAGACGCAGCCGGTCGGCGGCAACGTTCCTTCGGGCGGACTCCCGTCGATCGTCGGCAACGTCTCTCCCGGATCCGATCGGCCGGGAACGCAGCCGAGCAGCGCTTTGGTGTACGGATGAGCGGGACTCGAGCGCAGTCGCTCCGTCGGTCCGCTTTCGACGATCTTCCCGTCGTACATGACGAGAATTCGATCGCACAACTGTGATACGACGCTGAGATCGTGACTGATGAATAGAACGCTCGTTCCATACTCTGCATTGACCGTCTCGAGGCGGTCGAGTATCGCGGCTTGTGTCGTCGTATCGAGCGACGTCGTCGGTTCGTCGGCGACCAGCAGCGAAGGCTGTTGAGCGAGCGCGATTGCCAGCATCGCTCGCTGGCGCATGCCGCCGGAGAACTGGTGAGGGTAGGCGTCGATCCGGTCTTCGGGACGGGGAATACCGACTTCGGACAGTAATTCGAGGACGCGATCTCGCGTGCTTCGAGAGTCGAGTTTCGGAAGCGAACCGGCGAGAAGTCCCCGCACAAACGGCTGGGTACCCGGATTGCGGTGAACACGAAGCGCCTCCGCGATCTGTTCGCCGACCGTATACACCGGGTTGAGCGAGGTTTCGGGGTTCTGGAAGACGATCGAGAGCTCTTGCCCTCGGAGCCGTCGCACCGTCGACTCGTCGACAGTCGTCAGGTCCGTCCCGTCGAACCGGACGCTCCCTCGAGTGATCTCACCCGGGTCCTCGAGTCGAAGGATCGAGCGTGCGGTGACGGATTTGCCACAGCCGCTCTCGCCGACCAGTCCGACGACTTCGCCGGAATCGATGGTAAATGACGCACCGTTGACCGCGTGAACGGGGCCGTTTCGGGTTCGAAACCGAACGTGGAGTTCGTCCACTGCGAGCATCTAGAATTCCCTCCGCTCGCGTTCCTCGAGGTGGTCGGGATCGAGCGCGTCTCGCAGCCCGTCCCCGAGGACGTTGAATCCGATAACCGTCGCCATGATGGTGACGCCGGGCGCGGTGACGAGCCACGGGGCCGACCGGAGATAGATTCGGCTGTCAGCGATCATCGTTCCCCACTCGGGGGTCGGCGGCTGTGCACCGAGTCCCAGATACGACAGCCCGGCGGCGGTGAGGATGATCGTTCCCAGATTCATCGTTGCTAACACGAGCACCGGATGAACGACCTTCGGCAACAGGTGTCGTCGAGCGATACGCCGTCGCGGCGTTCCGTACAGCCGGGCGGATTCGACGTACCGACTGTTCTTCGTCGCGAGTACGTTCCCTCGCACGACCCGTGCGTAGGACGCCCAGCCGACGACCGAGAGGGCCATCACGACGTTGGTCAGGCTCGGTCCGAGTACGCCGGTAATGACGAGCGCCAGCACGAGCCCCGGAAACGCGAGTTGAACGTCGACCAGCCGCATCAAGACGGTGTCGACAAGTCCGCCACTGTACCCGGAAATCAGCCCGATCACCGTTCCGACAGTCACCCTGATGGTCGTCGCAGCGACCGCTAATGCGAGCGATATCCGGGTTCCGTAGACGATTCGCGTCGCCACGTCCCGTCCGAGACCGTCGGTCCCCAGCGGATGGGCGAGCGAAGGGGCCTCGAGGCGTGCCTCGAGCGTTTGAGCGGCCGGGTCGTACGGGGTAATGAGCGGCCCGAAGACGGCGACAGCTGCGAGAAGACAGACGAGACCGCCGCTGAGACGGATCCCGAAGTTCGCTCGAGTCGAGAGTACACGCTGGGAGCGGAGACGCTCGCGGATCCACTCACGAACGCGAGTCGGATGAACCACTTGCCAGCGAGGGGAGGAGACGGGTTTCTGTCGTTCGCTCATCGTCGGTCACCCCGTTCGATCCGCGGATCGAGTGCGACGTATGCGAGATCGACTAACTGGTTCGTGACGACGAACGCTACCGCCGTCAGCAGGACGACGCCCTGAACCACAGGGTAATCGCGTGCGAAGATAGCGTCGACGAGTAACGTCCCGAGTCCCGGCCGCTGGAAGACGGCCTCGACGACTACCGCTCCGTTGAGAACGAACCCGAACTGAAGCCCGACGATCGTCACGACGGGAATGAGTGCGTTACGCAAGGCGTGCTTGTAGACCACGAGCCGCTCGCGAACGCCTTTCGAGCGTGCCGTGTCTACGTAGTTCTCGTTGAGTACCTCGAGCATCGCTGTTCGAACGAGTCGGGTGACGATCGCGGCGAGGCCGGTTCCAAGGGTTATCGCTGGCAAGACGAGATGAGAAATCGTGCCCGATCCGGAGGTTGGTGTGAGACCGAGGTGAAGCGAAACCGCGAGAATCAGCAGGTATCCCAACCAAAAATTCGGCATCGAAACACCGACGAGCGCACCGATCTGGCTGGTCCTGTCGATCCATGTGTTCCGGTGGACGGCACTTGTGACTCCAATAGGGACAGCAAGCACCAGTGAGACGAATATCGCAGCGATCGCTAACTCTACGGTGTGCGGGAACTGAGCGACTAACAGCGCCGATACGTTCTCCGAATGAGCGTACGAGGTTCCCAGGTTTCCCTGCAATACGTCAGTAATCCACGCGATATACTGCACCAGAAATGGCTCATCGAGTCCGTGCTCGGCTCGAAATGCTGCCGCTTCGGCTTCTGACGGTGGAGTCCCGCGTTGTGCGTGTAGTATCGTATGTGCTGGATCTCCCGGTGTGAGAAATATCAGTCCGTACGTGATCACGGAGACGCTCGTTACGACGAACGCTGTCGATCCGAGACGCCGCAAGAGGGTAATCAACACCGTCATTTTGAAAGCCAAACGCGAATCCTATACATCGCACTAGGTTCTGGAATTCGCTCGAGTAATAATACTTCTCATTATAATCGTAATACTGGCTACGGACGATCGGTTTCGTATTTCGTCGTCCGGGCGGGTGTCCGTCAAGACTTAACTGTTCGCTAAAGAAATTCCCTTCATGACCCAAGATGTTGAGCGCATGAGCGTCACCCTTCCACCAAGTCTTCTCGCCGAATTTGACGACGTTGTAGAGATGGGTCAGTACGATAGTCGATCCGAAGCAACCAGGGACGCACTTCGCGCATTTGTTACGGAATTCACTCAACAAACCGGATTATCAGGAACGCTGAGCGGATCCATTGTCGTCCTTTACGAGCATGATCACAGTGGCGTAAGCGATGAAATGACCGAATTACAGCACGATTTCACTGAGACGATTATTGCAGTACATCACGTTCACCTCAGTGACCACCTCTGCTTGGAGTCGATAGCCATTGACGGTACTGGTGAACGAATCGAGCAGTTGTTATCTCGCATCCGTCCGTTAAAAGGCGTTCATCAAGTCAAACTCGCTGTAGTCGATGCGGAGCATTGATAGATCGGGCACTGTCTAGTTGAGCCAGTTTGAGAAGTGAGCAGGTCGTTGAGTAAATTGGTTAGAATGCTCGCAGACCTGCTCAGCGAGAGCTACGAGGAGGATTTAGAAGAATCTTGGGAGAACGAGTGGACGGCGATTGCGTCAGGGCATTCGCCGTCCGCCTCCATCAGACCGGTTATTCGCTTCGGGAAACAACAACAATTCTCGCTGAATTAGGCGTTGAACGCTCTCACGGGGCGATTTGGAACTGGGTACATCGGCTGGCTGACAGCGGACACGACCCGCCGACGGCGTCGCCGTCGATGAGACTGCTATCAAGATTAACGGAGAGTGGTCTTGGCTGTATGCTGCAATAATCCTTGAGACAAAGCTGATTCTCGACGTCGCGTTATTTGGTCGGCGTGACACTGATCCTGCGGCTGCATTTCTGCATGGACTTTGCGAGAAACACGATCTCTCAGACGCTGTATTTCTCGTCGATCAGTTCGGCTACTGGACTGCCCTCGCTCGTTTAGGGCTGAGCGATCGGGTCAACTATACCGAGCGAAACCTCATCGAAAAGTGGTTTCATACCCTCCAGATGCGTGTCGACCGCTTCCATAACTCGTGGGTTGGCAGTCGGGCGAGCGTCCGCGAGTGGCTTGAACAGCCCATGCATTACTACAACCAACCGCATCAAACGCTCGACGGAAATACTCCAGCCGAGGATGTGCTACACAAGATCGAGGTTCGAAAGAATCCGCACCGCCGAAGCCGACGAGCCGTTCAGTCGTCGTCGGAGACGGATCCGCTCCCGACCCGAACCGTGCGGGTCGCCTCCACGCCCTTCCGGTTCGCGTCGAACTCGGACAACACGTACACCAGACCAACGAGGGTCACCACGCCGATTGGGAGCAGCACCAGCGGCGTGATCCGGGTGGCGCCCCACACGATCAGCAGCACCGCGGCCACGATCATCACCGTCGTGGCGTAGTACATCTGGGTGCGGACGTGGTCGATATGGTCGGCGCCGGTGAACGTCGACGAGAGGATCGTCGTGTCGGAGATGGGTGAGCAGTGGTCCCCGAAGATGGCACCGCTGAACACGGTCCCGATCGCGACGGGGAGTAGCTCCGGCGTGGCGCCGCCGACGCTCCACGCCAGCGGGATCGCGATCGGCGTGACGATCGCCATCGTTCCCCAGGACGTGCCCGTCGAGAACGCGATGAACGCGGACGCAATCAGCACGACGACCGGGAGCGTCGTCGGCGTCACGAAGTTCTCCGCGATGTTCGTGACGTAGACGCCCGTGCCGAGCGCGGTGGTGACGGTTCCGATCGTCCAGGCCATCACGAGGATCGTGAGCGCGGTCAGCATCATTCCGAAGCCGTCGATCACGGTCTCCATCGCCTCGTCAAGGCTGGCGAGACCGCTCCCAACGCCCATTGCGAACGCGACGCCGACCATCGTGAATGTTCCCCACAGGAGCGCGTCGACGAACGCGGCGTTACCGGCAATCTCGAACGGCCCGGCACCGGGGTCCGAGGCTCCAAGTCCGGTGTAGGCGGCGCCGCCGACCACGACCGCCATCAGCGCGAGGGTCGGGACGGCGAAGTATCGGAGCTTCGGCGAGTCGGTGAGCACTGCTCCGAGGCTGTCTTCGGCGCTTTGCATCGGAATGGCCTCGTCTCGCAGGACTTTTCCCTCCGTCGCCGACCGATGCTCGGCGTCGAGCATCTCGCCGAAGTCACGGCCGGTGAAGACGATGATCCCGACCATCGCGACCGCGAACAGGCAGTACATGTTGAACGGGATGCTCTGTAAGAACAGCGCGAATGCGCCGGGAACCTCGCCGGCCTCAACGGAGACGTCCGCGGCGCTGTACCCCTCTTCGATCATGCTCAACTGGTAGGCGACCCAACTCGAGACGCCAAACGTCGCGACGGGCGCGGCCGTCGAGTCGATCATATACGCGAGTTTCTCGCGGGAGACCCGCACCTCGTCGGAGATCTCGCGCATCGTGGTTCCGACGATCGCGGTGTTCGAGTAGTCGTCGAAGAACCACAGCATGCCGAAAATCCACGTCGCCCCGCCGACCTTCCGTGGAGTGTCGAGATAGGCGGTCACCGAGTTGGCGATGGCGTTCGCCCCGCCGAGCCGCCAGATAAGCGCGACCCCCGCCCCGAGGAACAACACGATCAGCATGATCTTCGCGTTGAACGTGCTCTCGCCGATCGAGGAGACGAGCCAGTCCAGCGTCTGCGCCACGCCGTGGCTCGTCGTGTAGATCACGCCACCGGACCAGATTCCAAGGAACAGCGAGAGAACTGGTTTCCGCGTCACGATCGCGAGGACGATCGCCAGAAGCGGCGGAACGAGCGAGATGGCACCGACCGTCTCGCCCGTCATGCGACTCCCCTCAAGCGATCCCCGACGGATGATCGAGACCCTCGTCGCACACGTTCCCGGGTGTCGACACAGGTTTTCGTCGACTTCGTCGGATCGATGCGGCGGTTACGAGCTCTCGTCGAGAGAACCATGTTACAGTGACACACATTATCTCGGAATATATAAATATATGGCTCTAACTTTATCAGAATCCTGTTTAAGTCCCTAGTCGGTGAACGAATACGCTGGGGTTGAAGGAGGCCGTCTTTCAACATGTGTCCAAGAACACGAGGCTCTGACTGGTCCCTTGCAAGAATCCGAAGGAGTGGGCAAACAGCCGGTATAGATGTCTATTCGGATCGTTCACCCGACCCCAGAGACATCAACCCATGTACATGATGGCCGCGCAGGAGACAGGGTGGCCCGCGTAGGTGTGACTGTGACAGAACAACAGAACATCTCGTCCTCGAAGCGGGCGGTGATCTCTAGGGTGACGATCGTCGCTCCAAGCGGTGCGTACGCGCCCAAGACTCCCTTTGCCATCGTCATGATGTCGGGCGTGACGTCGAAAACGTCGCAGCCGAACCACTCGCCGGTACGGCCGAAGCCGGGCGTAACGAATAGTTTCGCGGTCGTCAGTCTGACAGCCCTGTCCTCGTCGTCAAGAACGCCGAAAGCGGGCCGATGAGTTCTTCGACGGAACGTGGCCGCTCTGCGGGATGTCCCGGACCGCCCGCAGCGCACGCTTGCGAGTCTCAGTCTCAGCCGCGCCGAGCCGGTCGAGACACGCCACTCATCTTGGCTGTCGAACCAGTCCGAGAGAGTTCAGCGTGGGACGAGAACCCACCCAATCAGATTCATCGTGTCGTTCGACGGCTGGTGAGGCGAGCGAAAGAACACGTACCAATCGAGACGGTGCTTTGTGATCGAGAGTTCGATTCTCAGCGGGTATTCCAGACCCTTTCGAACCTCGGCGTGAACTACCTCATCCCGAAGCGGGTCAACAGCACTGAACGGGATATTATCGAGACGATGGAGGGTGATGGACGAGCTGTTGCGGTGAAATCGGCTTCTATTCACGTTGAGACGGGAAGCCACTCAATGCGGTTCTTGTACGTGCCGTCGACGAAAGGCGATGGAACGGCTGTATTCGCAACAAATCTCAGATCGAACCCAACGAGGTCGAGGCATTCTGCCGACGCTACAGCCGCCGCTGGCAGATCGAAAACGAGTACAACTCCATCAAGAACGATTTCCTTGCGAAGACCTCTTCGAAGGATTACCGTGTAAGGTTGTTCTACTTCGTGTTCGCCGTGCTGCTATACAATATCTGGCGGCTGACCGACTTTCTACTGAAGGCCGCCGTCAACGGCGAGATGGATTACGCTCCAGTCCTGACCGCAGGTAAGTGCGTCGAGATAGTTGTCTCGGCGTTGATTCCACCCGACTGACCGACTGCTCCCCTACTGACTCCACCGCTTAGGAGTGGTAACGCTGTTCAGCACCCCAGAATCCGAACAATTTCTCACACTCGCCCGATAGTTATGCACGAGAGCGTTGGAAGTCGATTTTTGACCGGTGAAAAGCATCACGAGTCAACGGATATTTAACCCAAAACTACCCCATCCTCCGAAACTGTGGGGAGTTACAGCCATCGAAATCTATATAGCAGAATACAATATACGAATGTACTGTCTTTACCTTCCGGGCTTCTCTCCACCGAACTCGAACGAATCGGGTTGGAAAGGGAACACGCTTGATTCGCACAGTAATCAAGCGCCGGCTATAAGTGCCCTATTACGGCGGTAACAATCCGAAGAAGTACCCTCTCGAGGGTGATCGCGCGCAAATCCGGAATCGACGACGGCCACAACACTCCTCGAGGAGGCCCTTCGACCGAAGCTGAAAGGCGGTGTCGCGGGGAACTCCCAAACCTTGAGCGCCGTGTCGAGGACTTTTCCGTGTGGCTCGAAGCGGATTCGGACGCTGAAAGCACCGATCTAGACGAGCGGACGCGCTGGCGTTACGCTCGCGAGCTCACGGCTGCGACCTCGAACGGGAGCGATACGTACTACGCACAGCGTTTAGGCTGGTACACGAGGGGCTCCTCGAGGTGAACATACGCAACGAAACGTCGCGAAAGAGCCGCTGCCAGGGAACGACGATGTCGGTCGGGCTCAAATGTGGATCTCTTCCTCGAGAACCGGCAAGCGTCCATCCTCGCGAAGAAGCAGGACCAGTCCGACAGCTCGCTTACGAAGCAATCTATAAACTCCATATCGCGATATCGATATCTCTTCGATCCTGCCGACGATGACTGGCCGATGTTCCCGATCTCTCACCTGCCGAACTTTACAGCAGGTCGAGTGCCTGTGAGTCTGGCCTCGAGGCGGTTCACCAGTGGCCTAAGGCTGATGCCCCTTCCTCAACGAAGCGAACGAAGTGAGCGGAGGAAGCCGACGAGCAGGACACAAACCACCTTCCCCGAACGGCTATAATACCCTACCCCGTATGTGAAGTTACAATGGAGGTCAAACGAACTGTCCCCGTCAAACTTGACGTACCCGACGATCGACGGGACGACCTCCATACCACTATCGACCAGTTCAACGACGCCGCGAACTACACGGTCGAGAACGCGCGCAAAGACGACGGCTACCTCATCCTCAACAAGTCGAAGATACACGACCGCGTGTACTACGACCTGCGAGACCGAACCGACCTTCCCGCGAACCTCTGCGTTCGTGCCTACTCGAAAGCCGTCGAAGCCCTCAAATCGACGGTCGCCGAGTGGAAGAAGGGCAACAGCCGTCCACTCCCCCACTTCTCCGAACCGTCCACTGTCTACGACAAACGGACGCTGACCATCAAGGACCGTTCGGCGACCCTCTCGACGGTCAACGGACGGGTAGCCGTCGAATACGTCATCGGTGACTACCAGCAGTCGTACCTCGATGATGACGACTACGAAAAACGGATGGGGACCTTGCACTACCGCGAGGACGAAGGCGCGTTCTACCTCCATATTGTCCTCTTGAAAGAGGTCGAACAGCGGGAGGGAGACCGCGTAATGGGCGTTGATGTGAACTTGAAGAACGTCGCCGTGACTTCGACCGGCGCGTTCTCCGATGGTGGCGAACTACTGTGGGGTCAGAACCACTACTTCCGAGTCCGCCGGAGCCTCCAAGCCAAAGGCACTCGGTCCGCAAAGCAGGCGCTTGCGCGACTGTCGGGCCGAGAAAACCGCTTCGTCTTGGACCGCCTGCACACTATCTCTCGGCGACTCGTTGAAGAGGCTCGAACCCACGACTGTTCGTACATCGCCGTCGAGCGGCTAACCCACATCCGTGAGAACATGGATAACGGGAACGACCGCACCAAGCGTCAGATACACGATTGGGCGTTCCGCGAGCTACAAGAAATGCTCGAATGGAAGGGCGCCGAGTTCGGTATCTCGGTCGAACCCATTCCGCCCGCATTTACGTCTCAGACCTGCTCGCGGTGTGGCCACCAATCGAGCACGAACCGAGGCTCGGATGGATGGTTCGCGTGCAACGAGTGTGGTCAAGAGTACGACGGCGACTACAACGCGGCGAAGAACATCGGTCTGAAGTTGCTAACTGTACCCGAGGGCAAACGTCCCTCGGGGTTGAGCCACGGTCAACTGGCTCTGAAGTCCGGGACGGTGAACCTGAGCGACGATAGTTCGTCCGCCGAGTTTCGGCCAGAAGGGGAGTCCCACGGGCAAGCCCGGTCCTCAAACGCGAGCGTCAGCAAGCGTTAGAGACGGGTAGTTGACAGGTCCCGCCAGCTGTGCTGGGGCTCCCAGTCGAGCAGTTCGGCTGCCTTGGAAAGATCGACGAGCGTTTCGTGCTCGCCGAACTCCGTCTCGATCTCTGCGTTCGGGTAGTACTCCGCGGCGATGTCGGTCGTCCGCGCCGCGGCCGTCGTGTCACCGGCGACGGCCCAAAATACTTCGTGACCCTCGAAATCGGCCTCGACGGCCTTGCGGGCGATGGACGTCGCATCGTCGACGGCGAGGTATGAGAACAGCACGTCTCGGCCCGTCGCCGGGTGAACCTTCGCGAGTGCTTCCAGCGATCGGTCCGCTTCAACGAAGTGTTCGCGCATCTCCTCCTCGGTCGTCACCCACGGGTACCGCAACGAAGCGATGGTGAGATCGGTGGACGGGCGTCGGCCGACCCCGTCTGCCGTCACCTCCATCGCGTGCTTGGCGATCCCGTAGGGATCGTCCGGCGTGCGTGGGTGGGCTTCATCGACCGGGAGATAGCGTATGTCGGCGTTCCGCTCCTGGTGTTCGCTCCCGATCGCGTTGATGCTGGAGGGGAGACAGACGGTCTCGAGACCCAGCGAGTCGGCCGCCTCGAGAACGTGTTTTGCGGACATCACGTTGCTCTCGTAAACGCGGTAGTCTGGGTCACTGTACGGATCGGGGATCGTTCCCATGTGGATCACAGCGTCGGTACCTGTCTTTGCGATGGCGCCGTACGTCTCGCCCGCATCGAGAAGGTTAGCCGTAATATACGTATCGGAGACCCCTTCGCAGCGCTTGCCACGAGAGATGTTGACCGTTTCGTAACCGTGGTCGGCGAGGTGCTCGAGGATTGCCGATCCGATTTTGCCGTTGCCGCCTGTCACTGCGATGGTGGAGATTGTCATTGTTGTACTGTCGAGTTAGATCGTGTTATTCGAGTAGCCCCTTAATATAACCGATGGCGAACAGACGGCCCATGTCGGTATAGCCGGCCATCGCGTCCTCACGGTCTTCCTCGCCGACCATTCGCGGCACGTGGTCAGGACGAATCGGGCCGTCGAAGCCGGCCTCTCGGTAGGCCTCGATGGTAGCTTTCATATCAGTCGGCCCCTCGTCGTGCCACGTCTCGACGAAGTTCCGGCTGTCGCCCTCGACGTCACGAAAGTGGACGAAGTGAAGACGATCGCCGAACTCGCGGATCGTCTCCTGAAGATCTGCTCCCATTGCAGCGAAGTTACCTTGACAGAACGTCACGCCGTGGCGCGGGCTATCGTACATGTCGAGGATCCGTCGATAGTCGTCGACGGACGTAACGATGCGAGGGACGCCTCGAACGGGTGAAGTGGGCGGGTCGTCGGGGTGAAGCGCAAGATTTACACCCGCCTCCTCTGCAACGGGGACGATCTCGTCGAGAAAGTACTGCAGGTTCTCCCACAGCTCGTCCTCGGTGATATCCGCTGCCTCGTGGCGGGGTGCGTGCTCCATCCACTCGTGGTCGTAGCCGATGCGACGGGAGTTACCACGTCCGGGGAGCGAGTCGGAGGTTCGGATGACACCCAGCGGGTTCTCGGTCCACACCCAGCAGTAGGTATCGATACCGAGTCGTCCCATGTTCTCGAGTAGTTCTTTGACTACTGCGATCTCTTCGTCGCGACCTTCCTTTCCGAGGACGGTTTTTTCCATCGGCGGGCGATCTTCGACGACGTCCAGCGAAAAGCCGTGATCGTCAAACCGGGCTGTCGTACGCATCAGTGTCTCATACTCCCACCACTCGTCGACGCCCCAGAACCGGACGACGGCCGTGTCGAGTCCGAGTTGCTTCGCGATCGTCCAGCGGCGGTCCGGCCGCGGGGGGAGCATGACGGTTGGATTCATTCGATTGTCTCCATGGTTCTCATCTTCATTAGTATTTCTGAATTCCTATCGCTTGTTCAAGACTGGGATGCAGTAATCGTTTCGTACAGCGCCTGACAGGCCGCTCCTCGAGTGAGCGTTTGCGTCCCTTCGAAGGGGGTGTCCACCGTACGCGCTTCGGGGAGGATCTCTGCGGCTAGTCGATCGAATTCGGTTGCGGTTATCGTCTCTCCGCTTTCATCGAGTGACCGAGCGGCGTCAGTACAGTCGTACGACCCGCCCGTCAGAATCGTCCTCGTTACTTCGAGCCATCTCCGAGCGATTGTCGCGTCAAGACCTTCTTCGGGGCTTGCATCGTACGAATCGAAAAATCCATGTGCTCCGAGCCACTGAATCGCCTCGGTCCACGGCTCGTCCGTACTCATGTCGTATTCGTTAAAGAACGAGATCATGATCCCGTTCGCAACGAGTCGCGTCTGGAGCCTCGAGACGTCGATATCGCCAGGATTGACTCCGTTACTAACCGCCTGCGCTGCGGCGAACCCTGCAGATTCACCGATGTGCATCCACGTCGGCTCGAGACGGATCGTACCGTAGCTTACGTGGGTCGTCGAGAGCGCAACTGGAACGAGCAAATTATCAACGGTTTCAGGGAGAAGCGACCGATATGGTATCTGCGACGGGCGAGTTACCTGCGAGGCGTAGAAGAACCCTTCTGGTTGACTGCCCGTTTGACACTCTTTACGGCACCCGTGCGAATCGAGCGGATATTCGGCGATAGCGATCGAATCATTGGTAATCGGTGTCCGACCGATCCCGCGTGCGTGTCGAGCATCGTTTTCTGTGAAGACGTACCGACCATGGATTCGCCGTGCTTCGCGAACGTATAATTGCCACGGGAAGTTGTCGTTCTCCACGAACTCGTCTTTCGCGAGCCCCCACTCGCGCGCCTGTTCCCGAACGTCCGAAGGGACCGCTTCATCGTTTTGGAGGAAATAGAATAATCCCAGCGCGTGCTGTCGATGTCGGCGAGCAATCTCGTCCCGCGTCTCCCAATCCCCGTCCGGATAGTCGTAGTTCTCTCCGGGTAGATCGGCGCTGTTCATGTCAGCCTTGTCGTTCGGTAAATACCGCAATCGTAGATACGACCGGAGGCCGGACTCACGAACCTCCCGCAGAGCCGTTTCGTACTCGGTACGATCGTAAGAAGATGGCTTCTCCGGGTAGCGTCGGTTCTCCGGATCGCGGGTTAGACACAGTCGATAGTTGTACGCCTGGATCCGCTCGTCGCCTTCTCCTGTGCTCTGAGGGTAAATCTCCGTCAGTCCGGCCGGATGGGGAATGAGGTCGAGTTCGCCCCGTTGTTTTTCTTCGGGAACATCAAGCGGACCCTTTCGATCGACAGGTGCGGAGTAATCGTCGTTTCCGACTGCTTCTCGTGGATAGTACTGATCGCCGCGGAGTTGTGTGAACAGGCGTCCCGCGAACTGTTCATCGTACTCTTCGCGCGCTTCGCGCCCGACGCTGTAGGAAACACCAGAGAGTGCCGCAAGATCGGCCGCGTACGATGCATCGACAAACACGTCAGCGGCGATCGAGAGGTCCGCTCCATCGTCTATCGACTCGAAAGTCGCTTCCGTAATCTCCCGACCTTTCCGACGAACGCTACTGGGTCGGTACTGCCAGGCAATATCGAGTAGCTGGGCGTCTTCAACGAGCGAATCAAAAATCTCCTCGGCAACGTGAGGCTCGAATATGTACCCGTCCTCGCAATATTCGTACTGAGACGAATCTTTCCCGTACGTGTCGGCATAATGGCTCCGAGATCGTTCGAGAAATTCCTCCAGTAGCGGGGAACGAGCCTTCTTTGTGAGCGTATCGGTATAACTCAACCCACCGGCCATCATGCCACCGAGATGGGCGTTATACGTCACGAGAACGACGTCGTGGCCCTCGCGTGCGCTGCGAACCGCAGTAGCTATTCCTCCGGGCGTTCCTCCGAGAACTGCAATATCGTACGTTTCTGTCATTGTGTATCTGATTTATTCCGCGTTATGACTTCCGAATTCAGGTATCAGTCGATCACCCGATGTGATGTTCTGAGCCACGACCACGAGCACCGTCCTGTTCAGCACGCTGAGTTAGTCGGTACCCTCGTATGTTGCCACGGGATGGATTACTGTATCATAGATTCTCGTTCGAGTTGCGGCCGTACCGTCGAACCGACAGGTCAGTCTAGCCCTCTACGGGACGCCGGTTCGACGGTTCTCATCGCCGTTTTGATACCAGCCTTGACGGGGCCGAATCTATTCGTTTCTACATTCGAATAGTATCACATAAGCATTTGCATGCGGTTCTCCATACCCTCTCTCGAACCGACCCAGTGGAACGCAACTTCGATCTGTGGATTCCTCACGGCGAGTCCCTCCGCTGCCGTCTTTCCGGAGTCTCGACCAGCGACTCGAGTGGGACGTCGACTCCCGTGAGCTCGAGTGCAAACGCGTGGGTCGCAGTTTCTACCAGCCGCCGTCCGTTCGAAGGTCGGGTTGTGACGCCGAACACGGTCAGAATATCGCGGAAGACGGACGACCGTTCGCGCGTCACCACGTCGTTCGTTTCGATTAGATGGTGACCGAGTTCGTGGGCACAGACCAGTCGAAGCGCTGCAGTCCGGGATAACGCGTGCGTTTCAGCGAAGCCGTCGATCTGATTGACGTAGAGCGTAATTCGACCGTTCGCGTACGTTCCAAACAGGGACATGGTCGATAACCCGTCCCAGTCGTCCATCGTGACCTCGACGCCGAGTTCGTCCGCGATCGTCAGGGGATCCTCGGATTCGTGCGTGTCTCGAAGCGATCTCGCTCGCTTCCGTCCGAGCCGAATCGCCTTCGAGACGGGCGGTGAATCCCTCGCGTTTGACTCCACGTCCCCGCTCATCACGGTTTTTCGGCGACGATAACGAGTTTCTCGTCCGCCGGAACATCGCTCAGTTCGATTTCGACGAGCGACGTTACTTGCTCGCGATCCGAAACACCGCTTACGTCGAGAATCTGACTTCCGTGACAGATGTACACGTTCGGTAATTTCGTCGCTGAATTGCTGTAGGTGGATTCCGAGTCGAGGACGCGATCGACCGTATAGAGCAGCGATTCACCGTTCGTCTCGTAGATCGCGGCGTCGTCGAGTTTTAATTTCGTAACGCCGGCTTTGTTGACGATGCTCACTCGAGTACTCGTTTTCGAGAGGAGTCCGAAGAGCCGTTCCGTCGTTTCGCTCGTCTCGTAGATGTCCAGTCCTGACGTCTCGTACTCCTTCTCGACGTCTCCTTCGTCTACGTCCAGACTCGTGGCCGCCTCTATGAGGCGGTCCTCTTCCGAAACGGTCTCCTGTGAAAGATCTCGGGTTTGGAGTTCGGTTGAACCCTCGGCCTCTGCTCTGAGAAGGTTCTTCGATTTGTCGAACTCGACTTTCGTCTCGACGGTCTTCTGATTGGCTCCCATCGTGACGACCGAGTCCATCGCCTCACGCCGGATGCGCTTGAGATCCTCCTCCGTTGGATCCATCACGTTCCGTTCGACGACGTCGCGAACCATCGCAAGCCCGACACCGATCGTACTGATGATCTCGTGGTTGTCCGCCAACCGGGTATCGTAGTCGGATACGTCCGCTAAGTACGGTAGCAGGGCCGCACTCCCGCCACCACCACCGACGAGTTCCAGCAGGTTCGGATTCAGTTTGTACTCTTCGACGAGCTCTTCAATAACGGGGATGAGTTTCTGTACGCTCGCATCCAGAACACGGCGTGCTGCGGTCTCTACGTCGACATCGAGCTCCCTTGCGAGGGGCTCGAACGCCCGACGAGCAGCCTGCGGATTGCCCGCCGCATACATGTCGTCCGTAACGAACCCGAGGAGGTTTGCCGCACCGCTCGGGGTCAGTGCGTACCGAGAGCCGTCCGCTGTTTCGATCGCGACGTATTCGGGATCCGAGTCCATCGGCCGGACGCGGACGAGGGTAGGATCCACGATATCAGCGGGGTCGGCGAAGACGGCATATTCGAGATCCGCGATATGTGCGCTTCGTGGACCGACATCTACCACCTCACCGTCTTCGAGACGAATCATTGAACCCCCGGCGATCCCTTCGGTTCGGATATCGAGCGTCTCGAGGAACGTGGTGTGGTTCCCGATTTCAGCGGGCTTCCACTTCGGTTCTCCTTTTTCAATGATACTGATATCGCTACTCGTACCACCGACTTCGATGAAGATCCCGTCGGTGACGTTCTCGTACATGAGAGCCCCAGCGACACCGGCGGCGGGACCGGAGAGGATGGTCTGGATGGGACGACTTCGCATTTCGGAGATCTCCATCACGCCGCCGTCAGATCGCATGATCATGAGCGGGGCATCGATACCGAGTCCCCCGATACTCTCTTCGGTTGAGAGAGACGTTTCAATCATACGAGGCAGTATACTCGCGTTCACGACCGCCGTTCGTGTTCGCACCTTGAGTCCATAGCGCTTCGACACGGCGTTTGCTCCGATCGCCGCAAACCCAGCGTCGCTCGCGATTTCGCAGACCTCCTCTTCACCGGTAGGATCGTCGACACCGAACACCTGGCTGGCGACGATCGATTCAACGTCGTCATCGGCGAACTGATCTAGAATCTGTTCGATCTCCTCCGGTTGAAGGCCGTCAGCAAGATCAACGAACGCGTGCTCACATTCGATGACCTGATTGTCATCTAATTGTATGTTCTCGATGTTCGTTTCGGTACGGCCACGTCGGCCCTTAATCCCTTTCCCCATTCCGATAACTCCGACCTTGGAAACGTCTCCTTCTAGTAGCGCGTTCGTCGCCTGTGTAGTACCATGAGCGAGGAAGACGACATCTTCTGCGGTGGCGTCGATCGACTCGAGCGTCTCGGAAGCCGCTTTTACGATACCAGCGGCCACTCCTTCGTCGGCTTCGTGCGTCGTTGGAACTTTAACCTGTTCAAGAATTTCGAGTTCGTCGCTATCGATAGCAACCGCATCAGTAAAGGTTCCACCGACGTCTATCCCGACTCGAATTGGTTTCATGCAGATACTGTCTATAGATGAGTTCTATGATAAAAACATTTCTATCAAATGCCGAATATGACTACGGAGAACACGACCCCGGCGCCTGCGGTAACCCAGGCGAATGGCAGCACGCTCTTTGTGAGCGCGTTGACGTTCACATCTAATTCATCGGATGCCCACGCGTTGTGTGTGTTTGTCGGATCAGCAGGCGCCTGAACGCGTAGTGCGCTAACTGCAGTGGTCGTAATCAGGGCTGGATTGATCCCGATAGCTGCGAGTACACCGATGATTCCGCTCCCTAGCCCCCAGAGATTGAGCGGGCCCCGGTAGAGCGCTAACGGGGCGAGAACGATGAATACCACAGCGTACATCAACATGTTCTCGGGGATCAATATCGAGAGGAGCGGTTCCATCGTGGCTGAGACGCCTTCGTAGAAGACCGCCTTCAGTAGCCAACCGATGGTCACCATCAGCGCGATAGCAGGGGCCGCATTTGAGATACCATCGTGAAAGGCTCGCGTCACCTGGTTGAACAGCGTCTTCGGTTGCTTCAATGCCTCTATTCCCGGCTTACTCGTGATGGCCGCGAAGAGAATTCCGATGATAAAGGCGGTAAGCACTTCGACACCAGCGATAACCAGTACCACCGGAATAACTGGGGACAGAAGCGAATAGGTGGGTACCCTCGAGTTGATCGTCGACCGTTCATCGGCGTTTTCCTCCTCTGCCCACGTTTCTTGAAAGTTCGACGTCCGCGTATAGTAGGTTACGTAACTCACTCCCAGCAGGAGTGCGACGACCCCCGTCGGGACGGCCCAGATGATCACGTCGTCGAGGTTGATACCCGTCACCTCCGTGTAAAACACCCAGTTAGCCGGGTTGAACATCACTCCATTTCCGTACGCGAGCAACACGGTTCCTGCTGCAAGTTTTCGCGTGAACCCGATACTCACCATAATCGGGAACACGATTGTTGCGATCATAATGAACGCACCGAGCCCGGAGATGCTGGTCGCAATGGCCGCAACGGCGAGGTACAGTAGCAGTCCGACGATGAACGGACTATCCCCTCCAAGCTCCGCTGCAGATTTGACCATGTTCTCCGCGATGCCGGTTTGTTCTATTATCGCTCCAAGAGCGGCGCCGAAGAACACGGCTGTGAACGCTGTCGCCAGCTCCGTAGAGCCCTCAAAAATTACCACGTCCACGATCTGGTTCACTCCCATCCCCCCGACGAGGCCGATCCCAATCGCCATCCCACCGAGAGCGACGAACGTCGGGAGATTTTCAGTCATCATCAATACCCCGAATACCGCGAATACGATAATTATCCCTGTCGCTGCGAGCAATTCCATAGTGGTGTTACACCAACCCACAGTTTCAACTAGGGGTATATGTATCTTTTTATTGTGTAGCTTCACAGTAGTCAGCGAGTGAACTAAAGCCCGAACGGCGTATCCAGAAAACGGATCCGTGATCCGTTCTAGCAGTCGGATTTTCGGAACGGACCGATAGTGTGCGACGACTCGTTCCGATATCACGATTCTGATTCCCATAATACGGAACAGATGTTTACTTTCGCGGATCCTCTCTAATTACGGTCGTATGAATGTAATCGAGGGACAGGTAGCCCGTTCGGATCAGTACCGATTTATATCGGATGGATGGCTTAGCGATGACTCAATGGGAACTGAACGAAATTCGATCGAATATGCATAAGCCCTGGACAAAAATACAGCAATACTGGCCTACAATAAATGGCAAAATTACATCTGTACAACTGTAATCTCGGGCTCGGTCCCGGAGTATTCTGCGGAGCGTGAAAATAGCGGGAGTGTGAGAGCCAACCTACTACTAGGACTCGTAGTTCGAGGTTCCCGTAATGAGGGACGGAGACGACCGGCCAGGCAGCCGCTCAGGAATACGTAATGTTAACTTCCACCATTTTCGCCGTATCTTTCAAAAGGGTTGGAATCTCATCCCGGAATCGATCATCGGAAATCCGTCGTGTCGGGCCTGCAACCGTAATTGCTCCGAGCAACTCGCCCGTCTCCCTGTTTTGTATCGGCGTCGCAACGCCACGCATTCCGTCAACGCGCTCTTCATTATCGAAAGCGATTCCCGTGTTACGTATCTTTTGTAATTCTTCCTCTAGCGTGTCGCGGTCTGTGATCGTATTCGACGTCTTTTCCGGCAGGCCATGGTCATCGATGATCGCATCGACCTGATCCGCGGGAAGGTGGGCAAGTAGCGCCTTTCCGGCACCCGTACAGTGTAAGTACAACCGAATACCGACCCGTGCGTCAGTCCGGATCGCTTGATCCGTGCGATTATAGTAGAGGTATACGGCTTCCCCGTTTTCTTCAACGGCGGTGGCTGCAGATTCTCCCGTTTCTTCGGCGAGATCGTTGATAACTGACTTCGTCGCTGAATAGAGGATGTGCCGATCCAGCGTACCCGACGACAGCCGCAGCATTTTGAGACTGATTGCGTACTCATTCCCGTCTTTGACCACGTAACCGCGGTCTCGGAGCGTGTTCAGATGTCGGTGAACTGTACTCTTCGTCTGCCCCGTCCGTTCGGAAATCTCGGAGATGTTCCCTCTTCCACTGTGTCTGATCGTTTCGAGAATATCGAGTGTCGTGTCGATCGATTTTATCCTGTCTTTGTAACGGTCTACCATGAGGATACTACCTTTCTCCAGCACTCAAATAAACCTTTCCCGTAATACGGAACTGGAATCCCGCGCTTCGATCCACTCGGTAACATTGCTAATTCCACCCCGCTAACGACCTGTGACTGCACTTTCAAGGGTCTGATCGCCGGATAGTGAGAAGAGAGCTATCGGTGCTCGAGTCGACAGAGAGTATTCGAATCCGGGGCTACCCTGGAGCCCCGGAAGGATGACTGGGCTACCGAAAGATGAATCTCTCTGTGTCGTCTCGTCGTGTCTCTCAGGATATGATAACATTCACGTGATCGGTGCGATCGATGTGCGTCAGAGAAGTGTGGGAACGTAACAAAACCACCCTGCGCTTACCCGGCTACCGACCGCGAACCGTACGAGAAATTCCCCTCCGTACACGTCGTGAAACTCCGTTCCAACGAAACCGCGTTCGGAGCCGTCGTACTGGTCGGTCGATCCTACTCGAGGAATATCGTCGAATTTGACTCTGTCGAAATCCACAGATAAGTGATCGGTTCAGGGCTCCTCTGCGGTACGCACAGGTGAATCACCGAACGCTCAGTACAGAGTGTGTATCATAATTCAAATGGTGGACTAATCGAATTACCCCCCCCGGTTGGACATATGTTTATAGTGGCAGATATTATGGGATATCCATGAGCGTAGTCAAACGTTTATTCAAATCTTCTCAACGACTACACTCAGCGATACAGGTCAAGTCTCCTTGGAGTAGAGCGGTTATCGGTGGGATCTCTGGGCTTTCAGGAGCGATTGTTGCAGAGATGGTCGCAAAATCGGTCCCGCTACGACTATCGATTATATTTCTTGTCGCGACTCTCTCCTTCATCGTCCTTTCGTTCCTAGCTACTCATTTGCATCTCTTCATCGCATATTTTGTATGTTCTCTCGCTCAAAGACTACCGTAGGCAGTGTTCCGTACACAGCTGTAATCAGCATGTTTTTCACGCAAACCCACGTTTTTCGGTCAGTCAGCGTAGAACTGCGGCGGCCGGATCACCGCTAGACCGTTCAAGGAAAGCAACAGCAGAACTGCATTCGTCTCGCTGCTATTGCAATATTATCTCAATACTAGCTACTTCCAATCCTAACAGAACAATTATCATTACGGTCTGTGGCGGAGCCAGCACCGGAGTCGATAATTCTGTTCGGCCCTCGAGGACGGTTCCTCGAGAACGCCGATGGCCCCGTCACTCCTCGTGGATCCGTTGCCACGAGAGCCGCGGGGTTCGCGCCGCACTGGTCTGATCGATTCTCCCCGCAGCGATCCGTTCCGGCGACGACGAATCGCTGCTTTCGGCGTCGCCGCGAACGGCGTCGAACGCGTCCGCTACCTGTTCGAGCGTCTTCTTGCTCTCGGCTTCGGTCGGTTCGGTCATGAGTGCTTCGGAGACGATTTCGGGCCACTTGGTCGTGGGTGGGTGGACGCCGTAGTCGAGCATTCGCTTCGCGAAGTCGGCGGCGTCCTGTTCGCCCGCGCTCGCGACGAATTCGTGGTGGAACGGCCCGAACGGGATCTCGAGGTCGATCTGCGACGCCAGGTAGTTCGCGTTGAGCACGGCCTTGGCGCTCGCGTCGCGGAGCCCCGCGCCGCCCAGCCGGCTGATGTAGGCGTGGGCTTTGAGCAAGACGAGCCAGTTCCCCATCGCGCCGTGAACTTTTCCGACCGACCGAGCGGGTTCGAACAGCTCGTACGCACCGTCTTCCTCGCGGACCTGCGGCGTCGGAAGGAACGGTGCCAGGTCCTCGTTCACGCCGATCGGTCCCGCTCCTGGGCCGCCGCCGCCGTGGGGCGTCGCGAACGTCTTGTGGACGTTGTAGTGCATGATGTCGAACCCCATATCTCCGGGCCGGGCGCGTCCGAGCAGGGCGTTCAAGTTCGCCCCGTCGTAGTACAGGAGGCCGCCCGCCTCGTGTATCATCGCCGCGATCTCCTCGATATTTCGCTCGAACAACCCGAGCGTGTTCGGATTCGTCAGCATGAGCGCGGCAGTCGAGTCGCCGACGGCGGCCGACAACGCGTTGAGGTCGACTCGCCCGTCGGCGTCGTCGGGCAGTTCGACGACGTCGTAGCCGGCGAGCGCCGCGCTCGCGAAGTTCGTCCCGTGAGCGCTCGTCGGTACGATCACCTCGGTCCGCTCGTCTCCCTCGCCGTTGGCTTCGTGGTAGGCTTTCGCGACGAGAATGCCGGCGAACTCGCCAGCGGATCCGGCCGGCGGCTGGAGCGAAACCGCATCCATGCCGCCGATCTCGGCGAGATACCCCTGGAGTTCGTGGTAGATCTCGAGCGTCCCCTGGACGCTCTCGGCGTCTCGGTCCGGATGGACCGACGCGGCCGAGAGCCCGGCGATCTCCTCGGTGAACTTCGGATTGTACTTCATCGTACACGACCCCAGCGGATACGGACCGCTGTCGATCCCGTAGTTCATCTGCGAGAGACGCGTGTAGTGGCGCGCCAGTTCGGGCTCCGACAGCGCGGGTAACTCGAGCGAGTCGCGCGTGAGTTCGTCGGGAAGACCCGTCTCACCCACCTCGGCCGTCTCGAGCCCCTTTTCCGAGAGGAGCGGTTCGTACCCGTCCGATTCGGTATCGTCCCAGACCGCTTGCGTGTGTCGTTGCATCAGTGTGTCGCCTCCTCGAGCGATCGAACGAACTCGTCTACTCGGTGCTCGTTGACGTCCGTGACGCAGATCTGTATCGTCTCCCCGTCGAGGACGTGAACGGCGAAGCCGTCGTCGCGCATCGCCGCCCCGATAGCCCGAGCGTCGCCGTCGGTGCGCGCCGCGAACTCCCTGAAGTGGTACCGGTCGTGGACGGGAGCGGATACCCCGTCGATCTCGTCGAGGCGGGCCGCGGTCCGTTCTGCCAGCGCGTGACACCGTTTCGCCAGGGAAACGAGACCGGACGGACCGAGAGACGCGGCGTGGATCGCCGCTCGCAGCGCGATCCAGGCCTGATTCGTACAGATGTTACTCGTCGCCCGTTCGCGGCGAATGTGCTGTTCGCGCGTCTGTAGCGTGAGGGTAAACGCGCGGTTGCCGTCGGCGTCCTCGGACGCGCCGATCAATCGCCCCGGAACCTGCCGGAGGTACTCTTCCCGACAGGCAAACAGCCCGAGCCCCATCCCGTACGACGCCGAGAGGCCGAGCACGCTCGCATCGCCGGTCACGATGTCGACGCCGAGCGATGCTGGCGACCGCAAGAGCGCCAGGGCTACCGGGTCGGATCCGAGACAGAACAGCGCGTCGCGTTCGGCGACGAGGTCCCCGATCTCCGCGAGGTGTTCTTCGATGATTCCCTCCGTCGTCGGACTCTCGACATAGACCATCACGACGTCGTCGTCGAGTACGCGACCGACCGCTTCGGGCGTCGTCACGCCGTCTTCGGTCGGGAATTCCTCGACGACGAGGCCGACGCCGGTCACGTAGTTCTCGAGCACCGCCCGTCGCTCCGCGCGTACGTAGTCCGGAACGAGCACGCGAGATCCGGACGTCCCCCGGACGCGAGCGGCGAGCGTCGCGGCTTCACCGAGCGCCGTCGCCGCGTCGTACATCGAGCAGTTCGCGACCTCGAGGCCGGTCAGCTCGACGAGCAGCGACTGGTACTCGAACAGCGCCTGGAGGAATCCCTGCGTGATCTCCGGTTGGTACTGCGTGTACGACGTGATGAACTCCGACCGGAACGAGAGGTGATCCACGATCGAGGGGACGTAGTGCGAGTAGTGGCCTCGACCGAGGAACTCGGTGTCGTCGGCGTTCTGCGCCAGCGTCTCGGTGAGCCGTCGGATAACCGCCTGTTCGGACGCGCCCGAAATCGCCAGTTCGCCGTCGAACTGGACCGAGTCCGGGATGTCGAACAGCGCGTCGATATCCCCGGCGCCGATCGACTCGAGCATCGCGTCGACCTCGACGTCGGTGTGTGGCGCGTACGGCGTTCCCCGATTCGTCGCGTGCTGTTCCTCGGCGTCTCTCGTGGATCGTTCAGGTGTCCCACTCATCGTGATTCAGATCTGCTCTCGGTACTCGTCCGGTTCCAGAAGGTGGCCGAGTTCGTCGGTCGTCTCGAGTTCGATCAACCACCCGCGTTCGAACGGGTGTTCGTTGACGAGTTCGGGCCGGTCAGATACCGTCTCGTTGACGGCGGTCACCGTTCCGGAGACCGGTGCGTAGATGTCCGAGACCGCTTTAATGCTCTCGACGACGGCGAACGGTTCGCCGCGCTCGAGCGCGACCCCTTCGGCTGGCAGTTCGACGAAGACGATGTCTCCGAGTTCGTCCTGGGCGAAGTCCGTGATGCCGATACGAACGACATCGGCTCGGTCGTCGACCCATTCGTGCGATTCCGCGTACAGCAATCCGTCTGATGTGGTGAATGTCATGTTACTTCTCCGTGGTCTCGGTGCCGATCGACGTCAGGAATCTGGAGCCGACCACCGTCGCATCGACGTCTCGGTCCCGAACGTTGACGGCGAGTTCCGTCCCCTCGTCGGCGTACGCCGCGTCGACGTACCCCAGCGCGATCGGAACCTCGAGCGTCGGGCTCATCGTTCCGCTCGTGACGCGACCGACCCGGTCGCCGTCCGCGTGCAGGGAGTAGCCGTGCCGGGCGATCGCTCGTCCCTCGATCCGAAGTCCGACCAGCGTCTCGTCGGGGCCTTCGGTCTCGAGATCGCAGAGGGGCTCCCGTCCGATGAAGTCCGGTTTCGAAAAATCGACGACGAAACCGAGACCCGCCTCGAGCGGCGTCCGCGGTTCGGCGTTCGGATCGAAATCCTGCCCCGACAACAACAATCCGGCCTCGAGGCGAAGCGTGTCCCGCGCGCCGAGGCCGCAGGGCTGGACGCCGTCGAAGGCGTTCCAGACCGAGGCCGAGTCGTTCGACGGGACGAAGATCTCGAACCCGTCCTCGCCGGTGTATCCGGTCCTCGCGACCAGGCAGTTCGAGCCGGCGATCTCGGTGCGCGTCGTCGTAAACCGGGAGAGGTTCGCGATCGAATCCGACGAGACCGATTCGACCGTTTCGACGGCGTCCGGCCCCTGTACCGCGAGCAATCCGAACTCCGTCGACACGTCCTCGACGGAGACGGTAAGTCCGCGCTCGGCGGCGCGGGTGATCCATCGATCGGTTAGCTGCCCGCCGTGGCCCGCGTTGGGCACGAACAGATAGCCATCCTGATCCGGATCGCGATAGACGACGATATCGTCGAGGATCACTCCCCGATCGTCGAGAACGCACGAGTACTGTGCATCTCCGGGCTCGAGCGCCCGAACGTCGTTCGTCGTGAGCACGTTCATCAGTTCGGTCGCGTCCGGTCCACGGACGGACACCTCGCTCATGTGGCTGACGTCGAACACGCCAACCGACTCCCGTACCGCCGCGTGTTCGGTTCGGATCGAGTCGAACGAGACGGGCATCTTCCACCCGCCGAAGTCGGTGAAGTCCGCACCGGCGGCGTGATGTATCTGGTACAGTGGTGGCTTGTGTGACGACACGTCTTCTCCATTCCAGTAACCGAATAAATAGATTTCCCTGTGCGCGCCGCGGCCGATTTTGCCGGCTGAGGGTGTTCAACAGCGTTTCACCGGCCGAGGTTCTCGACGGCGTATCCCGCGTCGCGTATCGATTCGACGATTCGAGTCGTCTGACTCGCGCCGCTCGTCTCGATCCGAAACTGCAGGTACGCGTTCCCGACGTCCAGATCCATCGCCGAGCGCTCGTGGTTCACGTCGCGGATGTTCGCGCCACAGTCGGCGATGATACTCGAGATGTGGCTCATCTCTCCCGGCTGATCGACGATCCGGACGCGCAATCGAACGACCTGTTCGCGGTGGGTGAGTCCGTGGGTGAGAACCGTCTGGAGGTCGGTCATACTCAGATTCCCGCCACAGAGGAGCGGGACGACGACCTCGTCGCGGACGTCCAGTCGATCGCTTCGCATCGCCGCGACAGAGACCGCACCCGCACCCTCGACCATCTGTTTAGTTCGCTCCAACAGGAACAGGACGCTCTCTGCGATCTCGGTGTCAGAGACCGTGACCACCTCGTCGACGTACTCGGAAATCAGGTCGTAGGTGAGGTCGGAGATGCCGCCGGTCGCGATCCCGTCGGCGATCGTCTGGACCGAGTCTCGCGTTCGGGGCTCGCCCGCCTGTAGGCTCTGGGGGACGGTCGCCGCACCGTCAGCCTGGACGCCGACGATCCGCGTGTCGGGTGAACGTTCGCCGATCGCCGTCGCGATTCCGCCGATGAGTCCGCCGCCGCCGATCGGGACGATCACCGTATCCACCGAGGGCACCTGCTCGAGGATTTCCAACCCGAGCGTCCCCTGACCGGCGACGATATCCGGATCGTCGTACGCGTGCACGAACACGCTGTCGTCGTCGACGATCGACTTCGCGTACTCCATGGCGCTACGGAAGGTCTGGCCGCGGAGGACGACTTCGGCACCGTAGCCTTCCGTCGCGTCGATCTTCGCCTGAGGCGCGTTCGTCGGCATCACGATCGTCGAATCGAGTCCTGTCTTCGCCGCCGCAAGGGCGACGCCCTGCGCGTGATTTCCCGCACTCGCCGCGACCGCGTTCGTGTACTCGGTCGACGAACGCGCACACTTCGCGAGTTTGTTGTACGCTCCTCGAGTCTTGAACGACCCGGTTCGTTGGAGATGCTCCATCTTGAGTCGAACCGTCGCTCCGACCGCTTTCTCGAGCGTTCGACTCGTTTCGATCGGCGTCACTTGAACGATGTCGTCGTCGAATCGGTCGCGGGCGTCCTGAATATCGGAGACCGTTACGTTCATGGCTGACATGGCTGGTGTCGATCGCGAGACTCTTTCGTGAGTTCGCTTTGCTGGAAGATGTGGGTCGGTCGTCTTATAGCTACGGGTCCGACAGGCTGTACCGTTCGATCGAACTTCTAGGTCCGACGCGATACGAATCACAACGCGGTCGGATTCTCGGAGCAACTCTCTCGGCCACACCGCCACAGTGGTTCCCCGTACTGGGGAAAACAGCCAGCGGGTGAGGCCCGAACTGCGAGGATCGACAGCGTGTGAGCGCTGTCTCACGTCAGCCGCTGACTAACTGACCGATATTTCACGAAACCCACTCGCAATTCGAGAACATTGTGCAAGCGGACGCAAAACCACAACTTCGACGAAAACCGTTTTCCCAAGAACGGAATGAGGGTTGTTGTCGAAGGTCACACCGGATCGAGAGTAGGGAACGGTGATTCCCGCAGTCACGGGTGGATTTATACGTTGGATCCCCCACAGTGTGTCCATGAACGGGGCCGACGACAGGAGCACTCGAAAAACGACCGAAACCTCGCTCGCCGTGGTCGAGGCGATCAACGAACTCGACGGAGCGACGCTGTCCGAACTCGCAGCACACTCCGGGCTCGCCACCAGCACGCTGCACACGCACCTCCGGACGTTAGAAGAAACCGAGTACGTGACTCGAATCGACGGGACGTACGAACTCGGATTGAAGCTTTTCTATCTTGGGGAAAACGCCCGTCGGCGAGACGACAGATACGCGTCGGCAAAAGCGAAGGCGTTCGAACTGGCGAATCGAGTTAACGAAGAGGTGAACTTCGCCGTCGAGGAGTACGGCCGATCGATAATGCTGTTCGACGAAACGCCGTCGCCGTCCGACGACGGCTTTCAGGTCGGGCGGTACTTCCACATGCACAGTTCTGCCAGCGGGAAGGCGATGCTGGCCGAGTTTTCGGAGCCGCGAGTGCACGAAATCATCGACAAGTGGGGGCTTCCGGAGCACACGGCGAATACGATCACGACCGCCGACGACCTGCTCGCGGAACTCGACGAGATTCGAGAACAGGGGTACGCGGTCAATCGCCAAGAGGAGTTAGAGGGACTCCACTCGGTCGCGATGGTCGTCAAGGAACCCGACGGGACCGTCTTCGGGTCCCTGGACGTTTCCGGTCCGCCGTACCGACTGCCCGACGATAGCGACATCGCGGACCAGCTTCGACCGGTCGTTCGGGAGTTAGAATCGGAGCTCTCGCCGCCGGTGTAAATTACACCGGTACAGCTGTAATTCTCAGCCGGTTGCGGATTTCGGCGCGTCGCTACGAATCCGAAATACCGGCGACGCGACGTCGAAAGTGCGATGGGACGTACGGAACGCGAGACTCGAGCGCCGGCTTCGGAACGGAATTCGTCGTCGAGAAGCGTGCGTTCCGCAGAGGGGAAAGGCGCGCTAGCGAGACGCGTAGTTTGAACTCGCACTGGATAGTCGTTCTAACTCGAGCGAACGGCGATGCGTTTCATCCTCCCGCGATGGTTCGCTCGACTCACACCCGTCAACAATGGAATAACAACGACTTTATCGATACTGTTCGAACCGACGCGCATGGACCACTCTATCGACGCGGAGCGACTCGTCGACCTTCGACGGGAATTCCACCAGCGACCCGAACCGGCGTGGCGGGAGTTCTGGACGACCTGCCGAATCGTCGACGAACTCGAGCGCCTCGACGTCACCGAGATTCACGTCGGGCCGGACGCGCTCGCGACGGAGCGGCGGGCGGCCGTTCCCGACGCGGAGGAACTCGAGTTCTGGTTCGAACGGGCGAGATCGGCCGGCGCTCGCGAATCGACGCTCGAGCGACTCGAAGGCGGTAACACGGGTGCGGTTGCCGTACTCGAGCGCGGGGACGGTCCGACCGTCGCCCTTCGCGTGGATATCGACGGCCTGCCCATCGAGGAGTCCACGGACGACGATCACGCACCCGCGGCGGAGGGATTCCGGTCTCGTCACGAGGGGACGATGCACGCGTGTGGACACGACGCGCACGCGACCATCGGTCTCGGCGTGCTCGAGGCGGTCGCGGAGAGCGATTTCGACGGCACGTTCAAGGTGATCTTCCAGCCGTCCGAGGAGCGGATCGCGGGCGGCGAACCCGTCGCGAAGAGCGGTCACCTCGACGACGTCGACGCGCTACTGGCGGTCCACGTCGGGCTGAACTACCCGACTGGAACGGTGGTCGCGGGTATCGAGGGATCGCTGGCGGTTCGCCAGATGGCCGTCACGTTCGCCGGAGCGCCGGCCCACGCCGGCGCGCGACCGAACGAGGGGCGAAACGCGAATCAGGCGCTCGCGACGGCGACGACGAATCTCCACGGGATCGCCCACCACTCGGACGGAATCACCCGAGTCAACGTCGGCGTGATCGAAGGCGGGACGGCCGTAAACGTCGTTTCGGAGCAGGCGTACATGGAAGCGGAGGTACGCGGTGGGACGACCGAGCTCATGGAGTACATGTACGCGAACACCAGGCGGATCATCCAGTCGGCGGCCGAGATGCACGACTGCGAGTTCGAGATCGAACCGCAGGGCAGCGCGCCCAGCATCGAGAGCGACGATCGCCTCTCTGACGTGGTCGCGACGGTTGCCGACGACCACCCGTCCGTCGACCGCATCCTCGAGTCCGAGCGCCTCGCCGGAAGCGAAGACGCTGCGCACCTAATGACGGAAGTCCAGGATCGAGGCGGGATCGCGGCCTACGTCGGGATCGGGACCGATCACCCGACCGGCCATCATACGTCGACGTTCGGCATCGACGAGGCGAGCCTCGAGATCGGCATCGACATCCTCACCGGGACCGTACTCGAGATAGGCGAGGCCGGCGTGTAACGGGTATTCGCCTGCTCGACGGAGTCTGCAGCGAGCGATTTCGATCGACCGTTAGCCGCCTGCTAAAACCGAGCGCTACGAGAGCTTCATCTGGAGTTCGAACTCGTTCGCGATCCCCAGTATCGTCTGCGGAAGCGACTCTTCGAACCAGTCCTCGTGCATCTGATTCGCCGGTCCCGAGACGCTGAACGCGCCGACCACCGTATCGTCCGCGTCGAAGACGGGAGCGCCGACGGCTTTGACGCCGGCGATCTGTTCTTCGATGTTGAGCGCGTAGTTCTGGTCGCGGATCGTTTCCAGTTCCGTCCGCAACTCCTCGACTGAGGTTATCGTCTGTGGAGTAAACTCCTCGAGTTCGATGTCCGAAACGTCCAGCGAGTCGTCGTACGCGAGGACGACTTTCCCGGCTGCGGTCGCGTGGAGCGGGACCCGCTTCCCGATCGTCGATTTCGTCCAGAGTCCGTGTTTTCCGGCGGCAGTGTGGATATAGACGCCGACATCGTGTTCGGCGACGAGGAACACGGATCGGCAGTTGGTCTCTTCGGCGAGCATTTCGGTGTATCGCTTCGCGTTGTCGTACAATCCCTTTCTCGTGTGGACGTACTCGCCCAGCCGGAGAAATCGGAGTCCGAGGTAGTACCTGTCCTGTTCCCGCTCGACGTACCCGTTCTCGGAAAGCGTCGAGAGGTGTCGATGCACCGTACTCGGCGCGACGTCGATGTGCGCCGCCAGTTCCGAAACGCCCGCTCCGTCGAGTTCGTGAAGCGCCTCGATCACGTCGAGCGTGATTTCCGACGTTTGTAGCCCGCCGGAACGTTGGTCACTCATACCACGGTATTCTTGTGAAAGCAATTAGCATTCCGCTTTCCGGAAAACTGTGCAGCGATGGTGGGAAGCAGTCTCGAGGGTGTGGGGTGTTCTCGTGGCTCAATTGGTCTGGGAGCGATGATTCTTCCGTCCGGAACGGACGGAGAGGGGCGGCGTCACGACGATTCGCGTCAAACGCAGTCGGGGCGTCTGGTTATGGCGACGGACAAACGCGAACCGCGGCGATCGCTCGAGAGGCGTTCGTCGCTGGTGAGGAGATCGGCCGTTCGCATAGCGGATACGCCCGTGCAGCGCCGTTCGTTGGCGGTGGCTCGTGCCCGTCACCGACGCCGGTTCGGCTGCTGGTATCCCGTGTGGTTTCCGAGAACCATCCGGAGCGACGTGGTACGGTCCCTTCGACTACTGGTTAGTGGGTGCCGAGGTTGCGGTTAGCGTGAGCAGATCCGCGCTGATCGCGTCCAGGATCGCGTCGGTCGTCTCGTCGATGAGCCGTTCCATGAACACCGGATCGGACTCGGTCGGATCGCCGAGCCCTCCTTCCTCCGTGAGTTCGTGGAAGTAACTGAACGGGTGCGCTTCGAACCGTCCACGCCTCGTCTGGGGGACCTTCTTCTCTTTGCGAACCCGTTCCGGGTAGTAGTGTTCGATCTGGCTGGTCTCGTACTCGCCCGCGTGGCCCCACTCCGTCCCGAACCGTTCCTCGAGTTTTTCTCTGGCGAAATCCGTCCAGTGAACGTAGAACACGTCGAGATCGTACTCCCGCTGCAGTCGGTCGATCGCCAGTTTGTGCGGTTCCCTGTTCCCGCCGTGACAGTTCACGATGAGAAGCGTGGACACGCCGTGGTGGGCGACACAGCGTCCGAGCTCGACGATCATTTGAATGTACGTTTCGGACGAGAACGTCATCGTTCCCGGGTAGTCGATGTGGTGTTCGGAGTAGCCGTAGGACAGCGTCGGTAACCCGAGCAACTCGAGGTCGTACGCCGGTGCGCGCTCGAGAATCTCGTTCGTGAGACGTTCGGCGCGAATCGAATCGACGGAAAGCGGCAGATGTGTCGAATGCTGTTCGGTGCTTCCGCACGGGAGCGCGACGATATCGACCGTCTGGAACGCGTCTTCTGTTTCTTCCCACGTTAGATTCTCTAACCAGTAGGTATCGGCTGGGTCAGCCATGACAGGCCCTATTGATGAACAGGTATTAAATGCTTGGATCACTGTCAACCTGTTCGTATTTTCGTCCACTCGCGAGACTCGAGACGACAGCGCCGCCGCGTGACCGCCGGCTGCGGAATTTGAATATTTTGAGAATAACCCCCTATTTGGCCTCCGTTCCGATTCGCCTGTGGGCCGGGTACGCGTGTTTATGCAGTTCTACGACCGGCGACACCCAATAACTATATATACATGCAACTCACAACAGTAGTTCGTATGCCAAACATTAACAGGAGAGTATTTCTGGCGACAGCGGGTGCTTCGGCATCCCTCGCGATCGCTGGATGTACGGGGACCGACAGCGGTTCGGGGGACACCACGACGCTAAACGTCGGGCAGGCGTTGAGTCCAGTTCACTTCGACCCTATCGAACAGTTCTCGAATCCCGACGCGATCGTCGGGAACCGAATTTACAGCTCGATTTACACGTATACGGAGGGGTACGACGTTGAGCCGGAACTGGCGACCGCCGCTCCCGAGATCGAACGGGACAACACCAGATACACGATCGAACTGAGAGATGACGCTCAGTTCCACAACGGCGATCCGGTGACCGCCGAGGACGTCGCGTACTCGATCACGGCACCGGTGGAGGAGGGAACGCCCCTCGCGTCGCTGTTCTCGCCGATCGACACGACCGAACTCATCGACGAGAACACGATTCAAATCGACCTCGAGAACCCCTTTGCGATGTTCGAGGAGGTCTTGACCCATCACGTTGTCCCGAAGGCGGTCCGCGAGGCGGATTCCGAGGCGTTCGGAACGAGCGAGCCGATCGGCTCCGGCCCGTTCCAGTTCGTCGATTGGGAGGAGGGGGACTACGTCGAACTCGAGCGGTGGGACGACTACTGGGGCGACGAACTGCCGGAACTGGAGCGGGTTCGATTCGAGCCGATCGGCGAGTCGACCACTCGGATCACGGAGATCGAAACGGGAGCGAAAGACGTCATCGAGACGGTGCCGCCGCAACTCTGGTCGACGGTGGAGGGGATGGACGACACGACGATCCACGAGTCGCCCAGCGTCGGGTACTTCTACGTCGCGTTCAACTGCAACGAGGGGCCGACCGCCGACGTCCGCGTTCGCGAAGCCATCGATTATACGTTCTCGATGGATCAGGCCGTCGAACGGTACATCGAACCCGCCGGGGAGCGACAGTACAGTCCGATGCCGACGGGATTAGCCGAGGAGTGGGACATGCCTGTCGACGAATGGGCCGAGATCCCACACGACACGGATATGGATATGGCTCAGGAACTGTTCGACGAAGCCGGCGTTCCCGACGACTGGGTCGCGACGATTCTCGTTCCGCCGGACGACAATCGCGAGGAGATCGGTCTCACGATCGCCAACGGGATCCAGGAAGCGGGATACGATGCGAACGTCGAACGACTCGAGTGGGGAGCGCTGCTCGACCGCGCGTACACCGGAAACGCGGACGATTACAACATCTACGTCCTCGGGTGGATCCGCTACGCCGATCCCGACGACTTCATGTTCAACCTGTTTCACGAAGAGGCGGAGGAGGTCAACCAGGGCGTCTTCTACCGCGACCCGGACGTTCAGGACCAGATCGCCCAGGCGAGGGAGACGGTTGACGTTGACCGCCGTCGCGAACTGTATATCGACGCGATTACCACGCTCCTCGAGGAACGGGTTCACTTGCCGTCGTACAACTACTACAACGTCTACGCGGCGAAAAACTACGTCAAGGAGTTCCAGACGCACCCGATCGGTCCCGTCAATCCGCGTCTGCTGACGTCGTACAATAATGTCTACCTCGAATAAGAGCTACACGCTACTCGCATCATGAGTCTCATTCGCTACAGCGCTCGCCGGCTCCTGCAGTCAGTGTTCATGCTGGCTGGAATCGCCACGATCACGTTTCTTCTCGTCAACGCGATGCCCGGCGATCCCGTTCGAATCATGCTCGGTCCCGGGACCGATCAGGCGACCATCGACGCCGTTCAGTCCAGGTACGGACTGGATCGACCGCTGTACGAACGGTATTTCAACTACATGGCGGGCGTCGCACAAGGCGATCTCGGCAACAGCATTCACTACAACGGGGTCCCGGTCACCGAGAAGATCCTCGAACGGCTCCCGGTGACGCTCCTCCTCGTCGCCTCGAGTTTTACGCTGGCGATCAGCATGGCCGTCCCGCTCGGAGCGATCGCCGCGAAACGACAGAACAAGGCGACCGATCACGTCTCTCGCGTCATCGCCCTGGTCGGCGTCAGCACGCCCTCGTTCTGGATCGGTCTCATGCTCATCATCGTCTTCGCCTACCAGCTCGACGTCTTCCCCTCGTCCGGGTTGATCATGCCGTGGGCCAGCCCGAGCGACGTCCCGCAAGCAACGAATCGGATCGACGTCCTCGGGGCGGCGGTGTACCACCTCGTGTTACCGACGATCACGCTCGGAACGCTCCAGACCGCGGCGATTATGCGCATTCAACGATCCTCAATGCTCGAAGTCCTCAATCGCGACTACATCACCCTCGCGCAGGCGTACGGCGTCTCGAGTCGGACCGTGCTGCGAAAACACGCGCTCCGAAACGCACAGTTGCCGGTCGTGACGATCATCGGGATACAGTTGACGACGGCGCTCGGCGGGGCCGTACTCACGGAAACCGTCTTCAGCATCAGCGGAATGGGAACGTTGATAATTACGGCCGTGAACAGTCAAGACTATCCGCTCATCATGGGAGTCACGCTGGTATTCGGCGTCATCTTCGTCGTCGGCGTCCTGATCACCGACCTGCTCTATGCCTACCTCGATCCGCGAATCACGTACGGTGGAGGTGAGCACTGATGGCGACGCAACCGGAGACCCCGATAGACGAACAAAACGTCCCGTCGTCGAAGCGCGAGGGGGGCGAAACCATCCGGGATCTCAGCGGCTGGCGCTACACGCTGGCGCAGGTCAAACGCGACTCGACGGCGCGCCTCGGCTGGTACATCATCGGCATCGTCACCATCGTTGCCGTCTTCGCCTACATCGATTCGCAGCTCCTGAACTACTATTTCGCGGACACGTTCTGGCACCACCCGGAGCGCGACTCCGACGTGACCGCGTTGCTTCCCCCTGTCGGGATCGAAAACAGTTACGGCTCCGGGACGTGGTCCCATCCGCTCGGGACCGACCAACGCGGGCGGGATCTGCTCGTTCGTATCGTCTACGGAACGCGGATCGCGATTCAGGTCGGCGTCGTTGCCACGGGACTCGGCGTGGTCGCGGGGACGATCATCGGCGCGATTTCCGGATACTACGGTGGCTGGATCGACGACGTCCTCCAGCGAACCGTCGAAACGGTGTACGCGATTCCGTTTCTCATCCTCGTCATCGCGATCATGTCCGCGTTCGGGCGTCACCTCTGGATCGCCATCGTCGGCGTGGGCGTGGTGACGATTCCGATCTTCGCACGGCTCATTCGATCGGAGGTGCTGAAGGTACGGGAGGAAGAGTACATCGAAGCCGCGAAAGCGATCGGCGTCAAAGACCGCCACATCCTGGCGCGACACGTCATTCCGAACAGTTTCGCGCCGGTGTTGGTACAGGGAACGCTACAGATCGGTGTAAACATTCTCATCGTCGCGGGGCTCTCGTTTCTCGGGTTCGGAGTCCAACCGCCGACGCCGTCCTGGGGACAGATCCTGGCTGATTCGCGGGGCTATATGCTCCCGAATCCGTGGTTTAGCATCTTCCCGGGGATCGCGATCCTCGTGACCGTCATGGGGTTCAACCTCCTCGGAGACGGGCTTCGAGACGCACTCGACCCGCGAAATAACGGATAACTATGACTCAAGATCCACTTCTCAGCGTCCAGAACTTGACGACGCAGTTCGTCACAGACGAAGGTATCGTTCGAGCCGTCGAGGATCTCTCCTTCGACGTTCACAGGGGAGAGACCGTCGGTATCGTCGGCGAGTCGGGTGCCGGAAAGAGCGTCGCGATCCGGTCGATTATGCGGCTCATCTCGTCGCCCGGCGAAATCGTCTCCGGCACGATCACGTACAAAGATCACGTCGTTCTCGACCGGACGCAGGGTCCCGACGGCGACGTCCGCGACGGCGAGTCGATGCTTACGGAGGCGGAGATGCGCTCGAAGATACGGGGTCGTGAGATCGCGCTCATCTTTCAGGACCCGATGGAGAGCCTGAATCCCGTGTTTACGATCGGAAGCCAGCTCCGGGAGTTCATCGAACTCAACCGGGATCTTTCGAACGCCGCGGCGAAGCGGGAAGCCGTCCGATTGCTCCGGGAGGTCGGCATCCCGGAAGCGGAGTCGCGATACGACGAGTATCCGCACCAGTTCTCCGGCGGCATGCGACAGCGCGTCCTCATCGCGATGGCCCTGGCCTGTCAGCCGGACCTCATCGTCGCGGACGAGCCGACGACGGCGCTCGACGTGACCGTCGAAGGGCAGATACTCGACCTGATCGAGCGGTTGAAAACGGAGTACGAGACGAGCTTTATCTGGGTCACCCACGACATGGGCGTCGTCGCCGAAATCTGCGATCGAGTGAACGTCATGTACCTCGGCGAACTGATCGAGCAGGCCCCCGTCGACGAACTCTTCCACGAGACGAAACACCCGTACACGGAAGCGCTGCTCAGATCGATCCCGAAGCCACACGAGACGACGGGACTCTTCGAGCCGATTCGAGGAATCATGCCGGACGCGATGCACGCACCCAGCGGATGCCGGTTTCATCCGCGCTGTCCCGAGGCCCGAGAGGTCTGTACGACCGCCCATCCCACCATCAGAACGGTCGCCGACGGCCAGAAATCCGCGTGCCTGAAACACGACGTCTTCGACGCGAACTACGCCGACAGCCCGCTGCTCGAGGAGGGGGAGGACGGCGAACGGGTGCTTGCGGATCGGACGGAGTCCGTCGGGGGTGACGACTGATGACGACGAGCGAAGCGTTCGAAACGGACAGTCCGAACCGCCGCTCCGGCGCGACTGACGAAGCAACCGCGACGGACGACGACGAGGTCCTGCTCAGGGTGAGCGGTCTGAGCAAACACTTCCCGGTCGAGAGCGGGTTGTTATCCGGGCTGAACGTCTCGTGGGACGGACCCGTTCCGTCCGTCGAGTTCGATCGAGCATCCCTCAAGGCGGTCGACGACGTCTCGTTCGATATCCGGCGGGGAGAGACGCTCGGTCTGGTCGGCGAATCCGGCTGCGGGAAAAGTACGCTCGCTCGAACGATCCTTCGGCTGCTCGAGCCCACGAGCGGAACGATCGAGTTCGAGGGGACCGATATCACGACGCTCGGCGGGGAGGACCTCCGGCAGCGACGGCGGGACATGCAGATGGTGTTTCAGGACCCCCAGTCCTCGCTGAATCCGCGAATGAAGATCGGACGGATCGTCGAGGAGCCGCTGAAGACGCACGGATTGCTCGACGGGGACGGTAGGGAGGTCAGGGCGCGGGAACTCCTCGAGCGGGTCGGACTCGACGCGGACCACTACAACCGCTACCCACACGAGTTCTCCGGCGGCCAACGACAGCGCGTCAATCTGGCCAGAGCGCTCGCACTCGACCCCGATCTCATCATCTGTGACGAACCCGTCGCCTCGCTCGACGTCTCGATCCAGGCGCAGGTGCTGAACACGATGAAAGAGCTTCAAGCGGAGTTCGGACTCACCTACCTGTTCATCGCCCACGACCTGAGCGTGATCCGCCAGATCAGCGACCGCGTCGCCGTCATGTACCTCGGGAAGATCGTCGAGTTGGGCGACAAAGAAGAGGTGTACGAGAACCCGAAACACCCGTACACGAAGGCGCTACTCGATTCGATTCCGGTGCCGGACCCGCGGAAACGAAACGAGCGGAAGACGCTCAGCGGCGACCTTCCGAGTCCCGTGAACCCGCCCAGCGGGTGCCGATTTCGAACGCGCTGCCCCGAACTGATCGCGCCCGAGACGTACGACCTCGAGGACGCGGAGTGGGACGCGCTGCGAGAACTCGTCCGCGTGATCGATCGACAGCTAGTCGAGCCGTCGCCGCCGGCGGCGCTCAGGAGTCGATATCTGGACGGCGTGGACCTGCCCCCGGACGCCGACGAGGTCGTCGAACGGGCCCTCGAGCGCTTCGCCGACGAGGAGTCCGAGCGGGCCGCCGAACTCCTCACCGAAGCGTTCGTGACACCCAGCGTCTGTGCTCGAGAGATGCCGAGTTACGAGATCGATTCGGTCGTCGGAACCGGTACGCACTCCGTCGCGTGTCATCGGTGCGCCGAGAACGCGCACAGCGGCTGATCGCCGGCCGTCCCGTCCTCTCCGATTGCTGTCTCCGTTGGTCGCGATCAGCGATCGACGAACGCGTCGACGACGCTCGAGAGCGTCCGGAACTCGACGTCGGAGCGCGCGCGCATGGACTCGAGCAGTCGTTCGAGGTTCGCCAGTCGGTGCGATTGTCCGCTGACCTGCGGGTGGATCGTGAGGACGAACACGCCGTCGTCGACGTGCTCGTGCATCCACTCGAACTGCGTCTGCCACTGGTCGAACACCGACCGTTCGGTGACGAACCCCTGACCGCGCCGGTAGGCGAACGGCGGAAAGTCGTCGCGCTGCCACGAGACCGGAAGTTCGACGATTTCGGTCGGGACGCCCCTGTCGAACGGCCCGTCGAGCGGCGCCTCCCAGTCGTCGTGGAGTCTGTACGGGAGGAAGTCCGATCCCATCTGACTCGAATCCCACTCGAACTCGAGGTCGCGAAGGATGGACAGCGTCCGCGGCGAGAAGTCCCACGACGGCGAGCGAAAGCCGACCGGACGGCGGCCCGTGAGGGCTTCGATGCTCTCGATCCCGCGTTCGATGTCCGCCCGTTCTTCGGCTTCGGTCTCGTAACTCGACAGCGGCCGGTGGGTCCATCCGTGGTGTTGGACCTCGTGTCCCCGCGACCAGACCGTCTCGCAGACGTCGGGGAAACTCTCTATCGTGTGCCCCGGAACGAACCACGTCGTCTCGATATCGTGGCGGTCGAACAGGTCTAGGAGTCTCGGCGTGCCGTGATCGACGCCGAAGAGGCCTCGCGACAACTTCGTCGGACTCTCTCCCGCGTCGAAGAGGTGGAGCCACGCCGATACCGCATCGAAGTCACAGGTGATGCAAACCGTCGATCTGGACATACGGAGCGTACCGGCGGCGGCAACCTAAACATTGGTATCCCGGGCGCGTGCGTGCGTCGTCCGTTGCAACCGATCGATTGTTTTCGCCTCCTCGAAACTGAGTCGACACGACGGGTCGGGAGCCGATGACGGTTCGGTCGCGCCCTCGAGATCACTCCGCGAACGTCAACAGTCGCTTCGGGTTCGTCTCGAGCATCGTCGAAATCTCCCCGTCGCCGATCCCGCGGTGGCGCATCATCGGAACGATCGTCTCTAGCACGTGGGCGTACCCCTCCCCGCCGTAGGTGCTCCTGGTCGTCTTCGTCGCGACGTCCTGGGAGAGCAGGACGTTCTCGAGGTAGCCGGCGTCGATCAGTTCGCGGATCGAATCGACGCGCCACGAGTCCGAGGGGTACCCGTCTTCGATCGCCTCGAGATAGGCGTGCCGACCGAAGAGGTCGTACTCGAGGTACGCGCCGCGAGCCGCGACCCGTTTTTGGTACCCGAGATCCGCGTAGAGCGACCGATCGACGTGCCCGATCACGACCCGTTCGGGCGCGAGTCCTTCCTCCTCGATAATGTCCAGGATCTCCAGTCCCCACCTCGACGTCGGATAGGTGCGGTCTCTCTGGCTGTACCGGGTCTTTCCCGGCGGGTGAACCGTCAGCGGTGCGCCGGTTCGCGTCGCCGCTCGAGCGGCCGCGCGGAGCACCGTCTCCTCGTCGTCGTGGATCCGACCGCTCACGCCGATCTCGCCGATGATTCCCGCCCGAACGTCGGTGTCGTCGATCCCGTCGCGCACGTCCCGAACGAACTCGTCGGCGATCGCGTCCGCGGAACGGTCCGCGAGGGAGTCCGGGTGCGCCCCCTGAACGTAGTACCCCGTCCCGTGAACGATCGTGAGGCCGGTCTCCCGCGAGATCGCCCTGACGCCAGCGGGATTCTCACCGAGCCCTTTGGGCGTCACGTCGACGAGGGCGTCGCCGCCCGCTCGCGAGAACTGGCGGAGTTCGTCGACGAGTTCCGCGGCGGAGTTCGCGCGAAGATTGTCGCGACTGCCGGCCGGATGCCGTCGGAGCCACGAGAGGTGTTCGATCGAAACCGGCCGCCGAGCGATCGCTCGCTCGGCCGCCGACTCCGGTTCGACGAACAGCGGGTCGACCCCGTCGAAGAAGACGTGTTCGTGTGGGAGCGTCACTCCGAGATCGCCCGGATCGATACGCCCGGTTACGGTAACGACGGAGCCCCTATCCGTTCTCGACATGACTACCGAGACGAACCCCGTCAACGTATACGTACCGTTCGACGCGCGGTGTTGCCCTTTCGACGCCGGATCCGCGATCTAGCGGATTTATGTTCCGTCGGTTGCACGACCACGTATGAACGGCGGACTCGGTGCGTTCCGGTTCGATCACGCGATCCTCGCGAGTCGGGAACTCGAGCCGATGAGCGAACGGCTCGCCTCCCGCGGACTCGTTCCGGAGTACGGCGGCCTACACGCGAACGGTGTCACGCACAACGCGCTCGTCGGATTCGACGACGGAAGCTACCTCGAACTGCTCTCGACCGTCGACCCGGACGAGACGCCGCCGCGGCGCGCCCGGTTGATCCGCGAGACGGCGGGTCCCTGCGGGTGGGCCGTGGGAACGACGGCCCTCGAGGCGGCGATCGAGCGGTTCGCCGACCTCGGGTTGACGGTCGACGGACCGATCGAGATGGAACGCCGGACGGACGACGGCGAACTCGCGAAATGGGCGTGTGCGTTCCTCGGCGACTGCGTCCCCGGAACCCGGTATCCGTTTCTCATCGCCGACCGAACGCCGCGGTCGCGACGCGTCCGCTCGAGCGAATCCGTCCGCGGGACGGAACTGACCGGCGTCCGGACGGTGTTGCTCGGCGTCGCCGAACTCGATCGAGCGGTGGCCGAGTACGAGCGCTTCTTCGGACTCGAGTCCGACGGTCGGTGGGTCGACGACGACCTGGGTCTCGAGGTCGGGACGTTCGAGGGGTCGCCGATAATCATCACGGCACCGCTCCCGGAGAACGAGTGGTTGACCGAGCGCCTCGAACGGTTCGGAGCCCTCCCGTGGGGATTCCTCCTCGAGACGACGGACTTCGATCGGACGGCGGCCCGGTTCCCCATCCGCCGGTGGGAGCGGCCGTCTTCGGGACGGGCCGGGTGGATCGACGCGCCGTTCGGCGTCGACGGCAGACTCGGGGTGGTCGAACGTGCGTGATCGAATCGTCCCGCCCGGGGGAGACGGGCGAACGTTGCGTTCAGTCGTCCGGACGGGAACCGTCCGACGACCCCGTTCGACGACGAACCGACGACGACTCCATTCGACGACGAACCGAGTACGATGACCCGCAACACGCACGACGTGATACTCGTCGGCGGCGGAATCGTCGGCGTCAGTACCGCCTACTACCTTTCGACGCGGACGGATCTCGACGTCGCGCTGTTCGAGGCCGACCGGATCGGCGGACGCTCGACCGGCCGCTCCGCCGGCGGCATCAGACAGCAGTTCTCGAACGAACTCGAGGTGCGCCTCGCGATGGAGAGCGTCGAGCGATTCGAGCGCTTCGCGCGGGAAACGGACCGCGTTACGTTTTCGCGGAACGGCTACGTGCTCCTCGCGCGGACGGACGACGAGGCGACGCGGCTCCGAGTGGACGCGACGCTCCAACGCCGGCTCGGCCTCGACGTGAGGGAACTGGCACCCGAGACGCTCGCGGAGTACGTCTCCTACCTCCGAACCGACGATATCGTCTCGGCGAACTACTGTCCGACCGATGGCGTCGTCGATCCCCACTCGGTGACGACGTGGTTGGCCGGCCGTGCGCGGGAAGCGGGCGTCACCGTGCGCGAACGAACGCCGGTTACCGACGTTCGAACGAGCAATACGGGTACGATGACTGTGACGGCGGGGAACGACGAGTTCGTCGCCGGGACGGTCGTCGTTGCCGGCGGCGTCTGGTCGGAGCAGTTGCTCTCGACGGCGGGCGTCTCGCTCCCGGTCGATCCGACGCGAATCCAGATTATCGTGACGGAACGACACCCCAAAATCGACGGCGACGATCCGTTCGTCGTCGACCTCGAGCGACGGATGTTCTTCCGTCCGGAAGCCGGCTCCTCGTTGCTCGTGAGCGGGCAGCTCCCGACAGGTGACGAGCCGGTGGATGTCCGAAACTACGAAACGGCTCACGATTACGCGTTCAGCGTGGCGGTGTCGGAATTCCTGCTCGATCGGACCGTCGGACTCGGCGACCTCGAGGTCGCGAACGGATGGGCGGGGCTCAAGGGCGTGACGCCCGACGGGCTCCCGCTCGTCGGACCCGTTTCCGACGACGAGGGGCTGCTCGTCGCGACGGGATTCAACGGTCACGGGTTCATGCTCGCCCCGGCGATCGGTCGTGCGCTCAGCGACTACGTTACGACCGAAACGTGGTCGGACCTCGACCTCGAGCCGTTCTCGCCGAGACGATTCGATCGGTGACCCGCTCGACTGCCGCGAGCGCACCCGCTGTCGGTCGGCACGACGACTCGTCCGTTCGGCGTCCATCACTCTCGAGCGGGCGACGCGGTCGTATCGAACCGAGAGTTGGTGGATATCCGTCACGACTAACGGCGATCGGTCTTGGACGGACGCGGCAATAGTCGGCGGATCGAAACGCGTTCTCGATGGCGGAGGGACTGAAGTGCGAGTACTGATCAGTTGGTACGTTTTGATACCCTTTGACTGCGTGAAACGATCTCTCCGAGACCGCGTTTCTCGTCGTCGGTTGGGGCGATCCGACTTCCACCTTTCGAACGAACGATTCGACGACGCTGGGCGAACCCCGACCGAACCGCGGTTGGGACCGTCGAAGCGAGAGCGGATCGGTTCCACGACTCGAGAGTCGGCGACCGGGTACGTATCCGCGGGTAACGTGTTCGATACGTGCACAACTAGCACACGCTACGATCGAATTGGACGCGTAACTGATAGGTGCCGGTGAAGCGTCACGGGAGACGGGGCTAACGCACTCGAGGAGTCCGAAGACGCCGTTTCGTGACTGGAACCGTCGCTCCTGTTGTTTTCCGTGTTTACGTCGCGACGGGTTGCATCGGCGTGCCAACTGAGAACGAAACTTGCCCTTCCGTTCAGCAATCTATCGTTCCAGGCCACATTCGCAGTTGTAGTACCGGATTTGCCGGATAGATATCAGAATTTCTACGGATAATAGCAGAGTGTTAATATACGCGGCGTATGTTGGTTGCTGTGTAGGCACAATGACCCGAACAGGAGTAGATATCGGTGGAACGTTCACTGACGTCATCGTTTTCAACGAGCGTACAGGCGAGATAGAAATCACGAAGACGCCGTCGACGCCCTCGAACCCGGCGGAGGGCGTCATCAACGGACTGCTGAAGGCGGATACGGAGATCGCCGATCTGGACTTCTTTTCCCACGGATCGACGGTCGGGACGAACGCCCTCATCGAGCGCGAGTTGCCCCGTATCGGGTTGATAACGACCGAGGGGTTCCGCGACGTTCACGAAATCCGTGACGCGACGAAGAGCGAACTCTGGGACGCGTACGAGGACGTCGCGGAGCCCTACGTTCAGCGCCGCGACCGACTGGAGGTGCCCGAGCGGGTCGACGCCGCGGGTGAGATCGTCGAACCGCTCGACGAAGCGGCGACCCGAACGGTGGCCCGTCTCCTCCGAAAACGGGGGATCGACACCGTCGCCGTCTCGCTCGTCAACGCCTACGCAAACGGCGAACACGAGCAGCGCGTCGCGGAAATCGTCGCGGAGGAACACCCGGACGCGTTCGTCTGTACGTCGAACGAGATCCTTCCGGAGATGTTCGAACACGAACGGACCAGTACCACCGTTATCAACGCCGCGCTGGTGCCGGTCGTCCGCGAGTACCTGACCGATCTCTCGACGCAGTTGTCCGACCGGGGTTACGACGGGGACGTCCTCGCGATGCACTCCGGCGGCGGTGTGATGACCACCAAGGCGATCGCCTACTACGCCGCTCGAATCGCCAACTCCGGCCCGACCGCCGGTGCGATCGCCAGTCAGTACATCGCACAGCAGTGCGGGTTCGAGAACGCCATCGGATTCGACATGGGCGGAACGAGCGCCGATGCGTCGCTCACCTATCAGGGCGACATCGAGATGACCGACGAGTGGGCGGTCGAATACGGCTACCCGATCATGTTCCCGTCGACGGACATCGAAACGATCGGTGCCGGCGGCGGTTCCGTCGCGTGGATCGACGACGGCGGATCCCTCCGCGTCGGCCCCAAGAGCCAAGGTGCGGACCCCGGCCCGGCCTGTTACCTCCGCGGCGGCGACAAGCCGACGACGACCGACGCCAACGTCGTCCTCGGATGGATCGACCCGGACGAGTTCCTCGGCGGAGACATGGACGCGACCGCCGAACCGGCCGAACGGGTTATCCAGCGCGATATCGCCGATCCGCTCGGACTCGACCTCACCGAGGCCGCCTCGGCCGTCGAACAGATCGCCGTCGCCAACATGTCGAACACCGTTCGTCTCGTCTCGACGAGCAAGGGGTACGACCCACGAGACTTCGCCCTGATCGCCTTCGGCGGCGCGGGGCCGGTCCACGCCGCCAACGTCGCCACCGAGATGAACATTCCGACGGTCATCGTCCCGCCGTACCCGGGCATCAACTCGGCGCTCGGCTGTCTCCTCGTCGACGTCGAACACGACCTCTCCCGGACGTTCATCGCCGATGCGACCCCCGACGTCGCCGACGACCTCGAGGCGGCCTTCGCGGAGATGGAGGGTGAGATCCGCGAGCGACTCGCAGGGGAGGATATCGACGACGACGAGATACGGATGGACCACGAGGTGAAGATGCGGTACACCGGTCAGTGGCGATCGCTCGAGGTTCCGTGCTCGCGCCCCATCGACGACGTCGAGTCGATCCGCCGGCGGTTCCACCGCCGACACGAGCAGACCTATGCCTACTCGGACGACGCACAGCCGGTCGAGATATACGGACTGCACGTCACCGGAAGTGGCGTCGTCGACAAACCGTCCTTCCCGACGATCGATGCCGGCGACGCAGCCGACGCCCATCGAGGGACTCGAGAGGCGTACTTCAAGGAGAGCGGTGCGTACGTGGAGACGGATATCTACGACCGGGAGGCGCTCGGCGCGGGGGCGACGATAGACGGGCCGGCGATCGTCAATCAGATGGATTCGACGATCGTGATCCCGCCACACGCAACGGCAGCGATGGACGAAATCGGAAATATCCGTATTACGGTGTAATCATGGCAGACACACAACCACAGGCAGATATCGACCTCGACCCGGTGACGTTCGAGGTGCTCCGGAGTTCCTACCGGAACCTCGTCGATCGAATGGCCGAACAGATCCAGCGGACCTGCTACTCGTTCGTTATCTACAACCGCGACTTCAGCAACTGTCTGAACGACGCGCAAGGAAACACGATCATGCAGGGATCGCAGGATATCGCCGTCCACGTCGGGACGCTCCACTACACCTGCAAGGAGACCCTGGAGTACTTCGAGGGCGATATCAACCCCGGCGACGTGTACATCGTGAACGATCCCTACGCCGGCGGGACGCACATCAACGACGTCCGGATCATGCGTCCGGTGTTCTACGACGACGAACTCATCGCCGTCACCCAGTCCAACGGTCACTGGGCCGACGTCGGCGGCCCGGCACCCGGCTCGTTCAACATCGACGCGAACGAGTACTTCGCGGAGGGGCTTCGCATTCCGCCGGTGAAGATCTGGGACGCCGGCGAGTACCGCGAGGACGTCGCCAACCTCTTGACGACCAACATGCGTCTCTCCGAGGACCGAATCGGCGACATGCGGGCCCAGACCGAAGCGACCCGCATCGCCGAGGAACGACTGATCGAACTCGCCGACAAGTACGGCGTCGAGACGGTTCTTACCGCGTTCGACGAGTCAAAAGATTACGTCGAGCGCATGATGCGGGAGAAAATCCGAGCGCTTCCGAACGGAACGTGGAAGACCCAGGACTACATCGACGCCGACCCCAACGGGGCGGAAGGGCTCGTGACGGTCGACGTCGAGATGACGATCGACGACGACGAGGTTCACTACGATCTCTCCGGATCCGACGGCTACATCGGGAACTTCCTGAACTCGACGTTCGGAACGTCCTTCTCGGCCGTTATCGCGGGTACGAAGATGTTCTTCCCCGACGTGCCGCTGAACTCGGGGATGTACCGCGTCGTCAGCGCCGACCTTCCCGAGGGAACGGTGGTGAACGCGCCGGAGCCGGTTCCCGTCACCGGCTCGGTCGCCGGTGCCTACGAGAAGGTGATGAACGCCATCTTCGAACTCTGGTCGGAGGTGCTGCCCGAACGCGCGATGGCGTGTGCGTTCAATCTCGAGTACCTGCTCGCCGGCGGACGGGATCAGCGTTCCGGTCGCGACGGGCGAGAGTTCGCCTGGTACGACTGGATGGCCGGTGGCTGGGGCGGGCGAGACGGGAAGGACGGGGCCAACGCGACTGCGCCGGTCTTCGGTGCCGGCCTCGCCGTCCAGTCGCTGGAAGGCCAAGAGCGCGACGCGCCGCTCGTGACGACCGAGCATTCGATCGTCACCGACTCGGCGGGGCCGGGCGAGCACCGCGGCGGGTGTGGGCTTCGAAAGGGAGGGCGAATGCTCGCCTGCGAAAACAGCGTCATCTCCTACTGCTCGGATCGCGCCCGGTCGATCACCTGGGGTATCAACGGCGGACTTCCGGGCGTTCCACACGGCGTGACGCTCGATCGGGACGGTCACGAGCCAGAGGAGATGGGCACGGTGTTCTCGAGCGTCCCGATTGAGGAAGGCGACACGTTCGTCCGTCCGTCCTCCGGCGGCGGCGGGTTCGGCGATCCGCTCGAGCGTGACCCCGAAGCCGTCCTCGAAGACGTAAAAGACGACTACGTCTCAATCGAGCGAGCGGCCACGGACTACGGCGTCGTCATCGATCCGATCGATCCGGAGCTCTGCGAGTACGAGATTGACAGCGAAGCCACGGAACGGAAACGAGCGCACATTCGCGAAAACCGTGACGGGTGGCTGCACGAGGATCCGGAAGCCGTCGCCGAGCGCTACCACGACGGTGAGCTCGACAAACTCGACCTCATCCGGCAGTACGGCGTCATTCTCGACTGGTCGACCGGCGAGTTACTCGAGAACACGACTGCGCAGTTCCGGGAGATGCTCGAGGAACGCGCCGTCGGCGAGTGGTAACGAGCGACTGAACGCTGTTTTCGTCGTTTTGACGCCGGTGTCCGCTATCGGCGTAGTCGGACCTCGAGCGGGTGTTCTCCGAGTAGCGCATCGGATACTATCGTCGCTTCGAGGGGACTGACAGCATCGTTCTCTTCGCACTGGTTCTTGAGGCAGACGGCGATCGGAGTAGACATCCCACTGAAGTGGCGCGTCGGCGGCTTCCGATTCGGATCGTGCATACGGCAGCGAACGACTTCGCTCGAGTCGATCCGTCTGGGCCACGTTGCACATTGTATAAGAGATACGAGTAGCGTGAAAACGAGTCCCGATTTAACTCCACGGATGGGAAGATTTTTAACCAATGGCGGATATGGTGATAATGGGATGGTAATACATAACGGACTGGTCCGGACGAATCCCGGGAGGCCAGTCTCAACGTGCGGGTTGACCCATCCTCGAACGTGCCCCACTCCCGGACAGCATCGAACGTCTCGTCAACCAAGCAAACCACCAAACCACCAGATCACTTGGACCCCATCGATGGCCAGCTCTCAGTTGGCATCCACATCGATGGCACAGCGATGACTGCCGTAACTGGGCACAGTACAGAGGCGGACCGGGAAGAGCGCAGTTACTGCGCGACCCCACTCCCGGTTTACTCACCCACCTGACACTATCCGGGCGCCGTACCCGCCCTCGATTTATCCCATGACCGATCACGACAGCGACCACGACCGACCCGCGACCGTTCGAGAACTCACGTCTGAGACGGATCTGCGGGAGGCGTTTCCGATCCTTCGCGAGCTTCGCGCTCACCTCGACCGCGATGAGATGAGCGCGCTCTACGAGCAGATGCGCCAGGAGGGCTATCGGTTGTTCGGCCGCCACGACGCCGATTCCGAACTCGTCGCCGTGGCCGGACTCTCCGTGGGAACCAATTTCTATCTCGGACGGCACGTCTTCGTTTACGACCTGGTAACGACGGCGGAGCGACGCTCCGAGGGACACGGGAAAGCGCTGCTCACTCACATCCACGAGTGGGCCGCCGACCGGGATTGCGAGACCGTCGAACTCGAGTCCGGGCTCTGGAGAGACGAGGCCCACCGCTTCTACGAGGAGTTGGGGTACGAGAAGTACTGCTACTCGTTCAAGTACGACCTCGCGGAGAACGACACGTAACGACGAGGGCGACGGAACCGAAGACGGCGTAGCGAGGGGGGCGGACGAGAAACCGGCCGCGACTACTGCGCGCGATGCCTCGAGAGGGGTGTACCCAAACCGGACTCGTCCTCCGTGCTACTGACGGGCACAATCAAGTACGTACGTTCCGACAGTAGCTACCGATGAGCGAAATAGTAGACAAACGGGACCTCAAGATCCTCTGTGCGATCGCGGAGTGTGAGTCGTTCAACACCGAAACCGTCCACGAAGCGACGGGCGTCCCCAAATCAACAGTTCACTACCGGATACAGAAGCTAAAGGAAAACGGCGTGATTACGAACGATCTATTCGAACTCGACCGAGAGAAACTCGGACTCGAGATCACCGTGATCTCGGAAGTCTGGGCGGAGTTCGGCGAAGGGTATCACGAAGAGATCGGGCGGAAACTCGGCGAGATCGAGGGCGTCAACCAGGTCTACTTTACGATGGGCGATACCGATTTTATCGTCATCTCGCGGCTCACCTCTCGAGATATGGTCGAACGGCTCGTCGAGGACTACGAGTCGATCGACGAGATTCGCCGCACGAGTTCGAAGTTCGCGATTTCGACGCTCAAAGAAGGCACCAGTATCGGGATGCTTCGTGACTACAGCGAGGAGACATTGTTTTCGGGATTCGGACTCGCGGACCGGTAATCGGTCTCGCTCGACCGTGAACGAACGCCCGACTCGACCCGATTCAACAAATCGATAGCGGTGACCCTACTTCGAATCGCCCGTACTGGTTTCGATGGCGCGACAGATCACGTCGGCTCCGATCTCGGCCTGTTGTTCGGTCAGCACCAGCGGCGGAATCAGGCGAAGAACGTTTTTGTACCGGCCGGCGTTCCAGACCAGCACACCGTTCTCGTAGCAGCGTTGCTGGATCTCCGTTACGAGGTCCGCATCCGGTCGCCCGTCGGCATCGACGAACTCGATTCCGATAAACAATCCCTTCCCGCGTACAGACGCGATCTCGGGCGTCGTCGCCGCGGTCTCCGCGAACCGGTCTCGGAGGTACGCACCGAGTTCGGTCGCGTGCGACAGGAGATCGTGCGATTCGATGTACTCGATCGCTCGAATACCGCCGACCATGGCGGGAACGTTCCCGCGGAACGTTCCGACGTGGCCCCCGGGACCCCACGTGTCGAATTTTTCGTGATAGAGCATCGCACCGATCGGCAGTCCGGTACCGCCGAGCGCCTTCGCCATCGTAATCGCGTCGGGCGTCACATCGAAGTGATCGGAGGCGAACCATTCGCCCGTGCGTCCGATACCGGTCTGAATCTCGTCGACGATCAACAGCGCGCTGTTGTCGTCGGCGATGTCTCGCAACCCCCGAAGAAACTCCGCCGGCGGGACGACCACACCGCCTTCGCCCTGGATCGCTTCGAGCCAGATTCCGGCGGGCGTTTCGTGCCCGCCGTAGGGGTTCTCGAACTTTCGTTTCACGGCCTCGAGCGCGTCCGCACAGTCCACCGCCGTCTCGTCGCTCGCGGATGGATAGGGGAGATGGACGACGTCAGGAAGGAGGGGTCCGTATCCGTCTTTGTACGCTTTGCCGGCGGTCAGACTGAGGGCACCGGCCGTCGTTCCGTGATACGATCCCTCGAACGCGAGCAGTCCGTGCCGCCCGGTGTTGTGTTTCGCGAGTTTGATCGATCCCTCGATCGCATCGCTCCCGGTCGGACCGCCGAAAACGACGTTGCTGTTACCCTGGAGGTCACCGGGTGCGATCTCGCGAAGCCGCTCGATGAGGTCGAGTCGCGCTTCCGTCGGGAAGTCGATCGTGTGCGTGTACGTCGCTATCTGCTCCTGGACTCCCTCGAGCACGTACGGGTTCGAGTGACCCACGTTCAAGACGCCGATGCCGGCGAAGAAGTCGAGGAACGTGTTTCCGTCGACGTCGCGAACCGTCGCTCCGCGGGCTTCATCGAGTGCGATCGGAACCCGTCTCGGGTACGCAACGGCGTTACTTTCGATCTCCTGTTGACGCTCGAGTAAGCGTTTGGAGTCCGGTCCCGGAACGGAGTCGACCGACGGCGCGTCGGCGAAGTGTAGCTCTTCTATCGATGGCCCTACAGGCATAGTCTCTGGTCTCCAGTGGAGGATATAGTCTTTGTTCTTCACCCGACTCTCGAATTCTATATTGGATAATATCCAAGATATTGGGAGTCACAGGCAACTAGTACGATCGTTCCGGGCTCGTGTCGATTTGGTCGGCGACTCGATCGATCGCCGTGAAGAGCCGGTAACGGTGTTCAACGGTCGACTGCCGAGGATTGGTACACATGAGCGGTGATCGGCGGAATGTCACCTCTCCATCAAGATTGCATTTTTACACTCATATGATCGTAAATTCTCGACAGGAACGGATTTGCCGAAGACGACTTTTTCTAGCGCGTAATCGGATATATCACTCACACTTTCGAAATCTGAAATCGATCGTGCGAAGAAATTCTGCGATAACTACACAACTAGTGGTTTGGATATTATACAACTCGGTATCACTAGATGGTCGCCTACGATCCGAGCTGATCGTGGAATAGAAACACCGTTCTGGCTGATCTCCGTTCGAGAGCGTTCGCTTCGGTGAGAACGGCGACTGAACGGCTATCTACTCCGTGACAGAGACCGGCACGGCGACTGTTTCTCGGACTCGAATCCTCGTCTCCTTCTAAAACAACAATATACGATGTAATATGCCAATTTGATAGCTCGAACATTCAAGAGCCCCTATTCGACGGTTCAAAGTGGGGATCACAGAGCGACGCTCTGACCCGACGTCGATCGACGCGTAGATTCCAGTCGAACTGATGAACGCAGGTCCAATTCCGAAGGAACCGTACTGACTATGGCCGTCACCGGTATCGAATCGTTCGATTCACGCTTTCCGACGGTCACCCGTACGGGTTCGAGCCGGTTGTGCGCGTCTCCGTTCGAAACCGTGTGAGGGACGCGATCTCGAGGATGCTACATTTCTTGATACTGACTAGCAATCGTTTCGGGCACCACACCGACGATTTCGATACAGGTTTTGCTGGGACCGACGTGAAAACTGGAACTCGATTACCTGATTGATTCCATATAGAACAGACCTCTGTTCCGTTTCAAACTATTTACCACACAAACCAACGGCCACGAAACTGTGACGGAGACTGAATGTCAACGTACTACTACGTCCGTTTCGAAACCACTGATAGCGGTCTGTTTACAAGCGAGATAGGAGAATGCCCTGGGGCTTGACCCCGGGGCGATTCACTGCGTGCGTCCTGACTAGCGGATCGGTATGGAACCGAACTGTCGAATCCAGCGCTCGGTCGCGGTGAAGTACATTAACTTGGCTCTGTTGAAATCCTCTTCTTTAGATACTTGTCCTCGTGAAGCTACTACACACTACACGTGCTTATTGACCACACCTCCATTCCGACACCACTGAAGGGCCTTGTTGAAACCCTGGGTCGCTGATATTCGGTAAAGGTGCTCTCCTAGCCACTCACGACGAAAGCCGTAGAAACCAGCCTCTATACGAAACCGCAAGATACAAGAGGGTTTCAACAGAGTCACATGTAACTCTCTGGATATTTAAACAAATACGTTTCCACCTGTATTTATCGCTCATTGGTAGTAGAAAAGGGCATTCGAACTGTTCCAAGTCTTCCTCAACTACCACCAAAACGACTAAGGGAGACTGGGAGGTCATGCTATTCAATATGGAGATCAGTCTTCTTGCGCATGTCCTTCTCTTTGCTATCTCTGGTGTCGCTTGCCTTGCTAGTATCCTCCGAGCACGTATGATCCAACATCCTGGGACACGGAACTGGCTCGTTGTTTTTCTTGGTTCGGTCGCTCTCTGGTGTGGTGGATATCTTGGCTACTTGCTTGCGCCGACGACGACGAGTAAACTCATGTTGTACATCATTGGGTTTGTCTTCGCGTTTGTCGCGGTCGGTGCGTGGGTGTGTTTTTGTGCGGAGTATACCGGGCGGTCACTACAGAACACGCCGTTCCGCTACCCGGCACTAGCTGTCTTTCTCTTCATCATCGCACTCAAGATCACGAACCCGCTTCACAACCTCTACTTCACGTCGGAGTGGACAACACAGCCCTTCCCGCATCTTGCGATCAATCACCAGTTACTGTACTGGGTTGTCCTTGGGTTTTCCTACGCCGTCATTATGGTCGGGTTCTTCATGCTTGCTGAACGACTGTACTATACTGGGGCAGATAGCCGTCCACTCATCATCCTTCTTGGAATCACGGGGGTTCCAGCACTCGCTACGATCCTTAGCCACCAGATGGAACCGCTGCTCCCCCTCATGTATGAGCCACCGGGTGTGGCGGTATTCGCTGTAGGTACACTATTTGTGTATTTTAACCGTTTTGAAGCGATCCAGCTGACCGCTGGAACGACTGAACCGGCGATCTATCTCGACCAATCGAACCGAATTCGAGACTATAACCAAGCTGCAGAAACGACTTTCCCCGCGCTCACTGACGCGGTTGGAGACTCAATCGATGTCGTGAGTTCCACGCTTGCGGGCCACATCTCCGATCCAGGTGTCGTGGCTGTTACAGAGAACGGTGGGACACGCTATTACGAGGTCTCAACGACCGCATTCGTATCTGGGGAAGTACAGACCGGCCAATTAGTGACAATCACGGATGTCACTGATCGGGAATCCTACCGCAAGCAACTCGAACAGAAAACCGAGCAGCTCGAAGCATTAAATCGGGTTGTCCGACACGACATTCGGAACGATATGGCCGTAGTTCTCGGGTGGGCAGAATCCTTGCGAGACCATGTGGACGAAGATGGCGAAGCAGCACTCGAACATGTCCTTCAAAGTTCTAACCATGTAGTTGATCTGACTGATACTGCACGAGAATTCGTCGAATCACTCACAGATAGTGATGCTGCGGAAGTACGGTTGGTTGACTTACGCAACACCGTCGATACGGAACTCGTCAAAGTCCGGGAATCACATTCAGATGCACACTTCGAGGTCGCTGGTGAGATTCCGCAGGTTACGGTTCGGGCAAATGAGATGCTGTCATCAGTGTTTAGGAATCTCCTAGAGAACGCCGTCCGACACAACGACAAAGCAACTCCAGAGATCACAATCTCTGGGAGTATCCATGAGGACACAGTGCAGGTACGGGTTGCCGACAATGGCCCGGGGATTCCGGATGAACAGAAAGAATCTATCTTCGGGAAAGGCGAGAAAGGAATTGATAGCCCAGGCTCTGGGATCGGATTATACCTTGTTCATACGTTAATGAACCAGTATAATGGCACTGTCTGGGCCGAAAACAACGACCCTACAGGGTCAGTATTCGTCGTGGAACTTCCAATATGTGAATCCACAGAGTTAGGTACTACAAGTAACTCTTAGTCCCGCTTTTGGATTCGAACAGGGTCTCTAAGTTATACGCTGAACAGGCGCAATATCACGCTCTTTAGGGCGTGGATACGCGCCGCCGATTGATGCAACAATTCACCGCCTGTTGCATGGCCGGATATTCTGTTTCTATTCAAACCCTCTTCTTCAGATATAATTTCGAATGAAACAGCGGATCGCTGAAGACTGTGAACGTACCGTTCCGGGACGTATTTCACTCTGAAGATTCACAGAGCGCAATACGCACCTCATCGTTGGCAACAGTGATTATTACGACTTCTAACCCATGTCGATTAGCGATCTTCCGTATGGTTCTTGGAGCATGCTCCGGGTCAGTAGCTACGGCACCACCACTGCCCGGTAAAGCGTCAAGAATCCGTATTAAAAGCGGTTGATTCTCCCGTTTTAATCTCCCCTCACGCATAATCTCACCAACCACCCCCGAACAATCCCGGCACAGCCGTCTCCCCACTATTGAACTCGAATCCAGAATAGTCGGCCTCTCGGAGTTCCTGCCTCACACGCTCCCAGTCAGTCATTAGTCGTCTAATCGAACGATACCGATAATAAGCACTTGTTCTGTACTGACCACATAGGATACAGATCTATCTCTTTCTAAGGGTTTCAACAGAGCGATTAACTTGACTCGAGCAGATCGGCCGCAGACTCCGGGTCTTTCCAGAGGCGGATATCCCCGTTTCGCTGATCGTACTCGATAAGCAATTTATCAGCGAGTCTCGGAAGATGGTCGTGATGCAGTGCAATTTCCGTTCGCTCTGAATCATCCCGGGGAAGCGTTTCGTCAGCAGCAAGTACTGCAGCTAACTCGTCCCGCTGAATAGTGTCCCGGTCGAGAAGTATTGAAACGATACGATGGCGCAGTGGATGAGCGAGCACTCCACTGGATTGCAACCCGAATACATAGCCCTCATCGACCAGTGAAACGATCGCAACAGCGGCCTCAATGACTAACGTACTCGCCATAGAGGGGAATGTCCAGATTCCAACAAAAGTATTTGTGTTGATATCGCCGGTCATCGATGCCCCCGCCAGGTTCGGAAAACGGAGATTCTAACACGACTGGTGGGATTCTCTCGCAGTGATCAGTCAGTGTCCGTCCTATCCAGCTCAGGATCGATTTCGAAGATAGCCGAGAGATACGGTTGCATCCGCTCGAGTCGCTCCGTCGGTTCCAGTAGCTGACGATCGTTCTCGTACGTGACCACGTTCGCATCCGCTAATTTTGGGACGTGTTGATGGCATAACGACAGGTAGATCTGATTCACGGTCCGACTGGGAACGTCAGTGATCGCCGCGTGATGGTTCCGTTTTACGATCTCTTTCATCAGGTCGTTCAGCGTGAGCGCCCGTTGTTCCCGCACGAGAATTCCAAGGATGATCCGACGGTGCTTACTACTACATAATTTGAGGGTCGTCTCGAACTCACCCGGATCAGTATCCATTGCCAACAGGTAGATGGCTGTGCATCTTGAGATTCAGTCCTTCTATAGAAGGGTTTCAAGGCTTCGAGATCAAACGATCCTCTCGGTCTTACTGTGAGTTCACAACGAGGGTCTGTTCTACCAGCGTCTGATAGGCCCGATGTAACAGCTTTGAGAGGGACTGTGGAGTAATGTCGAGTTCGGCAGCGACGTCCGCAAGGGTCATGTCCCCGGAACTGAAGTACTCCATCTCGTATGCAGTCACCAACGCGTCGTACTGTTTTGCCGTCAACCCGTACTGACTCCCCGTCCGGGGCTGTGTGAGTTCGTGAAGACGGGTAAGCTGAAACGAAATCTCTTGTTCGTCACAGTAGTGTTGAAACTGGTGCAGGTCTTCGTGCTCGTCGAAGCGCATGCAGAGGTTCCACTCGTCGTACTGTCCGGTGGCCTCGAGGATGGTCGCTCCGACCTGGGTATAGGCGTACACGATGGTTTCGATGTTTTCGGTCCAATCGGCTCGGAACAGCGTGGACCGCTCGAAGTCATCCAATCGACGAAGATTGTGAACCGTCGGGTCGCTCTCGCTTACGGCCTCGAACTCCTCGAGGTCATCGCCGCTTGCCCAAAAATACGGCGTGAGGAACTCGTCGGTGGCGACGACGCGTTCGATTTCGATGACCATCTCGGGTAGCTCTTCCAACGTGTACTGGAGCGCGAGTTTCTCCGCCGGAATGGTGAACTCTCCGAACAAGCTCATACCGGATCGTGTCTCGCCAGCCGAGAAAAAGTGGCGGGATCGTTCTATACAGTGCCACGAAGTCGATACGAGCGTTCAATTCGCCAGGAAGACGGTCGCACTGCAATCCGCCGCACTCTCGGGACGCGTGGTCTCCTGCAGACGGGTGACGGATCAGACGATGCGGAACAGGCCTGCAAGCAAAACGAGTAGTAGCAACACGGGGGTCACTCTGAGTGCCACGTTGCGCATCGGCAGCAACCGCGCCTTGTTCGACCAGTTGATAACGGAGCTACAGACCTGAACGGGACCGAAGATATCGCGCCGTCGCAACAGCTTGGACGCCGCCACAGTCTCGTCGGCCCACTCGAGAAACGGCTGCAGATCCGGATGTGCCGTACTCTCCCGCGTCATCTCGAGACCCAGTTCGATGTTGTACTCGAAGGCGACCTGCGTGATGTTCGCGGAGCCGATGATACACCGCGGATTCGGGCCGTCGCGGATGTAGAGCTTGGCGTGGAGCCCCCGCGATTGCTTGTATAGTTCCACTCGATCGGAGTCGTCGAGCGCCCAGAGGTCGTAGGCGATCCGGGCCGAGAACTGATCGGAGGCGGGGCCGACGACCACAATCAGTTTGTTTTCTCGAGAGCGCTCGAGAAACGAGACGATGTCGGCACGTATCGCGAGATAGCCCTGGTATGTGAAATAGCCGCTGACAAGGTAGATCGTCCCGTCGCCGGCAAACAGGTCGGTCAACGCCTCCTGGACCCGACGGTCGGAGTCGTTCGTTCCCAGTAGCCCGACGGTCGATTCATCCTCAGTCTCGTTCATCGACTCACCTCTAGTGGCGAGGGTATTGAATTCTGGGTGTTACGTTCCGGGCGGCCCGCGAGTCGCTTACCGGCCCGTTTCCAGTACGATCGGCCGGTGGTCGGACAACTGGACATCGAGAACGTCGCATCGTTCGACGTCGATGGACGGCGAGCAAAGGAACAGGTCGAGACTGCGCGAGGTGACCAGCAGGTCGTCGAGCGGTCGCGACGGAACGGTCTCACCGGGGACTCGCGTCTCGAGTCCCGTTCGGTCGGAGAAGGCGTCCAGTTCGTCGGTCTCGGCGAAGGTGTTGAAATCGCCGGTCACGATAACGTCCCGTCCGTCGGTTCGCTTGGCGATCAGTTCGGCGAGCTGGCGGAGCTGGCGTCCCCTGCTCCGAGCACCCAACGAGAGGTGGACGACGAACAGGACCGTGTCGGCTGTGAGTTCCATCTCGATGACGAGCCGTTTCCGACCGGCCGACAGGTAGTGTGTGGTCGCCAGACGGTCCGTGCGCGAGAGAACGGCGTTCGCGAGGTGGCCGAAGAACGGCAGCAACTCGACGATCCCGCCGTCGCCGTACTTGTTGGCGACGTCGCCTCCGTAGGACAGGCCTCGCTCTCGGAGCGACTCGACGAGCGTTCGAAACTGCCCGCCGGTGATCGTCCGGTGGGACCCTCGGTCGACCTCGAGGAGCGAAACCACATCGGGGCTCTCACGCTCGATAACCCCGACGAGCTGCTCGAGTTTCCGCCGTTCCGTCTCGGCGTCGCCGAGCAGCGAGCCGACCGGTGGCGGAACGTACCCGCCGAGAATGTTCTGGTATCCGAGCAGGTAGCCGGCGTTACAAGAGAGGATCTTCATAGCGTATCAGGGTGGAGGACGTCTCGGCTACTCGTTCGATCTTTGCCGGGTGGACCGTATCTCTGCGTTATGAACACTGATCCCCGTATGGCGTCCGAGATATTAAGCATATAGCAATTGTCCCGCCGGTCGACGCTTCGTGAGAAGATCTGTGAGCTTCATTGTGAACTACCCTACCCTACTCGCTTACGGCTGACGCCGTTCGCTCCTTGAGGGTAGGGCTTCCTGTTTCCACGACGCGCTTTGCAGATACGGACGTATCCACAGGGAGCGCAGTCTCCACAGGCGTTCGAAAATCGCTGTGCGATTTTCGCAGCCCATCAGAATCGGGGAGCGATTCTGAGGACGTTGATTCGGAGTGTCCCACTCCTATATCTTGTAGACCGCGAGAAAGGATGTTCCACGCCGCGTTCGCGTCCCTGTCCGCCTCAAACCCGCAGGCAGGACAGGCGTGTTCACGGACCCACAGCGGCTTCTTCGTCGAAACGCCGCACGCCGCGCACTCTTTCGTCGTTCTTCTATGCTACTCTACTGCAAAAACGTTGCGGCTGCGCGGGCCTATGGGCCTACCACCGAACCGTGTATGAGAATCGTGCGGCGTTGACGAGACACTTCGCGTCTCGTTCGCACACCAGAAATCTTCGATTTCTGGGGACGCTGTATCCCCTCCCTGCTCGCGCCTTCCCTTCGGTCGGCGCTCGCTGAGGAAGGGGGCTTAGCGCCTCAATTCAGCTAAACTAACTCCACGGCCTACTCGGTTCTCAAACTGGCCTAACTATAGTAACAACTGAAAGTCAGTGCACACCCGATCGCACGACAGCTGTGCGATCGGTGTGTAAATAGTTTCAGTTGTTACTATAGACACTCCCTGTCCGTCACTCGTACTCCGTTGTTCGAGCGCACCGACCGCCCCAAACCGTTCGATGCCTTGTGTACTCAAGGCCGATCGCGTCGTTCAGTCGTCGCTCTCGGCGAATCGAAGCCAATCCCAGTCGACGCCCTGTGTCGACCGGAAGCCAATACTCATTTCGTCTGCGATGCCATCCGTCACACTCGTGCTGACGGTGCCGAGTATAGTGCCGTCGAGCTCTTGGATCCGAAACGCGACCCCCTTAGAACTGTCAGCGATAAACCGACAGTCGATAGTCTTGTCGACCAAATTCGGAAGTCTCGAGTTCATATCATGGATTTCAACACCACTCCCCGTCTCTCGACCGATCCGAATTCCACCGTTCGGGTCAATAATGAGCCGCCACCCCGGGGTTTCTGTGGACCAAACGTCGTCCTCCATCCCGAGAAGAATCCAGGGCTGGACGGTGTTCGAGCTGGGACGCATAAGTACGGAGATCTCGCGGCCGTCTTCGGGATAATTCGGTAGTCCCTGACCGGGGAAGGAACGAACGTTCGAGTCGCCGCGTTGCCGAATACCCTGACTCGAGTCCTCGTGTAGGGCCGCACTCGAGGAGACGTTGGCGTTGCCAGTCCCGTCAAGCGTCCACGGACCCAACTGACCGCCGCTGTCGTAGTCCTCGAAGTCGTCGATCATCAGCGCAGCTAAATCGTCGGGTTCGTCACTCTCGTTGCTGGGATCGTCGATCTCGAGTTCGTATGCAGCGGCGTCCTTGCAGTTACTGAGCGGGAACGAGTAGATGGCGGTGTCGTTCGGTGAGGGACCAGGTTCGTCGGCGTAGTACGTACTCGCGAGTTTGGCGCCGTCCGCGTTGTAGATTCGTGCTTCCATGTTGACGACGATTTCGTCGTCGTCGGCGTTCTCGAGCTCAACGTGGACATTACATCCGTCTCCCGGCGGGTCGTCGTTCCAGGAGTAGGCATGTCTCGGGGCCGAGAGAGCCTCACTTACGGCCTCAGAGATAATCACTTCGCCCTCTATGGACGTGTCCTCATATACCTGATCGTCATCATCTGAGTCGCTCGATTCGTTGTCCTGTTCATCGTCGTTTTCAGTGTCGTTCTCGTCAGTCCCCTTGTCCTGTTCATCGTCGTTTTCAGTGTCGTTCTCGCTGTTCTCGTCGGGCCCGTTGTCCTGTTCGGGATTCTCCCCGGTTTCGTCATCAGTTGATTCGATGAAGTCCCCGCATCCGGCTAGCGTTACCGAGAGCGCCGTTCCGGCACCGCCAAGTATCGCTCGTCGTCGCATGAGTAGGTATTCTATACGGGATGAATAACAGTACCGAATTCCGGATCTCATGGGGTGCAGACATTTGTTCTGGGCGAATCCGAGGGCCGAGTTAATCACTAAACCGCGTACTGTCTGTACAAATTACTTGATCGGGTTCTGAACATCGTTGTACGGTCGTTCGTGCAAGATGCCTGCTACTCACTACCGACCGGATAACCGTGTCTGATGAATGACTAACACGGCCATCCGTCTGTTGGTTCGTGTTATCACGATTCCCGCAAACAGTTTAATTGAGCCTCTGATAGGCACTACAACGACTTTGAAACGGTCACATACTATGCAATGATAACATGACAAAAACAGAAGACATGTTGCTATTCGGTGCGCTCGCATTCGTCTGGGGAACAGCCTTCACAGCGATCGAAATTGGGCTGGAAACCCTGCCGCCACTCCTCTTCGCAGCGGCTCGCTTAGACATCGCTGCGTTCATCTTCACCGGCGTTGTTCTACTCAGCCGAATCAAGTGGGTACCTCGGACTAGCGCGGACCTGGCGCTCATCCTCTCGAACGGCATCCTCGTCATCGGAGCGCACTTCGCGTTTTCCTTCATCGGCCAGAGTTACGTCTCGAGTGGTGTCGCCGCGATCGTCCTCAGTTTCACACCGATCATCACTCCCGTCATCGCGATCCGTCTCCTTCCAGCAGAACGCATCTACGCGACCGACGTTATCGGTCTCTGTACCGGGCTCGTCGGCGTGATCGCGATCGCGATCGCCGGCGGGTCATTCGACGGACAACTCCTCGGCATCGGACTGCTCCTCGCGTCCGCAGTCGTCTTCGCGCTCGGCTCCGTGCTGACGGAACGTTGGACGCCGGTCCTCCCGACAATGTCGCTCCACACGTGGTCGATGGTTACCGGTGCGCTGTTCCTCCACGCTATCGCCTACGCTTATTCAGGGGCGTCGATACGGGACGTGACGTGGACGCCGTCAGCCGCCGCCGCGCTCACGTATCTTGGTATCTTCGCTACAGCGGGAGGGTTCCTTCTCTACTTCACCTTGCTGAACCGGATCGGCGCAACGAACGCCGGTCTTATCAACTACGCATCACCCGTTGTCGCGACGATCTTCGGTGCGACGCTCCTCGGTGAGCAAATCACCACAGCGACCGTTGCGGGATTCGCACTCATCGTTGCCGGATTCGCGCTTTGCAATATCCGACCGCTCTGGCGGGTGACTCGGACCATGCAGAGCCCGGCCGTACGTAATCGGTCGCTCGAGCGCAATGAAGTCCGCGTCCAAGGTAACGTGTACAAGACGAAGGCCGACTCGCAGAACTACCTGTAGCCGACCGAGTACACTACCCGATTCGCTTACGCCTGACGTCATTCGTACCTTGAGGACGGGGGATGTCTCTCCGAAAACATCAACAGTAAAGACGTAACAGCCCCACGACATTCGTATGGTGTACAACCTTTCCCGCTGGTTTGAGACGAAGCCGTTCCAACAGCAGATCATCATCCTCGCGGTTGTTCTCGATCCGATCGGATTTGCCGCTGGCTACCTGCTCGCTCCCTCCCTGGGCGTTGAGCCGCTAATGGGTGGTGTCTACGGCCTTCTCGTCGCGAGTCTGCCGATGTCCTGGCTCGTTATGCGACAAAGCTCTTCACCAGTGAATCGGTCGGGACGTGAGTCGGGATATCGTTTACCACCCGGCGTCGACCGTTCTCACAGCGCGGTCTGAAACAACACGGATGTAATTTCCCACCTATCTCGTATATTGCCATAACTTCCGAAAGACAGTCTTGTATAAATTTTGCAATAGATATGCGGAACGCATTTCGACAGTGTTGCGTACGGGAGGACATCGAATCAGACGTTGCCTCTCCGTACTAACAGACGCCGAGGAGCACAATATTCTCGAGGCGATGACAGCGAATTGCACATCTCCTTCTTTCGATTAGAGCTGAAAGGACGAGTTCGACCGCGTCGATCGAAACTACAGCAAACGTGAGTCACACGCCCGAGAACGAGAATTGATTCGGCCACCACGCTCGAGTTGCGGTCGGTCGAACGTTGGATGGTCCTGTTCGATATACACATTACTGTCCTCTACAATACTCAAACAAGTCACTCGTAAGACATCACCCGATTGGGTGATAACACGTCGGTATATGACGAAAATAGGTACTTTCGTCACGACGGACCACGCCAACAGCCTACGAGTTACGACGGATGTCGCTGGAGATCGACCGCCGGATACCGTTCCGTCCAGTCTTCACCCGTCGTACGCGCGACCTCGTACACTCGCTCGAGTTCGGTGACGGCGTCGTGGTGTTCGTCGACGCGGACGTCGTGTTCGAGTCGTGGCGTCTCCGGATCGAACACGGAGAGTGCCGCGCTCTGGGCGTGATCGCCTCGTTTGTCGCCACCGGCGTCCTCGCCGGCACGGAGTGCGACGAGGAGTCGTTCGTCGAGCGACCGATCGGCGTCGCGCTCGAACGCGTCGCCGACCGCCTCGAGGACGCTCTCGCCGGTGAGCATGTTACCGGCGACCGTGTAGCCGTCACCGTCGAGGTGTCCGGCCCACGACTCGCACGCGTCGCCCGTCGCTGTGACGGTCGTCCCCGTGCCGTCGACCCCGTGGACCTGTCGACGGTCCGCGTTCGGATCCGCCTCGAGCTGCGTCCGGACGGCGTCGTCGATCGGCACTCCGTCCTCAAGTTGCCGAGTCGTCCGAACGCCGATCGGGGTGTTCGTGGTCGCCTGCGTACAGACCGCGCCGTCGTGGCAGACGAAGGAGGCGGTCGATCCGACGGCGATCGCCTTCGTCGCTATCGCGACGCCGTGGCGGCCGTCGACCGTCGCACAGATGGAGAACGTCACAGCTGTTTCGCCTCCGATTCGGACGACCGCCCGACGAGTGGCTCGCTCATCGCCTCACACGAGAGGTGACAGGCGATCGTGTGGTCGTCGTTCTCGCCGACCGGCTCGGGACGTGGTTCGTCGCGTTCGCACTCCGGACCGATTTTCTTCGGACACCGGGTGTGGAACGGACAGCCCGACGGCGGATCGAGCGGGCTGGGAACCGTTCCCTCGAGGAGAATCCGTTCCGTCCGTGCGTCCGGGTTCGCGTGGGGAACGGCCGACAGGAGGCTTTCCGTGTAGGGGTGGTACGGCGGTTCGAACACCTGCTCGACCGATCCGAACTCGGCGATCTTGCCGAGGTACATGACGGCGACGCGGTCACAGAGGTGCTGGACGACGCTGATGTTGTGTGAGATGAAGAGGTACGAGAGGCCGAACTCGTCCTGGATGTCGTCGAGCAGGTTGAGGATCTGGGCCTGAACGCTCACGTCCAGCGCCGACACCGGTTCGTCACAGACGATGAGATCCGGTTCGACGGCGAGCGCGTTCGCGATGGCGATCCGCTGTTGCTGACCGCCCGAGAACTGGTGGGGGTACTTGTCGATGTCGCCCGCCTGCAATCCGACGCGCTCGAGCAGGGTCTCGATCCGCTCGCGTTTTTCGTCCCCGGTCGCGATACCGTGTTTTTCCATGCCGCGACCGATGATCTGGCCGACGGTTTTGCGCGGATTAAGCGAACTCTTCGGGTCCTGGAAGATGATCTGCATCTCCTGACGGAGGCTTCGGATCTCCGACTTCCCGAGGTCGTGAAGCGGATGGCCGTCGAAGTACACCTCGCCACCGGTCGGTTCGAGCAACTGCATGACGGTCCTCGCGACCGTCGACTTCCCGCAGCCGCTCTCCCCGACCAGCCCGACCGTTTCGCCGCGGTTGATGGTAAAACTCACGCCGTCGACCGCTTTGACGTACCGACGCTCGAGCGTCAGGCTGCCACCGTCGGTTCGCGTAAGCGAGAGGTTTCCGAACAGGCCGTCGCCCGCCGAGAAGTGCTTCTCGAGGTTTCGAACCTCCAGCAGCGGTTCGGTGTGTTCCTCTCGGCGACGGTGTCCGGTATCGTCCCCGACGGCGGGTTCCGAAAGGTCGAGTTCGTCGGTCCGGATACACGCGGCGTGAGCGCCGGGTGCGCCCGGTACGGCCTCGAGTTCTGGATCGGGGCCGACGCGACAGTCGTCGGTCGCGTGCGGACAGCGGTCGGCGAAGTTACAGCCGTCCGGCAGCGCCTGCAGATCGGGCATCGACCCGTCGAGCGCGTACAGTCGATTCCGGTTCGCGCCGACTTCCGGAATCGCGTCGATGAGCGTCCGGGTGTAGGGATGTCTCGGCCGATCGAAGATATCCGTGACTGGCCCCGTTTCGACGAGGTTTCCGGCGTACATGACCCCGACGCGGTCGCAGGTCTGGGCGACGACGCCGAGGTTGTGGGTGATCATCAGGATCGCGACGTCGTGCGTTTCGCGCAGGTCGTTGAGCAACTCGAGGATTTTCGCCTGCGTCGTCACGTCGAGCGCCGTCGTCGGCTCGTCCGCGATGATGAGGTCCGGCTCGCAGGCGAGTCCGATCGCGATGAGGACGCGCTGTCGCATGCCGCCGGAGAACTCGTGGGGATACTCGTCGATACGCGATTCGGGATCCGGAATCTCGACTTCTTCCATCGCGTCGATCGCGACCTCGCGAGCTTCGGATTCGCTGACGTCCTGGTGGAGACGGACGGTCTCGATGATCTGCTGACCGACCGTGAGAACGGGGTTGAGCGACGTCATCGGGTCCTGTGGGATAAGCGCGATCTCGTTTCCGCGAACGCGTTGCATCTCCTTTTCCGAGCGCTCGAGGAGGTCCTCGCCGTCGAACCTGATCGAACCCGACACGATCTCGCCCGGATACGGAACGAGGCGCATGATCGATTTCGCCGTGACGCTCTTTCCGGCACCCGACTCGCCGACGATTCCCATCACTTCCCCTCGCTCGAGGGCGAACGAGACGTCGTCGACTGCGGTGACGGTTCCGTCTTCGGTCTGAAACTGGGTGCGGAGCGCTTCGACTGAGAGCAGCGGATCGGTCGTCGGAGTGGTTGTGTTGGTGGTCGTCATTCGATAATCTCCCCCTTCGGATCGAGGACGTCACGGAGACCGTCGCCGAGTAGGTTGAACCCGATCACCGCCATGGCGATGGCGAACGCCGGGAAGAAGACGAGCCACGGGGCATCGCCCATGAACGCCCACCCCTGGTTGATCATCAGCCCCCACGACGGCGTCGGCGGCTGAACGCCCAGTCCGAGAAACGAGAGACTCGCTTCCAGCAACATCGTGAACGCGACGTTGATCGACCCCTGTACGAGCAGCGGGCCGACGCAGTTGGGCAACACTTCCCTGAAGATAATGTAGGAGTCGCTCTCGCCGCGGGCGACGGCCGCTTCGACGAACGATTCGTTGCGAACGGACAGCGCGGCGCTGCGCGCGACCCTGGCGATGAAGGGCGTGTAGACGAACGCCAGCGCGAGGATCAGGTTGAATAGATTCGGCTCCATTACGGCGACGATCGTCAGCGCGAGCAGGATCGGCGGGAACGACATCATCGCGTCCATCGCTCGCATCAATCCCTCGTCGACCAGCCCCTGATAGTAGCCGGCGACGATGCCGATCGTCGTCCCGAAGATCATCGCAATGCTGATCGATGTGAAGCCGACCAACACCGAGATTCGTGCTCCCGCAAGGACGCGGCTGAAGATGTCACGACCGAGATTGTCGGTTCCCATCAGATGCTCCATCGATGGGCCCTGTTCTCGATTCTGGACGTTCGTGGCCTCGGGATCGTGTGGCACGAACGAGAACGGCTGTACCGTCACGTCGATGTACGGAACGGTGATCTTCTGTGCGAAGATGGCCACGAAAAAGAGCGCGACGATGATGCCGAGCCCGATCATCGCCTTCTGGTTGCCGCGGAACTGGCGGATGAATCGCCCGTAGTGGGCCTTGCGTTCGTCCGTCAGCCGGAATCGATTCGTCGACATTATTCGGACCCTCCGTATCGAATTCGCGGATCGACGTACGCGTAGAACGTGTCGGCGAGAAAATTCGATACCATGTAGATGAGCGCGATCACGATAATACAGCCCTGTAAGAGCGGGATATCTCGGTTTTCGATCGCCGTCAGCGTCAGCTGGCCGATGCCGGGCCAGGAGAACACTTCCTCGAGGACGACGACGCCGCCGAACGCGTAGCTAAACTGGAACGCGACCACCGTGATGATCGGGATCGCGGCGTTTTTCAACGCGTGTCGGAGGACGACCGAGCGTTCGCTGAGCCCCTTCGATCGGGCGAACTCGACGTAGTCTTCGCTGAGTTCGTCGATCATGCTCGAGCGCGTCATTCGCATGATGTACGCCGTCAGCGCGACGCCCATCGCGCTCGCCGGGAGCGCGAGGAAGTGAAGCGACGCGAGCGGATCGACCAGCGGTGAGACGTAGCCTCGAGTCGGGAACCCACCCAATGTGAGCGCGAACACGTAGATGAAGACGAGCCCCCACAGGAAGATGGGAAGCGAGAGGCCGACGAACGCGAGCATCGACGCGGTGAGGTCGGCGGGCGTGTTCTTTTTCACCGCTGCGATGATCCCCAGCGGGATCGAGAGACTCACCGAGATGATCGTCGCGGAGATCGCGAGCAACAGCGAACGCGGTAAGCGCAGCGCGATCTGATCGGCAACCGGCGTGTTGTACCGCAGCGAGGTACCCATATCTCCGGTGAGCAAGCCGGTGATCCACTGGAAGTACTGAACGTACAGCGGCTGGTCGAGTCCGAGCTGTGCTTCGAGTTGCGCGATCGATTGCTCGGTGGCGTTCGGTCCGAGAATCAAAAGCGCCACGTTGCCCGGCAACACGTTGGTGAGCCCGAACGTGATGAGCGACACGAGAAACAACGTGACGAGGGTGAATCCGAGCCGCTTGAACAGGTAACTAGCGAATGCCATTTATGACGGAATGTGCGAGTCTGTGTGGTTCATGTGTGCGGAATGCGTTCGAGTGTCTACGACGAGCATTACTCGAGTTGCGTGTCTTCGAATCGAAACGTCGAGCCGTCCGGTGCCATGACCTCGCCCGTGAAGTCGTTCGTGCGAGCCATCAGCGTCGGCATCCAGTACAGCAGGATGTGGCCCGAACGACGCTCTTTGAGTAGTTCGGCGGCGTCGTGATACAGCGGCGCGCGTTCCTCGATGTCGTAGAGTTGCCGCGCTTCGTCGACGAGGTCGTTGTACTCTTCGTCCTCCCATCCGGTAAAGAAGAACGCGCCGTCGGAGTGGAGCGGACGGTGGAATCCGGCATCGGGGAACCAGAGGCCCAGGTAGGAACTGGTCGTCGCCTGGAAGTTCTGATCCGTGTAGACGTCGCTGAGCCAGTTACTCCACGTGATCATCTGGATATCGAGTTCGATGCCGACCTCCGACGCCTGGGATTCGATGATCTGCGCCGCGCTCACCTGATCGTTGTACTGTTGTGGGATCTGGAACGTCGCCTCGAAGCCGTCGGAATACCCCGCCGCATCCAGGTGTTCCTGCGCCAGTTCGTAATCCTGTTGCCGCGGCTGGAGGTCGGGATGCTCCCACTCGCTGTCGGGTGCGGCGGGACTCGCGGCGACCTGTCCCTGACCGTACAGCGCCGCTTCCATGACTTCGTTCTTGTCGATCGCATACTCGAGTGCGAGTCGCGCGTCGCGGCTGTCAAACGGTTCCTCGTTGCAGTTCACGCCGAGGTAGACGAGCGATTTCGGGAACCGATTGATGAAGTCGACCTCCGAATCGTCCTCGAGGTCCGACGCGTGTCGTGGCGGCACGTCGTTGATGAAATCCACTTCGCCGGCTCTGAACGTATTGAGGCGATTGTCGTTGTCGGGAATTTCGTTCTTCGTGACTCGCTCGAGGTGCGGAAGGCCGTCGTCCCAGTAGTCGTCGTATTTCACCATGACGAACTCGGAGTCGATCTCCATGCTCTCGAATTCGAAGGGACCGGTTCCGATCGGCTCGGTGAACTCGTCTTGGCTCTGTTCGGCCTGATGGGCCGGAAGAACGTGCATGTGAGACGTCGCCATTCGCGACAGTAACGGCGCGAACGGCTCGGTTAGCACCATCTCGAACGTGTACTCGTCCGCCGCGTCCATCGAGTCGACCAGCGCCATGTAATCCGCCGCGAGCCCCTCCTGCTCTTCGATGCGGGTGAACGACGCGAGCACGTCGTCGGCGGTGAGCTCCGTACCGTCGTGAAAGAGGACGCCCTCGCGAAGCGAGAACGTGATCTCCAGGTTGTCCTCGGAGGTCTCCCAGGACTCCGCCAGCAGCGGCTCGAGTTCGTAATCCCAGTTGACTCTGACGAGTCCCTGCGTGATGTTCTCGAGGACGCGTGCGGTGGCCGCTGCGCTCTCAAAGTGTGGGTCGAGGCTCTGGACGGGGACGCTCCCACCCCACAGAAGTTCGCCGTCGGGTCGACCATCGTCGACGTCGCCGGCACACCCTGCGAGGGCGAGCGGAACACTGGCTGCAGCGGTTTTCATGAAGAGACGGCGGCTCGGACCGTCTGATGACAGTTCGATCGCTGGATTGTCAGGACTTGCCATGTCGTTGTGCAGCATTGAAAGTATTGTATAATAAATCTTTGCATAGGGGGCAAACATCTGTCGTCCGAACGCCGGAAACGCGATCATGTTCCGCCGTTCCAAGCGCTAAGACTGTACGTTCCACAATCGCCCCTCTCGTCGTTCCTCCGAGCTCGACAGCCACCACCGCCCATCATCTCGAGTCACGCCTCGGCGAGTCGTGCGAGCGCTTCGGCGAGAACGGTAGTCGCTGCAGCGCAGTCCTCCCACTCGGTCCACTCTCGAGGGTTGTGCGAGATTCCGCCGCGGGACGGTGCGAACAGCAGTCCTGCATCGGTCACTCGAGCGACGTTCATCGTATCGTGAGCGGCCCCCGAGTGCATGAGAGACGCACGAACGTTCGTCGCAGCGGCTGCTTCGATCAGCGTCTCACGGCACCGATCCGTCATGGGCTCGGGCGGCACGTCGTACGGACGGGAAACGCTCGCCTCGACGTTTCGCTCCCGCTCGATCCGTCGCGCGCTCGCCTCGAGTGCGTTGACGAGTTTCGCGATCGAATCGCTCGAGACGTCCCGAATATCGATCCCGAGGCGGACCTGTCCCGGAATCACGTTCGTCGCGTTCGGTTCGACGACCGATTTTCCGACCGTTCCGACCGCCGACGGCGACGCGTCGGCGACGATGCGATTCGCGGCCGCCTCGACGTCCAGGACGACTTCGCTCGCTGCAGCCAGCGCATCGGTTCGGTCGGTCATCGGCGTCGATCCCGCGTGGTCCGCTTCGCCGGTCACCTCGAGATAGCAGTGGGTGATTCCCGTAATATTCGTGACGATTCCCGCGGAAGCACCGTCCTGCTCGAGCCGCGTGCCTTGCTCGACGTGGAGTTCGAGCCACGAATCCCACTCGGAGGCGTCGATTCGTCCGCTCCCGTGAAAGCCGATTCGGTCGAGCGCCTCCTCGAGCGTCGTTCCGGATTCGTCCTCGAACGCGAGCGCGTCGTCGACCGACTGCTGGCCGGTTGCGACGGACGAACCGAGGATTCCGTTGCCGAATCGTTGTCCCTCCTCTTCGGTGAAACACACGACGTGTAACGGCCGCTCGAGCGACCGATCCGACTTCCGTATCGCCCGAACCGCCTCGAGCCCGCCGTAGACGCCCAGCGGGCCGTCGAAGATTCCGCCGACCGGGACCGAGTCGAGGTGGCTGCCGGTCACGACCGGCGGCGCGGTCGGGTCCGCGCTGGGCGGCACCCATCGGCCCACGATGTTCCCGACGGCATCGATACGAACGTCGAATCCGCCCGCCTCGAGTCGATCAACGAATCGTTCGCGTGCTCGGCGGTTAGCGTCCGTTCCGGTGAGCGCAGTTCGCCCCTGTCCCTCGGCGTCGGGCAACGCGCCAAACTGGGCGTTAGCTTCGATTTCTCGCCGAAGCTTCCCCTCGGAGACCTTCATGAGTCACTGCTTGATCTGAAGTACTCTGTGTTAAGTGTTTGCGTTCTTCGTAACTATCCTTCCACCCACCGGATGTCCACCGACACCGAAGGGACCCCGTCGTGAGCGATCACACCGTCGATAATCGTTCCCGTTTCCCGAATAGAAACTGGTTGGGGAGCGACCGGCGGAACGGACGAAGCCGAGTCGGCGGGATCGGATCGGTAGCTGCCGAAATGAGCGACTGTTCGCGCTACCGAACGGGGATCTCGACCGGACGGGTACCGCGCGTGACGTGACTCTTCGCTACCGAAATACGAATTCGAACGACCGCAGAGCGCGACCCTGCCGGCACGCCGTAGCCGGGTTAGCGGATCGACCAGATGCTGCGTTTTCGAAAAGCGAACAACTATCGTCCTGGCCGGCAACGGTATCGTATGCCCGACGCCAACGATCGATCCCCTCGGCAGTTGGAAACCGTCGCGCGGTCGTGCGACGTCATCGAAGCGCTCGAGGAACTGGACGGAGCAGGCGTAACGGAACTGGCCAACTACCTCGATCTCTCGAAAAGTTCGGCGTACTCGTATCTCGCTACGCTCCGCGAGAAGCGACTCGTCGTCAAAACCGATCAGACGTACCGACTCAGCCTCGAATTTTTGTATCTCGGAAAAACGGTCCGTCACCGGCACGTTCTCTTCGGACACGGCAAGGAACAGGTCGAAGCGCTCGCCGACGAAACCGGGGAGTACGTCCATCTCATGTGCGAACAACACGGCCTCGAGCGGAACATCCACAAGGTCGCAGGCGAAAACGCAGTCGGTGATACGTATCATACGGCCAAAGAACGGAAAACGGACTATCTCCACTTCACCGCGACGGGAAAAGCCGTCCTCGCATACCTCCCGGAAAGCCGCGTCGAGGAAATAATCGACGAGCACGGTCTCGTCCGAAAGACCGAAAATACGATCACGGACAGGGAGGCGCTCTTCGAGGAACTTCGGTCCGTCCGAGCGCAGGGGTACGCGGTAAACGACGAAGAAGAGATCAAGGGGATTCGCGCGGTCGGCGCACCGATTCGCAGCGACGATGGAACCGTTCTCGGAGCGATCAGCGTTTCCGGGCCGACGAGCCGAATCAACGGCGATCGGTACCACGAGACCCTGCCGATGAACGTCATGGAACGCGCGAACATCACGGAGGCGAGTATCAATCTCTCGAGCGCCAGTCGGTCGCTTTGAGTGCGAGGCGTATGTTATTACAACCATACGGCTGTAATGTTATGGAAAAATCGAGAGAAATCGCGGATCACCGATTCGGAGCGATCGATACCCAACTTCGTAGAGACCCGGACACGACGTGTACGTATCGATGAACCGAAACCGACTCCGGTGGCAGTATGAACACGACAGATTCGGTCGGTCGTCTCGATGAACAAATCACCGAACTACTAGCGAATAGAGACTCGATTACCCAATATCGTGGTAATCGATGCGGATTCGAACGATCGTTGAGAACACCTGCCGGCGTAGCGTTTGCATTTCGAGAACGTAGACAGCGAGTGCGTTGGCCCGGATTGCGGGAACTATCGGAAGGACGACAATCAGGTCGTCGTCGCCGACACGTATTACGAACTGTGCTGTGGGCGAACTGCTAACACGATACCTGTGTCACGGCACGCTCCGACGGACGATTTCGGAACGCGGCATATTTACATTCGTACTCATGTCATTACATCGGCCACCAAGTCTCTCGAGCAAGAGATTCGGTGCTCTGGAGCGGTACTCGCAGAATCCTTGTTCGAACTGCTGCTACCGAACAGACCGGACGACGACGCGGCATTCTAGTACCGATACGCCGAATCACACATCTACACACCGTATGGCTGTCAGCCGAGTACCGTCAGAGCCGAATACTGACCTCGGGCAGTTTATGTCCTACTTCTGTCTCTTAGTCCGCTATCAAACAGATTTATTAGATATTCGATTGGGGCTCGTCCGTCGATTCTCGAGTTATATCGGAGAAACGAATATATGATAGAGAGAGTATCTTTCCGTGAGATCAGGAACAGGGCTCCCTGTTCGGACGGTGAATCCACCGGCAGGTGACTTCCGGTCAGCGACGACGGCCGATGGGAGAAAGGCGCGGCGATCCCGATCGCGAACCGAGCGGTCGACGACGAAAACGAGTCCGTAGGACGGCGCGGCTGTCTCAGTCGCTACGCGGACGGACGTCGAGGTCGAACGTTCGATCCCCGACGGAGAGTCGAAGGCTCCCGTCGTCGATCCGCCCGTCGCGCGATCGTTCGAAGAGCCCGATCTCGTCCGCGTCGATTCGGAGCGTCACATCCGCTCGCGCTCCGCGCTCGAGTTCGACGCGCTCGAACGCCCACAGTTCGCGGACGGGCGTTACGACCGAACTGAACTCGTCTCGGCCGAACACCTGGACGACCTCGCTCCCGCGTCGATTGCCCGTGTTGGCCACCGTGACTCGGACCGTGACGTCCTCGTCCGGACGAATCGTGTTCTCCGATAGTTCGATCGACTCGTACTCGAGGGTAGTGTAGCTCAGGCCGTGGCCGAACTCGAAGAGCGGATCGTACGATGCCGGGTGCTCGTCGGGTCCGATCGGGTGCGGGTGTGGCATGTGGTTGAAGTACGTCGGGAGCGTCTCCGCCGACCGCGGGATCGAGATCGGGAGCCGTCCGCCGGGTTCGGACTCGCCGAACAGCGTCTCCGCGATTACCTCGCCGCCGACACGGCCGGGGTAGTACGCCATGAGGATCGACGGCACCGTCTCCGCCAGCCACTCGACGGCCAGCGGCCGCCCGGTGACCAGGACCGCAACGACGGGCGTCCCCGTCTCCGACACCGCCTCGACGAGGTCGCGCTGGGCGTCGGGGAGCGAAAGCTTGCCGCGCGTCGGGAACTCGCCCGTCTCGCTGGCGGTCTTCGCGGAGGGGCCGAACTCGTGAAGGTACCAATCCTCGCCGAGTGCGACCACGGCGACGTCCGCTTTTGCCGCTCGCTCCGCAGCGGCCTCGACGTCGACGGGGGCGCCGATAGCGCTGCCGGGTTCGTGGGTGACGGTTGTCTCGTCGTCCACCGTGTCGTCGACTCCCTCGAGGATCGTCGTTCCCGGGATGCCGGCGTCCGCGTTGCAGCTCCACCCGCCGTTCTGGTGGACCATCTCGTCGGCGTTCGGGCCGGTCACGAACACCTCGTCGACACCATCGCCGAGGGGGAGGAGGTCGTCGTCGTTTTGTAACAGCGTGAGCGACTTCCGGACGGCCTCCCGCGCCGTATCGAGGCTCTCGTCGGAGCCCAGTGTCGCCGCGGCTTCGGGGTCCGGATACGGATCCTCGAAGAGGCCGAGAGCGAACTTCGCCCGCAGCACTCGCCCGACGCTGTCTTCGAGCAGGCGTTCGGATAGCTCGCGCTGCTCGAGCAGGTCCCGAACGTGCTGTGCGTGGTCGGCCCCGGCGACCGAACCGATGTCGAGGCCCGCACGGTGTGTCTGGCGCGCCGCTTCGATCGGGCTTCCCGCCGTCCGGTGCTCCTCGTGTAACTGCGTGATCCCGTTCCAGTCGGAGACGACGACGCCGTCGAAATCCAGTTCTTCGCGGAGGAGTCCCGTCAGGAACCGGCGCGACCCGTGAGCCGGTTCGCCGTCGATCGAGTTGTAACACGGCATCACCGCGCCGACGCCCTCGTCGATCGCCGCCTCGAACGGCGGAAGGAGTACGTTACGGAGCGTGTGCGAGGACACGTCGACCGGCGCGGCGTCCTCCCCGCGCGTGGGCACCCCGTAGGCCGGGAAGTGCTTCGCCGTCGCGAGCACCGAGTTGGCGTCGAGTTCGTCGCCCTGGTACCCGCGAACTTCGCTGGCGGCCAGCGTTCCGACGAGGTAGGGGCTCTCGCCGAACGTCTCTCCGGTTCGTCCCCATCGCGGATCGCGTACGACGTCGCACGTCGGACCGTAGTTCTGGGCGGAACCGGTCGCCCGCATCTCTTTCGCGGTGATTTCGGCGGCGCGTTCGACGAGGTCGGGGCTCCACGTCGCCGCCGCACCCAGGTTGTTCGGAAAGACGGTCGACTCCGCGATGTAGGCGTGACCGTGAACCGCGTCGGCTGCGAACAGCAACGGGATACCGAGGCGCGTCGCTTCGACGGCGTGCTCTTGCAGTCGGCGAGCCGCGTCGACGGCGTCCTCGACCGACTCGTTGGGAGAGCCGCCCCAGCCGAAGGGGGCGACGGATCCGATGTGATACTCGTCGATTTCGTCGATAACGTCGTCGACTCCGTGGAGCCCCTCGTCGAGCACTCCGACGTAGGAACCGGCCAGCTGGCCGATCTTCTCTTCGGTCGTCATCCGATCGAGGAGGTCCGCAACGCGCGCTTCGATCGGCAGCGACGGATCTAGGTACGGCTCGCTGTCCTCTAGGCCTGTCATGGATCTACCCATCTCTCGAGGTGACAAATAAGTGTATCCCTCGGCAGTCGAGCGGCGACGCTCGGGCGAATAATCGACGAGTACGCGCGGTCGGACCCGTCCGTCGCTGACCGTACGTACACGCGATGAAACTTTGCAAAAGATAGTTATAAACTCCAAAAATTATTTACAATCGAACACTCAAGGTAGGGTAGCACCATGCTACCAGACGATGCGCTCCCCGGAGACGCAGAGGCATCACGCCGCCGATTCTTGCAGGTGACCGGCTTAACGGGTGCAACGGCACTCGCGGGTTGTTTCGGCGACGACAACAGTTCGGGCAACGAGGAGATCACCGGCGACGAGCCGATGACCGACCGGACGTTCACCGCACCGACGTCGGTCCTCCCCGGCGACATGCAGTGGAACGCCGCGAACGAAAGCAACTACCCGGACCGACCCGGGTTCGTGGTTTACGACCGGCTAGTGTACTTCCGGGCGACGAGCGGCGAGTTCGTCGAGGGCGCCCTCGCTGACTGGGAGATCGGCGAGGACACGGCGACGCTCACCCTCCAGAACGACCTGACCTGGCACGACGGCGAGGACGCCACGGCGGCGGACCTCGTCCGGAAGCTTCACATCTCGCTGTACGACAATCACCCGATCGGGAACTTCACCTCGGTCGAGAACGTCACGTCCGTCGACGACACGACCGTCGAAGTCGGACTCGAGGCGTCCGTCTCCGAACCGGTCTTCCTCAACTCGATCAAGAGCCTGGAGCTTGACACACCGGCCGAGCAGTACGATGACATCCTCGCGGAAATGGAGGACGATTCCGAGTCGACGGTCCTCTCGGAGTTCGCACCCGAGGAGCCGATCGGAACCGGTCCGTTCCAGTACGACAGCGCCGGCGAACAGGAACTCATCACCACGAAATTCGAGGACTCGTACTGGGCAGACAACGTTAATTTCGCCGAGTATCGATTTCGATTCATCGACGGAAACGAGACGGCCTGGCAGGCGATTCGCGGCGGATCGGTCGACGCCCTGCACAACATCTTCACGTCGCCGGACATCATGGCCTCGTTCCCGGATCACGTCCTCGAGATCCAGCAACCGGCCAACTGGGGGCTGTCGATCGCGTTCGACCACGACCACGAACACTTCGGGCAGCGGGAGGTCCGCAAGGCGATCGCCCACGTGATCGATCGCGAGATCGTCGCGGAGAACTCCTCGGGCGGCGGCGACGCGAAAGCGCCCGTGCGGACGCCGACGGGCATCGTCGGGAATTTCGACGGGTCGGCCGACGACTGGCTCGACGAACCGGACGCCTTCGAGGATTACGCCGGACGGAACACCGACAGGGCCACCGAACTGCTCGAGTCGGCCGGCTTCTCGAAGGAGGGAGACACCTGGGTCGACGAGGACGGCGAGACGCTATCTTTCGAGTTCAAGGTGCCCGCCGCCTGGAACGAGTGGGTCGACGCCTCGATCACGTTCAACGAGCACTTGCAGGACTTCGGCATCGAGACCAACCTCGTCACCAGAGACGATAGCGTCTATTTCGGGCAGGACCTCTACGGCGACGCGGGCTTCGACGCGGCCGGATTTTGGTGGTCCGACGGCTGGACGTACCCGTACCACTCCCTCGATTGGAACCTCAACAGCTGGGACGCCCAGAACGTCTACAACTACCCCACGTCGGTCGACGTGCCGCCGGTGGGCGATCCCGACGGCGAGGCCGAGACGGTCGAACTCGCGCCCGAACTCGAAGCGCTCGTCGGCATGGACGCCGACGGCGACGACGCGCGCCAGAAAATTCAGAAGCTGGCGTGGATCTTCAACTACGATCTCCCGCAGCTACCGATCCAGGAGAAGATCGATCAGTGTTTCGTCTCCGTCGAGAACTTCAAAGTCGTCGAGAACTCGCACCCGGCGACGTCCGTCCAGTATCCGACGACGTACCTTCCCCGCGTCGGAAAGCTCGTCGCAAAGGCCGACGAATAGCCCGGACGAACAGCACACCCTATGCAACGATATTACATCGAACGCACGCTTCAGGCGGTCGTCACGGTCGTCTCGGTGATGAGCCTCGCGTTTTTCCTCCTGCGACTGATGCCCGGCAACCCCGCGGACGCCTACCGGGCCGAACTCATCCAGAACAACCCGCAACTGTCACAGGCCGAGATCGACCACCGCGTCGAACAGAAGCTCAACGTGCTCCCGGACGCGCCGCTCCACGAACAGTACGGTAACTACGTGCTCGGATTGCTGCGAGGCGACCTCGGCGAGTCGATCAACGAGGGCGTCCCCGTGTCGGAGATCATCGCGGAGGCGCTCCCCTGGACGATCTTTACGATGTCCATCGCGCTGTTGCTCTCGTTCGCCATCGGCATCTCGCTCGGTGCCGTGATGGCGTACAAGGAAGGGAGCTCCTTCGACAGCGGGTTCTCCGTGCTCTCGATCCTGTGTAACTCGGTCCCGAACTACATCGTCGGCATTCTGGCGATCTGGTTCCTGGGCTACCAGTTCGAGCTGTTCCCCACGGGCGGTCGGTACTCGACGGAGATGGAGCCGACGGTGGGGCTCCTAGAGCCCGTTCAAACGCTCGCCTTCCTCGGCGACGCGCTTTGGCATGCCTCGTTGCTGATCCTGTCGTACGCGGTCGTCGCAGCCGGCGGCTGGGCGCTGCGGATGCGGGGCAACAGCATCCAGGTACTCGGCGAGGATTACCTGCGGGTCGCGCGGCTTCGCGGGCTCTCGGAGCGACGGATCGCGACGCGCTACGTCGGGCGCAATGCGGTGTTGCCGCTGTACACGGCGCTCCTGATCGCGATCGGCTTCGCGCTCGGCGGCAGCGTCATCCTCGAGCAGGTGTTTACGTATCCCGGCGTGGGCTACTACATGATCGAGGGGTTAGAGGCGCGCGACTATCCGCTCATGATGGGCGTCTTCCTCGTCATGACGGTCGCGGTCGTTCTCGGCGTCTACGTTGCCGACCTCACGTACGGACTCATCGATCCCCGCGCCCAGACGCGGGGAGGTGACCACCGATGAGCGAACGCACGGAGCAGGTTCGCGTCCTCGACGACGACGAGGCGTTCGAAGCCGTGGCGGAGAACACGATGGGCCGCGGGGAGCGCTACCGCCGACTGTTCGACCGCTGGGTGCTCGCTCCGGGTCGAATCATCTGGGACGACGTCCGCGCCCGCGTCGGAGCGTCGATCCTCCTGCTGTACGTGCTCGTCGGCCTGTTCGGACCGGCCGTCTACAAGGAACCGAAGGTCAACCAGGGGCCGCGGTCGCTCACGCCGCTCGCCGAGGGACTGACTTACCCCCTCGGGACCGACAACCTCGGCCGCGACATCCTCGCTCAACTCGTCCATGCGACGCCGTCGATGCTGCAGATGATTACGGCCGGCGGCCTGTTCGTGACGGTTATGGGCGTCACCGTGGGCACGACCGCGGGGTTCGCCGGCGGACGGACCGACCGGTTCCTCTCGCTGATCACGGACATCGTGATGACCATTCCGGGGCTGCCCCTCATCGTCATCCTGGCCGCGCTACTCGAGCCCCAGGATCCGATCGTCACGGGACTCATTCTGACGATCAACGTCTGGGCGGGCCTCGCTCGAGAGATCCGCTCGCAGGTCCTCTCGATCAGCCGCCACTCCTACGTGGAAGCGTCCCAGGCGATGGGACTGTCGACGCCGACGATCATCCTCAGAGACATCCTTCCGAACATCATGCCCTACGTACTGATCACGTTCGTCAACGCGGCGAGACAGGTTATCTTCGCATCGATCGGACTGTACTTCCTCGGCGTGTTGCCCTACGACAGCGTCGTCAACTGGGGCGTCATGATCGACCAGGCGGTCAGCGGCGGCGCGATGCACGTCATGTCGATGGCCCACTGGCTGATCGCGCCGCTGGCGACGATCACGCTCCTGTCGTTCGGACTGATCCTGTTCTCACAGGGGACCGACAGGATGTTCAACCCCCGCGTTCGCGCCCGACACTCCTCGACGACCCGCTCGAACGACGAACCGACGGACGACGGTGCGACCGCGACGACCGGGGGTGGCGTCCGATGAGCGAACCCGCCGACGCGGTGTCCGTCGTCGGGACCGATTCTCGGCTCGAGACCGTCCTCAGCTGTCGCGATCTCTCCGTGGCGTTCCACATGGATCGCGGCACGTCGACGGTCCTCAACGGGCTGGATATCGACATCGAGCGCAACGAGATCATCGGTATCGTCGGCGAATCCGGCTCCGGAAAGTCGATGTTCGCCTCCGCGCTGCTGGACGCCGTCGTCGAACCCGGCGTCACGTCGGGGACGATTTCCTACCGGCCGACGGACGGTCCGGCGGTCGACGTCCTCGACCTCTCGGACGATCGGCTTCGCCGACTTCGCTGGGAGGAGATCTCGATGGTGTTCCAGGGGGCGCTCTCGTCGTTCAACCCGACGCTGAAGCTCCGCGGCCACTTCGTTGAGACGCTCGAGGCTCACGACTACGACGTCGAGCGGGGGATGGAACGAACGCGCGAACTCCTCTCCGATCTCTACCTCGACCCCGAGCGCGTGTTGGGCAGCTATCCGCACGAACTCTCCGGCGGGATGAAACAGCGCGCGTTGATCGCGCTCTCGCTCGTCCTCGACCCGGACGTGCTCGTGATGGACGAACCGACGGCCGCGCTGGATCTGCTCATGCAGCGGTCGATCGTCAGCCTGCTCTCGGATCTCCGAGACAAGTACGACCTGACGATGGTGTTTATCACCCACGATCTGCCGCTCGTGACGAAGCTGGCGGACCGGATCGGCGTCCTCTACGCGTTCGAACTCGCGGAGGTCGGGACCACCGAGGAGGTGCTCACCGCACCAACTCATCCCTACACGCGGGCGCTGTTGAACTCGACGCCCGACATCGAGTCGCCCCTCGAGGAGATGCGCCCGATCGACGGGGCGGCGCCCGACCCGGTCAACGTTCCACCGGGCTGTCCGTACCACGAGCGGTGTCCGATCGCGACGGACGACTGCGCGACGATCAAGCCCCCGATGGAGGCGGCCAGCGAAACGCACGACGTCGCCTGTCATCACCGGGAGCGAGTCGACGAGATCGAACTGACCACGGGGGTGGACCGATGAGCGCCGACGACCCCGTCGTCTCGATGCGGGACGTCGACATCCACTTCGAGGACGACGGCGGCCTCAACCCCTTCGCCGAATCGAAGACGGTCCGGGCCGTCGACGGCGTCGACCTCGACATCCCCGAAAACGACGTCGTCGCGATCGTCGGCGAGTCCGGCAGCGGGAAGACGACGCTCGGCAAGGCGGCGGTCGGCCTCCAGCGACCGAGCGCCGGCACCGTCAGCTTCCGCGGACAGGACGTCTGGACGGCCAAAAAGCGCTTCTCGAACCCGACGATCGCCTACTCCGAGATCCGTCGGTCGCTGCAGATCATCCACCAGGATCCGGGATCGTCGCTGAACCCCCACCAGACCGTCGAGTCGTCGCTCGCCGCGCCGCTGAAGAAGTACCAGTCGGAACTGGGGCCGGAGGACCGCGAGGCTCGGATCCTCGCGATGCTCGAACGCGTGGGAATGACGCCGCCCCACGACTACGCGCGGCGCTATCCCCACCAGCTTTCCGGCGGGGAGAAACAGCGCGTCGCGCTGGTCCGGGCGTTGCTGATGAACCCGGATCTCATCCTGGCCGACGAGGCCGTGAGCGCGCTCGACGTCTCGCTGCGCGTCGAAGTGATGGACCTGATGCTCGACCTGCAAGCCCAGTTCGACACGTCGTTCCTGTTCATCTCGCACGACCTCTCGAACGCGCGCTACCTGGCCGAGCACGCCGGCGGACGACTCGGCGTGATGTATCTGGGTGAACTCGTCGAACTCGGCGACGCGGACGAGGTGCTCCGCGATCCCCAACACCCCTACACGAAGGTGTTGAAGTGGGCGACGCCGTCGCTCAGTCTGGAAGAAGGCGCTGCGGAGCCGCCGGTTCGGGAGATCGACATTCCCGATCCGGTCGACCCGCCGTCGGGCTGTCGGTTCCACACGCGGTGTCCGTACGCGACGGACCACTGCCGGACGGAGGCACCTGACCGGCGTTCGGTCGGCGATGGTACGCACCGGGCATCCTGTTTCCGCCTCGAGGAGGACGGCGACTACTGGCACAGCGAACCGCTTGAGGGTGCCAGTATCGACGCGGACGAATAGCCGGGTCGATCCCGGTTCCGTCGGTTCGCCAGTCGCGGACGGCTCCGCTGATCGGCACCCACCGTTCCTCGCCGCCGACTGTACCGTTGTAGAGCGGATAGAACGGGCCGTCGTCGAAGGCCCGCTCTCGCCCTGCTGGGCGTCACCGCCGCTTCAGGCGGTAACTACCTCGATCCCATTGAGCAAGGCGTTGTCGGCGTCGGTGTTGAACGAGACCGTCAGCGTGCCGTCCGAGGCGTCGACCCCGGAGATCGTCCGAACCAGCGCTGCGCCGTGGCCGACCGCACCGTGAACGTCGAGGTCGGTAATCGCTTCGTCACCGTTCACCAAGACGTCGAACACGCGGTCGCCGTCGGCGGTCCAGTACGTCTCGGCGAAGTGCAACACGACGTCGTAGGTGCCGTCGGCGACCGAGATATCGTAGCTGAAATCACCGTACCGTTCGGACTGATACAGCGCGTCGTCGTCGGTGCCGGCGATCGGATCGCCCGTACTCGCGGTAGTACCGCCGCTGTACCCGGTATCAGCCTGGAACTCCGTCCCGTCGCCGACGGTGTAGCTCGATCCACCGACGTTGATCGCTGTCTCGACCGCGGCGGTGTCGCTCGAACCGGGCTCGATCCGTCCGCCGACGAGCCGCGGATCGGTTTCTGCATCACCAGGCGCGACATCCTCGAAGTAGACCCGTCTGTCGTCGAGCCAGTACTCACGGTCCCAGTCGGTGTGGATATCGTCCGACGGGTTCATGTAGATCTCGTACCCGTCGTCGACGTCCCACATCTTGGTGGTGGGGTTGCCCGCGAGGATCTGCTCGCCACGGATGTTGATCTCGTAGTTCTGGATGTTGCTGAACGTCGGATTTCGGATCTCCATGAGCCCGTCCGTCAGCGCGCCGATGCCGCTACTCCAGTTCTCGATGGTCGCGTCCTCGATCACCATCCCCTCGGCTCGCATGTTGTGGGTGATGCCGACGCCCTCGCCCACGCCGATGAGCCGCGGGTTCACGACCTTGAGGTGGCTGGCGTACCGCATCGCGAGGCCGATGCCGGTCCCCCGCGGGAACTCGAAGCTGAGATCGCCGTTCTGGTAAATTTGGGTGTCTGGAAGGTCGCTCTCGCCGTCGCGTTGGCCGATGTTCCACGCGGTGTAGTCCTTGATGAGCCCGTAGTAATCGGTCTGCCGATCCATCTGCGAGCCGGCGCCGCGCATGTGGTTCATGACCTCCATGCCGCTCCCGCAGGCGAAGGCCGTGTTGCCGATATCTCGGATCGGGATCGACCCCTCGTCGACGAAGACCGTGCCGTCGTCGGCAGTGTCGGTCGCGTGAGCGAACTCCGCGACGTTCGGGCCGGCTGACCCCGGCGCCACGTTGTACTGTTCTGACGGTCGGTCGTCGGCGTACGGGGCGGGCACGTTCGGGATCGTCCCCCGGTGTCTGCCGATGTCGGACTCCTCGATCTCGCGCTCGAGTTCGGAGGGCGGGATCGCGGGATCGTCGACTTCGTCGGGCACGTAATCGCCGATCGCCCGGTTCCAGTAGGCGAACCCGTGGTTGCGTTGGCCCGCCGCGACGTTGTCCCTGTTCAACACGAGCGGCCCGTGAAGCCAGAAGCCGATCCCGTTGTGGCCGTAGTCGTCGATCAGCGGCCGGTTGGCGTGATCGGCCCAGGCGACGACTTCGCGGAAATCGGGGTCGTCTCCGCTGCCCGCCGATCGCAGCGCGAAGTTGTTCACGAAGCTGCCGAGTTCGACGCCCGTCTCGGTCTGGAAGTGCGAACCGAGCACCTTGTAGCTCACACAGTCGTGGACGTGAGCGGAGCTCTGGTGGTTGACGAAGCCCCACCCGGGGCTGCCCTTCCAGCCGTTCCCGCGGGTCCGCGGCGCGACCACGCAGCCGGTCGCGTCGTGGGGTTCCACGTCCGTTCGGGGACCGGTCTTGTGGTAGTGCAGCGCGTATCGGGCCCGCCGGTTGTCGTTGACGTCCAGGTCGAACACGCCGTCATTCCGGATCTCGCTCTCCTTGTACGCCGGGTTCGAGAACGGGATGCTCTTGTCGGTCCGGCCGAGTTCGTAGAGGCCCGCATACCGGATCGTCGAGCCCGGCGACATGATCATCACGTGGCCGCGGCGCTTCATCTCGGTGCTCTCGGACCGCAATCGGACGTGTCGCTCGAGGTTGAGCGCGTACGAATCGAGGCCGCCCGCCGGCGGCACGTGGTCGTACTGGAGCGTCTCCTCCAACTGGACCGTCGAGCCGGTGACGCTCGCAACGGTCACTTCCTCGTCGTGGTTCTCCTGCGGCGAGACGCCCGGGACGACCAGCGCATCGCCGGCCCGCCAGTTCGTCGGCGTCGCGTCGAGCTCGAGGGCGGAGTCACCCGCCATTGGATGGTGCGCCAGTGTCGCGTGTGGCGTCTTCGCCGCGCCGTGGACCTCGACGGTGCCGGCCGCCACCAGCCCCCGGGTCTTCCGCTCCGGGTCCCAGCTCTCGTCGATCGGTCCGCGGTCGATGAAGGTGATGGTTAGCTCGCTCGAGGGGCCGACTGGATCGCTCTCCGTGCCGAGCTGAATCGCGCTGTCCTGGGTCGTGATCAGCGTGTCGACCTGCAGTTCGGCCGTCTGGCTCGTCGCGGCCCTGAGCGTCCCGTCGATTCGGACCCAGTGCAGGCGCGCGCTGGGATTCGCGTCGACCGTCACCGTGACGCCGGATGGAACGTGGACGCGCGCGCCGTCGTTCGGAACTCCGTTGTCCCAAGTTGCCGAGTCGGTCCACGGGCCGCTCGTCGTCGCGCTGTGCGTCGCATCCGACGTCGGTACGAGGTCGGCGACGTGATGGTCGTCCGTGTCGTGTTCCGACGCGACTGCCGTCGAACCGAGCCCCGACAACGCAGCGAGTGTCCCCGTGGTCTGTAACAACCGCCGACGCGAGAGGCGTGGTATTCCTACTGGCTGTCCGTCCCCGTCTCCGCTGTTGCTTTCTTCCGACATCAGATTCTATATTGTATAATACCCATTTAAATTTATTTTAATATATTTTAAAAGGTTATACTTTCGGAACCTGCAGCTGTCGGTGCCTTGCGGAGTACTGCGCCGGGTGCGCAGACCCGTTCGTGGGTATGACCGATCGTCACAGGGATAGCGATTCGTGCGTACGTCGGGTGACGAGACCGCCGCGTGCGATCGGTCAGACGGCGATGGTGTTGGAAGCGGGCCAGTGAGTGCGACCGGGTGGTGAGGTCGGTCCTCCGTCGAGCCTACGCCTCCTCGAACAGCCGGACGTAGTCGATCTCCATCCGCTGGGGGAACGTCGTCGTTGCGTCGGGCGATCCGGGCCACTCGCCGCCGACGGCGCAGTTGAGGAGCAACCAGAACGGCCCGTCGTCGAAGACCCACTCGTTGCCCTGGCTCTCGACGTCTTCGCGGGTGACCGTAAAGAAGTGCTCGCCGTCGACGTACCACTTGATCACGCCGGGATCCCACACGACGGAGAACACGTGGAATTCGTCGGCGAAGGTGCCGACGTCCAGGTGGTAGTCCCCGCCGATGGAGCCGCCGCCGGAGTAGCCGGGTCCGTGGACGGTACCGTGGACCGCCGACGGCTGGTCGCCGACCAGTTCCATGATGTCGATCTCGCCGTCGTCGGGCCAGGCCGTATCGCCGGCCGGCAGCATCCAGTGTGCCGGCCACATCCCCTGATCCTCGACGAGTTTCGAACGGAAGTCCACGCGGCCGTACTGAAAGTCCAGATTGCCTTCGGTCACCAGCTTCGCCGACGTGTAGTCGTAGGTTCCGTGCTCGTCGGAGACCGTCTCCTCGCGGATTTCGACGACCAGGTTGCTGTTCTCGACCCATCGGTTGTCCTGGCTGTAGTACTGCTCCTCTGCGTTCCCCCAGCCGGGGACGCCGTAGTCGTGGCCGTTGCCCTCCTGGTCCGCCCAGACGGACGTATCGAGCGAATCACCGTCGAAGTGATCGGCGAAGACCTGGTTCCACGACCGGCCGTCGAGGTCCCCCGGATCGCCGGGGTAGCTCGCGCTGCCGCCAGCCTCGACGACCTTGATCGCGCCGATCGTCGCGTTATCGACGTCGGTGCTGAACGAGACGTTCAGTGTGCCGTCCGAGACGTCGACCCCGGAGATCGTCCGCACCAGCGCCGAATCGTGCCCGACCGCGCCGTGGACGTCGAGATCGGAGATCCTCGCGGCACCTTCCGCGGAGACGTCGAACACGCGGTCGCCGTCGGCGGTCCAGTACGTCTCGGCGAAGTGTAACTCGATGTCGTAGGTTCTGTTGGCGACCGGAATCTCGTAGCTGAAATCGCCGTACCGTTCGGACTGGTACAGCGTGTCGTCGTCGGTACCGGCGATCGGGTCGCCCGTACTCGCGGCAGTACCGCCGCTGTACCCGGTATCGGCTCGGTAGTCGGTGCCGTCGGCAGCGGTGTACGCGCCGCCGCCAGCGTTAACCGCGAAGACGACATCGCCCGGGGCCGCGCTCGCGGTCGGACTCGCGAGGCCGGCTGTGGCTGCGGCCGCCGCGGCCGCACCCATGAACCGTCTGCGTAACATACTCGTATCGCTCGATTCGTCCGTTCTCCGTACCGACCGTTGGCTATCTGTCATAGGTTCTCAGCGAAGCCGGTGTCTGCCGGCTTCTGTCGTGCCACTTCTTTCCGTTGACGGACTGGACGCCATCCGAGTGTCGTCCGTTATCGCGACGCAACGTCCGTTCTCCTGCCGCTTGCGGCACGAGACATTCGTCCACGTATGTCGTGATAAATGTTCTCACTATTGTTCGTTCATCTATATGTATTTCGGCGTATAGATAACGCACGACGTCGAGCGTAACTCCCGGAGAATCAGGTTCGACGTCGCCGCGCTATCCGCATCCGGTCAGTTACCGGCGCGACGCTGCCGGCAGCGAGACAGGACGTAGCCCGCGGCGAGAAAGCCCGTACCGACGAGGACGAAATCGACGGCGAGTACGGTTCTCGTTCCGGATCCCGTCGGCTGCAACCATAACGCGATCACGAGGAGTACCAACAGGACGGCTTCGATCCCGAGTAGCAAGACGACGGCGGAGCGATACTGGCAAACCGTCTTCCAGAACCGATCCGAGTACGTATCGGCCATTGGTAACACTGCTCTGGCGCTGGTACTTGGCTCCACCGGTCGTATCCGTTCCTCGAGCGAATGCGATCAGCGATCGTTCCGATCGGCTCGTGGCTCCCTTCGGCCGGACGCTCGAGCGTCTACACGGGGCGACCGAAAACCCGATCAGTCGTCTTCCGCCGCGCGGCTGGCATCCGGCGCGCCGAGATCGACCACATCCGTCCCCGTCGGATCGTCGAACTCGATGTGCTCGAGGACGATCCGGACCGCTTCGATATCCTCGTAGACCGCACCCCAGCCGCCGACGCTGTACCGTTCGTCGTCGGCGACGAGTTCCAGTTGCAAGAACCCGGCCAGTTGCTCGAACGACGGCCGCCCCTCGGAGCGGTACGCGCCCGGATACTCGATGTGAGTGACGATTCCGGTGATCTCGCAGGGTTCGTTCGTCTCGACCAACGTGCCCTCGATCGTCACCGCGACGTTCGCCCCCTCCGCCCTCAGCGGTGCCACGTCGCGGACGAACTCCTCGAGGGTCATGTAGACGTACGGCGGGTCGGTGTCCTCGCAGATCGTCTCCCAGAGGGCCCAGACGCCCGTCTGGAAGTACCAGTGGAAGATCAGCGAGAGGATGTAGTCGTCGATCAGGACGCCGAACGGCCTGTTGGCCCAGTCGTTCGGCGTGAAACACGTCCGCGTGCGGTCCGCCACGAACAGGAACGGCCCCGGAATCCGGCAGGCGCGAAGCTCCGTCACCGTCCCCGCGAGGTCGATGTCCGCGAGTCGGTCCTCCAGATCCTCGCCGTAGACGGCCACCTTCGAGACGACGCCGCGATCGTGGGCGTCCTCGAGCGCGTTCGTCAGCGCTCGAAACTGATCGACGGTCGCGGACAGTTCGATGAAGCTCTCCGCGTCTCGGATCAGGTCCCGCGTCCGGTCGATGACCGTCTCCTCGTGCTTGACGACGCTGACCGTGTGATCGCTGACCGCCGGCCGCTCCCACCGGTCCTCAATCGCGTCGGCCGCCTCGTTCATCAGCTGTCCCCGGGATCGAAGGTCGCGGAGGACGCCGATCGGCTCCTTGGGACGGGCGTGGAGTTGGTCCTGGTCGAACGTCTCGACATAGTCCGTTCGCTCGAGAGCGCGAAGCACGTCGTAGATCTGGGACACCGGGACGGAACACTGGTTTGCGACCTCCACTGCCGGCAGCATTCCTCGCTCGAGCAGCGTGATGTAGGCGTCGGCCTGATACGAGGTCAACCCCGCGTTCTGGAGCGCGTCTCGGAGAGGGTCCCTGTCCATGCACCATAACGACAACAACCAGTAATCAGTCTTTTGCAAAACCGGGGCGGAGCGCTTCCGTTCGTCGACGTTTTCGCTCGTACCCGAGCCAGACGCGAGTCCCTCGCCGTGATCGACAGCACCGTCCGTCGGGACTCGAACGGCTCAGCCGGGACGGTCCGCGGGTCCCGGTCAGTACTCGTGAGTGAACGCGTCGGAGACGTACTGTCCGTCGGCGCCGTCGCCCCAGACGAAGCGGACGTCGATCGAGGCGCCGTCGCCGGAGGCGTCGCGCGTGTGAGTGTGAGTCCCTCCGTCGGACTCCATGCGGTAGCCTATCCAGCCGCCACCGCCGTCGAACTGGATGTCGGCCCAGTCGGCGTCGTTGTCCGGATCGAACTCCCAGTGGCTGGCGTCGCCGTCGTCGGTGACGGTTGCAGTCCAGCCGTCACCGGAATAGGTGTTCTCGCCGTTACCGCCATCGCCACCGTCTCCGCCGTCTCCTCCATCGCCGCCGTCATCACCGCCGTCACCGGTGTCCTCGCCGGTGGACGTGGCCAGCGAGTTCGCGGGGACGTCGAGTTGCGTGCCGTCGGAGAACGTCACGGTCGCGGCGGAGTCGCCGGCGTTGTAAGCCACGTAGGTTCGCTGGCTGCCGTCGCTGAACACCTGGTAGAACGGCGTGTCGGCGGTGACGTCGCCGTCGGGTGCACCCATCTCGTGGAGATTGTAGATCCAGTGATACGTCTGAGCGCGAGTGTGGCCGGCCTCGACCTCATAGCTGTCTTTCCGCGCCTCGAACTTGTCGACGGCGTCCTGTCCGTCGGAGAACGCCCGGTACATCCACATGAGATCGGGCCAGTAGTCGAACTCGTCGGTGCCCTTGTTCGCGACGAGTTCGTCGTAGTTCACTTCCGGCACCGCGTCGTCCCAGCCGAGGTGCAGCGAGTAGCCGGCCAGGGGCAGCCAGTTGATGCCGTGGATCGCCTCTTCGTCGTCGGTCCACCAGGTGGCGTAGGCGTACCCGTTGCCCCACACCATTCCGGCGGTCCCGTAGTCCCACGAGTCGGGGTGATTCTCGTCGTCGGCGTCGAACCAGTACTCGTGGACCGCGTGGAGTTCGGTCGTGTACAGGAAGACGCCGAAATCGCGCAGTTCCTCGTTGTCCGTGTACTCGCCCCACTCGATGATCGCCGCGTACGCGTTGAGCGCCTCGGAAGACGATTCCTGATTGTTGCCGTCGGCGAACTCGGCGCCGCCGCCCTCCGCCCAGGAGTGCCCGCAGTACGGGCTGAAGTTGCGTGCGAACGGGAACATGTCGTCCCCGCGTTCGGGGTTGGCGTAGTCGCGGATCAGGTGTTCGATCATGCCGCCCCAATGATCTTGAGCGCCCCACCCGGGGTCGGTGCGTGCGATTTCGGCGGCGGCGCGCACGTAGTAGCCGTAGTGGAAGTGGTGATCGGACAGCGCCGATGCCGAGCCGTGGCTCTCGGGATATCCCAGCAGCGACCCCCAGTTATCGTCGTAGTAGAACAGTTCCTCCGAACCGCTCTCGGCCTGGAGCCACCGCTCTATGTGATCCCGCAACGAGCCGACGATATCGTCGCGCTTGCCGGTTAGGCCGAACTGCTCGGCCAGCGCTTTGCTCTCGACCAGTCGGCCGTAGTCCTTGCCGACGTTGTACGTGTCGGGCCCTTCGATCGAGGTGTCGATCTCGTCGATGTACCCCTGAAGCTCCGCGGTGTCGTACCCGCCTTCGTCGGGCAGGAACGGAAGCATGCCGCCGTAGTCGTAGGTCGTCGAGAACGACGGGCCGGCGACGACGCGCATCTCTCCGCGCGGCGACGTGTAGGTCGTTCCCAGCGTGCCGTCATCGCTGTACTTCCACTGGTGTGGGTGTAAGGCGGTAATCGTCCCCGCGGCCGCGCTTTCGGGCCTGTCGTTCGTCTCGAAGTTGTACGTGGTGTGGACCGCGGCGTCAGCCTGATCGTACTCCCAGTCGATCCGGGTGTCGGTGACGAAGTTGTACGCGTAGTCCTCGAACGTATCGAGGAAGGCGGTCTCGGGGAGAGCGGCTATCGAACAGTATCCGGCACCGCTGAGGTCGTTGGTGAGCGTGTCGGTGCCGACGCCCGCCCAGGTCGTTCCGGACGGAGCGAACAGTCCGTAGTGGTGTCCGTCGACGGTGATACCGAGGACGTTCCCCTCCTCGGCCCAGACTTCCGGAGCGTCGTCGAAGCCGATCTCGGCACCGCCGCCCTCGTACTCGCAGAAGACGAAGGGTGATCCCTGTGCGAACGTCGTGCGAAGCGTCGTGGCGCTTCCCTCGCCCCAGAGCGCCTCGACCGACCAGTCGCCGTGGTCGTCCAGGCGCGCATCGGCGAAACTGTCCGCTCCCGCATGCCCGATGGTCAGGTCACGACCGCTGTTGTCCATGACCGTCGTCGAGCCGTCGACCCATTCGGTCGGGTTCTTGACGAGGAGTCCGCCGCTCTCCGCCCGGAGCATCAGCGGTTGGGAGAACATGTTCTCCGAGAACGCGTTCCAGACCAGACTCGACCACCAGTCGTTGGTCGGAACCGGTCCGTCGCCGAACCCGGTGGTCGTCCAGATGGCGTCCTGGGGCGCTTCCGCACCCGCCGGTAACGCCGTCGTGTAACTACCGTTGCCGACGGGTACGTGGTCGCTCGCGCTGGCAGTGCCGACCGCACCGACCGTCCCGACTGCCGATGCAGCGCCAAGCAGTTTGCAGTAGTTCCTGCGCGAGACGTCGCTCGAGCGCGCGTTACTGTCGATTTTGTCGTCGTTCGAAGGTCGTTCGTCACTCATGATTGCTACCGATAGCGCGAGCGTGATGTCTCCGCGGCGGCAAGACGGTCTCTTCGGCCGATTTGTTTCAGTTACCGCCGCGTCGCGTTCCGGACGCCCCTGAGGTCGTGGCGTTGCCGAAGCGATTGTCACGTTATTGCACGCTACCACCAGAATGTTATCGGCACCATCTATTATAGTTTTTTACCAGTATAGCTATAGTTCGAGCTACACAGATTAGAATAGAACTGATGAATGAGTGTGCGAATCAGATAGCGCGGTTTGAGCCGACTACTCGATGACCCCTCGTTCCGCCTTCCTGAGCCCGATCGGATACCTCGAGGGGCGGAAAGCCCGACTGACCCGGCCGGAGACGGACCTCGAGAATTCGGGCAGCAACTAGCCACACACCGATCACACGAAAGTTGTGCGATCGGGTGCGCGGTGACATTCAGCGGTCTACTGGTAGCGGCGTCCAAATGATGCGGTTCTCGATCCACCCCAATGATACGCTCTCGTCGTTCATTATCCGAAAGTGGTGATTCATTATTTCCGATCGATAGCGTGGGAAACGACAGCCGGAAACAGCCTTCTAGTGGCAATATTCTTTCATATACTGGTACAAAAAACAGATTTCTGATAGCTAACGGCTCGGACGACGAACGATTCCGGCCGGAGCGTCACACTGGACGCAGCGCGCCGCCCTTGTTTTACAACCATATTATTGTAAAACGCGCACTCTCGAGAGGTGATCCGCGGACGGTTCGATGCGAGGCGGACGAACGGAGCTACTGATCGGCAGATTCTGCGTGAGCGTTACCGAAGCGACTCGAGAACGAGGGCTGGGTCGAGCATTTGGGTGTTTAGAAATCTCGAATGTAGATGTAGCCGTCAAATAACATTGAATATGCCAATGTGCGATATTCACAATACGACCTGGCATTTTTCCGGCCACGACCTCCGAATTCTGGAAGGGATCGACTCGTCTCTTGTGGATGGGAACCACTGTCCGATCGGATTTTTCTCGCGTGTCAAGTTGGCAGCACGATCTTGCTCGAGCGAGGGCGATCAGATAGACACGGGCGTTCTCGAGAAACATGGGCTCTAAAACCGCGTTTCTCGGTCAGTTAATACAGAAACGTAACGACTGGACCGGTGCCAGTCGTCCAAATACAGTGACGGTGAAGTCCCTTTGCCGCCGTGGCTATTGCAGTAGTTGGTAATACGGCTTTGTTGAAATGGTGTTTTTCAGAGATGTTTTAGCGTGAAACACACGCTCACTTACGTGCGAACTGAACACCTATCGATATATCTGACACACCGTGAATCGAGAGATCATCTATATATTGTTCTGAAACGTAATTATAGATGGTGAATAATTGTGGCCGCAACTGAACACCGTACTGACAGCGAGGAGCGCTATCGCCGTCTCATGGAAGAGGCAGTAAATGAGGGGAAGATGGAGACCATCGACGAACTCGTCGCCGATGAGTTCGTCATGTCTGTCGCAGGCGAATCAGAACCGATCCAAGGGCAAGACGGGCTGAAAGCGTATATTCAGACGTACCGTGGCGCTTTCCCTGACCTTCACCTCGAGGTCGAAGATGTCGTCGTGAACGAGGATCGCGTCAGCGCCCGGTGGACGGTGACCGGGACGCACGAGGGTAAATTAGCAGGAATCAAACCAACGGGGGCTCGCGTCACCGTCGAAGGGATGGAATTTAATCGCCTCGAAGACGGCAAATTCACCGAAGTACAGGAACTGTTCGACTCCTATAGTCTATTTCGACAGCTCGGCGTCGTCCCTGACGAACAATCTGAATAGACGACGAGCGGGCACCATAGCGAACTGGTTCGTGCCCGCTTCCGTTTATCCTGAAAGATATGGCGAGAGCGAGGATGTCGTGGTGAAGCGACTGCACGCTAGCTGTGAAAGCGGCATCTGTTCCGGTCAGGTTGAACTGAAGCTGGTGCTCTGTCTACGTGCTATACTTACCGCAGAGGGTGCTGAATATATCATTCCGCGTGCATTTCAACAGAACCGAAGTGACCTTTTTATTCGACCTATTCTTCAGGAATGTCGATCGAGCGGTAGATCTTCGATCGTAATTTAGATGTTTGCTCTTCTCCAATCGTCTCACTCGCTTCAAGTACGTCTACAATTTCAACTATCGTATCGCAGAGTTATTCCGGGTTGTCGATGCGAGTTTTAGGCTCGTCTTCCATACGCTATCGTCTACATCAAGTATATTCAACAAGGGAGGCACCCATCCGGTGTCTCTTACCAAAAACGAGAAAATCCAACACAACAACCTGACGATTCTCGGATACGATGTTCGCAATCAGACTGCTGACTTCGTTCACTGATACAATGGAAACTTACCTATACTGACCACAGAGGATACAGAACCTATCTCGATTGCTCTGTTGAAATCCTCAATCGATGATAGGTATTCGAAGTCGTGCTGAATACAGAGCATGAGTTCAGCACGATAGTTGTCTTTCTATTCTTGAACTATCCGGAAGAGAATGTGCTTATTGTTCGCTCAGCTGGCCCGATATTTCCTCAATTTGAAGTTCCCACCCTTGAATGTCCTGCATCGGTTCAGCCTCAGAGAACAGGCTTGGATACCATGCATTGTCCCCAATCGCATCGACCACGTCAGTCCATTCATCCTCAGCAACCTGTCGAAGCGTCCCCGTCGCAATGACGCTTTGCCAGTTATGCTTTGAAACTACGTTATAGGTGGTGAAACTGGCCTTCTCGGTTTTCTTAGCGAACTTCTCCTTTTTACTCTGCTCACCAACGCGCAGAAACACGAAGAACAGCCGTGATTCCCCATCATAGCCAAATGAAACTGGGACTCCGTACGCTTCCTCCCCGTCGGTTAGTGAAAGAACTCCAAACCCTTGATTACGCAAGAAATCGTCAATTTCTTGTTCATCCATCTGAATTCCCTGGAGTTCAGCAAGGCTTTCTGGTGGCATCTCTCCCGTAGGATACAACGCCAATGCATGAATCGCTTGGGGCATGAAACACTGACCACCAGCGAGACATACACCTCTGCACTGACCGATCACCAGCCTTCGCTAATCGACCTTCGGAGAATGTTGTATTCGAGCTGTGTATTCAGCACGCTGTTTGTATCAACCGTTGAGGATTTCAACAAAGCCGGTAATACGACTTCTTCATTCAGACTCGGACGCGAAACTGATCTGTCCGATTTGGTAACTGCAGATGCGAACGTACCGACCGTGGAGGACAGGTGACCGGATTAGGTCGTCAGTCCAGTTCGTTTGAGAGGTGGTCAAGTGCAAGTATACTCATCGTCGTTACAGCGACTGGCACGAGCGAGGCGTCGGTCGAGAGGGGCGCATACACCGCTCCCATCGTCAGTAGTACGTGAACCACGATGAGAAGCAGAATGAACGCCCGAGCATGTCGGTCTCCGAGCACTCGATTGACGGCGAGCAATAACCCACCCCACAGCAGACCAATCCCGACCGAGATGAGAAGCGATTCCATTGGGTGGGCGTTCCTGTATCTGAACTTAACCGTTCCGTGAGATGATGTTCACACTGCACGCTCTGTACATCCCGCGAGTTTCGCAGGAAGTTCCGAAGAAAAACCGTACTACTGTCCCGTAGTTGTTCTGTTGGTGCAATACTATGGACACTCAAATATGGCAGATATATTATATGGGTGTCCTCGATTTCAAGTAGTCAAGCGCGGCTAACGACTGCTGTTCGAGAATCCGCTGCGATTCACTCCCGGATGGATAACGCGGCATCCTCGGCGGTCCGTGCCTCGCGCCGCCAGACCAGTTCGAATTCGATGCGCTGTTTCGCTTTTGTATCCCCGTCGGACCAATCGGATTCGGCCTCCAGTGTGAAGGTGACGGGATCGGACGGGTTCAACAGCACTTCCTTCCCGCCGAGCTCGAGCGTCACGTCGCCGCCACCGCCGAGTTGGTCGGCCAGTTTCCGAAGATCGTCGGCTATTTTCGCCCGTGATCGTTGCGCTTTCGTCTCGAATGCTCCCATACCGATCGAGACGACGACGAGAGTGATAATTGGATCAGGCAGCCGTAAGCAGTCGCGACTATCCTCTTTCGGTGTAAGACACGATCACTTCGGCACGGTGAGATTCGACGAGCGGCCCGGTTGGCAGGTGGATCGCCGACTCGGCGTGGACGCTCTCACGTTCCTGGATCTCGTGGGCGAACTGCGACGGATCGGTTCCTACCGGATAACCGACCGCGACGACCCCCGTCGTGTACGAACCCGAGCGTATTTTGGGTTGGTCGTGGTCGTCCCTGTGTGAGGACTCTCTATGTGCGAGTTCCGGAACGCTGTCGCGATGAGGCGCTCGTGGCGCTTACCGAACTGGACATCGAGTATGCAGTACTAGGTACTGGATCGTTGGCAAATATCCCCGACGCGGTCGAGTCAGTTGCTGGGTCGGACGACGAGACGGTTCTGCTTCAGATTCCGCTTCCAGCCGACGCCGTCGGACCGGTGCTGGACGCTCTCGAAGACGCTGGCGTCGATACTCGAGAGTACACGATCATCTCCAGCGGCGAAACCGCGATGACATCGACGTGGGACACACTGTTGAAGCGATACGCGAGAGATTTCGACCCCCTCACGTTTCCCGAACTTCGATCGAAGTCGATGAACCTCAGTCAGGATCCCGGCTCGTACTACGCGCTGATGGTCCTCAGCGCGCTGATCGCAACCGCCGGGCTGCTCGCGGACTCGCCGGCGATCGTCGTCGGATCGATGGTGATCGCACCGGTGGTCGGACCGGTGTTGACAACGAGCGTCGGTGCGATCACCGACGACCGGCGAATGGTAATCGACAGCCTCCGAATGCAGGCGTTCGGGCTCGCGGTTGCGGTGCTCGCCGCGATGGCGTTCGGCCTCGTCTTGCAAACGTTTCAGTTCGTGCCGCCGGTACTCGACCTGAGTACGATCGAACTGATCGGCGTGCGACTTGCACCGAACATGCTCGCGCTGATCGTCGGCCTGGCTGCGGGAGCAGCGGGCGGAATCGGGTTGACGACGAAAGGACCGATGTCGCTGATCGGGGTCATGGTCGCCGCGGCACTGATCCCAACCGCTGCTGCCGCCGGGATTGGAGTGATCTGGAATCGCCCGCTCGTCTGGATCGGAACGCTCGCCCTGTTGCTCGTCACGATAGTCGTGATCAACATCGCCTGCTTCGCGGCGCTGTGGGCGATTTACCGCCCGAATCCTTTCACGGACGGTGGCGTCCTCGCGTTCCAGTCCCTGCGAGAGGCGGCGCTCGTTTGTGCGGCGCTTGCCGTCCTTGCGGTGATCGTTGCCGGGACCGTCGGTGCCTCGGCACAACAGATCGCGTTCGAGCAAAACGCCAACGGCGCAGTTCACGACGTCATCGACGATTCCGAGCACGAAAACCTAACGGCCGTAGCGGTCCGCAGCGAGTACGCCGATCCCTCACCGTTCACCGGGCCCCAAACGGTCACGGTGGTGCTTAGCGATACCGCCCCCGGCGAAGCGCCGCCGTCGGACCTCGCCGGCGAAATTGCGGCTGAGATCGAGACCCGATCCGATCGCTCGGTCACCGTCCGCGTCCGATTCTTCGAGTATCAGGAAACGACGGCATCGACGCCGGCAGGAGCCAGCGCTCCGATCGCGTTCGGATGAGGCGGGTCCGCGTGACGGTCGTCTTTCGACGGTAGGCGACCACCGGACGTGGATTGAACCTCACTGACGCGCTCGAGCGCTGTTGCACCGTTCAACGCGCAATTCGATGGGGCTCCATTCGTTTATCTCTCGTTGCACAAAGTCAGACAGTGTCTGAAATGACGGGACAGGATGCGACGGTGTGCATCGATATCAATCCCGCTTCGGATCTCGATAGGAGCCACGAGTGTCTGTGACTCGAGGTGACCTGAACGCCAGGAAGGGGGTCGAGCAGGGTCGAACCGTTGTTCGAGGTACTGACTGCCACTGACGAGGTGGCGCTGTTCGAAGTTCGGGAAGAGACACCGCTTCGGCTCGGTAGCAACCCCGTAGGAGGTCGTTCTGAGAGGGCGGATACTTCTGTTCTGTCGTGGCCGAGTCGAGTCGGGGAGGCTACGCCGGCGGGAACTCGATGACCCCGATTTGGTGGAGAAGACTTAGGTTATCCGGGAGGAACCACCGCTCGGCGATCATCCCGTCTTCGATGCGGACGAAGGCCATCTGTTGGACCTCGATCTCCCTTCCGGTCGGTTCGATCCCCCAGAGCTCTCCCGTGTGCGTCCCGCGACTCACGAGAAACATAGCAACTGTATCGCCTTCCACGATGATGTCCACGACGGTCTGGGAAACGTCGGGAAACGCATCGAGAAAGGCTTCATACGACGCTCTGATCGCCCGTCGACCCTGCTGATCGCCAAACGCGTTACGGTCGACGGCGTCCGCCGCGTACAGTTCTTCGAGCAGGTCGAGGTTCCCGTCCCCGAAGACGTCCTCCGGGATACGCCGGGCAAGTTGCTTGTTTCGCTCCTCCTGTGGCGTGAGTGATGCGTCAGTCATGCGTGATATACTCCCCTGGTGTCGGTCGACGCGTCGGTTCGTGGATTCATTGCAACCGTGTAGAACGGAGGCGATTGATCGCCGTGAGTTCACACAGCAACATGTTTCTACGTATAAGTCGACTCGAAGCCAACGCTCCGAACGGATGCCACAGATCACGGTGAAACTCAACGGGATGGCAGTAGACGGATGGTTAGCGGAGATCTCCACCGAGTTTCCGGACTCCGAACTCAGAATTTTGGCGACTCAGGTACGCGACGTGGACGCGCTTGTCATCCTCGAAGCGAGGACATCGTCGCCCGGTGACCTCGCCGCTCGATTCGAGAGCACGCCCGAAGTGGACTCGTTCGAGAGACTACACAGCGATGATCGGATGGTGCTGATCCGGTTTTCAACTTCGAGTACGAAATCGTTTGACCCGCTCTCCAGGTCGAAGAACATCTCGGTGTACCCGACTACGCTTCGGGACGGTTGGTTTACCGTGACGTTGATCGCGTCACACGAACGGCTGTCGAAGTACACGGACGAGTTAGCCGCGGCCGAAATTCCGTATCGAGTTCTGTCGCTGGCCCAATCGTACGACTCGAGCGAACTTCTGACGGATCGTCAATCGGAGATCATCTCCAGGGCGGTCGAATGCGGCTATTACGAGACGCCTCGGAGCTGTACGGTCACGGAGCTATCAGCGCTCCTGGGGATCCACAAATCGGCGGCGAGCAGATTGCTCCATCGCGCCGAGAGCAGGATCATCAGGGCGTTCGTCGACGACGGAGTGAGTGGCGACGCTCGCGAGTGAAATCGTGGGTGCTCGAATTCGTGTAAGACGGTGGCTTTCGAAAATCGAAAAGCGACAGGTCCGACGACGAGAGGGGCAGCCTCGCCGCCGGAGACCACGGTAGGGTGTCAGTGGGGCTGATTTGGGTTGCGGTCTGTCGCGCACGGTGGGTCGCGCGACAAGTAACACATCTGGCGCAACTGTTATCAACTTCTACCCGATTCCCAGTCGCTCGAAATCGTCCTGTGCCTTTGAAGAGGTAGCCGAAAGCGCCGCGCGGCCGTCGCGTCTGCTGGTTCGCCAGAACCGACGATGCAGTCCCACCCAGCGCGTCGTAGTGGGCCACGGTCAGTTTCCGTACTGACCGTCGAAAAAACCGGCCCTGTCGAAATTCGCCTTTTCGGACGGCCGTTCTGGCGGAACGGCTGCACGCTACAGATGCGAGAGTGTCGCTACTTACTCCCCCGCATCATCCAACGCGAACGACCCGTACTCGATCTCCCCCGCCCGCTCGTATCGGAGCATTTGGACTCCCGTACTCGACGTCTCGACAGCCGTCAATTCGAGGGCCGCGGGAATCGTACCGTCGCCAAACAGCCGCTTCCCCTCCCCCAGGACCAGGGGGAAGACCCAGAGCCAGAACTCGTCGACGAGGTCGTGTGCGAGCAACGTCTGGATCAGATCGTGGCTCCCCTGCACCATGATCGCGTCCCCGCGCTCGTTCTTGAGGTCCTCGACGGCCGCTGCGACATCCCCCGAGAGGAGCGTCGAATTGTTCCATTCCACCGCGTCGAGGGATCTCGAGGCGACGTACTTGGGCATGCTGTTCAGCTTCGCCGCCACGGGATCGTCCTCCCCATCGACGTGGGGCCAGTGCGCGGCGAAAATCTCGTACGTCCTCCGGCCGAGCAACAGCGCGTCGGCCTCGTCGAACTGGTCGTCCATGATCTCGCCCATCCCCTCGTCCCAGTAGGTGACCGTCCACCCGCCGTGCTCGAAACCAGCGTCGCGGTCCTCGTCTGGACCACCCGGTGCCTGCATCACGCCATCGGCCGTGAGGAACGTTCCAACGACGAGATCGCTCATGGCCTCACGATGCCTCCGGGGAGAACAGGTCCTCCGAGAGTATCCCGATTTGTGTGAGCATCGGGATCATACCGACCTCCTGCCACGTTTCGACGAGTTGTCCGTTCTCGAAGCGGTCGATTTCGATACCCGTGACGGTCACCTCCTCGTTCGTGGGATCGATCTCCTCCATCTCCCCGACGTGCGTGCCCGTCTGCTTCCAGCGGATCACCACGTGGTCGCCCGCTGGAAGTAGCTGTTCGATCTCGAGCGGTCCGTCGATAATCTCGGAACCCATCTCGGCCATCTGGCGATAGCCATCGCGGCCGGCGGGCCACTCAGTCTCTTCCGGCATGGACGGATCGTGGAGGACGTAGTCCTCGGCGACGAGTTCGTCGATGATGTCGTAGTTATGGTTTTGCCATATTTCTTCGAAAATCTGCCGGGCGATCGCCTCGGTGTCTTCTTGTGTGCTCATGCTGCTCACGTACCCGATACTGGGCGTTAGAGAACAACACCAGCAGTTGCTTATAACGAATAGTATGCTATCCGAGTCCCCTGACTTTCCGTCTCGATACCGACTCGGTGGGCAGTCCAACTAGTCATTATACTCGAATAACCCACGTTATGAGATAAACAGTGACGACCGTGATCAGTGGAATCATCCCGACGATCATCGCGACTAACAGGGCGGGCGGGTATATGAACAACCCGGGCGGCAAGGTATCATCGTATTTGTTGAGTATATCGAACACAATAGCCGGGCCGGCAAGAACCGTTGCTGGAAGCACAGATAGTACAGCAACTGTCTCCAGTGCCCATTCTGGAGTAGCCGTGAAATAAACCAGAAAGATAAGAACAGCGGCACTCACACCAGATAACGCTGGAAGATACCACCACCTATCGGTCCATGCAGCGATGGATTCAACTGAATTGAGGACTCCCACAGAGAGATTTGTTTGGGCAGCCATACCTTGAGATGACAACGTTTCTTGTTAAATAATCTTACTATTGGCGTCGTGCTGTGCCCACCGTTCTGTTCGACGTGTAGTGAGCGTGTGTTTCACGCTAAAATACGGCTGAAGAATAGGATCTCAACAGCGCCTCGAATTACTATACGACGGCTCTGTTAAAACCCTCTGATAGTGATGAGTTTAGAGTGTTATTCGATAAGTACAGAGAACGAACTTTTTCCGCCTCGGGTTCGTCTCCGACGAACCACTCGGCGCAAAAACTTCGATGAAAAAGACCGACAGCTGTAGTGAACGTGTGTTTTACGCAACGACATCTGAAAAGTGGGATTTCAATAGCGTCAAAAATTGAACGATCGCGGGCTGGACGGACGCCACGCGAATACCAGCGGAGTCCTGCTATTCAGCGCCGTCGTCGTCATCGGAATTCGGTAGCACGTTGAAGGGACGCATCATATCGTGGTCTTCGTGCTCGATCATGTGGCAGTGCCACATGTACTCGCCCGTCTGATCGTTGAATAGCCCGTCGTACTCTCCAAAGTGGACGATCACGTGGACGACTTCGGCTGGGTGGACGGCGACCACGTCGTTCCACCCCAGTTCGTACGGCTTCGGGGGCTCGAGCGCGTCCAGTTCGATATCGTCCTCAGCCGGATTGTAGTCGCTGACCGGTTGTCGCCCCAGCACCTGAAAGTGCACGAGGTGGATGTGCATCGGATGGGACATCGAGGTGAGGTTGGCGAAACTCCAGATCTCGGTATCGCCGAGCGTGGGCTCCTCGGTGACGGGATCGTCCAACCTGAGGCCGGACTGCGATTCCTCGGTTCCGAGCAGATGTAACATCCGTCCGTAGTCGTCGACCCCTGGAACGAGCGTGAGATACCGCTCGGTATCGACCGAATCGACGGGGATCTCCGGAACCTGGGTCAGGTCGCCCGGAAGTCGACTGGCGTCCCGTTCGTCTCCCGAGCCACTCACGTCCACGAGCATGATCTCGGGAAGCGGTTCGGTATCCGTCTCATCCTCCCCGACCGTCCCGCGATACATCGTCGGCGCGTCGTTGTGGAGGAGCAACGTCTCGCCCGCGTAGTCGTCGAAATCGACGACGACGTCGGCACGGTGACTCGAGCCGAGCTCGAGGCGGTCGTCGATCTCGACCGGTTCCGAGAGCAGACCGCCGTCGGTTCCGATCTGGACGAACGGTGGGCCGTCACTGCCGGTCTCGCCCGACGACTCGTCGTACTCGAGCAGCTTGAGGTTGTAAAAGCGGCTGTTGGCACCGTTGAGGAGCCGGAACCGGTATTTCCGCGGCTCGACGGATAGCCGAGGCCAGGCTTTCCCGTTGACGACCGACGTATCCCCGTAGAACTGCGGAACGATGCTCGGTTCGGGGTGTGAACTGTCGTCACCGCCTTGCTCCTCCGGGACGGCCGTCGGGTAGAACAACGACCCGTCCTCGTTGAAGCTTCGGTCCTGAAGGACGAGCGGGATCTCGTACTCGCCTTCGGGCAGGTCGAGATTCCGTTCGTGGTCGTTCCGAAGGAGATAGAAGCCCGCGAGGCCAGCGTACACGTTTAGCCGCGTGATACCGAGCGAGTGGTCGTGGTACCACAGGGTCGCCGGCGGCTGGTCGTTCACGTAGTAGTAGTCCTTTTTCTCGAACGCAGGCCCCGTTTCCTGGAAGTTCCGGGTGAACCAAGCCTGGGCCTTGCCGTCGCTCTCGGCTTCGACGTTCCCTCCGTGAAGGTGAGGTACGACCCGCACGCCCGGCGCATCGTACGGAACCAGATCGCTGTGAACCGTCGTGTCCTCGGGGAGGAGGTGGTCGTCCGGCAGTTCGTTTTGCCACCGAACGTAGATCGGTTCACCCTGCTCGGCTTCGATCGTCGGGCCGGGATACTGGCCGTCGTACCCCCAGACGGTCGTCGCCGGGAGGTCGCGGTGTATCTTCTGCTCGACCTCACGTATCTCCATCTCGTAATAGGGTTGTCCGTCCTTCGTTCCGGTCGGGTCCATGACATTCGGACGCGGGACCTCGTCGACCCACTTCTCGAGCCCGGAGGTCGTACGACCCGCTGAACAACCTGCGAGAACCGAGATACCCGTGGCACCGGTTGCCAGGAGAACCTCTCGGCGCGATACACCCGTTTTGAGCGTCTCAACGTGGTCTCCCATAGTACACGTGAGCGTACGAACTCCCGGCAGATAGCGGGTCAAGCCGGTTCTTAGCGCGTGGGAAGCGGAGTGAACGTGTTCGCGACCAGCCCTATATCTGTGCACCCGCTACTTCGTGGGGGACGTCTCTCTTTTCACCCCATTTCGTGTCCGCATTGGGATACTCTCCTCACGTATTTCGGAATCGTCCTCGAGAATGATACGTGCTGAGTTGCCGGTGCTGTAGGGAGGTGCTACAACGGACGTAGTGGGTACAAGATCCACAATATATACAGTAGATACGATATTTGCAATAGGTATAATAGGCTCAATAGGTATAGTATCTACAAGCGGTTCAGTAAGAACTGTCGAGAAGTTCGAGAATGGTATAACGAGACGCGCGAGAGCGCGTGCGACCGCACTCAGAACGTGGGTGCTGATTACAAGTGCGTCAACACACGATGGCTGGCATGTCCGAATACTGTCGTTAGCAACGAAGTCCCCGATAACAGTGACGCCGTCTAATCGGGAGAAGGCACACGAGTAAAATCGTCGGAGTCGTCACCGGACGTACGTACCATACGCTATATCCTTTCTCTCAACTGCTCTCGGAATCTTTATACAGCGATGGACTGAAGCACCAATATGTACGATCTCACGGGATTCCAGCGTGATCTCCTGTACACGATCGCCGGACAAGACGAACCACACGGACTCGCGATCAAAGAGGAACTCGAGGACTACTACGAGAAAGAGATCCACCACGGACGACTGTACCCGAACCTCGACGAAATCGTCGACAAGGGTCTCGTCGAGAAAGGGGAAGTCGACCGCCGGACCAACTACTACACGATCACGGCTCGCGGGAAGCGTGAACTCGAGGCCCGGCGCGAGTGGGAAGATCAGTACGTCGGCGAGATGTTGTCGGACTCCGAGTGAGCCTCGCCGGAGTCAACCGTCGAGTTGTGGGTTCACAGGCGCTCGAGGCGGTTGAGCCCGTTGGGCGGGAACTCAATAACACACTCGCCTGATTCGGTTGGCGTCAGTTATCGTTCAGGTTCCAGTTGGGACGGCACGGACGGGTACCACGGTCTCGTTCCGCCCGAATAGTGTTTGTACAGCTTGACGACGAGGGCGGGGAGACCACCGATGAGCAGTACGTATCCCAGCGTCTCGAGGCCGGCAGCGAAGACGACGGCGAAGCCACTGACGGCCCCGACGACGAGGATGAGCTTCAGCGTGATCGTCCAGCGGAACGCACGCTGACGCGCTTCCGCACCGAGCTCGCGAGGCGCGACCGTCGTCCAACTGACGGGATCCCATGGAGAGTAGCCGTACTGAACGTCCCGAACGAGCGACGCGACCGCGTACAGCGCGACGACGCCTCCGAGTGCGACCGCTGCCAGTTCCTCGTTCGACCGATAGACGAGACTGACGACGTACAGCGCGAGGGCGACTGCAGTCACGCGGCCAGCTAGCTTTCCGAACGCTGCACCGTTCCTGATCCCTGTTATTCTCGCTGCCATTTTTGGTTAGATGTATATACGTGGCAGTCAGTTATAAAATAGAGTCCCGATACCCTTACACCAAGAAGTTACAATCGCCGAGACACTGGGACAGATAGTGCAGTTCCGATGGTACAACTCTGCGTGCCTGCGTTCGAGACGATGCACGGCCAGAAGACTGACACTGACGCACCTGCCTACAGATTGAACGCGCCTGACGCAACCGCTGCCGAAGCACACGCCGCCGGCGAAAGAGTTGCTGCGCTAGCGCAGGCGAGGCCGACGACGACTCTCCATCCCCAGCATGTGAACTGAGTGTCCATGGGCGTAGCCGTCGGCGTGTTCGGTCCAACGTCGGCTTGTCAGTCGGATTCCAGCGGTCGTTTGCCAGTGAATTTCCGGAGTACCTTCGTAGCCTCATTCCACTCGCCGACTACGAACGTGGAGACGTCCCGGAACGGACGGTTACGACGGCGTGCGAAGAATCTGATGCCCCCTCGCGCACATAGCTATTTATCCGCTCGTGACGTTACGTTTACAGACAACCATGGTGGCTGTTAGCAAATTACAAGAGATGTATGAGAATATGGTGACAGCGCGTCACTACGAGGAGCGCCTGCAGGAGGAGTACCTCGAGGGAAAACAGCCGGCGTTCGATATCTCCGCCGGGCCCATTCCCGGCGAGTTGCACCTCGCCGCGGGCCACGAGGCGTCCGGCGCGGGCGTCTGTCAGCACTTACGGGACGACGATACGGTCACGGCTCCGCACCGCCCCCACCACATCGCTATCGCGAAGGGCGTCGACCTCGAGCGAATGACGGCCGAGATATTCGGCCGGGAAACCGGCCTTAGCGGCGGAAAAGGCGGTCACATGCACCTCTTCGATCCTGACGTCAACTTCGCCTGTAGCGGGATTATCGCTGAAGGCTGTCCCCCCGCGGTCGGTGCCGGACTGGCCGCAAAGAAACGCCACAGCGACGCCGTCGCCGTCGCCTTCCTCGGAGAAGGTGCGATCGATCAGGGCGCGTTCCTCGAATCGCTCAACCTGGCGAGCGTCCAGAACCTCCCCGTCGTCTTCGTCATCGAGGACAACGACTGGGCGATCAGTATGCCAAAAGAGCGCGTCACCGATGTCGAAAACGGCGCACAACGCGCGGACGGCTTCGACCTTCCGGGCGCTCGCGTGGATGCCGACGACGCCATCGCGATCTACGACGCCGCCGGGGAAGCCGTCAGGCGCGCCCGCGACGGAAACGGACCGACGCTCCTGGAAGTGCAGGTCCACCGGCGGATGGGACACTTCATGGGCGACGCCGAGGGATATCGTCCCGACGCGGACAAGAACGCGGCCGCGAAACGGGATTCGATCGAGCGACTCGCGGCGGACCTTCGCGCGCACGATGTCGACGACGAGACCATCGAGGAACTCCGGTCTCGCGCCCACGAGCGCGTTGAAGCAGCTATCGAGTGGGCCAAAGAGCAACCCGAACCCGATCCGGCGGACGCCTACGAGGACGTGTTTTCGGACCCGCCGTCCGGAGCGACCGAGGGCGACCGCTCGGTTGCGGAGACGGGGGGTGATGACTAATGGCGCAACAGGAGCGAGAACGACAGACGGATCGATCGCTAACGATGAGTCGGGCGATAGTCGAAGCGATCGCCCACGAGATGCGCGAGGACGACGATGTCTTCTACATGGGCGAAGACGTCGCGGACTACGGCGGTATCTTCGACAGCACGGCGGGTCTCCTCGAGGAGTTCGGTCACGACCGCATCATGGACGTTCCGATCAGCGAAACGGCGTACATTGGCGCCGCTGTCGGGGCGGCGCAGGCGGGAATGCGACCGATTGCGGAGCTCATGTTCGTCGACTTCTTCGGAGTCGGAATGGATCAGATCTACAACCAGATGGCGAAGAACACCTACATGAGCGGCGGGAACGTGAGCGTCCCGATGGTGCTCACCGCCGCCGTCGGCGGGACGTACAACGACGCCGCCCAGCATTCCCAGACCCTCTACGGTACGTTCGCCCATCTTCCGGGCATGAAGGTGGTCGTCCCGTCGACCGCCTACGACGCGAAGGGGCTGATGCACAGCGCGATTCGCGACGACGATCCGGTCGTCTACCTGTTCCACAAGCGGTTGATGGGAATCGGCTGGCTGCCCGCGCCGGACGGCCCGAAAACGGGCGTTCCCGAAGAGCCGTATACGATTCCGTTCGGCGAGGCCGACGTCAAGCGCGAGGGCGCTGACGCGACCGTCGTTACGCTCGGCCTCCACGTCCACCGCGCGCTCGAGGCCGCCGAGTCGCTCGCCGACGACGGCATCGACGCGGAGGTCATCGACCTCCGGACGCTCGTTCCGCTCGACATCGACACCGTTCGCGAATCGGTGGCGAAGACCGGACGGCTCGTCGTCGTCGACGAGGACTACCGCTCGTACGGCGTTACCGGCGAGATCATCGCTCGGGTGGCCGAAGACGGACTCGCCGATCTCGAGGCCGTCGAGCGGGTTGCGGTTCCGGACGTCCCGATCCCGTACGCGCGGGCGATGGAAACCGAAGTGATTCCGGACGCGGCGGATATCGCGGCCGCCGTGCGGAACGTTCGATCGAACGAATGAGTTCGGACGATGATCGCGTCGCCGTCACCACGGCCGACGCGTGGCCCGAGGACGCCGACGAGGACGCCGGAGTCGTCGTCAACTGGTTCATGAGCGAGGGCGGTCACCTCGAGGACGGCGACTCGATCTGTGAGTTCCAGGTCGAAAAGGTGAGCGTCGACGTTCCGGCCCCGGTAACGGGAACGCTCGACGAAATCGTGCTCGAGGAAGACGACGAGTTCGAGCGCGGGGACACGCTCGCCTGGATTCGTTCGGACTAGACGCCTCCCGACCGCCAACGCATCAGACCCTCCACCAGGCGTCTACGGCGACCGTCCTTCGGCACGCTTTTGCTCGGTCGAACTGAACCGCAGACTGTGAGACGATCGCTTCGGTTCTTCGCGGGCGTCGCGGCCGGGACGGCCGTCTTTGCGGGCTACCTGTACACGGTCGGAGCCGATACCGTTCTCGCTCGAGCGACCGCGATCGCGCCGTGGGCGTTCGGCGTCGTGGTCGCGCTCGTGGTGCTGGAGGGGGTCGCGGATTCGATCGGCGTCTGGGCCTCGCTATCGCCGCTGAACGGCGGCGTATCGGGCCAACAGAGCGTTCAGTTCGCGCTCGCCGGCGACTTTTTCGACATCCTCAGCCCGGCCGGTCCCGTAAGCTCGGAGCCGATCATGGCCCGGTTCATCAGCGTTTCGACGGACACGGGGTACTCGGACGCGCTCGGCGTCCGCTCGGTGGCGAAGTACGTAAAGTCCGGGGCGCAGCTGAGTCTCGCCGGCGTGCTCGGCCTCGTCGTCCTCTTCGGAGCGCCGGACGCCACCGCGTTGCTCTCGACGCTTGGATTGTCGATCGCCGGCCTGGTGGTGTTCGGCGGCGTCGTTTTGGCGTCACGGAGCTACGTTTCCCACGGTATCGTCGCGGTGTTCGCACCGATCGTGACCCGGGTTTCCGGCCTGTACCGAGAACAGCCCTACGACCGTTCCGTCGTGGTGGCGGCCGTCAACCGATACTGGGAACGAGTCGTCGGCTTTCGCGAGACCCCGGAGTTAGTCCTCCTCATCGCGCTCGGCGGTGTCCTCGAGCAAGTCCTCACGGGGGCTGCCCTCTGGGTGGCGCTCACCGGCGTCGGAGTCGATGCCGCGTTCCTGCCGATCCTCGTCATCGTGCCGCTTCCACAGATCGCCAGCGTCGTTCCCATTCCGGGAAGCCTCGGAGCGTACGATGTGTTGCTCGGTGGTGCGCTCGTTCTGGTGACCGGGGCCGCGGCGACCGCCGCTACTGCGGCGGTTCTGGTCGTTCGAACGGTCACCCTTCCGTTCGGCGCGATCGCCGGCGGTATCTGCGTCGCGTACCTGCGCGGTTGGCGGCCGACCGATAGCGCACTCGAAACCTGAGCGGCGCTCCCGTTCGGCCCGTCGGAAAACCAAGCTTATCGAGCGAGAAGAAGAAATCGGCCACGAATCCGTCACGGACGCTCTCGTACTCCGCCCGTTTTGAGAGCGTCGTCGGCACCGATACGGCGGGATTCGTCCTCGAGTCGGGCCGATCTCGATCGGCAAATCCTCGCCGCATCCGCTACTGCTGCGCGCGGAAGAGATACATCGTCACGGGCCCGAACACGACGACGAGCACCGCAGACATGAGCAACACGACGCCGACGTCGCCGACCGTCGCGGTGCCATGCATCAGTCCGCGCATCGCGGTGACGAGGTGACTGACCGGGTTGATATCGACGAACGCCTCGAGCCAGCCGGGCATCGTCCGCGGATCGACGAAGACGTTGCTGACGAACGTGAGCGGAAACAGGACCATCATGCTCGCGGCCATGAGCGATTCGGGCGTTCGCATGACGAATCCGAGCGCGGTCCAGACCCACGACAGGCTAAACGAGAACACCAACAGGAGCGCGACCGCGGCCAGTACTCCGGCGATCCCGCCGTCCGGACGGAATCCGAGTATCAGGCCGAGCACGATGACGATCGTCGAGGCGATCGTGTATCGGACGGCGTCGCCGAGCAGCGCGCCGACGATGACCGACGGTTGCCACACCGGAACCGTTCGGAAGCGGTCGAAGACGCCCTTGTCGATGTCGTTGTTCAACGTGACGCCGGTGTAGATGGTGATGAACACGACGGTCATCGCCAGGATGCCGGGTAAGAGCGCCTGCAGATACTCTCCCGTCGAGCCGGCGAGGGCACCGCCGAACAGGTAGGTGAACATCACCAGGAACATGATCGGAAAGACGGTAACGTCGAACAGCTGTTCGGGGACGTGCTTGATCTTCAGCAGCGCCCGCCAGCCGAACGTGAGCGACGCGGACAGGGCGCTCGGAGGGGTCGGCCGATCGCCGGTCGCGACCGCCGAACGCAGGGTTTCGACGTCGGGCTCGTCGGGTAAACTCTCGGTAGTCATGGCGTCTCCTCCCATCGGTCGCTCTCGGAGCCGCCGCCGTCGTCGTGAGCCGGATGATCGGTCAGCGCGAGGAAGACCTCGTCGAGACTCGGCTGTCCGAGTGCGAAATCGGTGATCGCGATATCGGCTCGAGACAGTTCCACGAACGCGTGAGCGATGCGATCGGTCTCGGCGACTCGAGCCGACAGCGCCACCGGGTCGGACTCGAGATCTACGGGCACGTCGAGTATCCGGGTCAGCGCCCGTCTGGCCTCCTCGCGCTGCTCGGGATCGCGAACTCGAACGTTCAGGACACCCGAACCGACCGAGGATTTGAGTTCGCTCGGCGTTCCCTCGGCGATGATCCGCCCGTCGTCGATGACGGCGATCCGGTCGGCTAGGTGGTCGGCCTCGTCCAGGTACTGCGTGGTCAGGAGCACCGTCGTTCCGTCGGCGACGAGGGCTCGGATGATGTCCCAGACCTGGGATCGGTTCCGCGGATCGAGCCCGGTGGTCGGCTCGTCGAGGAACAGGAGCTCCGGCGTGACGACGATGCTCGCCGCGATATCGAGTCGGCGTCGCATTCCGCCCGAGTACGTCTTCACCTGCCGCGTCCCCGCCTCCGTCAGGCCGAAGGCCTCGAGGAGTTCGTTCGTGCGCGCTTTGGCCTGCGTTCGCGAGTAGCCGAGCAACCGGGCCAGCAAGACGAGGTTCTCGCGTCCGGTGAGGTCCTCGTCAACCGACGCGAACTGGCCGGTCATGCTCATCCGGCTTCGCACCTCGTCGGCGTCGCTCACCACGTCGTGGCCGAGTACCCGTGCCGAGCCCGCGTCGGGACGCAACAGCGTCGCGAGCATGCGGATGGTGGTGGTCTTCCCGGCACCGTTCGGTCCGAGGAGGCCGTAGATGCCGCCCGCCGGGATCGTCAGATCGACCCCGTCGACGGCTTTCGTGTCTCCGAAGTGTTTGACGAGTCCTTCGGTTTCGATGGCGAGCATCGGTTCGGTGTCGCCGCTCTCGTCGATTACCGTTCCGTCGGTTCGATCGCGATCGCCACCGACTGCCGGGGGATCCCGGCGACTCGTCTCTCTCGAGAACGGCTCCGAAAGTCTCGATAGCCCGTCGAAACCGCTGACGTTTCTCGAGAGCGGGGAGCTCATCGTGCGCTCGCCTCCACGGGTGTGGATCGCGGCCGGTCGCAAGCGGGATGACACGCCGTCAGCGTCTCGATTGGGGTACAGTTGATCATCGTTCTCTCCTCATTGTTTCATACGCTTCCAGAGCGTATATACTCGATCCACACCCGGAGTGAAAGTGGTCAACTGGTGCCTCGAGACAGCCGAAATAACTCGGTACGGGACCTCTCGAGCCACTTTCACTCACCGTCGGTAAACGGCTCGCGACCGGCGGTCAGTGCGTCCGACCATCCCCGCGCGCTCGTCGGTATCGTGGTCTCGACTCGCTCGATACGCGAGGCGGAGTTCGGGGTGTCAGCGGATGTCATTCTCCGCACGGTGTTTGATGAACGGACGAATCCCGTTCTCACGGGCCTCTACCCAAATCCGCTGATCATTGTATCTCTTGTCTGCAAGATGAATATCGACTTCAGCCGCGTTACGATTGAGCTCTCGAGAGGTCACGAAGATGCTCGTAGTAGGCGTGACCCAACGGTGTCCGGTCACGGACCGACGCGTGAATGAAGCTGCGAGCGCCCTCGTTAACAGCCAGATTTTGTGAGGTCCGAGATCTGTCTGTAAGTCCCAGTAGGCGTTTTCGTGCATCTCATAGCCACCCACACGATCCAACGATCTCTCCACGTTGGTTCGATACGCCGAAATGTCAATCACACAAGATATATCTGAGTGGTCACGCGATCTTAGTCAACGAACACTCATTTTCCGCAATAAGTACTGCTAATTTCAATCATATCTTTACCACGCATGGTAATATATATTTCATCTTCCATCTCTGAGACCGAACTGCAAGTATTCTTGTAACGATATTCTTGCTCTATTGCCTCATTTGAAGCCGTTACAGAGTACTCTCCTGGGTTGAGAGCGTCTTCTTCAGTGATCGACGTTACAGACCCCTCTTGAGGCGCAGATAGTTCAAAGTCTTGCCCAAATACAGATTCTCCATCAGATTCTACTATGATCTCTACATTTTGCTTAGCGTCTGTTCGATTAATAACAGTAATATCGACGCCAGTATCCCTATTTTGGATGATATCTAAACAGCCACTAAGCGATCCAGCAACGCTTATCCCGCTTATCTTGAGATATTGGCGTCGTAATATGATCTTCTTAGGAGCCCGCTGTAATATGGCACGTATCATAATCGTTTGTTGGCGTGTCCACGTAAATATAATTCTCGTCAGTACAGATGTACCATGCGAGAAATGGGATTTCGTGCGAACCAAAAACATTCTGAAGTTCTTTTAGATATATCGATGTTCATCTTGACTCCGTAAGCTTCATCCTGTGATGTTGGGGGCCGATAACTGGTATCCTGGAGATTAATACCCCATTCTAATGAGGAGAGTTCGTCCGGAAGTACAAGGAATAGAAAGATCGGCTGGCACAGAGTTCTACGTGTTGGCTTGGGCGCTCACCGGTATCCACCGACGATGAGGAAGAGTCCATAGAGGATACCGAGTATGATAAACACACCACCGCTTATCCCATAGAGCTCTCCCGAGGTGTACTCGAGTTGATCGCCATATCTCATTATCCCCGCAGATACCAAGAGTGTCAGCCCCGACCCGGTGAGAACTGTTGCAACGTCGAACCCGAACGGGTTACCAATGTCAGCCACACTTCACATAACGCATTGATGATAAATAGAACTTCTGCTTGTAGAACTATTGAAGCAGACGATAAGCAGCCGTAGTGAACGTGGTTTTCACGCAAAAACACATCTGAAAAATGGGGCTTCAACGGAGTCATTGGATGAGTCTGAACGCGACCATCTCGAGCACCCCTCGGCCCCGAGATACACACTGTCTCGGGTATACGGTCAGATTCCGGGCGTCTCCTCGATCCGAGGCACGCCATCGACGATGATCGTTTCGCCAACGATGTGCGACGAGGAGGGGCTCGCGAGGAACTGCGCGACGTCGGCGATCTCCGACGGGTGCGCGATCGAGCGATCGACCAAATCGCGGTCGATCTCCGCCGCGGAGACGCCCAGGTAGGACTCGACGGCTGGTACGGCGACGAACCCCGGAGCGATGCAGTTGACCCGGACATCGTCGCTCGCCCACTCGTCGGCGAGCGTCGTCGTGAGGTTGATCACGGCCGCCTTCGCGGCGCTGTAGTGGCTCAGCTGCGGCGTTCCCCGCCGGTTTGCGGCGCTCGAGAGTCCGAGGTTGATCACCGTTCCACCGCCCTCCTTGAGGAGATCGCCGGCGGCTTGCGTACAGTGGTACGTGCCGTGGAGGTTGACGTCGATGACCGCCTTCCACTCCTCCTCCGGGATGTCATCGAACTCCGTTATGAACCTCGTGCCCGCGTTGTTTACCAGCGTATCGATCGAGCCGAACGCTCCGGCCGTCGCCGTGACGAGTTCGTCGACGGCCTCGCGATCGGTCACGTCACACTCGACGGCGAGTGCGGTGCCGCCCGATTCCTCGATTCGCTCGGCGACGGGATCGACGTTCGTCCGGTCGCGGGAGCAGACTACGACGTTCGCCCCGTCGTCGGCGAACCGAGTAGCGATCACTTCACCGATTCCACTCGAAGCTCCCGTGACGACGGCAGTCGTCCCGTCGACGCTGGATCGTCGGCTCATCTACGCCCCTCCGTATCCGATCTGATAGGGACGATACGTCGGCGGGTTCTCGCCCCCTCATACGCCTCGTTTTTCGGCTTCATTGTCGGTGTCCGTAGTAGTCCTGCAAACGGGATAACGACGCGCGGAAACCGGTTTCCGCATTTAAGCCGCTCCGCAGCCAACGTCGACGTGATATGGCTCACGTCCAATTGAAACTCGACGCTTCGGCGTCGACGGACTGGTTGGCCGATCTCTCGGCTACGCTTTCGGAAACCACGTTTAACGTCTTGGCGACCGTTCCGACGAACGAGGATCTGCTCGGGATCGTCGAAGTACGGACGCCGGATGGCGAATCCCTCGTTCGCTCCATCGAAGAGACACCGCAGGTGCACTCCTGCGAAGTGATTCACGCCGACGATCAGGTGGTCTTATTCCAATTCAGGAGCGAAATGACGGAGTCATACGAGGTGCTTCTCACATCGGAAACCGTCCCGCAGTACCCCGTGGCTCTTCAAGACGGGTGGTTTTCCGCTCAACTGACGGCTTCGCAAGAGCAGCTGTCGGAGTACGTCGAGACGCTCTCGGAGATCGGTATTCCGTACGAGATCGTGTCGTTGGTCCACTCGTAAGACTCGAGTGAAGTGCTCACGGAGCGTCAATGGCAGGTCGTTACCGAAGCGGTTGCGCGCGGGTACTACGACACTCCTCGGGAGTGTACGCTCGCCGAGCTCGCGGAGACGTTCGACGTCGATAAATCGGCGGTGAGCAAATTGCTCCAGCGGGCCGAACGCCGCCTCGTCAAGAAGTTCGTCACCGAGGCGGCCCCGTAGCTCGGACAACCCACGACGCCAAAGTCGAATCGCCGTCCCTCGCCTCTCCTGCCATCAGAACGAACAGCCCGTCGTCGACCGGGTAGGGGCCAGAACTTGGCGCTCGAATTCGATAAAGTCGGTCGACAACGCGGGGCCCGTGGTGATCGGTGAACGCCGGCCGAACAGCTGATCTCTCGGGCGTGGGAGGCGATCAGTCGAGCGCCTCGAGATCGGTAACAGTCAGGTCCACCGGTTCGGCTGACGCTCGCACCTTTGTTCCGATCGATGCCGGAACTCGACGGTCCATCGAAAATCCAGCAGGCGATCGAACCGAAACTGTACCGAGACACTCCTTTCAGGCAGCTATGCGGTCATTCGCGTATGTTTGACTAAAGGGTTAAATAAGATAGCGACATACATTCAACCGGATGGTTGAACGACTACCGAACGATCCGGACCTCGACGCGATTTTCGGGGCGCTGGCCCACCCGACTCGACGGGCGCTCATCGAGCAACTGGCCGGCGGTCCCGAGAGCGTCGGCGATCTAGCCGAGCCTCACGACATGTCCTTGGCGGCGGTGTCGAAGCACCTGCAAGTGCTCGAGGACGCGAACCTCATCGAGGTCGAGAAGGACGGTCGCGTACGCCGCTGTCACCTGGACGGCGCGCCGCTTTCCGACGCCTTCGACTGGCTGACCCGGTACCGCGTGTTCTGGGAGGATCGATTCGACGCGCTCGCAGACCATCTGGAGGACGAAGACCAATGACAGACCACGAGACGGCCGACGAAACCGAGTTCGAACCGAGCGAGTACGACCTGACCATCGAGCGAACGTTCGACGCGCCGCGCGAGCGCGTCTGGGAGGCTTGGACCGACCCCGAGCAGGTGGCTCAGTGGTGGGGTCCGAAGGGGTTCACCGTACCCAACTGCGAGATGGACGTGCGGCCGGGCGGATCCTTCAGTATCGACATGGAAGCCCCCGACGGGACCATCTACCCGGACGAAGGGGTCTTCCACGAGGTCGACGAACCCGAGCGACTCGTCGTCACCAGCCGCGCATTCGAGGACGACGACGGCGACTTCCAGCTCGAGGTTCGCCAGACTGTCACCTTCGCTGACCGCGACGGCGCGACGGAACTCACACTCGAGGCGGAGGTCCTCACGGCCACGCCCGAAGTGGCCGAGGCGATCGACGGGATGGAGCAGGGATGGAGCGAGAGCCTAGACAAGCTCGAGGCGTACGTCGGCCAGTCGGCGAGTGATGCGAAGTGACGGCCATCACGGCGAACATCTCGACGTCGCTGGACGGCTACGTCGCCGGACCGAACGACGGTCCCGAGAATCCGCTTGGAGACGCCGGAGAGCGACTCCACGAGTGGGTCTACGGCCTCGAGAGTTGGCGCGAGGTCCACGATCTCGACGGCGGCGAATCCGGTCGGGATGACGAGATACTCGAGGAGTCGACCGAAAACGTGGGTGCCGTCGTGATGGGGCGGCGGATGTTCAGCAACGACGACGGTCCGTGGGGTGACGACCCGTTCGAGGGGCACTGGGGCGAGGATCCGCCCTTCGGCGTGCCGGTGTTCGTCCTCACTCACCACGCTCGAGAGCCGCTCGAGATGGACGGCGGAACCACGTTTACCTTCGTAACCGACGGTATCGAGAGCGCCGTAGCGCACGCGATGGAGGCTGCGGGCGACCGGGACGTCTCGGTGGCGGGTGGGGCACGCACCATCCAGCAGACTCTCGAGGCGGGGTTGCTCGACGAGCTACAGCTACACCTAGTACCCGTGTTACTGGGCGACGGAATCCGCCTGTTCGAACGATCGGATGGCGAGCAACGAGAACTGGAACGCACGAGGGTAGTCGAGTCCCCGAACGTCACCCACCTCCGGTACCGAATCACGGAGTAATAGCATGAACGCAGTACGACGAAGGTGATCGATAGAAACGCCGACCGAGGGGTGGAGCCGGTGACGGACACCACGACGAGCGACGTACGACCGCGAGTCGCGTGCTCGAGGCACCACCCAACGGCGTTATTGAAATCCTATTCTTCGGCTGTGTTTTAGCGTGAAACACACGCTCACTATACGTGAGAAGTGAACGGCGGAATCTCTATCAGTTATCGATGATGTTCGTTGAGCCGTGCTGCATATACAGCGCGCTAGCGCGCTCTCTTCTTGAATAGAGGCTATTTAAGAATCACAGGTAATGAAGAGAGATGTTTTTCAGTGGTGATGCAAATTGTACACTGATGGGTTTCCCCGAGACAGATTCGGCTGTTTTCTTTGGTACGGTTACAATGGTCACGTGGGGTATCTGGGTAGTCTTGGGCAACGCTGCGTCGGAGTCCATCGACCCGAGGACGGCCGCCGCGATCTCCTATCTCGTTGCGGGACCTCTCGCGCTCGGATTCATCCTCGTTTCAGACGCATCGCTCGCCGTTACTGCGAGGGGAGGACTGCTCGCTGGCACGGCCGGATTGTTCACCGGAATAGGACTTATTTCGATGTACGTCGGCCTCTCCGGAGGGTCAACAACAATCGTCTCTACTCTCGGTGCGATGTACTTTGTTATCGCGGCCATCATCGGTATGGTCGTCCTCGGAGACGACGTTACGATAACGAGACTTGCCGGGATAGCGTTCGCAGTTATTGGGGTCGTCTTGGTTACCCGATAGATCTGCCCGACGCAATTGTTGGGCATGGGATAGTACTCCCAAAAACGTGAGTCAAGGCGTGCCTTCCGTTCGGAAGAATAAACGAGTTCCCCTCAAAACGTTGTTCTTAGTAGTGAAGGTATTTTCAAAGTGGTTTTTTGTTGACTTCCGCGGCAACTGCGTATGCTCATTGACCGACGAGATCCCTATCAGTTCGAAATGATGTTTTGAACGGCGTATGAGATCCTGGGCGCGTATCTCGCACGAGATATCGTCGGTATCATCGACCGGTACAGAGTCAGTGTTTATACCAGTTCGCCTCTATTATGACTGGTATGTCATCACGAGTAACCGGATTTGAGGAAACGTTCTGGAAGCGTCATTCGAATCCAAAGAGCGGATGGAGTCGGACCATACTACTCCCAGCCATCCTATACGCGATTTATCATCGCAGTTGGAAGGTAGCGATAGCAGCCGTGATATTCACCGTAATTAATCCACTACTGTTCGATCCCCCTAAGGACAACGACGCGTGGATGACTCGTGTTGTCCTCGCTGAGCAATGGTGGAAGAAAGAAGGTCATGGATTCATAGGTCTTTCGTATCCAAACGTTCTTACTGTAGTGAACATTCCAACGACAATCTACGCAATCGTAGCGGCATACCGCAAGAAACCAGTTCAGTTAGCACTTGCTGGAGGGGCGTCTATGTTCCTAAAATTCTGGTACGTAGCCGAACTTGTGCGCGAGTATGAAGCCGAGAACAAAAACTGATGAATACCTTCGAAGAGACTTGCTGACTACACCCTCTGTATCTTGCACGGGCGTCTTACAGCGGTAGCGTGGCGAAAGCCACCCGTTTACGTGTGGGATGAAGCCGACAACTGGGAATCTATCCACGTTCGTAGCCACGGCTGGTGGTTGATGATTGCGTAACATCTTTAGGTGGATCGTTTCTATATACTGACAATGCCTCGTGGGTTCGACAGGGAACGTACAAATGTCGACAAACTCCAGTACCACTTCATCTGGTGCCCGAAGTCAAGCAAAGCGTAGCTTTGCGTACCTCGCGGGATCTTCGATCCCGCTCAGTACCGCAAGTCGGTACTCGAAGGCGAGGTACGTGACCGTCTGGAAGAACTCATCGAGGCGAAAGTCGATGAACTCAACCTCGAAATCTTGGAGTTGGCGATTCGCCCCGATCACGTACACTTGTTCATTACGGGCGACCCAACTCTCGCCCCGAACCCGCCGAGTACCGTCAGCGGTTTATCGACGAGCGCTTCGCCACGAGGAGCGTGCTGGTCGACGGCTTCCTCGCCGGATTCTGGAGCGTCCACGAGGAGCGCGGTCGCGCCGCGCTGGTCGTCGAGCCGTTCGAATCGCTGTCCGACGAGGACCGTATCGCTCTGGCCGAGGAGGGAAGCCGACTGCTCCCCTTCGTCGCTGGCGACGTGGAAACAGAGGGCGTCGAATTCTCCGACCTGACGTGACCGTCCGTCCCCGACGTACTTTGTCGGGAATCGTATCGAGGGACGACCTTGTACTGTCTCGAGGTCAGTTCTGAGCCGTGCCGGTCGTTCGTCGAAGTTGATCCCAACTCGTATACCCTCTCACGAGCAGGTAGGCGACGACGAGGGCGATCGTGAGTGCGCGTCGACGGCGACCGTCACCGTCGCTCCCGCTGCGTCGCTCGCGAAGATGGCGAGGTAGAGCGCAGTCGCGGCTTTGTGAAAGATTACCAGCTCCCAGACGCCGGGATACTGGTGCGGTCGATACGCGAGCAACACGAAGAGCCCGGCGAAAACCAGAAACCCGAACATCTGCCAGGTAGCAGCGACGGCGGCGTCCGCCCTGGTCGATTGGATGGATGCTGCGGCGGCCGCGAACGAGAGTACCGCGCCGAGTGCGGTAAGTACTAACAGCCCGGACGCCACACGCCGTTTCCACCTCGGAACGCCATTGAACGTATCGGTCTGTGACATCTTTCTCGAGAGGAAGGACACCGAGCCAGCCGATATAGCTATGTTCGATGAACACGGCTCGGGAGAAAGTCCGGTTCGCCGTCGCCTCGTTCGCGTCCAACTCGGCTGCGAACCGAGGAAGCAAGCACCAGTAACGTGTACCGGGGCTCTGAACGCGCGCCGTCTATCGGAGAGGGCCCCGACTACAATAGGTACAACGTTTGAAATAGGTAGGATAGGTGCAATAAGTACAATCGATTGGAGAGGATTCGCCGAAGTAGGCGATCAAATAGATGAAGTAGCCAAAGTAAACGCGTTAGGGGAAATAGTTGGAGAAGGTACAATAGGTGGTATGGCTCGAATAGGACGAATAACTGTAACAGGTAGCTCAGGCACAATAGGTAGAATAGCTATACGCGACGTTTCAGACGGGGCAGTTGTGATAGGTTCTGTGGGGTGGGTAGGACCAATAGATGGTATAGCTAAAATAGATGCTATAGGTGTAATAGATGGAATAGGTGAGATGGGTGCAATAGGTGCGATAGGTGAAATAGGTGCGATAGGTGCAATAGGCGCCTCATCCACCACACCTGGCCCACGCTACTTACCTATTGTACCTACTCGACCTATTACAGCTCCAGTAGGTAGAACTAAGACGATAGAATAAGATGTAGTCTTTGACAGCTGAAATAGAAGATATCGGAACAATAGGTGCCTATCGTACCTTGCCCGGATCGGGTGAAGCTCACCAATGGAAGCCACAACAACCGAACCACGTGCCGTTAGCGTGGTCATCTTGAAAGGCGGTGTCGGTAAATCAACAACCTCGATGAATCTCGCGCGCCAGCTCGCCGAGCGCGGTGAGACCCTCTACGCCGACCTCGACCCGAACGGTCACGCGACGAACGGGCTCGGTTTCGAAGCGGCGTACCAGGGCGACATCAATCTCGGGGACGTCATCCTCGAGGGCGACGCAACGCCCCACGATCTCATTCGGACGACCGAGCACGGATTCGATCTGCTTCCGTCGTCGGATACGCTCGAGGACGTCGAAAAAGATCTCGCCGGCGCGATGCAGGGGTCGGCGCGGATCAAAACGAAAATCGTCGATCCGCTGCTCGGAACCGAATACGAGTACCTGGTTTTCGATTGCCCGGCGTACCCGGGGATGCTCAACAACAACGCCCTCGTCGCGACGGGGAACGTTATCATCCCGATCGAACCGGGATCGAGCGCGATCGGCGGCTACAAGCGAACGATGGAACGACTGATCGAACCGGCGCGGGAGTACATCGACGTCGACGTCCTCGCGGTCGTTCCGAACAAACTCGCCGACCGAATCGATCAACAGACGGAGGATCGGGAACTGCTCGAGAACCTGAACACGGCGACCTACGAGGTAAACCCCGGCCAACCGCTGCAGGAAGCGGTTCCGGACTTCGCTCGGATTACGGCCGCCGAGTTCGATGCGATCGATGCCGGTGACACGTCGCCACCGAAACCGGGGATCCGGCACCGGTCTGCGCTATCGCGGTCGCTGCAGCACAATCAACCGTTACAGGACTACGACCCCGAAAACGACCAGATCCCCTACTACGAGGAACTCGCCGAGATCGTCGCAACTGAGGGTGGGAAACGATGAGCAATCCGTTCGACGATCTCAAAGAGGACGACGCGGATTCGACCGAATCGGCGGATGCGCTCGAGAGCGAGCCAGAGACGGATTCGGACCAGGCTCCCGACGAGCCGTCGATAACGGATGCAGAGACGAGCGATGAATCGGCCACGGAACAGCCGGAACATCGTGACGAATCCGACGAGAAAACCGACGAGCCACTGTCGGCCGCAGAAGCGGGTCCGGCGTTCGAATACAGCCAGGTTCAACAGAAGCCGTTCTACGCTCGGACCGAGACGGTAAACGAATTCGAGAACAAGATCCGGACGACGATCGTTCCAACGCTCGCCGAAGCGGAGATACTCGACGAGGAAACCCGCGAGATTCACGATGCGGTCCTCCGTCTCGCAAGCGAACAGCCCGAACGAATCGCCGAACTCATACTCGAGGAACGGCGAGAATCGGGACGGTAGAACGGTGGAGTCGGCCACGCTCTCTTCCTTTCCCGCTCGTTTCGCTCGTGTTTGAGGATAGCGCGGAACCTTTGGTTCCGCTGACCATGCGAACGGCGAAGCCGTGAGCAGAAGGGGACTCCGCACTATTGTTTCGTTGAACGATCGGAGATCGAACAGGTACGAACGGTTTATGGGTTTCAGGCGTTCTACAGAGTACAATGACGCAGAGATCACTGTTACAGAGTCGCGTTGTGCATATGGGAATTCTCAGTGTTTTCATTCTAATCGCACTAGTAGAACCACTTCAGGAAGCGTTACCGCGATGGAGGGGGATACTCGCGGTCGCAATTCTTTTCGCGTGGATGCTCGGACAGCGCTACGAACGCGAGATTATCGTCGACGCTGGGGTGGCCGACAAAGAAGAGGTCGTTCAGGTCGAACGCGATAGGTCGAGTTGGTTCTTTTGAAACGAGGAAACGGCGGCTACTGCCCCCTGGTCTTCTACTCGTAGGGCCCCGGTTCAACCGTAACGACGCGTTCGGCCTCCGGCTCGCCGGCCCGTCGTGCGAGATAGGGGCCTCCCTTATCGAGGCGATTACTGGAATCTCCGTTCTCAACCGTCGTCACGGCGTCGAAGATCCACCGCTGTCTCGCAAAATCACCTGTTTCAAATACAGTTTGGAGAACCGAGAGGTCCGTCCTGACTATCGTAGAAAACTGTTTATAAGTGCGTCACAGATACAAACGATAGCCGCTCAATGGTTCCTCTCCGAGTTACGTTGCCACTAACTGACTCCGATTTAGAACGGCTATTAATAGGACGGATATGTTTCCATCAATCCGGAATCGAGTAGATTGTGCCAGATACGGCTGACTCCGACGGATTCGATCGTCTTCGAAGCACTATTTCTACGAGAGCTAATCGGAGGCGCGATCTCGAGACCGGTGCGTTTCTCGTCGATAGAGCCGACGACCTTAGTCAGCACTCCGTCGACGAGATCCTGATTTCGATTCGAAAACTGGAAATGAAACGCTGGAGTAATAGTTTGATATATGATATGATGGCCAACCGGATCTCTTTCAAATATTTTACTCGCACAAAACCAACAGCGATTGAACGCGGTTCCAAGCTTTCGCCGTCCGGCGCACCGTTACAACCGAGAGCCGACCGAAGATCGGACCTGAACAGATTGCATTGATCTACGGTCGCGAGACGCTCACCGACCGGATGACGTTCTCGGAACGCGCGATCGGGAGGTGTAGGAATCTTGTTTCCGTCGAACGCTGCCTCGAGGGTTGTGGTGAGGCCGGTAGTACTGTACATACGGGAACGATCGGCGTATATTCGGCGAGTTGCACCTGCGTGAAGTTGATATCCTCCCGTTTTAGGACAGAGCTTCGCCCGGCCCATACATAAACTCAATATGACGATATCAATGCGCCTCTCCCTACTCCACAGTTTCGGAGGATAGGATAGTTTTGGGGACTGATTTCCGTTAATTCGCGTTGGTCCTCACTATCTGGCATCGATTTCGAATCCAATTTCCGGAACTATCCGACGATCATGAGAAATCACATGGGTACTGGCCCTGCTAAACGGTATTGCCACTCGAGAGTGGCGGACTCAGTGCGAGCTACGCAGTTAGTTGGGCGGAATCAACGCTGAGGTGATTAGCTCGTACACTCGCCAGCTGTCAAACTGGCGCGTAGTCGATCTCACCGTCGACGCCAGCTTTCAACAGGAAGTCGGTGAGTCGCCAGATGTTGTACAACAACACGGCAAACACGAAGTAGAACAACCGGACGCGGTAGTCTTTCAAGGACGTCTTCGCGAGGAAGCCGTTCTTGATCGACTTGTATTCGTTTTCGATCCCCCAACGGCAGCTGTACCATCGACAGAAGGGCTCTGCCTCGTCCGGTCCAACCATATGATTCGTCGCGAAGACTGCCGTTCCCTCACCTTCCGTCGACGGCACGTACAAGAACCCATCGATTGGCTTCCTGCTTCGACGTGGACGGAAGCTGATTCCACGGCGACTTCCTGTTCGTCGTCGCCCATCACCTCGATAATCTCCCGCTCCGGACTGTTGATTCGCTTCGGGATGAGTTCACGTCAAGGTTCGACAAGGTCTGAAATACCTGCTGGGAGTCGAATTCATGGTCGCACAGCACGATTTCGATGGGGACGTGTTCCTGTGCTCGTTTCACCAGGCGTCGAACGACACGGTGAATCTGGTTCGGCGGATTTTTGTCCCACTCTGAACTTTCCCGAATCGGCTCTCCATCGAGTATTAGCGGGACGTTCTGCCCGACGATGGATATCGTCGCGGATTTGAACGTCCGGCGCTCCATGTCTTTCGTGCCGCTGACCATCGACATCCCTTCGACGTCACCGTACGGAATAGGACATTTTAAGCTAGGACTGGACGTATAACGAACAATGCGAGAGAGAACTGAAACCGCGGAGGTCGTCGTCGTCGGCTGCGGTCCAGGTGGCGCAGTCCTCGCCTACCTTCTGGCTCGGAGTGGGATCGACGTCGCGCTCGTTGAGCGTGCCGCCACGTTCGAGCGCGAGTATCGGGGGTTCGGTTGGAACCCTGGTGTGGTTCGTCTCTTCGACGAGATGGATCTCCTCGACGACGTTCTTGATCTGGCTCACGAGACTGTCACCGATGGTGCGTTCTCGCTGTACGGCGAGGAGATCTCGGTTCTCGATTTCGACCTGCTCGACACCGACTATCCGTACGCGCTGATGATGGAGCAGCCAGCGCTGCTCGAATGCCTCGTCGACCGTGCCAGTTCCTACGACAACTTCACGTTTCACCCCTCGACCACTGTCAGGGACGTCCGCACGGACACCGCAGGTAGGATTCAGGGGATCGAAGCCCGAGACCGGGACGCCGGCGAGGACGTCGCGTTCGAAACGCAGTGCGTTGTCGGCGCCGATGGTCGATACTCGACGGTTCGAACCAGCGCTGGCATCGACCCGGGACTGTTCGAATCGCCGGTCGATCTCGTCTGGTTCAAGCTCCCCCGCGGCGATATCGATGCGACTACGCAAGGTCGAATCGACCGCGACGGCGTTCTTCTGTACTTCGGTCTCGGTGGTGATGACCTCCAAATCGGTTACCTCGTCCGAAGCGGCGAGTGGCCCTCGATCAAGCAAGCCGGGTTCGACGCGTTCCGGGAGCGGATCGCCGAGATCGACCCGCAAGTCGCCTCAGCGATGGCTGCACAGTTGGACGGATTTCGGGACACCACGCTCCTCGATGTTGCTCCGGGAATCGCGGACACCTGGTCCAGTGACGGACTTCTTCTCATCGGTGACGCCGCACATACTGCAAGTCCCATCGGCGCACAGGGAAACCCGCTCGCCGTCGAGGACGCCGTCATTGCTCACAGCCTTCTCGTCGAGGAACTCACTATCACGGAGGAAATCCTCGAACGCATCGGTGAATTCGGGGCACGACGACGCCCACACGTCGAACAGATCATTTCGCGTCAACGACGTGGTGCAGCCAATCTCGCTTACTGGCTCGATTACGGTGGCTACGTCCCCCCAAGGCTCGCTCGAGGAATGGCGAAGACGGCACCGTTGATAGTCCCGCATTCGAAGTCGGTGCGGAGCACAATCGAAACGTTCGCACTCGGCGACCGCTCGGTCTCGGTCGACCGATCCCACTTCACTGACTAACCCGCAACGGAGCCAGAGCGAAACGGTGAACTCTGTACTCAAAATATTACGAATTAGAGGTAGACAGCTTAGAGGGTGTTCTCGGGGAGATTTAAGCGATAACTAGAATGTATCCCTGAACAATACTAGAACGAAAGGTACGCATCAGATCCATCCTCCGAGATTGTGCCCTACCGAGGATCTATGTTTGAAAGGACCCCGTGAGAACGGTCAGTCGACTACTCCACTGTTCGCCTCACATTTTCGACGACCTCATCGTGGGCGTTTCCGTTCGACGCGATGACCCCTTCACAACCTGGTTCCCAGGGCCGCCCTGCGAGATCCGTCACCGAGCCACCAGCCCGTTCGACCATGTGGATCCCGGCGATAGTATCCCACGGGTTTGGATCCGGTTGTGCGGAAACCGCCGCATCGAGCGCGCCGGAGGCGACCATGCCGAGCGTCGCCTGGGCGCATCCAAAGCGACGCAAGTCGCCAAACTGCAGTATCAACTCCCGGAGGAGGGTACCGAACTTCCGGTCGCGTTCGGGACCGTATCGAAGGATCGGCGCGACGGTAAACCGATCGAGATCCGTTCGAGTACTGACGGAGATCGGTTCATCGTTCAGCGTTACGCCGGTGGAATCCGCTACAAACGTGTCATCGAGAGCCGGAGCGACGGTCACCGCTGCGACGGTCTCGTGGTCGCGGACGGCTGCGACGGTCGTCGTCCACAGCTGTATCCCGCGGACGAAGTTCGTCGTTCCGTCGATCGGGTCGATCACCCAAGCGTTTCCGTCCTCGGGAACGGACTTCAGTTCGTCTTCCTCTTCACCGACGATAGTCGCGTTCGGATACGCATCGCGAATGGTCTCGATAACGCGTTGTTGCGTCTCGGTATCCGCTCTGGTGACGAGATCCATCTTCGAGTCCTTGGTCTCTACGTCCAGTTCAGTGCGGAACAGACCGCGTGCGATCTCGGCTCCGTCAACCGCCGCTTCGTACGCCGTGTCGAGTCGTGTCATTGGGATCGTGGATAGTTCGTGACCGTTAGTTGTAAGCCTTCATCGGAGGGGTCCTCCGAGGGCGATTAGACGATTCGCGACCCGTTCTTCTCGAACAGCCACGATTCCCCGGTCTGGATGTCGACGTGAATCTGATCGGTCTCCCTCGAGATTTCGCCCTGCGAGGTGACCGCCGATAGATCGGTACCGTTCGCGGACAGGTGGACGGCATCCCGATCACCGAGCGGTTCGACGACGTCGAGGTCGGCGACGAACGCGCCCCGGTCGTTTTCGAGGTCCAGATACTCCGGTCGGATCCCGTAGATAACCGTCTCCCCCACGTACTGCTCGAGGTGTTCGGCCTGCGTCTCCGTGGCCGGGATCGAGTGGAAGTCGGACTCGAGGGCGAACCCGTCGGCCGTCCGCTCGACGGTGCACTCGAGGAGGTTGGGTGACGGCGAGCCGATGAACCCCGCGACGAAGCGGTTCGTCGGTTCGTTATAGATGTCGTACGGCGTGCCGATCTGCTGGACGTACCCCTCGTTCATCACGACGATCTTGTCTCCGAGCGTCATCGCCTCCTCCTGATCGTGCGTAACGAAGATCATCGCCGTGTTCAGCTCCCGCTGGATCTTCTTGACCTCGACTCGCATGTGGTCGCGGAGGTTCGCATCGAGCGCCGAGAACGGCTCGTCGAGCAGGAACGCCGCGGGCTCCATCACCATCGCGCGGCCGAGCGAGACGCGCTGTTGTTGGCCGCCCGAGAGCGCCGACGGTTTCCGATCGAGGGTCTCGGAGAGATCGAGGGTTTCCGCGACGTCCTCGACGCGGCGTCGCTTCTCTTCGCTCGAGAGGTCGGTATTCATGTCCAATCCGAAGCGGATGTTCTTTCGAACGCTCATGTGCGGGAACAACGCGATGCTCTGGAAAACGAACGCGAGGTTCCTGTCTTTCGATTTTAGTCCGGTGATGTCTTCGCCGTCGAGGGTGATGGCACCCCTGTCCGGCTCCTCCAGCCCGGCGATACACCGGAGCGTCGTCGTCTTTCCGCAGCCGGAGGGCCCGACGAGGACGACGAACTCGCCCTCGTCGATCGCGATGTTCACGTCGTCGCAGGCGACGACCGAACCTTCGTTGAACGTCTTTCGAACGCCGTCGATCCGAACGCGGTTTCCCGCGACACTCCCGGTAACGGTATCTTGGTTACGACTCGATGCTCCGGATCGTTCCGTTCGGTCGCCCGAACTGTTGTCTTCTGTTTGTTTCATGGATTCTTTAATTATACGTTGAACGCACTTTCCAGGTGACTGCGCGCGGCGAGGTAGATGATCGTCGGTGGGATTCCGATGATGAGCGTTTCGGCCATCAGTTTCCCCCAGTAGACGCGTTCACCTGACCCGCCGCCGATGGTTCCGTACAGGACCGGCACGGCCGGAACCGGCCCCGTGCCGGTAGTCAGCAGGTTGGCGAAGAGGAAGTCGTTCCATCCCGTCAGGAACGCGAGGAAGCCGACGGCGACGATTCCGGGTGCCGCCAACGGGAGGATGACGCGAAGGAACGCCGTGAACTGCGTACAGCCGTACACCTGCGCGGCCTCTTCGATATCCGTCGGGAGGTTCTCGAAGAAATCCCGGAGGATCCAGATGGAAAACGGAGTGACGAACACCTGGTACGCCAGGATCATCCCGAAGACGGTATTGTATAGCCCCAGCGCGGTCCACAGGTCCATGATCGGGATGACCAGGAGGATGTACGGGAACATCATCGCCGAGATGATCGCGTAGAAGCCGGCCGTTTTCCCGTAGAACTCCTTCCGGGCGAACGCGTAAGCGCCCGGGATCGTGATAGTCAGCGCCAGCAACGCGGTGCCCGCGCCAATCAGGAAGCTGTTGAGGAGGTTCTCCCGCAGGTCCTCGAACCCGGTCGACCACGCCTCCAACGTCGGCTCGTACGGCACGAGGTGCGGGTCGGTAAAGAACTCGCTCGGCGGCATGAACGACACCGAGAGGATGAACAGGAGCGGAATGAGGTTCGCGAGCACGAGGAACGCGACGACGCCGTACGCGGCCGTCTTCAGCGTCACGGCGGTCGCGTCGTAGCCGGTCGCACTCATGCTCCCGCCCCCTCACTCGCGCGCTCGAACTCGCGGATGAACACGAAGACGAAGCCGAGGGTCATCAGGAGCAGGACGATCCCGATGGCGTACGAGACGCCCATCTGGCCCCGTTCGTAGGCGAACTGGTACAGCAACACGGCCAGAATGGATGTGTCGTATCCCGGACCGCCGTTCGTGAGCTGGAGCACTTGCGAAATTTTCGTCATGTTCCAGATAATCCGGATGCTCAGCGCGACCAGGATGGCACTTTTCAGTTGGGGTAGCGTAACGCGGAGGAACGTCTGGAGCGGGTTCGCCCCGTACATGCGGGCGCTCTCGTACAGTTCCTCCGGGATACTCTCGAGGCTAGCCGAGATGATGAGGAACATGAACGGCCAGAACGTCCACGTCGTCACGAATATTACGACTGCCAGCGACATGGACCCGCTGCTACCCCAGTAGATCGTCTCCTCGAGGACGTTCCACTGGGTGAGATAGCCGAAGACGGGGCCAAAGTCGGGCTCGAGCAGATATGCCCAGATGGTCCCGATCACCAGCGGCGGCATCGTATAGGAGAGCAGAAACGCCGCGCTGACGAAGCTCTTTCCGCGGCGGAGTTCCCGGACGGCGAGCGCCGCTGCGAGCGCGACGACCAGCTGGAATAGCGTCGTGAGCGAGAAGATCACGGTCGCCTTCAGGGACGTGTAGAACGGTTCCCAGTTCAACAGGAACTCGTAATTCGCTAGCCCGACCCACGTCGGGTCGCCGCCGAAGGGCCACTCGTTGAAACTCATGTAGATCCCCTGCATGAAGGGGAGCCACATGAGCACGACCAGAAACAGCAACACCGGCATGATCAGCAGGTACGCGAACCAGTTCTCGGAGAGCACGGTCCGATAGCGTTCGGTTCTGCCGCCGACGTCGAAGAGGTCTCGTGTCGACATGTTAGATATCCACCTGGTTGCGTATCTCTTCGGCGGTCCGGGTACAGGCCTCTTCAGGGCTGATCTTCCCGCGAACGGCCTCCTGGAACCGCGGTCCGGCGATATTGTACTGGATCGCGTTCATCTCGGGGTGGCTCGACCAGCCGTGTTCCATCCCTTCGACGGTGGTCTCGAGCGTCGAGAGATAGTTACTCCGGGAGAGCGCCTCGTCGTCCGCGAGGTCCGGCCACACGTCCTTTCGGACCGGGAGCGTCGCCAGCGACTTCGGAACCTCCCGCTGGAAGTCCGCCGAGAGCAGTTTGTTGATCCACTGGATCGCCATCTCCTCGCGCTCCTCCCAGACGTCCGCCGAGACGCCGTCGGGCTTTCGCATGAGCGCGATGCACTGCGTGAAGAAGTCGCCGCGATTGCCCGCGTCGCCCTCCCAGGGCGGCCCGAACACGATGGTTCCGTCCCCGATCATGTCCTCCGCTCGGCTCATGAATTGGCCGAAGCCCTTCGTGCTTCCCTGATACATACTCACCTCCCCCTGAATAAGCATCTGGGCGGCACCTTCGTTCGATGCCGTCGCCGCCTTCTCCGAGGAGAGGCCGTGTTCCCGGTAGAGATCGACGTACTGTTTGGTCGCTTCCTTCCAGATGTCGTTGTCGTAGTTGACGTCCGACCAGTCCTCGTTGAGGTACATACCGTCGTACCCTCCCTTCGAAGCGGTCCACGTCACGAGCGCCTCGTCGGTGACGTCGCCGTGTTCGCCGTAAATCTGGAACCCATACGTTCCGGGGCCGTCCTCCTGGAGTTGCGTCGCTACCTGGACGAGGTGTTCGTAGTCTCTGGGTGGAAAATCGTCTTCGATCGAGAGGCCGGCCGCTTCGAAGTGATCCGCCCGCGCGATAAACGGCGCGCCGACCTCGAGACCGATGGGAATTTCGTACAGGTCCTCGTCGAATCCGCGATAGCAGCTCTGGGCCATCTCCATCGCCCACTCGACGTGCTCGAGGGCCCCGTCGTCGAGTCTGTCCTCGTACTCGCTGACGGGCTTGACCCAGCCGGGTTCGATGAACTGACCGGTAAGCGAGTTCGTCGAGTCGTAGAGCAGCGGCCGATTCCCGTTTTGGATGTTGTTTTTCCACTTGCCGCCGTTGATGTCGTCCCAGTTCGACCAGTTCATCTGGATTTGTGCGTCCTGCTCGCGCCGGAACTCCTCGATTGCGGTCTCCATCAACTCCGCAGCGACTTCCGATTGCGAGTGAAAGTATTCCCAGTATTCGTCGGAGCTATCTGATCCGCTCGATCTGTCGATAATACCACTAAGGCAGCCTGCAGACCCGGCAACTCCGGTCATTCCAGCAGCTGCGATATACTGGCGTCTTCGCATCTGGCTTGCCATACAGGCACATATATACCATCCGTGATAAACATTCTGGTGATATCATAAATGTTCATAAGGTATGAGAAACCCGTCCCATGCCGGTTGGACAGGATTAATAACCCTACCGCAATTTCGTTAGGGCACTGTCACGGGAGCGGTACGTTCACCCCCGTTGACGGAATCTACCAATGAGTAACGATACACCGGACGTCCTCGTCCTACGCTCTGATACTCACGGATTGCCAGCGCGCGAGTACGCCGATCTACTCGACGAACGACTATCGGACTACGACGTCCGACTCGCCAGGACGCCCTCCGAGGAGCGCGAACTCATCGAGCACGCCACCGTCGTCTCCGGCGTCGACATCGATGAGGATCTGTTGAAGCACGCGGAGGACCTCCAGCTGTTCGCGGGCGTCGCTGCGGGCTACAATCACTTGCCTCTCGAGACCCTCAGAGAGATGGACGTCGCCGTTACCAACGCCTCCGGTATCCACGCGCCGAACATCGCGGAGCAAGTTGTCGGATACGTGTTGACCTTCTCGCGACGGCTCCAAGAGGGACGGAGACGAAAGAACCGCCACGAATGGCGCCATTATCAGGGCGACGAACTGATGGGGAGTACGGTCACCGTCGTCGGTCTCGGCGCGATCGGAACGGCCGTCGTCGAACGACTCTCCGGATTCGACGTTGATACGATCGGGATCAGGTACACGCCAGAGAAGGGAGGGCCGACGGACGAGGTCGTCGGATTCGAACGTGAGGCCGTCCACGACGCTCTGGCACGAACTGAGTACCTGATTATCGCCGCACCGCTGACGGATACGACGCGGGAACTGCTTTCCAGTTCCGAGTTCGAGACGCTTCCCCCGAACGCGAAGGTGATCAACGTCGGTCGAGGACGGATCATCGATACCGACGCGCTCGTTTCCGCGATTCAAACGAACCAGATCGATGGGGCCGCACTCGACGTAACCGATCCCGAACCGCTCCCCGCAGACCACCCGCTGTGGCGGTTCGAGAACGTCATTATCACCCCCCATAATGCCGGTCACAGCCCGAAACACTGGGATCGATTAGCCGCTATCGTTGCCGACAACGTTGCGGAACTGTCCCGAACGGGCGACGTCGAAAATCTCACGAATTTAGTCTGAACGGAGATCAAAAACCGAGAGCGCTCCATCCGGTTTTCGAACGTCCTTTCGACTCCGACCTCCGGAACGACGAACCGCTCGACTGAGCCGTGTTCACGCGGAATCACCCTTCTTCGAGGAATTGCGTTCATCGAGGAGACGTCGATTCAGCGGGTCGTCGAGGAGAGAGATATCGTTAAAGGAGTACGAGTCGATGACGTCGATATGATCAATAACACGGGAGGGACGGAGGCGAACAAGACGCTCGGATCGGTCGAGAAAGCCTTCACCGTTCTCGAACAGCTCAGACAGATGCGGAAAACGGGGGTCTCCGAACTGGCGAAGCAACTGGACCTACCCAAAAGCACCGTTCACATCTATCTTCAGACGTTACAGAGCGAGGGTTTCGTGGTACAGGACGACGGCGAATACGCGCTCAGCTATCGGTTTCTGGAGTACGGTGGCGATTACAGAAACGAGTCGCGACTCTACCAAGTCGCGAAACCGGAAGTAGACAAACTCGCGTCCGAAACCGGTGAAGTCGCGAACCTCGGAATCGAAGAAAACGGCCTGCGAGTCCTCCTCTACAAATCGGACGGACCGGAGGCCATCCACGACAACGCTCCGATCGGAGAGTATGCGCATATGCATTGGACGGCGCTCGGAAAGGCGATGTTAGCTCACTATCCGACGAGCCGTGTCGAGTCTATCATCGAAACCCACGGGTTGCCCCGTGCGAACGAACACACGATCACGGACGCCGACGAACTCGTCACGGAACTCGAGCACATCCGCGAGCGCGGCTATTCCGTCGAGGACCAGGATAGAAGACAAGGCGTGCTCACGATTGGCGCACCGATTACGGATCGAAGCGCGGACACCGTTATCAGTGCCGTCTCGGTTTCGGGACCGAAGAGCCATCTGGACGATCAGGAACGGTTCGAAGAACTCGTTAGTGCAGTAAAGAAAACGGCGAACGTTATCGAACTTCGCTACTCTCACTATTGATCTCGAGCGACCTCCGTTTGAAGGATGTCCGGTTCGATTCGGTCTGTGCAATATCGTTGAACGAGTGTTGATCGTCCGTCTAGAGAGTTAACACGTCCGCGGGGATAGCGACCAGCACATTACAGTCGTATGTCTGTAATTCGTCTGTTCACGGGATCCCTATTAACGGCTTAGCCGTAGTATTTCACATAAGGGTGATCTTATTTCGGCGTACAAAACCCCATTATTACCGGTAGCGTACCGATAGCAATGGCGGTACGCAGATAGTGTTCAAGATCGTTGAATGGCAGGTCCCCAGCTTCCTGAACGGTTATCCGTTGCGGACGGCAGAGATCTGTTCACGTTGGACCGGCGTAATCACGAGCGATAGTGGGATCTCACACAGATTCTCAATGACAGTTAGTGTCGCCCCTCCACACGACATGTCTAGCTCAGAACTATCTCAGTAGGTATTGTCCTCTCGAGTGCTTGATTCGGCTTCTACTGGTTGTAGCAATGCACGACCCACCCAAGACACTCGCGGATCTTCGCCCGACTGCCGACCCACGAATTATGAACGCGGTCGACCCACAATTTTGAGGGTGTGAAACCACTTTTCGACGTGGTTCCGGTCGGTATAGTCGACCTGACCGTACAGCGTTGATCGAGAGAGTGCAGTCAGATGTTCGTAGCCATCGACGAGAAACACCGTCTCGAAGAGATCGCGTTTCCTGGTCAGTTGACGTAGGAATACAGCGACTAGATCGATGCCTCACTGTCCGAAGACTGCGAGACTGAGAACGAGCGTTGAGCCGAGTCTATTGCATTATTTGTACAATACCAGTTACCGTTTATCCTGGCAGAAGTCTCATCAATGACGAATAGTGCTGGCTATATATTGTAATAAACGTCGAAATTATGTTATTTCTTACTGCCACGTTACTCGGTCAGCACGGCATCGATCGAGCAACTGCGTTTCTCCATAGTACGTAGATAGATCCGGTCGCTGATGGCCGTCGGTACCGAATTCGATCACTCCGATCCGGTCTGCCGGTTCGTAGCCGGCGGCTTGACGCCCAGCCGTTTTTCAACGAAAGCGGCCACGTGGGCGGCGAACGCCTCGACCTCGTCCGTAACTTCTCCGACAGGCGAGACGAACAATCGGAAGCCTCGATAGTGAACTCGAGAGGGGAATCCGGCCGTCCAGACGTATCCGAGGCGCGTTCGTCGAATGCGTTCCTGGAGAAATTCGTCGGATCGATACCGTCCCGACGGTGCTGATGGCGCTCACGAGTATCGGACGACAGCGATCCGATCACGACGATCGCGTCACGACCAATACGGGAACGTCGATCGTCCGCAGGAGGGCCGAGGTGACGCTACCAAGGACTCGGCGACCCAGATTCGACCGACCGCGTGCCCCCACGATGACGAGGTCGATATCGGCATCGTCGATGTACTCGCGAATCCCGGCGGCGACACCGTCGAACGACGTCGTCCGCACGACGGCAGTCGTGACGGTTGGGACCTCGTCTCCGATCTCCATCGCCACGTCCTCGACGATCTCTTCGCCGTCGGCCTCGAGTCGATCGACGAACTCGTGCTCGAGGCCACCCGCGTTGAAGGCCCCTCCTGCAGCCTGCAGATCGACGACGTTGAGCACGTGGACTGCCGAATCGTATCGCCGTGCGACCGCGGCACCGTGTCGGGCGGCGTCGGCGGCGATTTCGCTTCCGTCCGTTGAAACGAGCAGGTCGGAGTAGTCGGTCGTCGCGTCGGGAGCGCCTTTCGGAACGACGAAGACGGGGACGTCGCTTCGGTGGAGGAGCCGTTCCGTGACGCCGCCGAGGAGTCGCTTTCCGACCCCCGTTAGCCCCTGTCGTCCGACGACGATCAGTGTCACGTCTCGTTCGGCCGCGTATTCGGCGATCCGGATCGCGGCCCTCCCCTCCATCAGTTCCGTCGTCACTGGCTGATCGATATCGGACGCGAGACCCTCGATTTCTTCGAGGACGGCTTCACCGCGCTCACGGAGTCGCGCCTTTTGGTCGGCGGATCTCGCGAGTCGGAGCGCCTTCCGCTCGACGACGTGCAAAATGTCGACGGTCGCGTCGAAGACGCGAGCGAACTCGAGTCCACGTTTCGCCGCCCGCTCGGCCTCGTCGCTTCCGTCGACGGCGATCAAAATTCGGTCGTACATGCCCGAATCTTCGACTCCCACGCTCTTCGTTCTTCGCCAGCGGACAGAGACGACGCTACTCATCGGATCGTTCTCAGTGACGCGACGTAAGCACCGTCTCGCGAGTCAGTCCCGCAACCATCCGTTCTCGGGTTGTGGTCCGCCACCCGTCTGTGTCCGCGCGGTCTAACTCGCAGATGAGCGCGTGCACAGTCTCACGTTCGGACAGGGGGCCATCTTTTCACCGATCGGCGTTTCCGGAACTGACCGATTTCACGGGACGGTGTACGGTTGGCCTCTACAGTATCGGAACCCCGTTTTTCGCCCTTCGAATCCGCGTGACAAGTTTATACCGGCTGGTCGAGTCCGTTCGTCATGGCCGACCGAATTCTCGTTCCATACGATGGCTCGCCACAGGCGACGGACGCCCTCGAGTTTGCCTTCGAGACGTTTCCAGATGCGACTGTTATAGCGCTGTACGTCATCGAGGTACCGGATGGTCGCTGGGCACAGATCGTGGGTCCCGAACTACAGATACCCGTTACCGAGCGAGCACAGGAGTACGCAGCTGACATCCTCGAGCCCGCGACGGAAATCGCAACTGAGCACGGCCGCAGTCTCGAAACGGACGTCGTCACGGGCGAGCCCGATCACCGCATCGTTGCGCAGGCGGAGGAAGAATCGGTCGACCTGATCGTCATCGGAAGCCACGGGCAGAAGGGAGTTTCGCGCGTTCTGCTCGGGAGCGTCGCGGAAAAGGTCGTTCGCCGGTCACCGATTCCCGTCCTCGTGGTCCGGTAGATGGCGAATCGTCGTTTCGAAGAGTGATGGGACCCCATCACAGCCGCCGCTTGTTGTCCTCGTCGTACGCTCGAAGGTCCTGCTCCGCGAGTTCGATCGTTCGGTCGATACGCTTTCGCTTCGTCTCGTCCGTCTTAGCCTCCTCAAATAGCGCGATGAACGCGTGCTGATCCGTGTTCGAGAAGTTCTGGAAGTTCTCCCACGCGGTCTCGTTCTCCCGCAGTGCCGCTTCGAGTTCGGTCGGAATTTCGTGATCATCGGCCAACCGGTACGCCGCGTCCCACTCGCCCGATTCCCTGGCCGCTTCGACGAGTTTCATCCCGACCGGGGTCATTTTCCCCGTCTCGGTCATCGATTCGACTCGCTCCTTGTTCGCCTTCGACCACTTGCTGTCGGGCTTCCGGGGCGTGAATCGACGCGTGTACGTCTCGTCGTCGATGCCCTTGATCAGGCCGTCGATCCACCCGAAGCAGAGGGCTTCCTCGACCGATTCGCCGTATTCGATGCCTGATCGCTCGGCGTCGACTTTGTAGTATCCGACCCACAGCTCCTCGGCCGTGGCGTGGTGCTCCTCCAGCCAGTTGCGGAACTCGTCGCGAGAGTCAAAGAATATCGGATCCATGGTTCAAGAAAGGCGTCTCGCGTCTATAACCCTTCTCCGGACGTGAGTGCCGGTGTCGATCCCTCAGCGGAAGGTAACGTCGTACCTGCACCCGATAGTCCAGCGAGATCGGTGCCACTCGATTCCTCGGTGGTTCACGTGCTCCTTCGTCGAATGACCACAGTGCGGTTCGGAGCGAACGGAGTGAGCGAGAACCGCGGACTCTGCGATGGGCGTGTAAATTATTTCAGTAGTTACTCTAGTCCCTCATCGTCGGGAGTTTCAGCGACAAGGACACCTACTTGATCGTGCACGCGCTCGACTGCCGTGACCACGAATCCGACGTCAGTAAGTCTGTCCACGAGCATCCCGACGGTAGCCCCATCAACTCCGTGGCCGAATAGCGGTTCGTCAGGATCGGGCGATCCGAAGAACATCGCGTCACCGAGGACGAATCGGCGTGGACCGAGATCGGCGATGGCCTCGATAGCCTCGCGTTTCTCCTCATCGGGGAGGTGGTGCAGCGCGAAATTCGAGACCACGGTGTCTACTTCGCCGTCGTAGTGCGGGTCGCGGAACTCGCCATAGCCGAACTCCACGTTCTCGAGACCGCTGTCGGTAGCTTTCGACCGGGCCTGCTCTATCATTCCCTCACTGATATCCCGACCGACGACGTGGCCAGCATCCTCGGTCAGCGCGAGCGCAATTAGGCCTGTCCCCGTTCCGAGGTCGAGGACGACGTCGTCGGGGCGAGGGTCTGCGTGTTCAATAACAAGTGAGGCGCACGCGTTGTAGATCGGCTTTTCGTCGCTGCCGTGTTTGTCGTCGTACTGATCGGCAATCTGCGAGAAGCGATCGGCGAGGTCCTCGAAGGACTCCTCCATTATTGCAACCCCCCTTCGAAGTCTTCCATGGACAGTTCCCCATTCACGGTCGTTCCGACTGCGTATCCATCGGCGACGGCGGATGGGATGGACGGCGGACCCCCGCTCGAGGCATCGCCAGCAATGAACAGCCCCTCGACCGATGTGAACCCGATTCCACGCTGGGAGCGCGTTGCATCGACGAGTCCAGCCTCATTCACTTCGAGACCGAGCTGTTCTGGTATCTCGCTGTGTTGCTCCATCGGCGGAGGGTAGAACAGAGCGTGGCGAGCTACGTCGCGGCCATCCGCGAGGGAGACGCTTTCGAGTTCACCGTCGGAGCCGTTGAGTGCAGTAATCGGTTCGTCCTCGATTTCGATTCCACGTTCGACGAACATCGACCGCGATTCGTCATCGAAGACGTCCTGCCCGTTGGTAAATACGAGGAGGTCCTCACTCAGGTTGTAGATGAGCTTCGCGTAGTCGACCGTGTGTTGGTTCGTAACCATCACGCCGAGGGACTCACCACGGACTTCGTAGCCGTGACAGTAGGGGCAGTGATGTACGCCACTCCCCCAGAACTCCTCAAAGCCGTCGGTATCTGGAAGATCATCCCTGACACCAGTCGCTAATACTACCTTCCGACTCGTGATGGTCTCGCCGGAATCGAGGGTGCTGGTGAATCCGTTGTTGTCTCGGCTGACATCCGTTATTTTCGTGTCGCGGAACTCGCCTCCGTACTTCACTACTTCCTCACGACCGAGATGGCGGAGTTCCTCCGGCGAAATACCGTCTCTCGTCAGGTAACCGTGGGCTTCATCTGCCGGACCGTTACGGGGTTCACCGTTATCGCAGACCAAGACGCTACGGAGCGAGCGTCCTAACTGGAGGGCTGCACTCAAGCCTGCAGGCCCGCCGCCGATGATGAGAACGTCATATTCCAAATCGCCGCCACCAGTTGTTTGCATAGATAGTGCAAATAGGAAAGTAAGCATAAGGCTGTCGGTCCCGGGGGATAAGAGCGGACAGATACAATTGAAAACATACATACTGCTTTAAGCGGCGATTTCTATACATTTGGAGATACCGTCCAGATTCAGCTCGATCTTCGGTAGTCGATCCGAGCGCACAGGACATGTGCACTTAGACTGCAAGCTTTATCTGGTCGGAGCACCAAAAACCGGTAACAATGCCAGACGCTGTGCAAAAGCAACTCGAAGAAGAACGGGAGTGTGAGGGTCTCCTCGACTGTATGTTAGGGCTGAATGAGATGGACAGACGTGTATTCAGACTAATGGTGGAATGCTCCGAGCCAATTACCATAGATCAGGTCGCGAAGTTTATCGATCGCGAACGGACGACTGCATACCGTTCGGTCAAACGGCTTCAAGAAGCAGGAGTGGCCGTGGAAGAGCAGGAAAGTTGCCCGAAGGGGGGATATCACCACGTGTATCGGGTCTCCGACCCCGACGAGATTGCGGATGAACTTCAACGAATGCTCAATGAGTGGTACGCCACCACTGGACAACTAATTCAGGAGTTCCGAGAGACGTATGGAGAGGATCGTTCACCTGAAGTAAATCAATAGTTTTCTAATTTGCCATTTAACCACAGGACAAACTGATGATACAATGAGGCCACCGATTGACCGACGCGTTCGTCGCTGCTCTCGAGTTCCGTAAACACCTCCTGAAGGGACGGACTTGTGTACCGCACTCACCGATCTCAGACTTCAAATCGAAACGTTTGAGAACGGCTATCCAGAGTGTCATCCCTTGCTGAGTCCGCCGCTCGAGAGAGGTAACGCTGTTTCGTAGCGCAAGAATCCACGCAATCTTCCACATCCATTCGACAGTCACGTTCTGTGGGTTCGATATCGACGCTTGGTTGATGAAAATAACCACGAGTCAACTGAGATTCGACTCAAAACTATTCATCCTTCGAAACTGTGGATTGAGCTATCGTCTCCATTTGATATAGCATTATATACTTTATCCAACATCGCACCGGAGTTGGCTGCATATTGTTTAGCTCGTGTGTCCGTGCAACGACACCCTAGTAAACAGTAGTTTTACGTTACTGTCAATTGTAGTGAGGCGTACGAGAATGACGGTCTTAGAATCACCACAACACCGAGGAAACGGTCTTCTCGAGCGGGTGGGCGATGAGTAGCGAGCAAATCAACTGGTCGCGAATGTCACTCGAGGAACTTCAGATGACGTGGAACACCGAAGTCGAACCAGCCCTCCAGCGTGGCGGCGTCGATCTCGACGAGCGACCCACGTACCAGGAGGTCGCCGACGCCGGCTACGGTGGCATCGCCTACGCGCTTCGCGAACACCACGAGCTGACGCTGACCGAGTTTCTCGAGACCGTCGGTTACGTGGAACCCGATTCTACCGAGTCTTACGAGTGGGGTATCGACGACGAAATCACCATCGACGCGCTCGAGGCGTTCCTGCGACGGATCGAAAACAAGCGCGCCGAGTCAACGGCCCGCTCGAAACGATATCGACTCGCGACGTACGTCCGCCTGTACGAACGGATCCACGCGACGGCGTCGATCGTCGACCGTGTACGAGACGCCGACAACCAATACGACGAACTCCGGCGCGTCGAAGCCGTTCTCTATGAACTCGACGACGAACTCGAGAGTCCCGAATCGAAGCTCCGGTATCTGAGCGACATTCGTCAGTTCTATCGACACATCGAGACGCGCCACGCCGGGGCGTTCAACCCGACGGAAAACGTCGACCACGGCGAGATTTGGGAGCAACAGATACCCGATAACCGGGATAATCCGGCCCTCTCGAGCGAGCAGGTCGCCACGCTGTACACCGCCATCGAGAGTCCCGACGAACAGCTACTCGTGCTCGGGCTGTGTGCGTGGGGACTTCGCCGAAGCGAGGTCGCCTCACTCCACGTCTCCCAACTGGTACTCGAGGGCGAGGATCCACACATCACGTTCGAAGAACGAAAGAACGGGCCGGGGACGGTCGCGTTGATCTACGGCGTATCCGAACTGGCCGATCGAATCGACGTTCTCGGCGGCGACGATCGGGAGTGGAACGGTTATCTGTTCCCCTCGAGGAAGTCCTCGAGCGGTCACGTTACGGGCGAGACGATACAGGCGCGATTCAAACGCGTGGCCGACCGGGCCGACGTCCGGGTTCGCGGCGAGCGGCCGACGTCGAAGACGGGGCGTCGGTACTGGTATACGACGTACAACCAGGCGATGACGGATCTCCTCGAGAATCTGGACGTGATCGCAGGCGAGCAAGGAAGCTCCGACGCGTCGGTGGTACTGAAAAACTACCTCTCGGAAGCCGAACGGCGGAAGTATCGGCGGGAGTTCATGCGAGAACGGCTTGCAGAGGCGTTCGAAAATGAGTGATACAATGAAAGGACTCGACGCGGAAGGCGCGGAACAAACATTTCAACGATTCATACAGTTCACTTGCCCTCCGGCAGCATTCTTCGTTTCACGCGGTGATCTCCACTTGGATACTGACAGACGAACAAAGAGACTATATCACTATGACTGTCATGTTTCAGTATGGAGCTCTCCAGAACTCGTCGCTCGCTACTCATAGCCTGTGGAACGGTTTCGGCCCTCGCTCTCACCGGGTGTATAGAGCTCCTCGATTCCAGGAAACTCGCACACGATGTCGAAGTCTTCAATCGGGACGATATAGCGCACACACTCGCTGTTACAGTCACAGATGACGGTCAAGGTGTCCTCTACCAACGGGAATTTGACGTAGAGGGTGAACACGCCGAAGAGAAAACGGACCCATTCACCGGGACTCCGACGACGGTTTCCGTGGCAGTAAACGATGGCAGTCCGACGACGTACCCATGGCCGGATGTTAACTGTAAAGAGGAGCGGGGCATATGGTCAGTGGGTGGCGCTAAAGTCTACCTGACGTCCGAAGAGACGGTACACATCAACCCCTCCTGTAACACAGTGTACGCGGAATAGCTTATCAGCGATGTTTCGATCTGCGTATCGTGTTCTCGAATCGTTGTGATGTGGAGATCAAGGATAGCCTTCGCTCAGGATCGACTAGCAATGTGACTTCAGTTGTTGAATCGTCGGTTCTGTCGAGACAATCTTTTTTGCACATTAATTTGCATGAAACTATGACTCGTTACAACTGCAACCTATCACCAGAATCGTTATTGGGAGACCGTTCGTACGTGGAGTATGGCTGAAAAGAATGTGGTGGATTTTATCGAAGAGTGGCAGACCGGGGCCTTCCTGATCATTCTTTCCGTCGTTTCCGGCGCTGTACTGTTGCTCGGGTTCAGATTTGTCCTGCCTCCATCACCTATTGCTATACTGAGCGTGTTCCTTGGTGGAATAACAGTAGCCTTCGTCGTGTTGTCGTACATCATGTACGGTCGATGAGCGAGGGGCCGATCTGTGTATCGTGTTTCGGATCGTTGTGATGTGGAGAGCAAGAACAGCGTTCGTTCAGATATCAACTACTAACGCGGCGTTCAACCGCTGAATCGGCAACTGCTCCATTTCGTCTCGAGCCACTTGGCCTCGAGGCGGTTCGCGGGTACGGCAGCGGCCGAAGCTGTGGGAGCCGAGACGCTGCGCCATCCGCGTGAAAGGGTGTCACGTCGACGAACGAACGGCGCCACTCGTTCGGGCGACCACCTCTCGAACGGGATCACGAGAGCGGTCTGGACGCCGCGGTCCAGTTCAGTCCTCGCTATTCGGTTGATCCGCCGGCTGACCGCCGTCGCTGACCGTGGGTGCGGTCGAACTGCTCGGTGCGTCGAACGAGACGTCGGGACCGAGATACTTCGTCCAGACCACGAGCAGGCTCGGGAGAACAAGCACGCTCGCGAGGAACGCGTAGATGATCGTCATCCCGGTGATGATACCGAACTGCTGTAGCGGCGGGAGGATGGCGAACGCGAGGACGCCGAATCCGCCGACGGTCGTCGCCGCGCTCCCCAGCAGTGCGCCGCCGGTTCCGGTGACGGTTCGGGACATCGCCTCCCAGACCGATCCGGTGCGTTCCAGTTCCAGACTGTACCGCTCGCTCATGTGGATGCTGTAGGCGACACCGAGCCCGACGGTGAGGCTCGTGATCATCCCCGTCATGACGTTGAACGGGATCTCGAGCAGGTACATCGTCCCGAGAATCCACGAGACGCTGAACACGACGGGGAGGAGCGTCACCACGCCGAGGGTCGCGCTTCCTTTCGTGATTCGGTAGGCGATCATCAGGAAGGCGAAGACGGCCACGAGCGTGATCAGCAGGCTCTCGATGACTGTGTCCATCAACTGCTCTTGGACGATATCGAACAGGATCGTCTGTCCGGTCGCGGTGGCTTCGAGTCCGTTCCCGTCGATGCCGTTGGCGATGGATCCCATCTCGCTCGTCACGTCGCTCATGGCCGCGGTCCCGCTCGTCGAGACGACCATCCGAACGGCCTCGTACTCACCGTCGTCGGTCCGGTGAAGCACCTGACTCGCGGCTTCTTCGTCGGTCTCGTACAGCTGGTCGTACAGCGCCGTGACGTTCTCGTCGGGAACCCCGTCACCGTCGGTGTCGGCCGCGGTGAACGATTCGTTGAACGAGTCGTTCTCGGCTGCGACCTGTCGCATCGTCCGGAGGGGACTCTGGACGTCGGCCTCGCCGCTCGAGAGGGTGACGGCGACGTCGCTGTCAGCGGCCTCGGTCTCGGCCTGGGAGAGCCGCTGTAACGTCTCCGGATCGGTTACGTTCCCCTCGACGAGAATCTGCGCCTGGGAGTCCTCCCTGACGAAGTTCTGGTTGACGAACTCGAGGTTCTCCTTCATCGAGTAGTCGCCGGGCTGGAGCGGTCCGGGGAGGTTGTTCGTCCACTCCGGCGGGTCCTCCGCGATGAAGTCCTCCTGATTGAAGCTGGTGTCGACCTGCGTCGCGCCGTACGCACCGCCCGCACTCACGAGGACCGCGACGAGGATGACGACGATCGGAATCCGTCGCGCCGCCGTCGAACCGGTGGACAAGAGCTGGCTGAATCGGCCACCGCCCGTTCCGAACGCGCGCTTTCTCCGATCGAACCCGCGGTTCTCGAGGAACCCGTCGAGTTCGATTTTGAGCGCCGGGATCAAGGTCACGAACACGAGCAGGGCGGCCGTGATGCCGACCGCGCTCACGATGCCGAAGTCCTGAATCGGCGGTACCGGACTCGTGAGGTTCGAGAGGAATCCGATGGCCGTCGTCGCCGTCACCAACACGAGCGCGATACCGACGCCGGCCAGCGCCACCCGCATCGAGCCGCGGGCGTCGTCGCTGTCGTACGCACCGCCCGCGTGACGCTGTTCGCGGTGGCGCATGAATATGTGGATCGCGTAGTCGATCGAGAGCCCGATGAGCAGTACTGGGACCGCGATGAACATCTGGTTGAAGTCGATCCCGACCCAGCCCATGAAGCCGAACGTCCAGACGAGGACGGTGGCGATGCCGAACAGGCCGAGCAGGATGTCCAGCAGATCGCGGTAGGCGACGATCAGGGCGACGACGACGAACAACAGCGCGAGCGGGCCGACGATCGCTAAGCTGTCGCCCATCGAGTTGTTGATCTCTTCGCCCATGATGCCGCCGCCGAAGACGATGACGTCGGACCCGCTGGACTCGAGTTCGTCGTTCGCGATGGACTGCATAGCCAGTTGCGCGTCGACGAGCGCGTCGGACGCCGTCCCCTCCTGGCCGCCGCCACCGTCGGTCTGGTGTGTGACCAGTAACATCGTCGCGTTCGCGCTCGTCGAACCCGTCTCGTAGCTCGTCGGCATGAACGCCAGTCCGTTCATCTGCCCGGCGGAGTCCTCGCTCAGGACGGCACCGAGCGCGCGTTCGTACTCCGTGGCGTTCATCGAATCGATCGCGTCGATCTGTTCGTCGAGCGACGCCGACGAAGCGTTCTCGATGGCCGCCTGCTGTTCCTCGAGTTGCGCGCCGAGTTCCTCGAGTCGATCGGCCGATGACTCGAGGTCGGCGCTGCGCTGTTCGAGGGCCTCGTACTCGTCGGCGAGGACGCCCTGGGTACCGAGTCGATAGGCCTCCTCGACCTGTGACTCGTTCTCGGCGTCACGGAGGAGCTGTGTCGCCTCGTCGAACGTCGCGTACTGCGACTCGTTCAGGTCGACCGGCGAGTTCTCGTCGGCGGCTTCGAACTGCGCACGCGGCGATGCCGACGGGTCCTCCTGGAGCGTCTCGAGCGCCGCGCGGAGTTCCTGCTGGGTGGCGTTCAGTTCGTCGCTCCGTCGTTCTATCGCGGCGCGTTCCTCCTGAACGGTCGCGTTCACCTGTTCGAACTCCGCCGCCGTCGCCTCCAGTTCGCGCTGTTGATCGCCGGTCAGCGACGATATCGCGACGAGGTTCGCTACGCCGACCGTCGGCTGGTCGTCGACGAGCGTCCGGTTGACCGTTTCGTTTTCCCGGAACAACTGTTGCAAGCGGAGCGTCTCGAGCAGCGATTCTTGGGAGAGTACGTTCTCACCCCTGACGATCACCTGCGCCGACGACGTGTTGTCCGGACCGGTCGAGAAGTTCTCCTCGACGTACTCCATTTTCTGCGCTTCCTCGGTGTCGCTCTGGAACTGATCGAGCGACGAGGACTGCTCGATCATGCCGGCACCGGCACCCGCGACGACCGTGAGAATGAGCATGATGGCGATCACGGGTCGACTGTAATCCGTGACCACCCCGGCGACTCGGTCGGTCCAGCTCATACGTCGAACCGGCCTCCGCGAACCGTGTTGCTGTTCACGTTACTCGGAGTGAACGAGCGCCGATCGCGACCTCGAGGGATCGATACGGCGACCGTCAGCGGTCGGAACCGAATCGAATTCATTGCCGAACGCTCCGTCGAGAGCCGTATTCGAACCGACGCTGCCGGAGCGTAATTCGCGACCGGTTCGACGCTGTTCTCCGCGATGGGCGAAAGGATTCCGTGGCTTCGATCGGTACCGTCCCCCTTTCGGTGGCCCGTCTCGGTTCCTCGATCATATAGTGACTGAATATTCAATCAGTGCTTATGAACTTTCTCACTTCAGGCCGTCCCGTCAACGTCCGTCGGCCGAATTGAAGGACGCGCAGCCGTCGTTTGTGGTTGACCGTTCAATCAACTTTTATAGGTAGTGAGAGTATACGGTAGTCAGAATGGAGGGTGTTACAGAATCGAATCGGAGACGGCCCAGTGCCGAAATAGCCGGCGGAGTACCGGTGCGAGACGGATGGCTATCGACTATTCGTTCGGACGGCGGTCGCGTATCGTTCCGACGAACGACCTTCGGACCGCACTTTCGATCGGCCGGGAAGCGATCACGATGACGCAATTCCCATCGTGTTTCGAGGATCCGGACGATACTCGAGCCGCCATCATGAAAGCGACGTACGACGCGCTCTGTGAGCACGGCTACAGCGAACTGACGATCCAGCGGATCGGGGACGAGTTCCCGAAGAGCAAATCGCTGTTGTATCACCACTACGATAGCAAAGACGAACTGCTCCTGGATTTTCTCGAATTTATGCTGGATCAACTCGAGGGACAGATGCCGACATATCGAGACGGGGGAGCCGACGAGCACGTCGAGGAGATCGTCGATCAAACGTTCGGGTTCGGAGATCTGGAGACGAGCACCGATTTTACGCGAGCGTTCGTCGAGTTGCGCGCGCAGGCTGCTCACGACGAGGACTACCGAGAGTATTTCACTCGAAGCGATCAGTTCGTCCGAAAACACGTCGCACACACGATCCGGTCGGGTATAGAACAGGGCCTCTTCCAGGACATCGATCCCCAGGAAACGGCGGCGTTCTTCCAGATCGTGTTCGCCGGTACGATGACCCAACGCGTAACCAGTAACGACGACGTACTCGAAGCGGCGCGTAGCGCGTTCGAGCGATACGTCCGAGAGTGCCTCCTCAAAACGGAGTGAGGGGGCGGCGCACGAACGGTCCTCGGAGGCGATTTCGACGCGTTCGAGGCCGCCTTCGACGAGACAATCGGAACCGAAGGCAGCAGGCGATCGAAGCCCCGTGATGGCCTCGAGAGATCGTACGAACGAGCGCTACGCGGTTTGTGGACCGAGAAACGAGAAGGGTTCAGCGGTGGCCATCTGATCGGACGCGTCGCCAGCAAAAACGTTGGACTGCTCCGGTCCCAGTCGCAGCACCTGAGCGTCGGATTCGGGCGAGAAATCGATCTCGTCGAGTTCCAGCCAGAACGCGTTGGGCATGAGGGCCGACTCGAAGTAGTAGATCCGATCTTTGTGATCCGCAACGGTTCGCCAGCGCGTCGAGGAGATATGCGGCGCATCCGGCGTGCTGATACCGTGGGGGACGGACACGTTGCGGATCACGCTGAACACGCTGGCGGTCGCGGTGGCGCGGTCCGCGACCTGTGGAACCGCATCGACGTAGAAGCGTGCCCTCGCGAACCGGTCGGCCGGCCGGTTCGTGCCGGGTAACATGACCGTTCCACCGATCTCGTCCCAGTACTCGACCAGTGCGAGTTGCTTGTCGAACGTCGGCGAGTTGGTCATCACCTGATAGTCGCGGCCGTGGTGAACGACCAGTTCGCCGTCGATGTACTCCATGATCGCGCTGTCACCGGTCGCGTCCGACAGGGATAGGTGCAGCGCCGCCAGCCGATCGTCGCCCGGGACCTGTTCGGTTACGATCGCGAAATCTTCGTTGCGGGCATGCTCTACGGCCTCGGCGACGGTGGCGAAGTTGTCGAGCATGTACTGCGCCCACAGCGAGATCGACATGGCGGGCGTTTCGCCGTCCCAGTCCGAATACGCCGATTCGGGCAGCCACAGCAAATTGGCCATGAGGCCCGCTTCGTTCATGCCGTCGGTCGTGGCGATGTCGTAGGCGGTAGCAACCACGCTCCCGTATTCAGCCGTCCAGGTCATCGAAGCCGGACCGACCTCTCCGCTGCGTTCACTGCCGCGGGGTAGTGCCCAGATATTGGTGCCGATATCCTCTTTCCAGTCCATCGAGCGGCCCGTGATCACACGGCCGTCGCGGCCGAGGTAGACTAAGCGAGTACACATCAGGCAACGACCCCTTCAGCCACGACTGTCTCTCGCCTGGCGCCTCCCTCAGAGAAGAGGTTCGTCGGGATTGCTTCCGGACCGGACGATACGTGATCTCCGTCTTCGGTTCGGACGACGACCGTTGCGTCATCGAACCGTCGAAATTCGTGTTCCTGGCAGTCGTAGCGTTCATCACGGACGTTCTTCGTGCCGTCTCCGAAATCGAACGTGAGTGCAAACAGCGTGATCATCTGCATAGACGTACCTCGGCCGAGATGTTAAATGATTTACACCGACGGTTGAACTATCACGACAGTCGGCTCCCAGAGTACGCTCTCGAGGTTGCGTCGAGATCAGGCTTCAGATCCCTTTCAACCAGAAGCTGAAGACAGTGAGAACCGTTCTGAGTTTGATCGCCATCACGGTCGTCCACCGGGAACGATCCATCGTTCGTTCGAGTCCGCCACGAGTCTTGATCCGTGGACAGATCAGTCGTGGTCCACCCACGCGCCAGCGTCGTCGCCGTAGACGCGTTCTTCGTCCTGTCCAGCATCGAGAAGGCTGTCGAGAACGCCGGTTGAGAGCGTGGGATCCGGGTCGAACGATTCGGACACGAGGTAGGACTCGAGGCTCTGTCGGAACTGCCGGACCACGGGATCGTCTCCGGAGAGATCCAGCGTACAGACCGCGAGTTTGCCGTCGCCAACGGCGGTTTCGAAGTAGACGCCTAGCTTGTGGTTTCGGTAGATCGTATCGATGATCTGTACGGTGGGCTCGAATTCGGCGGGTGCATCGTCGAGAACGATCGGTCGCGAGCGCCGCAGGAGGGGCCACCACTGCCAGTTCGTGTGACCCTCGGTAGGAAAGGCGTTGAACAGCGGATGATCCGCATCCGTCGTCATCCCGAGGGTTCCCGGCTTGCCGTTTCGTTTGAAGATCTCGTAGTTCCAGAAATCCGGCTGGAACGCCCCCTCGAGACTGTATCGGAGCGCGCTCGACTCCGGGAGCAAGAGGATCGTCTCCCCGTCCTCCAGTCGCGCTCGAGTCGCCTCGTCGAAGCGCCGAGAAACGCCGATTTCGTCGGCGTCAACTGTAGCCTCAGGGGTCTCGGGATAGACCCAGATCGGATAAGCTGTTCGCAGGTCGACAGCGGAACCGTCCTCGAGTTCTTCGCCCTCGATCGTGAGGGTTATCTCGGCCCGAGCGGGCGCGTCGACGGCATCGAGCGAGGCATCGATCGTCCCGAGGGTCGCTAGACTGCCCTGTTCGACGTCACTCCGTTTGAGGTCGCCGGTGGCGATTTTCGTCCCGTCACGCGTCGCGATCGACCAGGTTGCGTTCGCGTCCGCGATCGTTCCGGGACCGTAGTTAGCGAGCATCGCCTCGGCCGTGAAGTTGTCGTCAGTTGTGACGGCGTACCGGTCGAACGAGAGAAGGGGGACGCGCGCGTCACAAAAACGACGCCATTCGTGGGGCTCGATCAGCCCCTTCGACTCCATGAACGAGTCGAGAATACCGATCATCGCAGTTCCTTGGCCCGGGAAGTCGTCGAGGCCGAGCAGCTGGAAGCCGCCGAAGCCGTCCGTCCGGAACGCGGCTTCGATATCTTCGCGATAGCACGCGACCGAAAGCGCCCCGGACGCGGCCTGAAAATCCGTATCGGAACCGTCCATGTAGCGGTCGGCAAGTGAGCGCTCGAATCGCTCGAGATTCCGGGCCCGAAGCACCCCGCGATACTTCCGTCTCTCATCGTAGTCGGGGTAGATCTGGTACTGGCCGATTTCGTGACCCACGACGGGGAGGTCGTAGGGCTCGAGTTTTTTCTCGTAGTCGACGGTCGTCGACGGCGGGGAATCGTTAACGTGTCCGGTTCCGCGGATGGGCGTTCGGTCGACGTCCCAGTGGCTGGCCGCGGGATCCTCGGGAACGTTGGCGGTGATAAAGAAGTTGTCAGCCGCTCCGGGGTGTGGCGAGGTGAGGAAGTTGTTCGCCCCGTAGGCGTACAGCCGGCGGTCGTCGAGCGCTCGACAGTGGCGGACGAGTTCGGCCATCCGATCTTCGTCGCCCTTGTTTTCGTTGCCGAGTGTGAAACAGACGAACGAGGGGTGGTTGCCGTAGGCCTCGAGAATGCGCTCGGCCTCTCGCCTGTAGTATGCGTAACCGTCATCGTCGTCGAGCGAGGTGCCGAAGTTCCACTGGGAGCACTCCGGTTGCAGATAGATCCCGACCCGGTCTGCCGCCTCGAAGGCGGCCTCCGGCGGACACCAGCTGTGAAAGCGGTAGTGGTTGATGCCGTACTCTTTGGCGGTCTCCATGTGGTCGATCCATTCGGCGGTCGTCGTCGGCGGATACGCGGTGTCGGGGAAGACACAGCAATCCGTCCGACCGCGCAGGAAGATCGTCGTTCCGTTGATCGCAAACTGCGTCCCGTCGGCTTCGAACTCGCGGAGGCCGAACGTGGTCTCGAACTCGCTGACGTAGGCGTTCCCGCTCCCCGCTGTCTCGAGCGAAACGGTCAGGTCGTAGACCGCCGGCGAGAACTCGTCCCACGTGAGCGCGTCGGGCCCGAGGTCGTACGTGAACTCGAGAGTCGTTCGACCCGGCTCCGATCCGTCACCGGCATCGACCGAGACGGACCGGTCGACGGCGTCTACGACGTGGGTCTCACCGGTGGTCACGCTCCGGGCAGCGGCCGTGAGCGTTCCCTGCTGAGCGGTCTCCGTGACGTTATTGAGGCGTACCGTGAGGTCGACCGCGTTCTCGCTCGGGTCCGGGTTCGTTCGGACGCTTTCGATCCAGACTGGTGGTGTCGCGTCCAATCGGAGGTCACCGACGACGCCGTTCCAGTTGGTCTGTGTGTGTTCGGTGCTCGCGTGCGATCGGCGAACGCCCGGACGATCCATCGAATCGTCAGCGTTGTCGACTCGGATGGCGAGTTCGTGCTCGCCGGGCCCGATCGCCCCAGTGAGGTCGTAGACGTGCGGGGTACTCAGACACTCTCGTGAGCCGATGTGTTCCCCGTCGACCCAGATCGCCGTCGGTCTGGTTCGCTCGAGCGAGAGCGTCACGCGTTTGTCCGCCCAAGAATCAGGGAGAGAGACGGTGCGGCGGTACCACGCTGCCCCCTCGTACCGGTGAGTCCGCTGGAGGTGATCGCGCGGTTGATCATCGACTTCGTTCCCGTAGCCGTACTCGTCAGTCGTCCCGGGGAGGAAAATGGTCCCGTCGACATCGTCATCGGACGGCTCTTCGACATATCCGTCGCGCTCGGGATCGAGCCGAAGATCCCACGGTCCCGATACTGAAAGTGGTTGCACGGGTATCGTTTCCAGCGGGAATTCATATAGCTGCTCCGCCCTCGGCTGTCTTTTGCCGCGCGAAGAATTCCGTGACAGCAGCGGCGTAGTTTCCGTCGGGAACGACGATCGTGGTCGACGACAAGCGATGGGGAGGACCTCGAGGTTCAATCGTCCTCGGACGCCGACACCCCGGTCGACGCCGACGTCGACTCGGTCTCCTCGAGGAAGACCGCCCGCTGACCGCCGAACGTCAGTATCATTACTGCGACGGCGAGCAGCGTGATGATCGCGAAGGGGCCGCCGGCGATGATGGCGGCCTGCTGGAGCGCCTCGGTGCCGCCGCCGACCATCAGCAGCGAGGCGAGTGCACCCATCAGTCCGCCCCAGATGACGCGATTGATCGTCGACGGCTCTTCCTTCCCGCCGGTGGTGAGCATGGCGAGTGCGAGCGTCGATGAGTCCGCTGAGGTGATGAAGAAGGTCGTCACCAGTACCAAGAACAGAACCGTCAGGAGCTCTCCGGCCGGAAGCGCTTCGAATAGCGGATACCCGGCGACGGCCTCGTCGAAGCCCCACGCCTCGAGCGTTCCGAGGATATCGGTCTGTCCGGAAGACTGCATGTAGATCGACGTGCCGCCCATCGTGGCGAACCACGGGATCGTGACGCCCGTCGAGGCGAGAACGCCCGTCGCGGCGACCTGGCGGACGGTCCGTCCGCGGGAGATGCGGGCAATGAACAGTCCGACGAACGGTGCCCACGAGAACCACCACGCCCAGTAGAAGATAGTCCAGGCGCCGACGAAGTCGCCGTCGGCCCCGACCCCGCCGGTTTCGCCGGCACCGAGGTAGAGGCTCATCGTGACGAACTCGTTGATGTAGCCGCCGAGGGCCTGGGTCCCGACGGTCACGATGTAGATCGTCGGTCCGAGGATGAACGCCGCCGCGGTCAGGATGGCGAACAGGCTCATGTTGAAGATCGAAATTCGAAGAATGCCCCGTTCGACGCCGAGTGCGACGGAGAGGGTGAACGCGATTGTCAGGCCAGTGATGACGAGCACCGTTCCGGTGTCTCCCAGCCCGACGCCGGCGCTGTACTCGAGACCGACGAGAAACTGGTTGCCGACCAGCCCGAGCGTGGTCGCGATGCCGCCAATGGTCGCGAACACCGCCAGGATGTCGACCGCTTTCGCCCACGGGCCGTCGAGGTTGTCGAAGCCGACGATCGGGCCGATAATCGTCGAAATCCGCATCGGCGCGTCCCGCCGATAGGCGAAGTACGCGATCGGAATCGCCACGATCACGTACGCCGACCACGCCGACAGGCCCCAGTGGAAGAACGTGTACTGGAGGGCGGCGACGGCAGCGCTCGTCGACTCCGCTTCTGCGCCCGATAGCGGCGAGGGCGAGGAGTAGTGAAAGATCGCTTCCGCCGGACCCCAGAACACGATTCCGGCGGCGATTCCCGCGGAGTACAACATCGCGAAGTACGCGGAGAAGCGAAACGCCGGCGCTTCGTCTTCGGCACCGAGTTTGATGTTGCCCCACGGCCCGAAGATCAGATACAGGACGAACACCACCAGCAGGAACATCGAGACGAGGTAGGCCCAGCCGAGTGACTCCCAGAGGAACGCGTTCGTCCCCTCCATGCGATCGAACGCCGCGTCGGGCCGGAGGAGAAACGCGGCCACGACGATTGCGGTTGCGACGAACCCGACACCGAAAACGGTGTAATCGAGCTCGTCGAGGAACGTTCGAATCGACGTGCCTTCGTCGCGTTCGCTCATCGCGAGTTACCCCGTTTCGGGAATCGCCAACCTATGTCGTTTCACGCGGTCCACTGACCGCTGATCGGCGGTGTTTCGTCCGTCGGGTAGCGTTGTGTGTCTCGCCATAGCACATCATGCTGTTAGATACCAATAACCATTATCAAGATTCGTCTGTATCACCTGTGCTGTTTATAATCAATTCTGCGGACGCGCGTCTGGCTATCGGAGTAGGAGGTGGTGAAAGCGAAACAAAACAGCACCGGTTCCGGATAGAACGTCCGTCAGGCGTTGACGTGTGTCACCTCGTACCCGCTGTCGCGGATCGACCGGATGATCGCCCGCGACTGGGCCGAGCCGCTCGTCTCGACCTGAAAGACGAGCGTCGCCTCACCGACGTCGAGTTCGGGAGCGGAGCGGTCGTGACGGACGGCCTGAATGTTCGCGCCGTGTCCAGCGATGATCCCCGATACCTCCTCCATCTTTCCGGGACGGTCGGTGATCCGAACGCGCAGCCGTAACAGTTGCTCGCGGTCGGTCAGCGCGTGAACGAGAACCGTCTGGAGCATCGTCATGTCGAGGTTGCCGCCGCACAGCAACGGCATTACCGTCTCGCCGGTTACGTCCAGATCGTCGCTGAGAATCGCGGCGACCGAGGCCGCGCCCGCTCCCTCGACGACCTGTTTCGCACGCTCTAACAGTAGCAGAATCGCGCGGGCGATTTCGCCGTCCGTAACGGTCACCACCTCGTCGACGTGCGACTCGATGAGCGAGAGCGTCAACTCCGAGACGCCGCCCGTCGCGATGCCGTCGGCGATCGTGTTCACCGAATCGAGCGTGACCGGATCGCCCTTCTCGAGGCTCTCCGGGACCGTCGCGGCGTCGGCGGCCTGGACCCCGACGATCCGTATTTCCGGAGCCAGTTCGGCGAACGCGGTCGCGATCCCCGAGATGAGACCGCCGCCGCCGATCGGCACGACGACTGTGTCCACCGCCGGGAGGTCCTCGTACATCTCGAGCCCGAGCGTTCCCTGTCCGGCAACGATCGCGGGATCGTCGTACGCGTGGACGAACTCCGTACCCTCGTCGCCGACGAGACCCGTCGCGTGGTCCATCGCCGCCTGAAAGTCCGTTCCGACGAGTTCGACGTCCGCGCCGTAGCCGCGAGTCGCATCGACTTTCGCCTGTGGGGCACCCTTCGGCATGACGATCGTCGATCCGACGCCGAGCGTGGTCGCCGCGAGCGCGACTCCCTGCGCGTGATTACCCGCACTGGCCGCGACGACCCGATCGACGCCGCCGTCCTCGAGACACCGTTCGATCTTGTTGTACGCGCCGCGCGTTTTGAACGAACCCGTCCACTGGAGGTGTTCCATCTTGAGGTGGACCTCGCCGCCGGTCAGGTCGTCGAGCGACGTGCTCCGCTCGACCGGCGTGCGTTTGATGATCGACTCGTCGTCGAGCCGGTCGCGAGCAGCCTCGATGTCGGCGAACGTGACGGATTCGAACTGCCGGGTCATGCGATCACCGGAGCATCTTCTCGCGATCCGGATCGAACAGCGGTTCGTCCCGGACGGTCGCCGGATAGCGCTCGTTCTCGTACTCGATCTCGACGTCGCGACCCGCCTCCGCGTACGCCGGCGGGAGGTAAGCGTACGCGATCCCCGAATCGATCGTGTAGCCGTAGCCCGCCCGCTCTACGGGACCGAGGACCGCGCCGTCGTCCGGGTCGATCACGGGGTGGCCGCAGTCGACGAGCGCACCCGGTTCGTCGAGCGTGATCGGCGCGATCTCGCGCTCGAGCCCCGACTCGCGCGCCCGCATCAGCGCCTCTTTCCCGACGAAGTCGGTCTCGAGGTCGACCGCGAAGCCGATCCCCGCCTCGTACGGGTTGTACTCGGGGGTGATGTCGGACCCCCACAGCCGGAACCCCTTCTCGAGGCTCGTCGACTCGAGGGCGGCCCAGCCCATCGGGACGATGCCGTGTTCCTCGCCGGCGTCCTCGATCGTCTCCCACAACTGCGCGCCGTACTCCGTGGGGGCGTACAGCTCCCAGCCCAGTTCGCCGGCGTAGGAGAGCCGGAGCATCGTCACGGGGATGCTCCCGAGGGACGTCTCTCGGGCGGTGTAGAACGGGAACGCGTCGTTCGAGAGGTCCGCCTCCACCAGCGGCTCGAGGACGGTTCGCGCTTCGGGGCCGAAGACGCCGATGCCACAGCGACTCGAGTCGTGGACCGTGATCGAGACGGAGCCGTCGTCCGGGGCGCGCTCGCGGATCCACCGCGAGTGCAGCGTCGCGGAGTTCCCGCCGCCGGTGAACAGCACGTATCGGTCGTCCGCGAACCTGGCGACCGTCACGTCCGCGAGGATCCCGCCGTCCTCGTTGCACATCGCCGCGTAGCGGATCCGACCCAGCGAAACGTCGACGTCGTTCGTCAGGAGCCCCTGGAGGAGGTCGGTCGCGCCGTTGCCGGTCACCTCGATCCCGGTGTAGGTGGTCATGTCGACCATCGCGACCCGGTCGCGGACGGCCTGGTGCTCGACGCCCTGCGCTTTCGACCAGCCGAGGTCGAGCCAGTCCGGCCTGTCGGGGACGTCGTACTCCTCGAGCAACGTCTCGTTCGACGCGTACCACTGGGGTACTTCCCAGCCGCCCGAATCGTAGAACTCCGCACCGAGTTCCGCCTGCCGGTCGTAGAACGGGCTCCGCCGGAGTCCGCGCTGCCCCTGGGGCTGCTCGCGGGGGTGGATCAACTGGTAGACCTCCTGATATTGCTGAGCGCCGCGTCCCCAGGTGTACTCGCGCGAGCCCGCGTGGGGCTGGAACCGAGAGATGTGCGCTCCCGAGGCGTCCACGCGGTCCCCGTCGAGACGGGGAATTCCGTCTTCCATCCAGTGGGCGATCACGCTCCCCGCGCCGCCCGACTGAGTCACCCAGATCGCGAGCGCCCACCAGAGGCCGTCGATCTCCTCCGTCGGTCCGAGAATCGGGTTGCCGTCGGGCGTGAAACAGAACATGCCGTTGATCCCCGATTCGAACTCGGCGTCCCGGATCGACGGGACGAGTTCGCCGGCCGCTTCGGCGGCCGTCCTCTCGTGGTCGGGGTGCGTGTTCTCGTGGAAGTGCGCTGCCGTGAACTCGCGCAGCGACGGGTACTCGAGGCCGAGATCCTCGAGTTGCTCCGGCCCGTAGATGTCCGCCGGATCGACGAGCAGCGGCTCGTGATTGTACGAGCCGATGCCGTAGCGCTCGCCGTGTTGGCGGAAGTACAGCGAGGCGTCCTGGTGGCGCAATACGGGCTGTTCGATCTCCCGACTCGCGCCGTCGAGTTCGGGTAATTCGTCGGTGACGAGGTACTGGTGGGCGCAGGGAACCAGCGGAACGTCGACGCCGACCATGTCGCCGAACAGCGGTCCCCAGATGTTGGTCGCGACGAGCACCTCGTCGGCCTCGATGCGACCTCGATCGGTGACGACGGCCTCGATACTCCCGTCGGCGACCTCGAGGTCGGTCACCGTGGTCTCGCCGTGGAAACTCGCTCCCGAATCTCGGGCTCGTTTCGCCATCGTCGCCGAGGCGTCGACGGCGTGGGCTTTGCCGTCCGTCGGCTGGTAGTAGCCGCCCAGGATGGTCTCCTCGTTCACCTGCGGGACGCGGTCGGCAACCGCATCGGGCGAGAGGAGTTCGCCGCCCTCGAGTCCGTAGGCGCGGCCCCACTCGAGCTTCCGTTTCAGGTACTGCCACCGGTCGTCGGTGGAGGCGACCTCGATACCGCCGCTCGTGCGAAAGTCGCCGAGTTCCGAGTAGAGATCACGCGTGTAGGCGGCGAGTCGCGTCATGAGCTTGGAACTCGAGGTCTGAAAGACCAGTCCGGGCGCGTGCGAGGTGGAGCCGCCGGTCTCGAACAGCGGACCCTGATCGACCACGACGACGTCTTCGCGTCCGAGGCGAGTCAGGTGGTAGGCTGCGCTGCAACCGACGCAGCCGGCACCGACGATTACGGTTCCCGCGGTGTCGGGGATCGTGTTCCCTGTACTCATATAACATACTGTCGTGCCCCACGAGATCGCATAGCTCTCCGGGTGAATAATCTGGGACGTATATACGCTGATGGAACGAATCCTACGGGTTGCCCCGAAACGATTCACCTGGTCGCGTCGCGCAGCGCGAGCGTATCGTCTGCAAGGTATCGATCGAGGACGTGTGCGTCCTCCTCGAGCGTCTTCAGATGGCGGCGCAGGAGTTCGCTCGTCGCCACATCGCCGAACCGGTCCGCCAGTTCGATATGGTCGCGCCACTGCACCGCGAGCGTTGCGTACCCGTCGAGGTCACGCTCGAGCGACGAGCGGACATCGTAGTGATGGGCGTCTTCGATGAATATTGGCGCGTGTTGGCGGATGCCCATCGGCCCACAGGCCGGCACACCGCCGAGCGCGGTGATCCGAATAGCGATGTCGTCGGTCATCTCCGTGAGCCGGTCGGCAGCATCCTCGAGGAAGTCACCGAGTGGCCCCGACTCGGCCCCCTCGACGAGCCAGTAATGCTTGCGCACCTGATTGAAGAGGATATACAGCCCCGATACTTCGCTGTTCAAGGCTGTGACCAGCTGTTCAGCCACGTCCCGTTCGAGACGGAGCGCACTATCGTCGACCGTCTCCCACTCCTGACGGACGTGAGACGGGTCGGGTCGTCTGAGGTGTGGTGTACTCGTCATCGTTCCTCCAACACCGCCGCGCGAACGAGCGTATCGTCTTCGAGTAACTGCTCGATGACGTGGGCGTCCGCTTCGAGGTCTTCGAGGTGGTCACGGAGCAGTTCGGCCGTGCCCGGATCGCCCCTCTTTTCTGCGAGAGCGATGTGTTCCCGCATACTGACGATCAGGGTCGCATACCCCTCGAGATCACCGTCCAGGGAGGTACGAAGATCGTATAGATCCTCGGCCTCGAGATGAACTTCGGCCCGTTCCTGAATCGTCGGCGGCGTATTTGGCGGGACCCCTCCGAGTTCGACGATTCGAATCGCGAGGTCGTCGGTAACCTCGCGCACGCGTTTGTAGGCATCCTCGAGGAAGTTAGCGACCTCCTCGTGTTCGGCACCTGCAGCGGTCCAGTAATGCTTGCGAAGCAGGTAGAACAGGTTGAACGATCCCGCGTGGTCGACGCTCAGGGCGTCAATGATTACTTCAGCGTCGGCGCGGTCGACCCGGAGTGCGTTCTCCGCGATGGTGCCCCACTCTTGACGGCGCTCGCCCGTATCGGGCTCCCGAACGAGCCTGCCTTGTTTTTGTGCCATTCGGGTCACCAGTTCAGTGAGTGGCATCCTCGAGGACGAGCGTGTCGTCTTCGAGGTAGTGTTCGAAGTGGTGAGCGTCTTCTTCGAGGTCGACGAGGATCTCGCGCAGTATCTCGCCGGTCGCGGGGTCACCGAGGTTCTCGGCGAGGTCGATGCTGCCGCGCATCGACTCGATGATCTCGCCGTACGTCTCGAGGTCGTTCTCGAACATGGTGCGGGCGTCGTAGACGTCTTCGCCCTCGAACTCGACGGTCGCGCGCTCCTCGAGGTTCGACGGACCCGAGACGGGGACGCCGCCCAGCGCCTGCGCGCGCTCGGCGATCTCGTCGGCACCCTCTTCGACGTGCTCGTAGGCCTCCTCGAGGAACTCGTGCAGCGATAGGAACTCGGCGCCCTCGACGACCCAGTGGTGCTTTTTGAGCTGGTGGTAGAGGACGTACGAGTTCGCCAGTTCGGAGTTCAGTGTCTCGACGATCTGTCCGGCTTTGTCCTGATCGAGCCGGAGCGCGTTTTCGTCGACGGTGCCGGCCTGTTGACGGACGGTCGTCTCTTGAGTACTCATCGAATGAGGGGTAGTGCTCCACAACCATATATCTTTCAGGAGGCACACATTTTCGGGAGACCTAAACCTGTTTTGTAGATCCGGTACTCTCAGAGGCCTTGCTGAAATCATTAGAAAAAGACAGGAGCGAACCACCAGTGATCAATACAGAACGCTCACACATCTCCCAAGGCGATGATACGATGCCGAATCTATTTGCAGCCAGCACCTTACTCTGTAGGTATGCCCTCGCTTGAAGAGTTTGAGCAAACCTTCTGGGAGAGACACTCGAACCCAAAAAGCGGCTGGAGTCGCGTACTCGTGCTTCCCGTCCTTCTTTACGCGGTATATCATCGGAATTGAAAACTCGCGGGTACCGCGATGGTATTCACAGCCATCAACCCGTTGCTGTTCTCACCATCAGAGAGCAACGATGCGTGGATGACTCGAGTAGTGCTTGCCGAAGAATGGTGGACAGAAGAGCAAGAACAGCGTGTTCTCGGATTATCGTATCCGAACGTTCTCAACTTGATCAACATCCCTGTAACGGGATACGCATTCGTCTCCGCCTATCGGAAAAAGCCGATTCGAGCAACGCTGAGCGGGGTAGCTTCTATGGTACTGAAATTCTGGTATGTCGGGAGTCTCGTCCGCCGACACGACGCAGAAATGTCAGAATGAGCTTTTGATGTCAATATGCACTCATACCTATCACACTACTTCCTATCAGCGGCAGATGGTTTCAACAGAGCCATTACAACCAACTCTCAAAGTGCTTGAACCGGCTTTCCCGATTGCGACTGATCGATCAACACGTCTCGATCACCGGTGAGTGTACATTCCAGCGGTCATCGCTTGGCTACGATGCGTTCTCGAAACTCAAATCCCACGTCGAAGAGCTTCGCTGGACGCCGACCGGAGGCGGAGAACGGACGCACGAATACGCGTTGTTCTCCCGAAGCGGCTTCACGCCGGCCGTCGAGGAGGCCGCTGAAGAACGGGACGATCTGCGATTGTTCGCCGTCGAAGACGTCGTCACTGCGCTGAGTTCGTAATCACATCGATCAGCCAGCGTCGCTCCGGATCAGCGTCTTTGCCGAGACGACTACTCGTCGAAGCGCTCGAGCGAGAACATCTCGATGGAATGCTCGGTCTCTCTCTCCGTCGCGAGGTCCGCGAGCACTTCACCGATCGCGCTGGCGAACTTGAACCCGTGCCCGGAGAAGCCGGCGCCGACGACCACTTGCGGGTAGTCGGGAAGCGTATCGAGTATGAAGTGTTCGTCCGGCGAGTTCGTGAACATGCAGGTGGCGAGGCGCATCGTCGGCCCGGCGCCCTCGGGGAAGTAGTTCTCGGCGAACTCCCGGAGGATGCGCTCGTCCTCGGGCTGGGGGTCGGTCTCGTAGTCGTCGGGATCGACCCGCTCGTCGCGGTGGTGGTAGCGGCCGAGTTTCATCCCCGGTACGTCGTAGATCGGCAGCCCGTAGAACCGGCCCTCGGGAACGCTCAGGTTCCACACCGGGAACTGATCCGGTTCGAACCGCGACGGCGTCTCCGGCTGGAACCACGCGAGCACCTGGCGCTCGGGGACGGCGAGCCCCTCGAGCGCGTCCGCGAATTTGGCGTTCCACGCGCCGGCGGCGAGCACGAGCTTTGCGGCTTCGTAGGTTCCCCTATCCGTCTCGACGCGGACGCCGCCGTCAGCCGTGTCCGTCCACCCGTCGACCCGTTCGCGGGCGCGGATCTCGCCGCCGGCTGCCTGCGCTTGCTCGACGTGTGCGACGATCGCCTGTTCCGGGACGACGAACCCGCCGTCGGGCTGATAGACCGCCAGGTGGTCCTCGGGTAACTGATAGCCCGGAAAGCGTTCGGTCACCTCGCGGCTCGTGAGCACTTCGTGCGGGATATCGTACCGCTCGCACGATTCGAGCGAGCCCCCGAAGACGATGTCGTCCTCGGCCCCGGCGTCGATCGATCCCGTTCGGTGGATAACGTCTCGTCCCGTTCGTTCGGCGAGGTCGTCCCAGAGTTCGTAGGCTCGTTCGACGAGCGGAATGTAGGAGGGGTGTTCGTAGTAAGCACGTCGAATGATCCGCGTGATGCCGTGGGACGAACCGCTCGTGTGGGGAATATCGTACCGCTCGAGCCCCAGCACGTCGAGTCCGCGTCGAGCCAGATGGGCGGTCGTCGCGCTTCCCATCCCACCGACGCCGATCACGATCACGTCGTATTGATCGTCAGGTGTTCCCATACTCCACACGGGTTCGATAACGGCCCCCTTGATGGTTTGCCCGTGTCACCTGCGATACTCAAGTAGTACTCGCAGAACCCCCTCCTTGGTGGTCGCCATCCTCCCGTATCCCCGTTCCGTTCGGTCCGACAAACGGTACTTATACGTCCTCACTACCTGCGATCAAGCCTTATTGACTGGTACGACAACACATGGCATATACTCATGACCAGGTGGAACAACGGTCTCGACGAAGTCGAACGCGTCAGCGAAGATATCACCGACGAGACGAACGCACTCCCGGCGCAGTACTTCACCGATCGCGAGGTCCATGAGATGGAAAAAGAGAAGGTGTTCGGACGGTACTGGATCTACGCTGGTCACGCGAACTGCGTGCCCGAACCGGGCGACCACTTCACCCGAACCATCGGCGACAGCGAACTCATCGTCGTTCGCGACCACGAGGGCGAGGTTCGGGCGTACTACAACGTCTGCGCCCACCGCGGCTCCGCGATGGTCGAGGAGACGCCGATGACCGACCCCGGCAACGCGCGACGCATCCGCTGTCCTTACCACCTCTGGACGTACGACCTCGACGGATCGCTCACGAATACGCCCAAGAGCTTCGAAGACGCCCGGTTGAACCCGGATCTCGAGGACGGGGAGGTCGCCGAACTCGATGCCGATCGAAACGCCCTTCTGGAAGTTCGCTCCGACCGAATCGGCCCGTTCGTCTTCGTCAATCTCCACGATGATCCGCCGCTGTCGCTCGAGGAACAGGCCGGAGCGATGAAAGACGAACTCGAGGCGCTTCCGCTGGGCGAGTACCAACTCGCGAGGCGATACGTCTCCGAGGTCGAGTGTAACTGGAAGGTCTTCGGCGGGAACTACTCGGAGTGCGATCACTGTCAAGCGAACCACCAGGAGTGGGTCGAGGGCCTCGAACTGATGGATTCGGAACTCGAGGTCGACGACTACCACTGGGTGCTCCACTACAAACACAAAGAGGACGTCGACGACGAGGTGCGCATCCACGACGAGCACGAGGCGAAGTTCTACTACTTCTGGCCAAACTTCACCGTCAATATGTACGGCACCGCCAACGGGTACGGCACCTACATCATCGACCCGATCGACGAAAACCGGTTCCAGCTCGTCGCCGACTACTACTTCCAGGATTCGGAGCTGAGCGACGAGGAGGCGGAGTTCGTCCGAACGAGCCGACAGCTCCAGGAAGAAGACTTCGAACTGGTCGAACGACAGCAACGCGGACTCGAGTCGGGCGCCATCGCACAGGCACAGCTCGGGCCGAACGAACACACCGTCCACAGGCTGCACTTGCTCGCACAGGAGGCCTACGAGGCGTGACCGCGATCGACCGCTTCTGAGTCATGAGCCGACACCACTCGCACGCGTTCGAAGCCACCTGTTCGGACTGTGGCGTCACGAAAGCGGCCGAATCACCGAACGAACTGATCGAATTCTACCGCCGCCACAGTCGACACACGAGCCACGAACTCGTCTGGACGCGAGCCGACGTCGCGTTCGAGCTTCCCGCCGCGGACGACCTCGAGTGCGTCGTCGTCAAACTCGAGACCCACTACGACGAGGGCGTCCCGGTCGGGATCGTCGCCGCCGCGATGAGCGATCGGGGAGCCACCATCGGTGAGACCCTCGAATCGATCCGGGACGTGCGTCTCACCGGCGCGCTCTACGAACCGCGGGACGATCACGTCGCAGTCGTGTGACCGCTCGCCGTCAACCCCGTTCCGCCGTCGCTGGCGTGTTCGAGCCCGTTTTGCCGTCACTGGTGTTCTCGAGCGAGCGTCGCCCGAATCAGTTGTTCGGTGCCGCGACGGATTCGACCGCCGGCGGCGGTAGGCGAGATATCGAGCCGGGCGGCGAGGTCCTCGAGCGATATCTCGCGCGGCTCCTCGAAGTATCCCTCCTCGTACGCCGCCATGATCGCGTCGTACTGTTCGTCGGTGAGTTCCGCGGCGACGCCCCTCGTCCACTCGTCCTGTCGAAACATGCGATGAAGCTCGAACGCGTATCCTTCCCGCTCGCAGTACGCACAGAGGTCGGCCAGCGCGTTCCGATCCGGCAAGTGAAGCCGGACGTCCCACCCGCGGCTGTTGCTCACGCACTCGAGGAGAATGCCGTTGAGTTCGATCGTCTTGGTCGAAATCAGCTTCGTCCGCTCGGTGTGGCGCAGTTGATAGATCCGATTCGAACCGGACTCGTCGACGAGCGTCCACCACGCGACCGTGTGGTCCTGCTCGAGCGCCCGATCGAACGTTTCGTCGACGCCGCTGACGACGAAAAAGAACCGCCCCGTCTCAGGGTCCGTCGTCGAATGGCTCACGACTTCGATTCGTGCGTCCGGATACTCGCGAATCGTCGGCGCCAACGCGAGATCCGGATGATCGATACTGATATCCGAAATGAGGCTCACGGTTCGGTCCCTCGTCTGTGTCGAATTATCGGCGTTTGCCGATCTCCGTGCGACGAATACCGCTCACAGGCGTCACCCGCTCGCTGTCCCGGGAACGTGTTGGGAGCCGGTGTCCCTCCCGGAGCCTCGTGCTCGAGTGGCTGCGATCGAACCCATCGACTGTTTCCGCGGAACCGATACATTGCCATGTTAACACACACCTTTGACAGATTCTTAAGCGTTCGGTTCACATCCACTCAGGGAACTGAAATAACGGGACGAAAAATGTATAATCCCGAATTGCAGTTGGGGTTCTCTGTGACATCCACCTAGACGTGACCACAAGAGCTTCCGTCCCGCGTTAGGAGGGAATACTCTTTTGAAATTGATGGCCTTGCTGAAACCCTCAAACGGTTATGGGTTTCGACAATCGTGCTGAATTCATAACTCATATCGCACAAATTTTGTTCTTTTGCATGTGGGGAGTTAACGCCTCTCGGAGCGTACATACGCTCTCCGATTAGCATGGAAACAGTCACCTCAGCAGATGGAACACCGGTTGCCTTTGAACGAACGGGAAGCGGGCCTCCCCTGGTATTGGTGCATGGGATGGCCAGCAATCACGCACGATGGGAACTGTTTGATGTCCGGCCTAGGCTCGCAGAACACACAACCGTCTATGCCATGGATCGCCGTGGACACGGCGAGAGTGGCGACATCGAAGAGTACGCGCTTGAACGAGAGTTCGAGGACGTAGCCGCAGTTGTGAACGCTATCGACGAGCCAGTACACCTCTTCGGGCATTCTCACGGCGGGCTCTGCGTGCTGGAGGCGGCCCTGAGAACCGACAATTTGCGTAGTCTCATCATATACGAACCTGCCGGGCCCTGGGAAGAAGAACATCTCTACTCCGAGGAGATGAATGAAGAGTTGGAGGCGCTGGTAGCGAACGGCGAGAACGAACAGGCACTCCTACTGTTTCTGCGTGAGGTCGTCAATCTGCCGGAGTCACGGATCAATGACCTCAGGGCAGCGCCGAACTGGGCAGCCCGGGTGGAGGAGGCCCCTACATTGCCCCGAGAATACCGGGCACCCGTATCCTACGCGTTCGAGCCTGAACGGTTTGTAGACATGACCACACCGACGTTATTGTTAGTCGGTGGTGAGAGCCCACAATGGAGTAAAGACGTGGCAGAACAGTTTCACGAAACGCTCCCGAATAGCCGAATTTCGGTGCTAGAGGGACAGGGACACGTGGCTATGAATACTGCGCCAAACCGCTTCGTCGAGGAGGTGTTTGCGTTCGTACAGGAGTTCCGGTAACGTTACTGATGGATTTTCTCTGCCGAACCTGTTCACCCACGTGTGCGGAAGAGCCACATAGTTTGCTAACGTACCGGAACCGAGGAAAGATGGAAACAGTCACGTCAGCGGATGGCACATCGATCGCGTTCGAACGATCGGGAAGTGGGCCTCCGTTCGTGCTCGTCCACGGAACGACCGCGGACCACACCCGATGGGAACCAGTTCTTTCCGCTTTTGAAGAATACTTCACCGTCTACGCACTCGACCGGCGTGGCCGCGGTGAGAGCGGTGACGCCGCGAAGTACGACCTGAAACGCGAGTTCGAAGACGTAGCTGCAGTCGTCGATTCGATCGACGAAACCGTCGTCCTGCTTGGGCACTCCTACGGGGCGCTCTGTTCCCTAGAGGCGTCCCTGCGGACTGACAACCTTCGGGCGCTCGTCCTGTACGAGCCACCGATTCCGGTCGGCGGCCACGAGATCTCCCAGGAAGACGAACTCGCGGAGATGGCGTCGTTGCTTGACGGGGGCGAAGACGAACAGGCACTCGTCCTCTTCTTGAACGAAATCGCTGACATCCCATCGGCACAGATCGACGCGCTTCGGGCGGCGCCGAATTGGCAAGACCGTGTAGACGCCGCCCACACCGCGTCTCGCGAGACGCGGGCGCCCGACAATTATCACTTCGATCCCGCCCGGTTCGAGCAGATGACGGCGCCGACGCTGTTGCTGATGGGTGGAGAGAGCCCACGCTGGTTCAAGGACGCGGTAGAGATGGTCGCCGACGCACTCTCGGACAGCCGAATCGTCGTCCTGGAGGGCCAGGAACACGTCGCCATGAACACCGCGCCTGACCTCTTCGTTGCCGCAGTGCTATCGTTCATCGACGACTTGAACCCTCACGCAGATTAGTCCTATTCACGATAGAGCCCGCGTACTGAACGCTGAAACTTATCACAGAAAAGATGATACTTTGTTAACTCTACCGAGTGTATAGAGCACGTTATCCCGGTCGGAAGCGTGGAACTGACATGGACGATACATCTGATCGCCTCGAGACGCAAGACGAGGAGGTTGCGGCCGATGCCGGCACTGATCCGGAAACGTTCCTCTCGCTCCTCCCGCATTTTTATCGAGGCAGTGTGAGTCAGGCGGTAAGCGCACAGGATCGCCTCGACCGAACAACCGACTGGGCGATCACCCTTATCGCCGCCTTGCTCTCGGTCGTGTTCGCAAGTGAGGACATGCCAGCGTACCTCCTGCTAATCGGGCTGATACTGCTGGCTATGTTCCTCTTTTTCGAAGTCCGACGCTATCGATTCTATGACGTGTGGCGGTCTCGAGTCCGGTTCGTCCAGGAGAACACCTTCGCAAACGCCTTCGATCCCGCGGGCGTCGAACACCATCCGAACTGGAGAGAAGAGATCGCCGACGACCTCCGTCAACCGACGTTCAAGGTTTCGTACCTCGAAGCCCTGTCTCGTCGGGTCCGTCGGGTGTACGCGTTACTCTTTATCGTCGTCGGGGTCGCCTGGGTCTCCAAGATCACTCTCTTTACCCCCGAAGCACAGTGGACTGAAGCCGCGGAGCTCCCGGGAATCCCTGGCCTGGCCGTCGCAATAGTGATAGCTTTGTTTTATATCGCAGTCCTTTTAGTTGCGTTCTGGCCTCGCAAACGCGAGGCGAAGGGAGAGATCCACGACGTGGAGCCTGGCCATTGGAAAGAAACGGACGATGAACGTCAGTAATCCGTTTCGGTTGCGAATACCGCCGACCGATTACGTGCACAGTGGTAAACGAGACGCTGATCGCTACAATCAGCGAGTCCTCGTCGCCTCCGTCTACAACATCAACTGGACGACTCCGCGTTGAATCCCGTCACCGTCTCGAGGTTTAATAGAGCCGGCTGAAACTATTTCTGATTCTTGCGACGTAATCGACGAAGTCGTGATCTGTCCGTTCGCGCGGGCGCTCTAAGTCGATAGAGACGGTCGTCCGAACGGTTCCAGGGTCGGAATCCATGATGACCACGCGATCAGCCAGCGTCACCGCTTCGTCGATGTCATGCGTGACGAACACGACGGTCTGACCGGTCTGTGTCCAGATATCGAGTAGTTCGGCGTGCAGGCGGTCGCGCGTCCGAGCATCGACACTGCCGAACGGTTCGTCCATCAACAGGATCTCTGGATCGACGGCGAGGGCGCGAGCGATCCCGACACGCTGTTTCATCCCTCCCGACAGTTCCTTCGGATAGGCGTCCTCGAAGCCATCGAGCCCGACGAGGTCGATCAACTCTCGGACCCGTGCCTCGCAGTCCGCGCACTCACATGCGGGACGGTCAAGCCCGAATCGAATATTTCCGCGGACGGTTCGCCAGGGGAACAGTGCGTACTCCTGGAAGACCATTCCTCGATCCAGACCTGGATCGGTGACCGGCTCCCCGCCAACGAGAACCGAGCCACTGTCCGGATCGTCGAGACCGGCGATCGCCCGCAACAGAGTGGTCTTCCCACAGCCGGACGGACCGACGACACAGCAGAACTCGCCCTCTACAACCGAAAAGGAGACGTCTTCGAGCGCTTGCGTCGATTCGTACGCCTTGCTGAGGCTTCGAACCGTTATCTTCTCGCTGGACTCCTGTTCGTCGGACGATATTTCACTCATCGCCACGCGAGGACCCTCCGTTCGAGTAGTCGAAACCCGACGTCCATACAGAGGAACGCGAGACTGATCAGGAACATGTACGCGACGCTGGTCGCCATCGCGAGGTTGTTCGAGGCGTTGATGATCTCGTAGCCAACGCCGGGTGCGCCGAACAACTCGGCACCGACGACGATCATCCAGCACCGCCCGATGCTCGTCCGGAACCCCGTCAACACCTGGGGAGCCGCGCTTGGGAGCGCGACGAGCTTCAGCATCGCGAGGTCGCGTTCCACCCCGAGCGTCGACGCGGCATCGGTCAGCTCGCTCGAGACGCCTTCGACGCCACCGTAGGCTCCATAGAAGTTGATCCAGAACGCGCCGACGAAGACGATGAACGCCGCGCCGGCGTGATGGATGCCGAACCAGACGATTGCAAAGACGATCCATGCCAGCGGTGGGATCGGCCGCAGCACCCGGACGAGCGGCCGAAGCCAGTCGTCAAGGGCTCCGTTCCAGCCCATCGCCAGTCCGAGACCGATCCCACAGCTCGCACCGAGAAGGAGGCCAGGGACGTAGTGGAACAACGTCTGTGCCAGGTGTGCGAGGCCGGTCGGCAGCACCAGACTCGATCCCAGAACTGGGACCACAATCGCAGTCGAGGTTGCGAACAGGTCTACAAACGCGCGCACCGAATCGAGGGGGCCCGGCACCAGATACGACGGCTGAGTCATCATCGCGCCGACCCACCAGACGAGAAGGAACGCGAGGAGCCCGCCCAGCCCGCGTAGATACCGCCGCAGGTCACCCTCGAAGTTGCCGGCGACCACCGTGTTGGAACTGGTGTCAGTACGCGTGCTCATTCCCGGATAGTGTCGTAGGGTTCGAACGCAAACAGGCTCTCGGCCGCGATCGGTTCCTCGACGTTTCTGACGTTCGAGACGAACTCACCCATCGTCGCGGCTTGGTCGGTGATCGCGTGTGGATCCGAGAGGAAATCCGACGCCTGCGAGTCCATCGCTGCCGCGGCGAGATCCTCGCTTACCCCGGAGCCGATCACCGACGCGGCGTGAGCAGCGGCCGCATCCGACGAAGCTGCCGTGAACTCGGTTGCCGCAATATGTTGCTCGACCAGCGATTCCGAGACTTCACTGTCGTCGATCACCTGCTGGTTCGCGAACAGTACCGTGACGGGGTGATTTTCCAGGATATCTCCGGACCAGGCGTGTTCGCCGAAACCGTCATTCTGGTCGATGATCGTCGCGAACGGTTCTTGGATGATTGTCGCGTCGATATCGCCCGACTGAATCGTCTGGACCGCCTTCGCCGGTGGAACCTTCGACTTGTTGATGACGGAGTCCATCTCACCAACGTCGAGGTCCTCCTGGATCCAGTACCGTAGAACGATATCGGGGACGCTCCCGTCCGGAGGGACACCGAATCGTATCTTGCGTCCGCGCTCCTGCTCGAACCGTTCGAACGTGGCCGGTCCCTCCCGTTCGTATCGGTCGACGAGTTCGGTTGTAGCCATGATCTTGAAGCCGTTTTTCGAATTCGCCGCGAGAATACCGGCCTCAGTGCCCTTGTCGATGAGTACCATCGCAGGGGTGATTCCGAACAGCGCAACGTTGACGTCTCCGCTAGCGAACGCCTTGACGACGCTCGGCCCGGAACTGAACCGCTCGATAGTGACATCCGTGGGGATGTCCTCATAGTAGCCCTCTTGTCTCATCACGTAGTGTTGCATGTTCGGATAAATCGGGACGTACGCGACAGTCACTGAATCGAGTGATCCCCCACCTCGACCGAGACAGCCAGCGATTCCCGTTGCAGCAACTGTGCTTGCGCTTACCCCCTGGAGCAGTCTTCGGCGCGAGATTTGACTCGTCGATGTTGCTAACACAAATCCATATTATAACAAGTCCTGTGTTTTTGAACCTCAGATTTATTATCCAACGTTTCGGCAGGTGGCGTTCTTCCACCGAGTGATTGATGCGGACTCTGATGGTCGTAGTAATGCACGAACTGTTCGATCTACTCGCGTGCGCTACACCCGAAGAGCGTACGCGGCGCTGTAAGTGTCTCGAACCGGCGGGCACCGGTTGCGAGTCACGTCTCGCCGACCTCGAATCACGCCCTGAGAAATGGGCGTCATGCGCGGATATCCACGAAACACAGGGTAGGTCTACGCAGACACCGATTGGGTGAGGTTCCCGAAAATACTTTCCAGTAGAGACAAAATTCCTAGGCAGTGGCACCTGGAAGACGAACGTTCGTCGGCGGTTTCTCGTTTTCGGTACTCGGTCTGTCTGGGTGTTTAGGCACAAGATCCGGTGGGACGACGGACATCACTATCGCGAACGAGACATCGGATACAGTACTCGCCAGCGTTCGAGTTGCACGATTACCTACCGGCACACGGTTGCTTGATGAAACAGCAACTATCACTGCCGGAGACACCGAGGAGTACGAGGAAGTCGTTAGTGGCTCCCAAGTCGAGGTTCGCCTTCGTGTAGAAGACGGCCCAGAGAGCACGTACGAATGGTCTGATGGAGAGAGCGATGCGCAAGGACTTCACATCGAGATCAGCGAGGACTCGATAACGTTCTCATCGTTCGTTGATACATAGTGCGAGCGCACACCCGCGACTTTAGGCGCGGGAGGAGGTCAACTGTTCACCATCCTCGGGAACGAGAACGTCCTCCGTCCCCGATCGCAATTCGTCGCGCGAGAGGAGACAGTGGTTGATAGCCTCCATGTGAACGACCGCGACCGTCGCGTCAGTCGCATTACGGACGGCGTTGATGTCTTCGACGCCCATCGTGATGGGGTCGCCTTGCTCAAACTGTGCTTCGCCACCGTTGAGAACGACCATATCGGGATCAAACTGGTCGAGCGTCCGTTCGACCGCGTCGTACCAGATCGTGTCACCGGCAGTGTACAGCGTCGTATCCGCTTCGAAGACGAATCCAGAAACAGGTCCCATTCCCTCGGCTAATTCGCCGTGCCCGTGACGTCCCGGCGTCCGGTGGATCGTTACGCCGTCGAAAGAGATTTGATCGTCGACAGGCCGCACGTCAGTGAACCCCTCGTCAGTAAAGGCCTCCGTCTCTTCAGGCTGGCAAAAGAGGGGAACATCCGCCTCGAGTTCCGATTTCGCCGCCTCGTCGAAATGGTCGGCATGTCGATGGGTGACGGCGACTGCGTCGTGGGAGAGATCGACGTCGGGCATCGGAACGAGCGGATTCCGGCGTTGGTTCGCTGTCGTGAGGAATTCTGGAACCGCGGGGTTATCCGTCACAGTCGGCATCTCGTCTTGTGGTGCGAACATCGGATCAACGAGGACTGTCGTATCGTTAATGGTCACGAGAACGGTAGCGTGTCGGACGAGTTGGACACTGATGTTGGTATCGGTTGCCATACAAGATCCTTATCAGCTAGCAGCGTATTAGTATTCATTCCAAATTTTTAGAGCTGATAATAAAAATGAATGATGAGAAATCAACATCAGGGGGAGAGTATCAACGGGTAACTCCGGGAGAACGACGTCAACCCCGCAGATGCCGATCTCGGTCAAACTGGTACGAATGTCGACCGCGAGACGGTGTCTCGAGCTTCAAGGCGCACTCAAACGGAAATTGTGAGTCTATTGCTGTCCTGTAGGCGGTTGTCAATTGCTGAATTCCATCAACTCCTGGTTCAGTTTCTCTTTCTCATCGTAGAAGAGTGCATGACCACTCTTATCAAAGCGAACAAGCTCTGTATTTGCAATTCCCTCATCGAGTTTTTCCGCTGTCAGCTCGAATGGACAAGACTCGTCGTGGACACCGTGACAGATGAGTGTCGGAACGGAGATGTCCTCGAGGTCAGAACGAAGATCCATGTTACCGACCGATTCGATCGAAACGGCCATCGCTTGTGGCGATGACTCCATACACATATTCTGGACCCAGTTTTTCAGCTCAGGGCTCGGCTCAGAATGAAATATCGAATCGGTAAACTCACCGGTTACTTTTGCTCGGTCGTGGTAGCATTCCTTTGCAAGGTCCGCGTATGTATCTTTATCAATGCCTTCTGGAAAGTCTGGCTGTTCTGTCAGAACGGGACTCGCAGCACCAAGCAGCGCCAGTTTCCCTACGTGATCTTCGTTATGTCGGCTCATATATCGGGTGACGACCCCGCCGCCCATTGAAAAGCCCACGAGTGTTACATCGTCGACATCCAATTCGTCGAGAACCGACTTGATATCGTCAGCGAAAACGTCGACATCGTATTCCCCCCACGGTTTGCTCGACTGTCCATAGCCACGGAGATCGATACCGATACACCGAATATCCTCTCTCGGGAGCTGGGTGAATTGGTATTCGAACATCATGTGGCTCAATGGCCAACCATGAACAAACACGACGGGAGTACCCGACCCCCAGTCTCGAACGAACAGTTCCACATCCTCTTCAACTTCAATACGAGTCATACTGACCAAAGTCAATCTCAACGTGTAGGTATATAACTCTACCATCAGTATTATTGTAGAATCAATTAATTTATCTATGCTATGTATTTAACACTCCTCTAAAGTTTGAGTTCGGCACAATGGCTTCGTTCTGTCGCATAACCGGTGCCAGACCGTACTATCGTAAACTCGTACTCGGATATCCCGTGCATCCGCCCGTATTTTACGTTCATCAACCCTGGCGACCGGTTCAGGCTCAACATCCGGTGTAAAGAGATCGCCGAGCAGTGCACAAACCTGTTCAGGAGATAGGTAGCTGATATCCGGTGCCTCCATTGCCACTAATTCATCCGGCAATGTCTGAGCATCCTGATCGAGCTCTGCGCCGCGTCGTTCCTCGGTAGGCATTGTTTATTTTCGGTCACTAAAACTACGCCGGGCCCCATAAATAGAGTGCTATAAGCCTATTGAATGTAAATACGGGCTAAAGACCATAGTTTAGGTTAAAATCATATATGTAGTCGCGTCAGTTATGGTGTCGTTCTGCCTCGAGGAATTCGAAAGTCGAACATTAATGAGTCGAACCAGTAAGCGAGTTCTGCAATTCATTTTTTCGAAGGTCTGTCCTGTTAAAAACCTCAGCCGATGACAGGCCCTAGGGGCTGTGCGGAATATAAGGCGTGGGCCGTGTTTAGACGCTAATAATATTGCCTGTCTGTCGGTATTTCTAGGAAGTGAAGCGAGCACAGTCAGAAGGAGCCTGATCGATCGTGGTTAGTGAAGGCCGAACAGTGAGAGAGGGCGATTTCGTATCGCCCTCTGTCAAAAACGATCGTCTCTGTAACGATAGTCCTGTAATCGATCTGTAGGCGCGGTCTAGTTCTGAACTCTTCAGTTGGTGTGTTTCTCTCGAGAGCGTGATACGGTCTGTGACGGTTGTAGCAATGAGTGGGTTATCCAACAGCTTCACAGACTCGACTGACTTCCCATCCACGAGTTATGGAAGCAGTCGACTCGTATTTTGAAGGTACGAAACCACTTTTCGATGTGGTTTCGGTCGGTATCATTAACCGCTCACTCAGCCCAACTCGCGAGAGATAAATCCAATAGCCGAGTTGATCGCGAGAAACGCAGCACCCGAAAGATCGTTTCTCGCGGAAGTTTGGAAGAACGCAGCCTCCGGATCAGTGCTATGTCGATGAACGGAGCGTGGGCGAACGGAGCCACTCGAAGAAAACTGGATGTCCGACAGACGGGCTTCGATCTCGACGTGCCGTCGACAGAGTACGTGTATCGAGCTATTCGAAGAACTCGTCTCGATCGCTGTATTCGGCTTCGGAGAGGCTATCGTCTTGCGCATTGAACTGCGGTCCGAAGACGTCTTGTTCGTCCTCCCAATCGATGTAGTAGTCAGTAAGGACGTCGGCGACGATCTCGCCGAGATCGTCGAGCTCGGTCTCTATCAGATCTACCGTCACGGTCGAATCGAGATCCGGGTGGACGTTTCTGTCGGTCCAATCGTCGGGGATAGTTGGTGCCAGATGATCGACTTCGTCGATGTCGTCGTTCCAGATAAACTCGAAGTCGTCGACGAGGTCGAGGTCGCGAACGATCGCGTACTCGGTCGCGGTGAGATCCGTGCCGGGCATCCATTCGCTGAATCCCTCTTCCCACGCTCCTTGTTCGAGATACTCGGCGAGCTTCTCGTGCTGATAGCGGTCGATTTCGTATTCTTCGGCGTCTTCGACGGCCAGAGACGGAGGACTCGGCGGTTCAGCATCGAGAACCATACGTCAAACACGGCGGTCATCTGCATAAGGGTTGTGAGTGGCTCGAAATAATCGGACCTCCGACAGGTTACGGAAACGGTAGAACCACGTAGACTACTCACAGCGTTGGACGACCGGGATATCCTCCTCGACGACCAAGCGCTCGCTCGGCGATGCCATGCGAACGTTGAACGGTACTACCAGTTCCGTGAAATCGCCTTAAACCCGCCATCATCGACATAGAGTCGCTCCGTGAACCACCCTACGTATGACTCAGCGGCTATTCAACACGGAAAATTGAAGCGCGTGATTGGACGACTTTACGAACGTAGCTGTACTCAACTAGCGCTTACGACGGATGAGTCCGTTTGCAGTGTGCGATCGCATATCGACGCCGCTGGGCACAGTTTCGGATGACAAGGTTAGAAATCGACGAGCTTTAACTGCCCATCGATCTCCTCTAGTCGTCCGTCCTCGAGCGCCCGTTTGATCGCGTCCTCAGTATCGGCCGATGGAATATTCGCGTATTTCGCGATCTGTTTGACTCGGGAAATCGGTACCGTCTCGGTTTGCATCCGAGTATCGGTGTTGGACGCGACTATTTCGACGACAGTCTCGAGGATGTCGGTCGCCATAACGACGACTACGCCACAGGTATAGAAGAACAGTTCGGTGGCTACTCGAATTCATCGACGGCCGCCGCTTGGGTAGTGTGACCGCGCCGTACTGAGGCCGGCGGTGAAGGCACAAATAACCTCTCTCCGGTCGCCGTGCTGTCGATCAGGGATGAAAGCGGTATACTATTTGAGACGCCTGCGGACCTCTGCTGTCGATTTTTGTGCAAGCACCGTCGAGTTGACAGCCAACGCAGTCCGCTGTTCGATAGTAGTGGTTCTAATTTGCGGGATGGGACGGTCGATTGTTCGAATCGCTCGGTATTCAGTCAGTTCCCCCTCTCTGACTCGCCCACGCCTGACGTCAATCGCGTTCGGTACGATAGTCGATGCAAGCGGACATCGTGCCAATAGCTGGAACTCGATATTCGACCGTGGTTTGTCGTCCTATCGCCGTTAGATACTAATCGAAAGATAGAGATATCAGTGTCAAATAGAATTGAAAATCGATCCGCTACTGGATTTACAGATACGATCTACAGCCGGCAGTTGACACAATTCCGAATTGAACCACGTCTGATGAATTGGAATTGAATTTGACGAGCCTCGCTATTAGTTGTACACTGTTGTTGATCCAAAAACGAATAAAATACTCCGTAGGCGGCTGTAATCGACTATCCTGACCGCTTTAGCGAAGCGATTCTTCCGAGAACTCTCTGAGAGATACGATCACGGTGATGTCGTGTTTCTCGCCGATGGAGCAAAACATGTCCAGACCGCACCCCGTCGACGTGGGCTCCGGTTTCGATACGAAAAACGTGGAAATTAGAACGCTACTGAATATACTTCCACATGATAAAATATCACAGCTCTCTGTCCCCAATCATCTCTACCACACCAAGCCGTCGACAGTAAAAGCGTGCGTTAAACATGTACTATCTGGGACAATAACACAAGCTCGTCGCTGCCGTTAATCGGCGTATTTGTCGGTGTGAACGGCGATTCGCACGATGCTGCGATACTTACCGTCGTCTCTTTTGGCTCCCGGGTAGACGCTGACCAATCGCTTCCACGCACAAGGCTCGAGGTGCCAGCAGCAGACGTGAAACGAGGAAGACGTCGCTGCCTTGGGACGGTCACCGGAACGGCACGTCGGTCGAAGAAGCCAGTAGCTTAAAGAGACCGATACACTAAACGACGGTATGGCGAACGAAAACGACGTTCACGACCGAATCATCGATAGCGGTGTTGTGGCAGTCCTCCGCGGAATCGACGACGCACAGATCGCGTCGGTCGCTCGAGCGATTCACGAGGCGGGCGTCACCGCGATCGAAGTAACCGCCGACGGGAAGCGCGCGAGCGAGAAGATCGCCGCGGTGGACCGAGAGCTCGCGGATACCGACGCCGTCGTCGGGGCGGGGACGGTGCTCGACGCGCCGACGGCCCAGTCGGTCATCGACGCCGGTGCGGAGTTCGTCCTCGCGCCGGACTGCAATCCCGAGGTGGTCCGCACCTGTAACCGACAGGGTGTCGTCTCGATTCCGGGCGTGATGACGCCGACGGAGGCCGTCACGGCCATGGAGGCCGGCGCGGACATGCTCAAGATGTTCCCGGCGACGACGGTCGGGCCCGATCACATCGGCGCGCTACAGGGCCCGCTCGGTGATATAGATATCATGCCGACCGGCGGCGTTTCGTCCGACAACGTCGGTGACTTCTTCGAGGGCGGCGCCGTTGCCGTCGGTGCCGGAAGCGCGATCGTCGACTACGACGCCATCGCGGCTGACGATATGGCGCAGGTCCGCGAGACGGCCGCTACGTTCGTCGACGCCGTCGAATCGGCTCGGTCCCAGTAACGAAAGCAAACGGGCTGGAATCGTTTCCTATCTGGCGATCCCGCCGTCGGGATCGTCGATCACCGCTTCGACCTCTCCGGGCGTGAGAATGGCGAGATCCCCCTCGAGCGTCCGTTTCAATGCTGCCGTTGCCGATCCGTATTCCAGCGCCCCCGAAACGTCGCCGTTCTCGAGATAGTGCGCGAGGAAGCCGCCGACGAAGGCGTCGCCGGTGCCGATGGGATCGGTCGTTTCCGCGGGGAATGCGCGCTGATCGTGCAGCGTGCCGTCGGTATCGACGGCGATCGCACCCTCGTCGCCCTGGGTCAGGACGACGACCGCCGGATCGTACGTCGACGAAATATCGCGAGCGATCGCCTCGTCGCTCCCCGTCCGCTCGAGGACGGTCCGGGCGTCGCGTGCGGCGATCACTGCGATATCGACCGTCTCGAGGAGCGAGGTACAACGGGCTCTGGCCGCCGCCGGCGACCACAGTTTGGCGCGGTAGTTGAGGTCGAAGACCGTCGTTGCCCCGGCGTCTCGGCTACGCTCGAGCATCGCAGTGGTGGTTTCTGCCAGTTGCTCGGAGAGAGCGGGCGTGATCCCGCTGGTGTAGACGGCGTCGGTCGCGGCGAGGTCGATGCCGTCGGTCAGTTCGTCCGGCGTCGCAGTTCTGATCGCCGCATCGGAGCGGTCGTAGATGACGTTCGTTCCGCGGGGTTCGCCTCCCTTCTCGATGTAATAGGTTCCCTGTCGTCCCTCGTCCGTCCAGGTGACGCTCGTCTCGACGTCGTGACTCCGTATCTCACGCGTGACGCGCCGACCGAGTGGCGAGTCCGGGAGTTTCGAAGTCCACGTCGCCTCACAGCCGAGATTCGAGGCGGCGATGGCGACGTTGCTCTCGGCGCCGGCCGTGCGGAAGTTCAGTTGCGTCGCCGTCTCGATTCGGTTGCCGGCCGCCGGAGAGAGGCGAAGCATCGTTTCGCCGAACGTGACCAATGATGACATCTGTTCGTTCGTTTTTGGTGCGGATATATACGCGTTCCCATTCCGCTGGCCTCGGTCGCCGAAAATAATTTCTTATTGAGAAATCGGAGTGCTAGTGACAAGATCTGAATTACAATAGTACATGTGTAATATATTGTGAGGTCAGGTACCGTCTGGAGCGCGGATCCGCCGGTAACCGATACTACTGCCGCGAGTCCGAATTGTTTCCCGATGGGAAATAATCGGGAGTTCCTGACGGCGTTGTGGACCGGAATCGATGGCCGAAACCCGTATTTTTCCCACGAGGAAATTACTGGACCAACTATCGGAAGCGTAACAGTGGGTTCTCGTTTCAGCGGGAACCCGACAGCCGATCGGTGACGCTGAGTATCGCCGATGCTCGAGCGGAAGCGTCGAAAACGAGTTCGCTATTCGATCCCGTCTTTGTACGCGACGAGATTGTCGTCCTGCATCACGGCCGACCGACCGCCGTCGACGAGGATTGACGAGCCGGTCACGAACGCCGCGTCGTCACTGGCGAGAAACGCCGCAACGCCCGCGACGTCGGCCGGTTGCCCGATACGATCGACCGGATGTAGCGCTTCGACCTCATCGTACCGGCCGTCAGCCAATTCTTCGCGCGTCCGATCGACCTCTATCCAGCCGGGGTTGATGGTGTTGGCCCGGATGCCGAGCGGACCGAGTTCGATCGCCATCGCGCGCGTCATTCCGTCGATCCCCGCTTTTACGGCGTTATACGGAAACGTCTCGGGAAGCGTCGATCGGGAGTGGTTCGAGGAAATATTGACGATACTGCTTCCCTCCGGCATGTACTCGATCGCGTCGCGCACGAGCAGCCAGTAGCCGCGAAAGTTGATATCCATGACGGCGTTCCAGTCCTTGAGCGTCGCGTCGCGAACGCCCGTTTCCGGCTGCACCGCGGCGTTGTTGACCAGCATATCGATTTCACCGAAACGGTCGACAGCGCTGGTAATCAACTCCGTGATCCGTTCGGGATCGCCCATATCCGCCTCGATGAACGCTGCCTCACCGGGAGTCGACGCGTTCGTTATCTCCCGAGCAACCGCTTCACCCGCGGCTTCGCTTCGACCGTTGATGACTACGTTCGCCCCTTCGCTGGCGAATCGGCGTGCGATTCCCGCTCCGATTCCTCGCGTAGAACCGGTGATGATCGCAGTCCGGTCGACGAGACGGGATGGTGTTCCGTTCGTCACGGTCCCGTTATCGCGGGATGATTCGTCTCCGTCATCGCTTACCACTCCGCGACGCTACCGTCCTCGTTTCGCCACACCGGGTTGTGCCAATTGACGGTCTTTTCCGACTGCTGTTTAACGTACTCCTCGTTGATGCTGATCCCTAACCCCGGATCGGTGGGGACCTCGATGTATCCGTCGTCGTACTGGAAGACGTTCTGGTTCTCGAGGTAATCCAGAATGTCGCTCGTTTCGTTGTAGTGGATGTTCAGACTCTGTTCTTGAATCAGCGCGTTCGGCGAGATCATGTCGACGTGAACGCAGGACGCGAGGGCGATGGGTCCGAGCGGGCAGTGTGGGGCAAGCGCGACGTCGTAGGCTTCTGCCATCGCCGCGATTTTCTTGACCTCCGTGATTCCACCCGCGTGGGAGAGATCCGGTTGGATCACGTCCACCGCACCGCTTTCGAAGATTTCCTTGAAATCCCATCGGGAGTACATCCGCTCTCCAGTCGCGATCGGGATCGTCGTGTGATCGGCGATATCTTTCAGTTCGTCATTGTGCTCGGATAGAACCGGCTCCTCGATGAACATCGGCTCGTACGGCTCGAGCGCTTTGGCGAGTCGCTTGGCCATCGGTTTGGATACGCGGCCGTGGAAGTCGACGCCGATATCAATTTCGGGCCCGACGCGCTCTCGAACCTCGCGGAGGCGATTCACTGCGTTCTCGATCGCCGCCGGATTGTCCACCCGGCGGAGTTCCGAGGTGGCGTTCATTTTCAGCGCAGTGAATCCGTTCTCGACTTTTTCGGCCGCCGCGTCGCCGACCTCCGACGGTCGGTCGCCGCCGATCCACTGATACACGCGAATCCGATCGCGGGCGCGGCCACCGAGGAGTTCGTAGACCGGCGCGCCGAAGCGCTTCCCCTTGATATCCCAGAGCGCCTGATCGATCCCGGAAATGGCACTCATGAGGATCGGCCCGCCGCGATAGAACCCGCCGCGATACATCGTTTGCCAGTGGTCCTCGATCCGAGCGGGATCCTTCCGAACCAGATAGTTATCCATCAGTTCTTCGACGGCCGTTCGAACCGTTGCTGCCCGTCCTTCGACGACCGGTTCACCCCAACCGACTATCCCGTCGCTCGTTTCGATGCGGAGGAACAACCAACGAGGCGGTACTTCGTACAGATCGTAATCGACAATTTCGGACATATATCAGTAGGTGCTCGTGACGATTGTCGCGACGGCACTGCATCGTGTATTGAGTTCGCTATCGGGAGTAGAGCGTCCAGAAGGTACCAGCAACTGCTCACACCGTTGTAAAGGTGATCTCATGCGTGGGTAACGATTCTCGCGGCCCATTATAAATATACCCCCAACGCGAGTATCGTCGAACAGCCCGAATCCGAACTGATCGCGAGCGATGCTTCTTCGCACAACGAGACGTCGAGAGCGGCCCCTCGTGCGAGGGATGGCGATTAACTGCTTTTCGCTCGAGCGAATCACCGAATGGCGGGAGGCCGTCACCGGTAGTATCGCACTACGAATCGCTCTTCTCATCTCCACTTGTCGGTCAGGAAATTTCGTCATAGGAAAACCTATGTGAATCGCCGTCGACGTACGCGTATGTCAGATACGGATTATCCTGTCGGTTCCGTCGCGACCACCGTTCGGATAATCGAGGCACTCAACGAGTTGGGGGAGGCCAGCATCACCGAAATTTCCGAACGGACGGGCGTAACGAACAGTTCCGTTTACAAACACCTCGATACCCTCCGATCGCTCGGCTACGTCCGGAAAAACGGGACGAGGTATTTTCTCAGCCTCCGGTTCCTCGGGATCGGAAACCGGGTACGGGAACACCGCGAGCTGATCCAGGTAGCTAAACCGGTAGTGGACAGCCTCAGTAGCACGGCCGGCGCAGTGACGAACCTGGTGATATTCGAACACAACTACGGTGTCTATGCGTACAGGGCCACGAACGGCGCGACGGGTACGAACAGCTACCTTCCCGTCGTCGGTGAGCGGGTCCACTTACACGTAACTGCAGGCGGAAAAGCGATCCTGTCGCAGATGGACTGGGAGGCGGTGACCGAAATCATCGATTCCGTCGGCTTACCAAAGATGACCGACAAGACGATCGACTCGAGAGCGGAACTCAAACGCGAACTACGCTCGATACGGGATCGCGGTCTCGCGTTCGAACGCGGTGAACACCTTCCATCTGTCCAGTGTGTTGCAGCGCCGATTACGACCGCTGAAGGGCCAATCGGCTCGATAAGCGTCTCCGGGAGCATCGATCAAATGAGCGGCAAAAAGCTCGAGGAGGATCTCGCGGGACTCGTTATCAGCGCGGCGAACGAGATCGAATTAGAGCTGTTTACAGATTGACTTATTCTCTCAGCGAAGCCGGGAAACCGGAACACCGCGCGAGAGGTGCGTCGACCGTCTTCACTGCTTTCTCGAGATAGCCGGGAACTGCCCGCACCGCTCGAGTTTTGCCGAGTCAGTGGAAGGGCTCGTCGGACGGCCGTGACGAACGACGGCGGTCGCTGTCGGTTTCGCTCCCCCTGGCTGTCCACTCGGTCTCTACCGGTCACCTCCTCGATCCCTGAGACGATTTTTCCGCCACGGAACTCGCCCAGATCTCGCCCTCTGGCAGCGCGTTCAATCGGGGAACACGATCTGACTGACCATCCTTACCTAAATGAAACATTTTCGATTGTTTAGTCGGTTCTCTCTACGATAGTGTGTGAATGCTTCAATACACATGCCGGTACTCGATCGACTATTGGTCCGTAAATTACGAACGCGGTCACCGCTTACGTGAAGATCTGAACCAACGTTTCGATCAGGGTTCGTTCGACTCGCTCGAGTTGACGCTCGGTCCTAATCGAGAGATAGTCGTCAGTGAGGTGTGATCATCGGCGAGAAGCATGGTCGATAGGTTGTGCTCCTTCCGCCAGTCCGTGCAGAAATGCAGCAGCTGGGTCGGTTCTTTCTCGGCCAGAGCATACATCCTCGATGATGCGAGATACGTCTATTATATTGTAAGTTTTATACACTACTAGATTGTCCATCTACAGTCTGGAATTTTAGTATTAGATAATCACATAAGGTGGGGCATTGGAAGAAGAGACGAGAACTGTGCTCCCGTGAACGTCCAGCACGATGTCTCGCGGGTCGGTTCCCAGGCTCTGGGAATCTCCCTATCAAATATGGGGATTCTCCGCCAAGCCTTGATACCACCCATCTCGGATCGACAGCGATTCCGATGGATATCAAACTATGACCGGAACGATCGCCACTACACTCGACGAGCGTCAGACGCGCGAACGTGGGCGTGACAGCGTATCGGCTCGACAGCGCTCGATCTGTTCGGAGTGTTCGGGACGGATCCGCCACGACGAGGAACACGGTGAGCGCGTGTGTTCGGACTGCGGACTCGTGCTCGACGGTGACGAAATCGACTACGGTCCCGAGTGGCGGTCGTTCGACGGCCAGGATAACGAACGGCGGGTCGGGACGCCGATCACGGAACGGCGACACGATAAAGGCCTCAGCACGACGATCGGCTGGCAAAACGAGGACGCGTTCGGAACGACGGTGTCGGCCCGGAAGCGACGGCAATTACGGCGCCTTCGAACGTGGAACGAGCGATTCACGTCGAAGAGCGCCAAGGAACGGAATCTAAAGCACGCGTTCGGCGAACTCGAGCGCATGGCATCGGCGCTCGGCTTACCGGAGCAGTGTCGCGAAACCGCCGCAGTATTGTACCGGCGGGCCGCTGATGAGGACCTCCTTCCCGGTCGTTCGGTCGAAGCGATGACGACCGCCTGTCTCTACGCGGCGGCTCGACAACACGGTACGCTACGGACGATCGACACGTTCGAGTCGGTCAGTCGCATCGAAAAACGCCCCTTTCAGCGAGCGTATCGCTACCTTTCGAACGAACTCGGGTTGGAAATCGCACCTGTCGACCCCGTTCAATACCTCTCCCAGTTCGCCTCAGCGCTCGAGGTGAGCGACGAAGCGGAACACGTCGCACGGGACATACTCGAGGCGGCGAAAATCGATGGCGTCCACATCGGGAAGAGCCCGCCGGGTCTTGCAGCGTCGGCACTCTACGCGGCAGCGCGGCTGACGAACGAACACATCACGCAGAAAACGATAGACGAAACGGTCGGCGTGAGCGAGTTCACGATACGGAATCGGTACCAAGAGCTACTGGACGCCTACGGTGCACAGAGCGGCCGATAGCGGCGTGTGAGGCTCGCGGCGATCGGATCACGATAGATCTCCGCACACGATCCGACGACGCTGGCTGAGATGAGGGTTTTCCGAGGGAGCTATTTTAAGCTGTTTAGAGTGCTATATAATCGTATGGCCAGAAAAACAGTCGTCCCGTTCGACGATTCACCGCAAGCTAACGCGGCGCTTCGGTATGCTCTCGAGGAGTTTCCCGACGCCGAAATCACGGTGTTGCACGTCATTCGGCTCCCGGAGGGGTACTGGACGATATTTGTCGACTCGGAAGAAGACTTTCCCGGACACGAGCGGGCGGAGGAACACGCTTACAAGCTTCTGGAGTCGGCCGAAGAAATCTCGTCTTCCTACGACCACCCTATCGACACGACGTTCAAACGAGGCGACCCGGCTCGAGAAATCGTTGAATTCGCCGTTACGAACGACTTTGACCAGATTGTAATGGGGAGTCATGGACGCCAGGGTGCCAGTCGGTTACTGTTTGGCAGCGTTGCTGAACAGGTCGTCAGACGCGCACCGATGACCGTCGTCGTCGTTCACGACGCAGATGAATCGTAGCCACTGCAAGTCACTCCACACCGGATCGCACAGCTATCGTGCGATCGGGTGTGCAGTGGTTACGATAGATAATGGCTTATGAAGCCATCTCACATAATCGTACAATGAGTAGCCGTCCCGAGACTGAACAACGGATCAGAGAAGCCGCATTTCGTGCGCTCGTCAAACACGGATACGCGGATCTCTCCGTCAAGGATATTGGTGAAGAGCTGGGCCAAAATCCATCCATCATATACCACTACTTCGACAGCAAGGACGATCTATTACTCTCGATGCTCGATGTCTTTGTCGACATATTCATCGACCGGCAGGCAGAGAACCCGATTACCGACGTAAAAGCGGAGCTTCGAGAGTTCGTCGGCCAAATACTGCATCCGAAACCAGCGCGAGTCAAGCAGGTCATGTTTGCCCCGCCGTCGGATATCGAGAAGGCAACGTCACGGGTTTTCGTCGAACTGTGGGCGCACGCGACGTGGGACAGTGATTTTCGAAGAAAAACAACGATCGTAGAGAACCGCCTCCGAGAAACAGTCGCCCGGATGATCCGCACCGGAATTGAACTCGAGCAGTTTCGTCCAGTAGATCCCGAACTGACGGCGGATCACATCCTCTTTCTGCTCAAGCAAGGTATCCATACACGTACGACGACGAACCGGGATGGTGCCGTTGATCGCGTTCAAACGCTCGTTGAGGGAATTATCGCCGATATCTCCCACGAGAGCTAGTTGGAGGTCGGATTCGTTTCGTCTTCGAACGTTTTTAGATCTATAGGCGAAGCAGGGCGAGAGCTCCGGCCCTTGCGGTCGATGGTGTTCACAAGAGACGCCACCAAAAGAACTACAGCTGATTAAATGGTCAGTTAACTCATGCAGTCCCCCGATTCAGCCGTCGGCGTTGGACAGCCACCAGAAGCCATACGAAGTCGCGAAGGGCAGCTTTCGCCGTTCGAATGGTACGCTGAGATGCGGCGGGAGACTCCAGTTCACTTCGACGAGCAACGAGAAACGTGGGACGTATTTCGGTACGAGGATGTCAATCACGTGCTCAAAGATCACGACGCGTTTACGGCTAACCGATCTCGAAACGATGAGACGTCCTCGAGCACCGGCGAAGACGCTACGCCGATGCGAAAGACGATGATCACTACAGATCCACCGGAACACGATCGACTCCGAGGGTTCGTCGACGAACGATTCCAACCGGGGGCGGTACGGGACTATCAACCACAGGTGGAGGAGGTGCTGGGGGACTTGTTGGACAACCTCGAAGGCGAGGAGCGGTTCGACTTCGTCGACGAGTTTGCGATTCCGTTTCCCGTCATCGTCATCGCGGAATTACTGGGAATCCCTGCCAAACGTCGGGAGCAGTTCAAAGCCTGGTCGGATGCACTCGTTGCGCGCCCCGAAGACGGCACACAGGAGGAGATGAAACGGGTGCAACGGGAACGGCAACAGGCTCAACAAGAGATGGGGAGGTATTTCGCGACATTGCTGGAAGAACGCCGCGGTGGCGACGGCGATGACCTCGTTACACTCGCAGCGAACGCGGAGAAACTGTCTCGAGGAGAAAAAGTCGGGTTCTGTATGCTTCTCCTCCTCGCGGGAAATATCACGACGACGAATCTTCTCACCAACGCGATCTGGTGCTTCGAAGAACAGGGGATGACGGATGAGATCCGCACGGGAGAGATCGATCATAAACGGGCTATCGAAGAGACACTTCGATACCGGTCCCCGATCCAGTCGCTGAAGCGTATCGCTGTCGAGGATGTCGAGCTAAACGGCCAGCAAATCCAGGCTGGAGATGTCGTAACGCTCTGGTTAGGCGCTGCAAACCGTGATCCGGAAATCTTCGATGAGCCCGAGGAGTTCTGGCCTGAACGGCATCCAAACCGCCACATTGCATTCGGGACGGGAGTTCACTTCTGTTTAGGTGCACATCTCGCACGGATGGAAGCAGACGTCGCCCTGAAGCAACTACTCGAGCGCTTCGAGCGGGTGGAGACGGATCTATCGAATCTCCGGCCGTTGAACGCCCTCTACGGTCTCGAATCGCTTCCCTGTGAAGCGAGCAGAACCCCTAATCCTGTAGAGTAGAACGACAGGACCGTCGCCGATATAAAAACACGGCGAGAGTGACTTAGTTGCGTTTGATTTGTAGTTGTGGATCAACAGCAGTGGACAGTCAATAGCGATGCTCGTTGAGCTAAATCACCGTCTCATCGAGTGCGACGTGATTCGGTGTCTCGTCAACTGTCGGCCGTAGATCGCACTTGTGAATAGGATCACGAATTGCTTTTCGACTGCGTTCGACGCCGACCTCCTCAGTTCTCGAACGGTATTCGAAAGCGATAGCCCAGAAAGATGGAGCCGAACACAGAACTCCATCAGCCGAACTGAACTGCCGACAGATGGGATGAAGGGGGCGTCACGGTCTGGCTTCGAGTACGAGGTTGAACGGCGTCTCGGCCGCCCGGCGGACGCTCGCGAGCCCGCCCTCAGTAATCACCTCCCGGAGACGCGCTTCGCCAGCCTGTGCCCCCAAGACGGGATCGCTACCCTGGTTGAGCGAGTTCGGGACACAGGCCATCGTTGAGGCGCAGTAGAACGCCCTTCCGACCGGGTTCAGGTTGCCCTCGACTCGATCGTCGGCGAAGGGCTCGACCAACATCCACGCCCCGTCGTCGACGAGCGTCTCCCGGACGTGGGACGCCACGCCGACCGGATCACCCATGTCGTGATACGCGTCGAACATCATCACGAGGTCGTAGTCGGCTCCGTTGTACTCCTTTGCGGTCGCCACCTCGAAGCGGATCCGATCCGCGACACCGGCTTCTTCGGCTCGATTGCGGGCCACCGCAATCGAATGGTCGTGGTAATCGATGCCGACGAACTCCGAATCGGGGTAGGCTTTGGCCATGATGATCGTCGATGCACCGTGACCACAGCCCACATCGGCTACGCGCGCACCTGCCGTGAGCCTCGCGTCCACTCCCTTGAGCGCAGGGATCCACGTGTCGATGAGATTCGTCTCATAACTGGGCCGGTAGAAGCGTTCCGTGCCGAGACACACGTCCTCGTCTTGTTCGTGCCAGCCCACGCCCTCACCGGTTCGGAAGTCGGCTTCGATCTCCGCGAGGCGTTTCTGATACCCCATCAACCCCTGAAATCCACCGGCGAGGAACGCGGGGCTGTCTTCGTCGGCCAGCAGTGCCGCCTGCTCGGGTGTGAGGGAGTAGCGCCCCGTCTCGGAATCGTAGGTGACGTATCCGCCAGCCGCTCCCGCGGCGAGCCACTCGTTGACGTACGGCTCCACGGTGTCGGTTCGCTCGGCTAACTCGGCAGGCAGGAGTGGTCCGCTATCGGCCAGCGCCTCGTAAAGGCCGAGCCTGTCGCCGATGACGATCAGTGGCGCGTAATAGGCCGCTCCGAGTTCGTTGACGGCCATTCCGACGAGTTCGTCTAACTGTTCTTCGTCGATCGGTTCGTCGGCGATAGTCGGTGGTGCCATACCCGAACTGTGGGCGGCGGCCATATTGGCCTCATCCATGGAGATAACGTTCGATCAATCGAACGCCGTTTCAGCGTGTGAGCGAACGTTTCAGGGCGTGAACCGAACTCAGTATGGCACGGGATAAAGTTACTATCTGTGCCACCCTATCACAAGATAGTGACTGGTATGGATCCCCCCGAAGACGACCAAATATCCGATCTCGTGTTCAAACCGCCCGGATCGCCGATCCTAGAGGCCGTCCTGCAGAACGCGCGGAACCAGAAATACCTCGGCAAGCGCATGGATGCAGCCGGTTCTCGCATCGACGCGGATCAACTCGGAGACATCGTACGCCACGGACCGGTCCTCGAAGCGCTCCGCGAGAAACCGCTGGACCGCCGCGAGATCGAAGAGCGTCTCGATGTCTCGCGGGCGACGAGCCACCGTTTGACGAAGTGGCTCGACGAACAGGGATTCGTCGAGAAAGTCGATAGCCGGTTCCAGTTGACGGGACATGGCGAGGCGGTCACCGACGAGGTGCTCCGGTTCGAGGCGAACGTGAGCGCCGTCCATCGGATGGGACCGCTGTTGGACATGATCTGTCCGCATCACGCGGAGTTCGCCATCGAACCGATGGTCGACGCGACCGTCACCGTCGCGGAACCGGAAGATCCCTACCGACCGATCGAACAATTCATCTCGCTCGTAAGCGAGTCGAAGACGTTCCGGGGATTCAACACGACGCATATGGCTCCGTTGATCATCGGTGAGTTCTACCAGCAGCTGTTCGACGACACAGAGAGCGAGGTCATTCACCCATCCCATATCGTCGAGAAACTGGTGGATACGTACCCGGTCCGGGCGAACGAGGCGATCGATCGCGGACAGTTAACCCTTCGAACCCGCGAGAAGTTGCCCTATGGACTCGCTATCTTCGATGAACGCGTCGGGATTGGTGGATACGACACGGAGACGGGACTGATGCAGGCGTTCGTCGATACGGACTCGCCGCTCGCCCGCGAGTGGGCCGAGCGAGTCTACGCGTCAATCAAGGCGGATTCGACGCTATTCGACAGCCCGGAGAGCCAGTAGCATCCGCAGACCGACTCTCGTACCCATTGTACACCGATAACGGGGATTTCACCGGCTCCGGTTGTATTTTCACGTCTTCGCAGCTTCGAGCGAGATGAAGCCTGCTTCGTCTGAACTCGCGTGACGAATAGTGTGTCGCCGGTTCCGTTATAGGCGCTGATGGAGTGGAGCGACCTAGCGACGGCCCAAGAATACATTCGGATTTCCGGCACTGCTACCGCTGGTGCACTCCGATAGGGACACCGTCGAGAGCCGATTCTTCCGTTTTCCTCACAAATCACTCATTGCTACAAAGTAAGTGTGTTACCGGTCCGGTTCCGTGACGGTCTCGAGTGGGTCTGGCTGGGTAGAGAGGTGCGTATCCGCGAACCCGGATTCGAACTTGAGACCATAGCCGAATGCTCTATCAACGCCGATATGTCCTGCCCAGATGAGTGCGATGAGAAGCGCTAATCGGCTATCCGCCCAGAATCCGAAGGCACCGAGTGCGAGCGGTAGTGTGTACGTATGCACGATATTGTAGCTCAAGCTTCCGAATCGCGGGCCCGCAAGATACCCGATCATGGACAAGTCAGGGGATAGCGCTAGAACGACCAGCATCCAAATTGGGCCGTCGAGTGTGAAATAGCCACCCAACGCGATTCCCAGTGCGGCCAATCCCTCGAGGCGTAAGAGTATCCGTGGTTCCATGTGGTTCCTATGCTATCAGCGTCGTGAAAAATATAGCAGGTCAATTGCTGGCTATCTGTCTACGAGGAGAGAATCCCGCCGTTTACGGCGGAGAGGATGTCACCCTTCGAAGTGACTGACGCTCTCGGGTTTGATCGAGATGATGATCCGTTCCGTCTGGATCGGATTGGAATATTCGTCCTGTCCCGTGTATCGCTTCGCCAGTTCGTCGATGTGCTCGCGCGCTCCTTCCGTGGTGAGTTCGTCGACTTCGCCCGTTATCGAGAGCATCCGATACGGGTTGTCCGGATCGGTCATGCTGATGGCGACTCGCGGATCGTTTCGGGCGTTTTTCTCCTTGCGGCGGTCGCGTTCGGTGTTGACCAACAGGCGATCCGTCTCGACATTGTAATCGATCCACACTGGCGTCGAATGTGGCGCCCCGTCGGGCAAGAGCGTCGACAAGTGGGCGAACGTCTGTTTCTCGAACAGATCGTGGAAGTCGTCCGGAATTGATCCCATACTGTCTCTACGTTGGAAGTGCACTAAGTCACGACCCACGCTTTTGCAACCCATTGTCACTGCGCACCGACTCGACTCGGATCGCTCGGCGGTCAGTATGACCGCGAACTGACCGCTGAGAGACCTACCAGTTCCGGACGATCTCCGTTATGTCGACTCTTCGTCGAGTCGGACCGTCTCACGGACCGATTCTGGGAGGGGCGGTCGCGGGGCCGTTTCGTGTCGCTCAATTTTCTCTCCTTTCCGCGTTTTCTGGTGAACGGCTCGTGCCATTGGGACGCCTTTGAGATAGTTGAAGTCCCCGAGGACGTCGGCACCATACTCGGTAACGCCGTAGAATTCCCACGGCAAGCCGCGCTTTTCCTTGTTTGGTGGATACTCGTAGATTGCAAGGATTCCCGCTTCGACGAGTACGTCCAGTTGCTCTTCCACGGTCTTTTTCGATTTACTCGGGATGAAATGGTTGATTTCATCCGCCGACGCGAGGATTTTCGGGTGTCCCACGAGCGCCTGAATGATGCTGTGTCGCGTTTCCTGTGACAGCAACTCCATCAACTCACGCTGCCGCTCTAAGGGGTTTTCCTCGTTGTCGGCTTCGGAACGGGCGGAGATGTCTGTCATTATCAACTGAACTTACAATAGCGAGTCATATAACCGATTCCCTCGTCCACTTCGAATCGCTGAACCAGTGCTTTTCGTGGACTACGACGGAGGAACTCGAGGAACGACTGTCGAACGTTCCGTAATCAGTCTCGAAGACGCGACACCCCCTGACGTGTCTTCGTTACGTGAAACAGGCGCAAAGTCTCGCTCTTGAGCACGGGAGGATACCAAGTCATCAATCAGACATGATCTTCTCTTTGAATGGGACTCATCATCAAGCAGAATACTTGGCTTGCTCTGTTCTCTAATATGGTCGAGCAACGAGATGAGACTCGAAAAAGGAAGAGTTAGAAGTAGCGATCGCCGATGCGATCGGCAGTCCGCAGTGCGAGCGCCTGTCCAGTGTTGGTCGGGTTCGGCCCACCCAGCCCGTTCGCCATCGCGGAGTGGTCCGCAACGAATAGCCTTGAGACGTTCTTCGCCTCGGCGCTTTCGTCGAGGACCTTGCCCATTCGCATCGTGGACTGCATATGGAGCAACAACGGTGGCCACTCACAGCGATGGACATGCTCGGCGCCGGCCTCCCGATGGATCTTTGCCGCGATACGTGCGAGTTCGTCGCGCCTCGCATCGTCGTCAGGGTGGGGTTCGTACTTGACCTTCGGAACCGGGCCGTGCTCGTCGCTAAACGTATTGTCCAGTGAAACGCCGTTGTCCTGGCGAGGGAGGTCATCAGTGAGAACCAGGAGCGCCTTCGTCTGCCGGTAATCCGACATTCGTCGCTTGAGTTCCTCACCGACGACGTATCCGCGTGTGTCCCACGGCTCGCCGGGGTCGGCTGGAGTGTCGAAGCTGTACCCGGCCTCGGTGAAGAGATAGTCGGCATAGGAGACTAACCCCGGTGACATGCCGATATCTTCGAGCCCCCCGACCCCGGGTTTATCGAATCGAACCGCAGAGTTTTGTCCCACGTAGGGATCCATATGTTCATTCTCAGGGTTAATCTCGGCGACGGTATCGTCATCGTAGACGCCGACGATCCAGTCGAACCAGTGGGTCGTAAGCCCCTTTCCGACCCACCCATCGTCCGGCAGGTCCGAATTGAGCCAGAGTCGCGGTGACTCGATGCAGCCGGCGGCGAGGACGACAACGTCGGCCGAGACGGTTTGTGAAGACCCGGACCAAGAGTCGCGGAACGTGACACCTGTCGCCTCTATCGTTCCGAACCCTTCTTTCGTCTCGATGTTCGTGACGAAGGCATTTGGACGAATCGCGACGTTACCCACGTCGGGATTGTCATTAGTATCGAGTGCTCGCGGGACCCAACTCACGTTCGCGGATTTGCGAGCCTTTTCGCGAACCGGCGCATCGACAGGGGTCGACGACCCCTGGAAGTGGTCACCGACGAGCGTGTCGCCCCGGAACCCATCGTCATAGCTGAACGATCCCTCGTAGTCAGCATCGAGCGGCTGATCAGTTGACGTTTCTTTCCCAGGTACCGAGACGGCGTTCGCTTGGGGCCGCCAGCCCGTCTCCGTGACGTTCTTCGTGTCGAGTCGCGGATAGCCAGCGTTCGTCGCGCCCTCGATAAAGACCTCCTCTTTGGCGGTCATCGGCGCTTGCTGGGTACTCGTCACTTCCTCGTTGAGTTGGTAGTACGGGACGAGGTCCTCGTACGAGATTGGCCAGTGGTCCTGCTCGTCGATTGCGTAGGGATACGCCCGGGGATGGTTCGCGAAGTAGTGGAGCGATGTCCCACCGACCGCACCGACTTGCCAGATGAACGCGTTCTGATGGAGGTTCCGGAACCACGGCGCTCGCGAGTGGTCGGCCGGTCCCACGCGGAGGTAGCCGTGGGTCGGGTCGTTGGCGTCGGCTTCCCGATGGGTGAACTGATCGTCCAGTAACTTTCCGTCAAGGTCGTTAGGGTCCGTGCTCACCGTACCACCGGCGTCTGCGTGTGGCTCAGGCCATTGCTCATTGCCGTGCCACGGGCCGCCCTCGAGGATGAGCACGTCGAGGCCGTGTTCGCGAGCGAGTCGTGAGGCTGTCGCCGGACCGTCTGCGCCGGCACCGATTACAACGACGTCGGGGTCGTTCATTAGGTATCACCCCCGATTCCGTCGATGACATCATCGCCAGTCAGATCGTCTGGGAGATTCAGATTCCCCACCTCCGGATCCTTGAACCCGCCCGGGACGGCGTGACGCCAGTCGGCCGCGTGCCCTGGAGCCGGACCAGGATAGCCGCTCTGTTGGCGGCTCTGGACCTCGGCCGGGTGCTGCTGCAGTTCGCGCTCGTTGGGTGTGTTCGTCTTCGTCTCTTCGTAGCCGGACCACTCGGTGTAGTAGCCGAAGCCGTGGAGGCCGTTGACGGCCATGACCACGTACTTCAGGATGCCCACATCCGGCACGAGCGGCGACAAGAGATCGTCGAGGGTGTCGATGACGCTGCCGTCGACGATCGTCCAGAGACACCGTAGTCGGTCCTCTCGAGAGAGACGGGTAAACGTCCCGCCGCCCGGGAACTGCTCGTTCGGTGAGACGGGGTCCTCGTTCTTTCCGAGTGCGATGAATTCCGCGGCAACGACGTCGAAGACGAGCGTGAACGTCGGTGCGTAGGGGTAATTCTGGAGAACGCGGTGGACCGATTCGGTAGCCGTCTCGACCGCCAGGTCGAACGTCGCCAATCCCTCCGCGGTCTCATCGAGATTGGCGAACCCGATCTCGAATCGTTCGAGTGGGCCGAACGTGAGGTATTCCTCGAGCGCCTCGCCGTCCAGATCGAGGTCCAGGAGGCTGAGGTCGGTGAGATTCAACAGGGCGTCTAGATCGGAGCCGAGACCCGTCGTGTCGACCGTCACCTCGAACATGCTCCGCGGCATCTCCGGTCCTGAACCACCCGAGAGACCGAGTAGCGATTTATCAGTCACCAGTTCGGCGCGAATCTCCTGGAAATGGTTGAAGTCCCAGATTAGGAACTTCTCTAACCCGACATCGAGGCCGCCAGGAACGTGCTCCGGTCCGAGTTCGTCCTCGAGCCCCGGTGTTCGTGGCACGATCGCGTCAACGATCGATCGGTACGTATCCGCTGTATGTGGATCGCTTTGCAGCGGTGCATCCATCGCGGCTGCCGCAGTTTCGAAGGTCGCGTTTGACATGGATAGGGCTGCGAGCCCGCCGATGCCTTTGACGACACCTCGTCGGCTTACGTGGCTTCTATCGTTTTCGTGCATGATGTGGTCCGGGTCACATCAGTAACCATCGGTTTGCTACTGTGTGACTCCATCGCAAGAGAACCACAGGATGTTTTATAAATATGAGCAACTGATACAAAATACATTATTAGGGAACTACATCACGAAAAGTGGAGATAAGAAAAGGGCTTCAGATCAGACTATGTGCAGTATAATCGGTTTTAAGGGAGTATTTTTGGAATTGAATACTCAGCAGTAATATTTAAACACCCGAGTTGCCTTTCTGTTTATTTAACATTAGTATATTAAGAATGTATGTTGGTTCTGTCCCATATTATCGAACAACTTCAAGGGGTCCGGAGTCGATGGGGGTCCATGGGTGAAGGGCCATCAGTTCCGATCAACTCGGTGAAACGGTCGTATCTTATCCTTGACGAACTACGCATGCGCGGTCGAGCGGGGACAACCGAACTCGCGGATGCGCTGGAACTCCCGAAGAGCACCGTCCACAACCATCTCCTGACACTCGCGAAGCTCGGTTATCTCGTCGGAGAGGAGGGGTCCTACCGGCTCGGGGCCCGGTATCTCCACTTAGGACAAGAGTCACGAAACTCCCGTGCAGTGTTCCGGCACGGCCGCGACGCCGCTGAAACGCTCGCAGAGCAGTCGGAGAAGTACTGTCAACTTGCCATCGAAGAAAATGGAGACGTGGCAGTAATTCAGTCCACACAGTGGGTTCCCGATAACGGTACTCGTCCATCCCAACAGCCGTATCCCATGCGGGCACACCTTCACACGAATGCGCTCGGGAAGGCGATACTCGCACACCTGCCGCCCGAACGAATTACGGAGATTATCGACCGACGCGGCCTGACGGCCCAGACGGAACTGACCGTGACCGACGAGGACACCCTCCGAACTGAGATCGAGACCATACGCGACCGGGGATACGCCGTTGACCGGGGCGAACTCATCAGAGGGATGGTCGGTGTCGCTGCTCCTATCGTAACTGACCAGACCGTTCACGGGGCAGTCGCCGCTTACGGCGCCGGCAATGAGATGGAGGAGGCACTCGACGAAGGGTTGCCCGATCTCGTCACGGAGACTGCGGATGATATTCGGGCAGATATCGTCTTTGCGCGCCCCGACTAGATCTCCTTAGAGGCTCGTTTACATATACTCCATCTCGAGGTGGTTCTATATCGCAGTTCTCACTGCAGTTTCGTGCCACAATGTGGGACACACGCCAAATCAGGAACTTGCGGTGGATGCCGTGTTATGAGAGTATCCGGCACAGCTTCGTCTATTATCCTCTGTTGATATGTAATTCGCGTGCAAAAAGTCAGATGTTCTGGCAGGTGATTCGTCCGGCCATGAACTTCGGGAACGTCGTTGATCACGCTGCGAGGAATGCTCCGGACTCGTGGGCGGTAGGAGACTTGAAACGGCAGTTAACGTATGCCGAACTGTCGACGGAGTCAAGTGCAGCAGCGAACCTTCTCGTCGCGCGCGGTGTAGAGTCCGACGATCGCGTCGCCATCTGTCTCCGGAATCAGGTTCCGTTCTTGACCGCGTACCTCGGTGCGATGAAGTGCGGCGCCGTTCCTGTCCCCATCAACACGAGATTCACCGACGAACAGGTGCACTACGTGCTCGACACTAGTGACGTCTCGGTCCTCGTGACTGACGAGGCGTTCGAATCTCTCGCGACGGACGTAGAAACGATGATTACCGTCGACGGGTGCGTCGGTGCTAAATTTCGCACGTTGCTTGAGGAAGTGTCGGACACGTATACCGTCTATCCGCGACGGAGCGCCGAGACGGCAGCGGTCGTTTACAGCAGCGGCACGACCGGACGCCCGAAAGGTGTCTGTCATACTCACGGCAATATCATTGCCAATGCACGGGGAATTTGTACGTATCATCGCTTAACCCGAGACGATATCGGTCTGACGGTGAGTCAGTGTTTCCATGTCACCGGTCTCAACGTCACGACGACGCCGCTACTCCTGGCCGAGGCGGAGAATTGGTTCCTGCCGGAGTGGGATGCCGTCTCCATGGCGGAGAACATCGAGACTCGAGAAATCACCTATACGTTCCTCACACCAAATATGGTGAGTGATCTGATCACTGACGAGGCTGTCGACAACTACGATTTCTCGTCACTGCAGCGGGTCGTTGTCGGTGGAGCACCGATGCCGACAGAACTGTTCGACGCTGCCGAGGCAACACTCCATGCGACGGTCCTCGAGGGGTACGGGATGACCGAGACGACACCGCTGGCGGCATTTAATCGGCCCGATACGGAGGTGCGGAAGCCAGGCAGTGTCGGTCCGCCAGCTTACGAAGTCGTCGACCTGCGCATCGAGGACCTCGAGACGGAGCAGCCAGTTAACCGGGGGGAACGCGGCGAACTACTCTGGCGGGGGGACACGGTGACACCGGGTTTCGAGCGCCAGCAGCGTGACGCCGAGTCTTTCGTTGAGCGGGATGGAACTCGGTGGCTCCGCTCGGGCGATATTGGATATCTCGATAAGCACGGTCACCTCTTCGTCGTTGGTCGGCGTGGGAATATGTTCACTGTCGGTTGTGCAAACGTCTACCCACGCGAAATCGAGGAGGTCCTCTACGAAATCGACGGCGTCACGGGAGCAGCGATTATCGATGCTCTTGACGATCGCCAAGGCGCAGTCATCACGGCCATCGTCACACGTGATGGCGACGTCACCAAGGCACGGATCCGCGAGATTTGTACCGCCCGCCTCAGAGAACACGAGGTGCCAGAGCGAATTGAATTCGTCGACGACATTCCCCGTACGTCGACTGGGAAGATCGACCGTGTAGCGCTTGAGAACCATTTTGGAACACTCTCTTCCGCCTGAATTTAGGCTCTCGATGCTACCGGTTCTGATCGGATGTCGTTCTGTCGATCGGTTCGGAATGGTCGCGATACGATTCGAACGATGGACCGCGCGAATATTGCCCCTCAACCGACGATAACTGCTGGCACGAAAGTACTGTGGACGCGTTATTGACCGATTTGATTGAATCAGGATTCAACAGATCCTACCAGAATGAGGCACTTGCAGAAACACTCTCTGGGGAGACGGTATCTGGCTGACGTGAGACATTGCAAACTACCCCACTAACCGGAGATCGCCTCCACGTCAGCGATCACCTGACGCTCGATCTCCGGTCGCCCTGTCCGATCTTCACCACTACTGGATAGGGGCTCCAACATCGGTCCATTACCGAGATCTTCTGGGCGTGATAGGGGGGTGTCCGGGTGGAATAAGTGGATACCTGAACAAATGCTAATACTGACGGTCCTGTATTAAACGTACGATCCATATCGATCCGTGAGCTGCGTTTTCGCTCGTCTATTTTTAACAGGATCAATTACCAAGTCAAGCCTTCGTACGTGATTCCAGGCCGTGGATCCACAATTCGTCGACCATCAACAACCACCGGCGTCGCCATCGCATCGAACTCCTCGTCGAGCGTCGCGAATTCGTCCCAGTCCGTGACAATAACGGTACCATCAGCGCCAGCAAGGGCGTCCGCTGCCGAGTTCGCATATTCGATATCGGGGAATCGCTCTTGCATTGGCTCGATCGCGACTGGATCGTAGGCAACGATCTCGGTTCCTCGTTCTTTGAGCCGTTCGGTCATCGGAATGGCCCGCGAATTCCGAATGTCGTCCGTACGTGGTTTGAACGCCAACCCAAGAACCGCGATCCGCGCATCCTCGAGGTCGACATGGCTTTCAAGCAACTCGAGCATGCGTTCAGGCTGGCGATCGTTGATCTCGACAGCGGCCTCGAGCACGGCTGGATCGTACGCTTCCTCGCGTGCGGCCGCAATGATCGCATTGACGTCCTTCGGGAAACAGGAGCCACCCCAGCCGACACCGCTGCGGAGGAACTGTTCGGAGATGCGGTCATCGAGGCCGATCGCGTCCATCACTTCGTACGCGTCGAGGCCAAATTCCTTGCAGATGTTCCCGAGGTCGTTGACAAGACTGATTTTTGAGGCGAGGAACGCGTTGTTCGCGTACTTGATCATCGAGGCCGTTTGCGGGTCGGTGTCGACGACTGGCGTTTCGGTCTCGAGAACCGGTTCGAACACATCGTGTAGCCGTTGTGATGCCCATTCGGAGTTCGTCCCGACGACGAGTTTGTCGGGATCCTGAAAGTCCGCGACTGCGCTCCCCTCGCGGAGGAATTCGGGGTTCATCCCCACCTCGATAGCATCGTTATTGTCCGCCCCTTCGCGGATCGCTGGCTCGAGAACGTTCGTAATACTTGGCGGCGTTACCGTACTCTTGATGACGACCAGATGTCGCTCGTCTTTGTCGGCGAGTGCAGCCCCGGTCGCTTCGGCGGCCGCTTCTAGTGCTCCGAGGTTGATACTGCCATCATCGTTTGACGGCGTCCCGATCGCTAAAAAGGTAACATCTGACTCTGGAACGGCGTCGTAGGAGGTAGTAGCCTCGAGTCGATTTCCGACGTGGGTCTCGAGAAGGTCCTTGAGCCCGGGTTCGGAGATTGGTGCCTGTCCGTTGTTGAGCGTCTCGATGACCTCTTCATCAATCGCTCTTATGTAGAACTGTGGAACGAGTCGATCGCAACGCTATCGACGAGTGTCAATATCGGTGCCCTCACGCGATTTAATGACTGGAGCAATCCGAAAGTGTGAGCGGCCTGTTCCAAGCCCTGCTTGGACAGGCCGCGGAACTTCCGCAGCCACGGATGAATCACCGACCAGAGACTCTCGACGTGGTTAATGTGGACGCCGTCAGGCGAAACATACCGTTCGTCGTGCATCACAACTCGATGATCATAGTCGAGTCTCCGATACGCTTGCAACCCATCGGTCCAGACCTCTCCCAGCCACTGGGAGAGGTCTTCAGTCTCCTGGATCACGCTGAGAAGATCACTCTCAAAGCGAATTCCTTTCTTTGCCCGGATCACGGTGAGCTCGTCGCGGCGTGCCGCGACGAGTGTTAGCTGATCGCCGTGACGCCCCTTCCAGCGAATGCGTCCCCTACGGAACGATCCCCCACGATAGCGGCTCTCTCGTGGGGGATCTTGTCCTTTGTAGCCCGAACAGACTTTGCCGCTCTCATCGACTTCAGTCGGACCAAGCATCGTCTGCTGGATTCGTGCCCAAACAGCGGGGAAGCCGCGAGAAATCGCGGCTTCCACGTCTCGAATCGCGTAATCGACGGTCATGTAGGTTCGATCAACCAATACCGCGATCTGTGAGATGCTCAACAACGTATCAGCGTAGAGAATGTACGCGAGAAGCACCTCACCGCAGGAGAGGTGCTTCTCGTGGAATGGCGTTCCATACGTGTATACTGGGCGAAAATCACAGTTTCGGCACCAAATACGGTCGAGATCGTCCCAGACACGAATGCTCTGGTGATCGCAGTGTGGACAAATAGCGTCCGCCCAGAACTGCTTGAGTCGCCGCTCGATGCGGACATCGAGCGGCTCCGTCCGAAGGGCTAAGACCTCTAGGTCCACTAGTTGACGTAGCATCCTGCCGAAAGTTGGAATGGTACTGGACATACCTCCAAATTGGCGGCAGGATGCTGTAATTCTACGTCTGAGAAACGTCTTTCCGCAGTTCTACATAAGAGCGATTTTTGTCGAGCACGGTGAAGGTGGACAAGTTCATTTCTCGAGTCTCAGCGATTTTGCGTCGAATCTCCGTCCGATCTCTTCCGAGCGCTGACAACACATTCTCGACAGCTCTGACGAGCTAGTCGTTCGACGATTCCGAAACCCGTCACAATGAGATGTACAGCACGATTGAGGGTGGACCAGTGACCTCGTCAAATGGTTACGAGCCGTTTGGACTGATTGATGTACTCGCTGACCCATGCCGATAGACGTTCGGTGATTAGCGTTCGGTAGTGGATGTTTCACTACAACCGAATGCTCGTGCGTTTTATTAACTAGCAATGACACATCTGTATTGGATGATCAAAGCAGCACTGTGGGAATCTTGGCTCAAGGACACGCTCCTACAGGATCTTCGCTCTGACGAGACTCCGGACCCGGTCCCGTTTTTCGAACACGCAGAGGGCGAACCCGAGACGAGCAGTGCACTAAGCAGTTACAAGTGGGGTAAGAACGACGGAGAGTACCTCTATCTGGTGTATCTGTTGGATGATACGGACGCCTGCGACGTGACACCGATCTACGTCGGCGAATCTGCCGATATCAGTTCGCGAATCGGGCAGCACTCCCGAAAGATTCGGAATGCACTCCCAATCACGGAGTGGGAGGATGACGGTCAGTGGGGTAGTTTTTCGAAATACGACCATATCGCTGCAATGCGTCATCCAACGCTCGTGGACGTTGGGATCAATGCTCTCGCTATCGCGGCGAGTCTTGGCTGGTATCTCCTCGAGCCATACATCGAGGTCGTTCGACCCCTCAGTCCACGTAATCGACAACGGCAGCCGGGAACGCAGCGTCCTTACTGAGCGACAGCCAAATCACGCGCCGAGCAGCGTCACGCCGCCACCGCCGACAATCGCTAATCCACCTAACCCGAAACACACCAGCCAGAACGGCACGCGCTCGACGACGCGCATCAGGATCCCGATCGTTGCATACCCTACGATGGCGCTCGTCGCCAGTGCTACGAGTGCTGCCTCGAGACTCACGCCTGGGACACCGCCTTCAGTGACGAAAATCAACAGACCAGCACCGATCCCCGCCGGAATCGACAGCAAGAACGACAGGCGAAACGCCGAGGGAGCCTCGTACGACCGGAAGATGAGGGCACTCGTCGTGACGCCAGATCGAGAGACGCCCGGAAGGATCGAGAGTCCCTGAACAGCCCCGACGAGGATTGCGTCCCAAAGTGTCGGTTCGGATTTGGCTGCGAGGTCGACTGACTCCGAGGCGAGCTGCAACACGCCCGTCAGCACCAGTAGGAGTCCGATCGCCGCGATGAACACGCCGCCCGACAGCTCGCTGACGAACCCAACTGCCAGGAAATACAGCGGGAGGCCGATCAGCCCCGTCGCGAGACACGCCACGACGACGAACGATGTCACTGCGTTCGGCCCGACGAAGGCTGTCTGTGGTCGCCATTCGGGGGCTGCCTCGAGACTCTCGAGGATATCCGCTCGGTAGTACAGCGCCGACGAGAGCGTCGTTCCCAGTTGTAAGAACAGCGCCAGTTGCAGGGCGTGATCCGGTGACGTTCCGACGAGCGTCAGAAAAAGCGAGAGGTTGCCCTGTGAGGACACTGGCAGCCACTCGACGACCCCCTGGACGACCCCCGCCAGGATCGCGACGATCAGATCCCAATACTCGTCGATCATTGGTCCCTCACGAGTTCAGCACCAGCGGCTCGTACCACTCACGGTTCGCCCGGTACCAGTCGATAAACTGCGAGACGCCCTCGCGAATCGACGGGCGTACTGTTCGCCGGCGAGTTTCGAGACGCCGTACGGCGATACCGGCGTCGTCGGATGCTCCTCATCGTACGGCAGGTACTCGGGTTTGCCGTAGACAGACGACGAACTCGCGAGGACGACGCGCTCGATGTCCGTGTCACGTGCCGCGTCCAGGACGTTCAACGTGCCGTCGACATTGATATCGTTGGGCTTCCGCGGGTTGTCGACGCTCGTTCGCACCCCAGCCTGGGCGGCCTGGTGGTAAACCACGTCGACGTCGTCCACCAGCCGATCGACGAGGTCCGCGTGGCGCACATCGCCGTCGACGAACTCGTAGCTCCCGGCGTTCGCCCCGGGAATTTCGGTTTCGTCGTACTCGAGCATGTTCCCCTCCGTATCAGCCGTCGAACCCGGGTCTGACGAATTCACTGGGGAGTCAGCTGACTCCTGTGCGGCCTGTCGTCCGAGCTCGATGTTCTGTTCTTTGATGCCAATGTCGTAGTACGGATCGAGATTGTCCAGCACCGTGACGTCGTGGCCCTCGAGGGCAAAAGACTCGGCGAGGTGCCCGCCGATAAAGCCGGCCCCTCCGGTTACAAGAATGTCCATATACATAATAGATTTCAGAGAGAGATCAAAAATCTGCTGATTCAATCACTCCCACGTTATAAGGGGTGCAAAAATCAATCACTTTACTGACTATACAACCTCTCCTCGCTTTACCACTGTCCAGCGACAGAAATGTAAGATAATGATGGTGAAACTAAGAGAGCCGACCAAATATCCGTTTCTCAGTCGGACGTGGCTTCGACAGCGACGCCGGCCTCATCTTGGAGCCGTCGTTCGGCCTCGTCTCGATCCTCGGGGTAGCCAACGTCGATCCGCCAGCCATCCAGCCCGATCGCGTCGATCGTCCGCCCACTCTGAATCAGTAAATCAATCGCTTCACTGATCTCGTACTCGCCGCGGTTCGAGGGCTGAACCAGATGACAAGCGTGGAAGATCGCCGGCGAGAACGTATAGAAGCCGGTCATAACGAGGTTGGATGGTGGGTCGTCGGGCTTTTCGACGACGTCCGTGATTTCGCCATACTGGTTGGTATCACAGACCCCGTAGCGAGAGGCTTCTTCCCACTCGACTTCTTCGACCAGGAATGCGGCATCCGCACGCTCCTCTTGCTGACGACGCACGACGTCCTCGAGGTTTGCCTCGAAGACGTTGTCGCCCAGAATGAGCATAAAGTCGTCCTCGATGTGCTCTTCGACGGTCAACAGCGCGTGAGCCAGTCCGGCCTGCTCGCGCTGGTGGGCGTACGTGATCGGTACCTCTCGGTATTCATCGCCGAAGTGATCGATGATCCGTTCTTTGAGATAGCCGACGACCACGACGAGTTCCTCCGCACCGAGGTCGACGAGCTGGTCGAAACAGTGTGTGAGGATCGGTTCCCCGTCGATTTCGACCATCCCTTTTGGTTTATCCTCAGTCAGCGGTCGAAGCCGTGTCCCTTCGCCTGCGGCGAGTACGACTGCTTGCATTGCTAATTGGTATTTAATTAGGGCTACAAAGATCTTCTGATTTTTGATATTGTCTGACTATAGTACCAGAACATTCATGTCTGTCGGCTCGAGCACCCCAATCAATGCACATCACGGTCATCGGTAGCGGCTATGTGGGTACGACGATCGCGGCCTGCTTTGCGGAACTCGGCCACGACGTAACGGCGATCGACATCGACGAGGAGATCGTCGCAGCGCTCAACGATGGGCGAGCACCGATTTCGGAGCCCGGACTCGAAGAGTTCCTCGAGGCCCACGCCGGCGAGCGACTCACTGCGACGACGTCGTACGACGCGGTCCCGGAGTCCGACATCACGTTCCTGGCGATCGGGACGCCCTCGAACGCGGACGGAAGTATCGATCTTACGGCACTCGAGGCCGCTGCTGAAGCGACCGGCGAGTCACTCGCCGAGAAGACGGAATCACATTTAGTCGTGATCAAGAGTACGGTACCCCCGCCGAGTATTACGTACGTGCTCGAACCAGCAGTCCACCGAGGGGCGAACGAGAACGAGCATATCGAGATCGGGATGAACCCCGAGTTCCTCCGCGAGGGCAGTGCCGTTTCGGACTTTTTGCATCCGGATAAGATCGTCTACGGGACGCACTCGGACTGGGCAACGGAGATGCTTCATGCGGTGTTCGAACCGCTCTTCGATGATCACGATGCCCACGTCGTCGAAACTGACCCACAGACCGCATCGATGACGAAGTACGCGAACAACGCCTTTCTCGCCTCGAAGATCAGTCTGGTGAACGACCTCGGGAACATCTGCAAAGAGTTCGATCTCGACGCCTACGAGGTGATGGAGGCAATCGGCCTCGACGACCGGATCTCCGAGCAGTTCCTCCGCAGTGGCGTCGGCTGGGGCGGCTCTTGTTTCCCGAAGGACGTTGACGCGATCATTGCGGCCGCGCGCGAGGAAGGCTACGATCCGGCGCTGCTCGAGGCGGCCGTCGAGATCAACGACCGCCAGCCCGAGCGACTTCTCGATCTTCTGACCGACCACGTCTCCCTCGGGGATGCACGCATCGCCGTCCTCGGGCTCGCGTTCAAATCGGACACCGACGACATTCGGAACTCGCGGGCGATTCCCGTGATCGACGCCCTCCAGGCCCGAGGTGCAGATGTCATCGCATATGATCCGGTCGCCGCCGAGGAAATGGCCGAGCGGTTCCCGAATGTCGACTACACACGGACGGCCGCGGACGCGCTCCGCGATGCGGATAGTGCGCTCGTCGTCACCGACTGGGCGGAGTTCAGCGACCTCGACGAGGAGTTCGACGCGATGGCGACGCCGGTCGTGATCGATGGACGCCGGTGTATCGAGCGTCGCGATGGAATCGTCTACGAAGGCCTCACCTGGTGACCTCACCTATCGACTGACCGGCGAACGCCACACGGACACCTCGGAGGGCAGCGTCTTCTACGGCCCGAACACCGAATACGACGAGCAGGTGTTCGCCGCACTCGGCATCGAGGAGGCGTTCGACGCGCTCCCGCCCGTCGTCCCGAGCACGGACGTCTGCGGAACGGTGACAGCGTCTGCAGCCGATCACACCGGCCTCCCAGAGGGTACGCCGGTCGCCACAGGCCTCCACGACGTTGCCGCCTGCACCCTCGGCGCAGGCGTCGTCGATCCCGGCGATGGCCTGCTAATTCTCGGAACGTGGGGGCAGAGCGTCGCCGTTTTGGAGGCGCCCGAGAACGGCGTGGACGGCCTCCCGCGGCGCTACCTCGACAAGTGGCTGCGCTACAAGGGTATCCGCTCCGGGGCGGCGTGTGTCGACTGGTTTGTCGAGAACTTCGGCGGCACCTGGCGCCGCGAAGCCGACGAGCGCGGCGTCTCCCCGTACGTCGTTTACGAGGAGGCCGTGACGGACGTCCCGCCCGGGTCAGACGGTCTGCTCTTCCACCCCTTCCTCAAGGGCTCGACGGACAACCCGAACAGCACTGGCGGGTTCTACGGTCTCCGCCTCGAACACACGCCCGCTCACATGCTCCGAGCCATATACGAGGGCGTCGCCATCACGCAGGCGCGCGCCCTCGAGTCGATCACCCTCGACCTTGACACTGTGCGGCTCACTGGCGGCGGCGCGCAGAGTGAGGCGTGGGCGCAGATGTTCGCCGACATCTCGACGCGCACCGTGACGGTGCCGACCGAACGCGAAACCGGTGCGCTCGGCGCGGCGCTCTGCGGCGGCGTCGCTGCAGACGTCTACCCGGACGCCGAGACGGCCGTCGAACAGACTATTGGCACGGCCGCCCAGTACGACCCGGATGCGGCAACCGAAGCGCGCTACGCTGCGCTCGTCGATGCCTTCAAGGAAGTTTCAGAGGCGATGGACGGTCCATGGGAAACATTAAAGCAGTTGGGTGAAAAATAACAATTTAATGCAGGTACTACTCTGTGGAGACCCCCAGCAGCCAAGCGAATACATGTACGAGGCTCTCGGCCACCTTGAAGACGAGGACGTGACGTTCGAGCGTATGGACTGGATGGGCGACGCCTCGCCGACCGAGTTCCGTAACGTCACGATGGACATGGAGTCGCTCGGTCCCGGGAGCTACAACACGGATGATATTGCCACGAACCTCGATGGTATTGACGCAATCGTTGTTCACAAGGCGCCCGTGTCGCGCGAACTCATTGAGGGTGCGGACCTCGAACTCGTCGCCGCGGCCCGCGGTGGCACCGAGAACATCGACATCGAGGCGGCCACCGACAACGATGTCACCGTCCTGCACGCGCCCGGCCGGAACCGGGACGCCGTCGCGGACTACGCCGTCTCGATGCTGCTCGCGCGCCTCCGCGAGATTCCGTTCAATTACGCCGACCTCTCGAGCGGCGAGTGGAACCAGGTTTTCGACCCTGACCAACTTCCCCCGGACGTCCGCACAATGACGGTCGGTATCGTCGGGTTCGGCCACATCGGCCGCGGCGTCGCGCGGCGCCTGAACAGCTTCAACCCCGACCTCTTCGTTTACGACCCCTACGTTGACGACGACGAAATCCGCGAGACCGGCGCGGAACCAGCGTCCCTCGAGACGCTCCTCGGTGAGTCGGACGCGGTCACTCTCCACGTCCGTCTCTCTGAGGAGACGGAGGATATGATTAGTACTGAGGAGTTCGAACAAATGAACAGCGATGGTTACCTCGTCAACACTGCCCGTGGCGGCCTCGTCGACACGGACGCCCTCGTTAAGGCTGTCCAAAACGACGAGATCGCCGGCGCCGCGCTTGATGTATTCGAAGAGGAACCGATTCCCGAAGGCCACCCACTCCTTGACCTCAACGGCGTCATCCTCACCCCACACGTCGCCGGGTCGACTCGCGACGCCGTCCTCGGTGGCCCCCGCATCATCGCCACCCAACTCGAAGACTACCTCGACGGCGAGGCGCCCGAACAAGTCGTTGCCTGACGGTATCCTCCCTACTTACGTTCGCGGCTAGTGATGTTCATCAGTTCGGTGGAAGCAGAGTATGTGATGTCAAGAGCTTCTCCCAAAATGATTAGTGTCTGTAGGTGGCACTGTCTAGTTGAGCCAGTTTGAGAAGTGAACAGGCCGTTGAGTTGATTTGGACTAATGCTCGCAGACCTGCTCAGCGAGAGCTACGACGCGGATTTAGAAGAAGCTTGGGAGAACGAGCGGACGGCGACGCCCGTCAGGGCGTTCGCCGTCCGGCTCCACGCAACTGGATGTTCGCTTCGGGAGACAACAACGATTCTCACCGAATTAGGCGTTGAACGCTCTCATGGTGCAGTTTGGAATTGGGTACATCGGCTGGCTGACAGCGTTTCTGACCCGCCGTCGGCGAAGCCGACGCGGGTCGCGGTTGATGAGACCGCTGTCAAAATTAACGGAGAGTGGTCTTGGTTGTACGCTGCAATAGACCTCGGCACAAAGTTAATTCTCGACATTCAGTTGTTCGGACGCCACGGCACCGATCCGGCAGCTGCATTCCTGCATGGACTTCACGAGGAACACGATCTCTCCGAAGCGGTGTTTCTCGTCGAGCAGTTTGGCTACCGGACTGCCCTTGCTCGATTAGGATTGAACGGTCGAGTGAACTACACCGACCGAAACCTCATCGAAAAGTGGTTTCACACGCTCAAAATGCGAGTTGACCGTTTCCATAACTCGTGGGTGGGCAGTCGGGCGAGCGCACGCAAATGGATTGAACAGTTCGTACATTACTATAACCATCAGAGACCGCATCAATCGCTCGATGGACGAACGCCAGCTGACGAGGTGCTAAATTAGACAATGCCGTGTGATGTTTATTTCTAGTTCGTTGAATTTAGCTATCTGAGTAGATGTCTTTCACCTACTGCATCCAAGATTTTGGTACGTAGTATCTCCTAATGATATATCCATGAGTGAATCAGAGGACAAAACAATAATAAACGAGAAAATGCTGGAAAGGGATTGTTAGAGGCCATCACCAGAAAGAACTGAAAAATCATTTTACTCTAACCCCCCTGTCCCCGCCTGTTGAGAGAATCGATTTTCCGAATATGATACGAGCGATAATCGACTGTATTCATATCGTGGCAGCTGTTGTTGAGATCGGGACTTCAACTGCGCCGATCAGGACGGTCCCCGGCGCCTTCTTAATAGACAATCGGAGTTCCCGTTACCGGAAAATTCCACAATTCCCGATTTATGTTCACGAGTATGCCCCTAAGGGGGCAGGGCAATTGCGCGGCGCACAGAGCGCGCGCCGCGCTAGCGAAAAATTAGACTTGCCGATACAGGGTCTTACACTGGGTAAACCCACTGGTACTGGGTAATGGGACCTCGATAACCGATATTGTCGAGTCCGCTTAGGAGGGAGACAAGTGGACGTTCCTCTTTCGTTCACTACACATGCGAATGTTTCAGTTCCGGATACGCGTGTTCGACTGCTCCAACACTGGTGTCGATTTCGAATCTCGCACCACCTGTGTCGGCTTCCGTCACTTGTATGTTCCACCCGTGGAGAAGTACCAGCCGCTTCACGATAGCTAGCCCGAAGCCATTACCACCCGTGGAGTTTGTGTAACCGACTTCGAACACGGTATCTCGCTTCTCTTCCGGAATACCGGAGCCGTCGTCTTCGATGTAGAACCCACGTTGCGTTTTCCCAACGCAAATCGTAACATCGCTACCGCCGTGGTTGACGGCGTTACGAAAGAGGTTCTCGAAGATATTTTGAAGGAGAGATGCGTGTGCCACGACCGTCAATTTATCATCGACCGTCAACGTTGCGTCGAGGGAATCGACATACTCCCAACTGGTAGAAGCAATCTCCCCGAGATCAACTGTTTCTTTATTATCATCTGACGGCTCCATCTGGACAAGCATCAAGCCGTCGGAGATGATTTCTTCCATCCGTTTGAGAGCATTTTCTACCTGGTCTGCTTCAGGAGATTCCCACATGTCCAACCAGCCGAGCGCGATCGTGAGCGGATTGCGAAGATCGTGAGAAATTAGGCGCGAAATCGCCACGAGATCGTCATTTTGCTTCGACACCGCTAATTCGGTGAGTTTTCGGTCGGTGATATTCAAGTGCGTCACCACCGCGTACATCTCGCTGTCGTCTGTTACGGGTGCAGCATTCAGCAGAAACCATCGAGGGGGATCGGGCGAATGACAGGGATATTCGAGCGTGAACTGCTCTTGTTCTCCGGCCAGTACCTCGCGGATGCCAGCACCAGCACGTCTTGCGTACTCATCGTCGCCAGACCGATCACAGGTATCTAAATAATTCGCTCCGATACATTCGGGAGCCATTTCGATGTCATTTTCACGACCAAACTCTTGCCACTCCGCATTCGTTGACAAAATGTCGCCTTCTGCGTTTAGCACTGCAACTGAAAGCGGAAGATTATCCGTAGCTGCTCGACATAGGGCCATCGATGAATTCATAGGAGAATGAACGCCTCCCAGAGGGATAAACACGTTCCGTTATAAACACGACTGTAGGGGGGTTTGAAGCATCGAATCTCGCGTGTTGGACTCACCCTCGCTATTTAGCACGCTGCTTGTGCTAGCAACGAGTGTCCCCCTTACCGCTACGTTACTTGCCTGGCCTATACTTACCGTGATATCCAGGGGGACTCTGACCGAATAGAACTGCCAGAAACACTGTTTTGAGGCCCTGTTGAAACCCTCAGTAGATGATATATTTCGGTGGTCGTGCTGAATACAGGGCGCGTATCCATCAGCCCGGCCCAAGAATCTCCCGTCCATCGGAGTTCGTAGCCGACCAACCCGTGTCATGCAGTCGCATTTCACAGCATCGGCGCTCCCGCAACAGCGGTACCTGTTGGGACGTGAGCTACCGTGTATCAGAACCTTCGTCATGAAAAGACATCTGATGGTATTGAATGGCATTCAGAGGCAGATATATCCGTGTGCGGCCCCTCCGTTCAACTACAATGAGCGAAACCAACTCTCCCGTCAGTGCCGTATTCGACCTCCAGCGAAACGCGATCGAACAGACACACGAAGCCGTCAAACGCGGTGTCGACACCCAGCAGGAATTCGGCGAGGCATTCGTCGACTTCGGCCCCGCAAAGCAGGCAAACGAGCGCAGCTACGACGCCGTCCGTACGGTCGTCGACGTGTACTTCGACGCCGTCGAGTCCACGACGCCCGGTCAGCAGGACCTACTCGGTGACTTCCGCGCCACCGTCGACGAACAACTCGACGCCATCGAAGCCAACCAGGCCGAAGCCATCGAGGCCGTCGAGGCGAACGCGCAGGAAGGCAGCGAGTCCGTCGACGAACTCTTCGAGAGGGTTATCGTGGCCCTCGACGAGCAGTTCGAGGCGGTTCTGGACGCCCACGCGGGTGTCGAAGACCAGACCCTCGCTGTCTTCGAAGGCGTTGAAGACAACCTCGAGGAGCTTCAGGCCGAGTTCGAAACACAGTTCGCGCAGCCCGAAGCGCAGGTCACCGAACTCCAACAACACGTCGAGGCCGTGGGCGACGATACCGAACGTAGCCGCGGCGAGGATGGCAGATATAATTAGGTCGGTCACCGTTGCACTCACTAGTCCGCCGAACGTCACAACAATAGTTCCTAAAAGAGGACGAGTACGAATACGGCTACATTATTGATGACGAGATGTTGTTGGTCTCGGAGCCGTTATAGGAGATTTGGTATTCCTGATTCGGGATCAGATAGGTTGACATTCCAAAGTAGACACTTGAAATCATTCGATGCTACTAGATGCTGCCGGGACAGCAGTCTCGACCGGTCTCCCAATCAATTGAAGGAAGTGTGTAGTGCGTAGGTGCTGCCGAGTTGGATACAGCCTCTATATTCAGCAGTCCCTTCCTCTCAGAATCACGAACATTCGTCCGCCTCGTGTGAAATGGCGAGACCCAGCTCCAGATTATGCACAACGCACTTGATAACGAGTTCGCGGAACTGCTTCCACCAGAGGCGTGACCGCACGAACGCCCCGAATTTCTGTTTGATCGTCGCGTTGACCGTCTCGTTCATGTTCCGTCGATAGTAGAGACCGCTGTCCAGACGTGCATTCCACGCCTTGTGAAGTGGAGTAAACTCCCGGTGCTTGATGAGCGGTCGAATATCGTGATTCCGGGCAAGCTGCCGGAGCTTCTGGTCGTCATATCCCTTGTCGCCGGTCAATACCGAGATGGATGCTGCGTTCCGTTTCACAACCTGTGGTGCAATCTGTGTATCATGTTTTCGTGTCGTCGTTACGTGAATATCGAGCACGGCGTTGGTCGCCGTATCGACCAATAGCGTCGTTTTCAACTGCTGGATGGTGAGGTTTGTTCGCTTCGTGTAGTGGGCTGAGGTGTGGGCTCGTTCAAACCCGGACGCATCGATACCGGTGATACCGTTCAGCGGCAAGTCCGCAAGTGAAACGTTCAGCAGAACCCGCCATACGGCCATCTGCAAGCGGTCGAACGCCTTGCAGAGTGTCGAGGGTGCGGGAATCGAATCGAGATCGAGGGCGTCACGAATGCGAGGCATCTCAATGAGTTCGTCAACGAGGTCACGGTACGTGGTCGTCTTCTTCACTTTGAGACAGAGCAGGACGACGTGTTGGCGGAGCGTGAACCGCTTCCGTGAATAGCGTGTCGAGAATCGTGCCACAGCACGGCGAGCCAGCATCATAGCCCGTTCAACGAATCGAAGGAGTCGTGACTTCGGGAGAGCATCCATCTTCCTCCAGCTACTCACCAGTCATGTTTGTCAGCAAGGGTTTCAACAAGGCCGTAAACTCATATATCACTCTGTGTCGACTGAGAGTTTAACAGGGTCTGCTATCATAAACAGTATTAATAGTCGTGGAGGTGCAATCTCTACTAAGGATGGGGGTACTCGAAACACTGCGAAACTCGTGCAGCAACACAGAGCTATACGAGTGCCGAAATTGTGGAGCAAAACTCGACAGAGACGTTGACGAGTGCCCCATTTGTGAATCACAAGAGATTGCTCATTACAACTTGTGATTGTTTCTCACAAGTGATTCAGGAGAGATCTGGCGTCTTCGATCGATTGGCTGCTACTCGTTCGTATCCGTCTGCGGCAGGGCAATGACCGGCCGATCTGCCTGAGTAACGAGTTTGAGCGATCGGTCACCTGATAGAAACTGAACGAGCCGATTGCCTCCGCGAGAACGGTAGGCGATTGCGCTCGCGTTAACATCGTCGGCAGCCTCAAAGATCGATCCGACGACATTGCGAGCGTAAGCGGTGTGATCGCCGGCGTCGGGAAACACCCGGCGAACGGCAGCGTACGACTCTGCGGCCAACTCCTCGGATTGCTCAACAGGCGTTTTGTCCGGTACCCCCGCTCCCTTTTCGACGACGTGGAGCGCCGTCACGTGGTCGGGGTCGTACGGTTCGAGCGCTATTGCCGTCTTCAGGGCATCGTCCTCGTGTGCGACCGGGACGAGAACATGAGCGAGAAGATCACTCTGAGTGGAGTCGCTCGCGTTGCTCATACGAGATTTGAGGGAATCCTACACTATAATGATTCGGTGGAGTAATCATCCGTCGTTCGATCGCTGTTCCTGCTTCACTCGTCGTCAAGTGGAACGTTCCCAATGAATCTCCAGTATGCCTTTGTCGTGCCATCGGGATGGGGTTCCTGAGTAACGTGGTAGAGGTATGGACCGTGCGGGCAGTCGTCACAGGTCTCGTTGCAGTACACCTGTTTTATCACTTCGGTATAGCTGTCATGTTCGGTGACCTGAATGATGTCATCACCGGACTGCGGCTCAATTGCGGAAGGAACCTCATCTTGGAAGTTGAGCAGTTCCTGCGCGTGAATGATGGTCTTACGGAGTTCTTCAGGGGAAAGCTCATTCAAGTCCGAAACGAGTTGTTCGGGTAACCCTTCTGGCGGAGTCGGTGCGATCGGGTCGTCATTCATAGGTGAGATTTCGTACCGACTGTAGTTAAGCACTGTCCAGTGTTGCATTCGCGCCCTGTATTTAGCACGAATCAGATGTTATCTGAAGCAGACATGAGATCTGGTGATCGCTTCGCACAGATAGTGCATATGCGTTTTACGACGAAATAGGGAACATAATAACATTCCAATAGAGCTCACTAATCCAGTTCTACAGGCTCTCTCAGATCGAACTCTACAGGCGCTTCTAACTCAGAATCGACGGCTTCGTACACTGTCGCGTTCGTTTCTCCGGGCATTCTGATCAGGTCGTAGTCCTCATCTTGCTCAAGTAGTTCCCGGCTTGCCGCCACGTGACTGGATCGTTGTCTCGACCGGCGATCGCTTCTTGGTGCTCGAGGTAGGCACGTTTCATTTTGACGCCACCGGTCGGCCCGACTGCGCGTACGAGTTCGTACAATCGCTGCTGTGTCACCGGCGATGCCTGTAGATTCGCCTTTCGAATCTTCGCTTTCGCCCGCTCGAATGAATAGGCGATGTCGGACTCGTGGATAGACTCGTGTCCACGCTCGTCGGCCAGTTCCGCAGCGGCCAGTACTGACTTGATCGCCCACCGGGCCACCCCACCCGTCTCGTCGGCGATCCATTCGAGTTGATAAGTGCTGACGGGCGAGATCGAGCTTTTGAACGATCGAGTCACGAGAGATGATGGTAAAGCGCTGCGGGGTCGCGTACTGTACATCGACGAGCCCCCACTTTTGGAGAGACTCTATTGCGTCGTAGACGCGTGATCGTGGGGGGCCGCCGGCGTCCGCGATGTCCTTGGCGGTACCCGTTCCGAGTCGGACGAGCGCAATGAGCGTCTGCGCCTCATAGTCAGTCAGCCCCAAATCACGTAGTCGATTAGATAGCTCCGCCTGGAGCTGTTCCTCAGCTCTATCGTTCATAATTGCCATAGGATCTACTCATTAGCATGTCTTCTAACTCCTCCTGCTGCGTCCGGGGTTCCAAGAACCATTTCTCAAGAACGACGTTCCCTGTGTAGCGGATACGACTCTCGCTTGAATCGACATCCACAACACGGGCTTCCTCCAGCTTCGGGAGGTGGCAGTGCACGAGTTCCGCCGTCAATTTCGGGAGCTCCTGGCCCGAGAGCGGCGTCCTACCAAGTTCTTCTGCGATCTCTTCCACGTCGAGCGCTTGCTGCTCCTTCAAGAGAACCATGATCGCCCGACGGTAACGATTAGCGAGTGCTTCGAAGGTTGCTGTCAAAGTAACGGGAGCGTCGTCGTCCACCGTCAGGAGCGTGCGAAAGTCAACGGTGGTCCAGAATGGATGCTGAGTGCAGGCTATATGGAGATCCTCAGTCTGTTCGATCAGGCCAATTGCTTCGAGGTGCGGCAGATGGACATGGTGGAGTGATAGCTGAACTCGTTCACGATCGGCGGTAGAGACTGCGTTCGGTGATTCCCCTGTTTCCTGCGCGGCAACAAGTCGGGCGAGTTGTGACTCCGATTTCGGCGTATTACGCTGGTCAAGGACGGAGAGGACCACCCGTCGCCGCTCGTCGGCGAGTCCGCGGTACAGTTCGCTTGCTTCATCCACCTCAGCGTCTTCGAAGCGGTGGTACCAAGAGGGGGGGTCTGCTGAGCTCATCATTCACCCATATATGAGTGACCCGCCGGGTTAAGAGGCTCTACAAAAGGGTTTGAATCGGGAGCGGATTACGATGTGGAACCAAAGAATGCTGCTAGTAACTTGTGCTCTCCATGCCGAATATGGTGTGAGACAGTACCTTGCGTTACGTCCAAACGCTCGGCCAATTCTTCACCCGTAATTGCGCGCGGCCAGTCGAAATACCCCGAGTAGTACGCCACCTCCAGTGCAGTCCGCTGTCGCTCGGTCAAATGGTCGTCCAGGTCAGAAAAGACGTCACTCAGACGTGTGCTCTCGCGCTCAACTTCGGTTTGTGCGACGACCTCGGCGTCCGGATACGCTTCCTTCACTACCTCTTTCACCTCACGAACGTGAGAGTACTTTGGCACTTGGACTCTGAGTCGAAACTCGCCGTTCTGGAGAGTTCCGTCTGCAATCCAGCTGTCGTACCTGGCGAGTTCGGTTGCAGGCGTCAAGTTACTTTGCTGGACTTCGACGCGAGCCCGAGATCCTTCCTCGTCGAACACGTGGTACTCAGCATCGGGATTGTACTGTTCGATGACGTCAATGAAAACCGCCGGATCAAGCCCATCGAGAGAGTAGTATGCGATGCTCTGGTCGTCGGGAAGCGCAACGACCTTCTCGATAGATACGGTGAACGACTCATCACCGGCAGCTTCGATGAGGATCTCTTCAAATCTGTGAGATTGGAACGTGATTTCGTGGACGCGGTCGTCCAATAGGGCCTGTTTCCGTTCGATTGCGTTGATCGCGTGTCCAACGAACTCGCCGAGTCGTTCACTGATGCGGCGTTCGTTTTCATGGAATACGTTCTCCCGTGTCGTGTAGAGGATCAGAACGCCATAGACGCGCTCTTTGTAGGCGATTGGAATTGAAATCCCTACCTGGTGGCGGATGTCCTGTGACCGCTTCCACTGGTCGAACAAGGGATCGGCGGTGCTGTCGAACGTGACTTGAACTTCTCCGGTCCGTAACGCTGTAGCGATCGGTCCGTGGCTCGTCGGATCGTCGGTCGCGGAGGTGAGAGGTATTTCGGAGAGATCGGCCTCGTTCGTACCGGCAATCTGTGGGACGATTTTCTCGCCGTGCCGGTCGAGGTGCCCGATCCAGGCGTATTCGTAGGAGTCGGAGTTCGTGAGGTGCTCTGTAATCGTTTTCTCGATTTCCTCCCGTGAGGAAGACCCAATAATAGAGTGCGTGACACCCTGAAACACAGAGTTGAGGCGATTCAGCGCCTTGAGTTCCTCTTCTCGTCGCTTCTGCTCGGTGACGTCGCGGACGATCCCGCACCGGCCAACGCGGCCGTCGGCGTACTCGAACGGGACGATTCGGCTCTCCACCGGAACCGTCTCACCGGTGGCGGTTTCGAACTCAGCTTCGACCACACCGACATCGCGCTCACCTGCCCGGACCTCCGCCTGGAGGGCATTCGCGGTGTCGTTCACTGCCAGGCTCTCGATCAGCGTGGAGTGAGCGCCGAGCAGCGTCTCGCGGTCGTAGCCCACGAGGTCACAGAACCCCTGATTGACGAGGACGAACCGGTCGTCGGGATCCAGGGCGTAGACGCCGTCACGGACGGTCTCGACGATCCGTTCATAGCGTTTGAGATCTTGCTCACGCTGCTTTCGGTCGGTGATGTCCACGGCGACACACGATAAACCGTCGATCTCACCCGTTTCGTCGCGGACAGGTACAACCGTGAGATCGTACGTGACCTCACCACTCGGTAACTCGTAGGTCAGTTCCTCTCTGACCCGCTCACCCGTTTCGAGAGCGGCTCGCTTCGGGGCCATGAGCATTTCTGCCGTCTCCGGCGGTAATAGCTCGTCTTCACGTTTACCCATGAGATCTCCATCTTCGAAGTCCTCGTGCGGGTTGTAAAGCCACGTGTACCGCAGGTCCGTGTCCAATCGGAATGCAACGACCGGTGAATTTTCGATTACTACGCGGAAGTGGTCTCGTTCCGTTTGAAGGTCGTGTTCCAAGCGCTTTCGGGCCGTAATATCTCGGAAGTAGACCGACAGACCCGTTTCTGACGGATATATCACCTTTTCGAACCACACATCGAATGGGTCGTAGTAGTCTTCTACCTTGACAGGCTCCCGGGTCTCGGACGCCTCGTAAAGCGCGGTCTCGAACGCATCAGTCAAGAGGAGTGTATCGTGGATGTTCTGACCAAGAACAGCGGAGTCCTCCAAGTCCAGTAGATCTTCAGTTCGGGTGTTTAGGTACGTGAATCGAAAGTCTTCGTCGAGGGCATAGAATCCATCAGTAATTCGTTCCAGTACATTTTCGACGCTGGATTCGAACTCGGCACGCTGGTGCTTGCCTTCTTTGGTGCGTGATTTCTCGGGCGGACTTGTTGGTTTCCACCAGACCCGGGCGTTGGCACCTACCTTCTTCGTCTTTAGATCACCACGGTTCACCAGCTTCTCCAAGCGTTTATAGACGGTTCGTCTGGCGGTGTTGAGCGCGTCTGCCACCTCTGGCGTCGTGAATGGTTCACAGGGATCGTCGCGCTGATCGAAGACGGCGAGCGTTTCAGCATAGACATCCGCTGAAGAGCCCGATGATGACATACGCACTCTAAGTCGAGCTACACGTAAAGCGGTTCCGTCGATGGTACTGCGGCACTGTCAACTTCGCTCAGTTCAACCTTCCACAGCAGGAGGCTTTCGCCACGAACGTCGCAACATCTATGCGGGGTGAGCAGTACTTGCCGACGAACAGCGACGCCAGGTCCTCCGGTATTTTCAGGGGACGGACGATCTCGCCGCGTCGGCCGAGACGCTTGTGGATTATCTGGTCGAATCTGGACCACCATCTGATCTCCGAGAGCAGACCGCGATTAGACTTCATCACGTAACGCTCCCAAAACCGGCCGACGCTGGCGTCATCGAGTACGACGCCCGAAGTCACACCGTCAGACTTCAGTTCGTCTGCATAAAGATGAACTGCCGCACACCACTGCGGCCCGGAAAACCTGACGCACCACCGTAGGGTTTTGTGTGAGTGAACCTTGTCCACCAACCGATATACTACAGTGGTACTGAGAGTTATTCAAGAGAATACCAGAGATGTTGGCTCTGTTGAAATCCTTAGTGAGTCACAGGTTCAGTCGGTAGTTTGAGTAGGTGCAGACTCTCCCAAAGTCTCGGTTGCTCCGATTTGTCGAGGAAGCATTTCACCTTGCCCAGCGAGCAGTCTCACGATATTCCTCAAAGTACTCGAAACAACGTTACACGCTTCATCAGCACGTTGTTCTGCTCTGTCTCAAAGTTCGGAAGAACACGACCTATCGAACATTCCTCGACGAACTCATCGAAATGCCTCGTATTCGAAACGCGATCAACCTCACTGAACTTCCTGTCCCATCAACGCTGTGCAAAGCGTTCGACCGACTCAATATGGCAGTCTGGCGGGTGCTTCTCAACCTCTCTGTGTCACTACTTCCAACTAACGGTGTCGCAGGTATCGACGCGTCAGGCTTCGACCGCAGTCACGCCTCGAAGCACTACACGAAACGAGTGAAGTTAAGGATTCAGCAGCTGAAAGTCACGCTCTTGGTCGATACCAGAGGAACGCGATTCTTGACCTCCACATTACAACGACCCGAAAACACGATACGCAGATCGCGCCATCGCTCATCAACCGCAACGCAGCTGAAGTCGAAGTTCTGCTTGGAGATAAAGGATACGACGACCAGCAGGTTTGAGCAATAGCACGCGAGAGCGAGATTCGCCCACTCACCAAACACCGTGAGTTCTCCTCACTGCAGAAAGCGTGGAACGCTCGGTTGGATACCGACCTCTATGGCCAACGGAGCCAGAGCGAAACGGTGAACTCTCGACTCAAGCGGAAATACGGTGCGTTCGTTCGTTCACGACGCTGGTGGAAGCAGTTTCGTGAACTCGCCCTTGCGTGTATCGTCCATAATCTTGATCAAACACTTTAATCACCAATACAAATTATTAGATGTTATATAATAAATGGGATTGTATATCTTATGTGATTCATCCACCGTTTGAGAAGGATGCACAATAGAGACCACATAGAACTGAGAACATTCCCAACCGATAGTATCTGAGTCCATCTCCTTCAAATATTCCTAATGCTATTGAAACAGCACCCAGTAGTAGAAATACAATTCCTACAGACGTTCTATTTGTGGCGTTCATAGATACCATTTTCGTGGACTTATAGTTATATTACCTTGTTAAACTCCCTTGGAGACCCTCACTTACTTGCATACTTGACACTTTAGCCAATTCATTCAAGAAGACCGAGGAGAGTGGTTTGCTGAATGTCGTCATAGAAGGATTTCAACAGAGCCGTCTATTCGGCTCTGTTGAAATCCTGAGAACATGATAGGTCTTCCACCCTGTGCGGCAGGTACAGGAGAACCGATTACCGCAGCAACCGCCGCTATTCTCGTTAGCTATCAAGGCAGCTCCAGTAACATATAAGTAAACTATTTTGACATAGTATTTCACCGGTAAATATGCTCTTTCGTCGATTATACCCTCGAGACTTCGACACTACCGTGTTCGAAGATGTCGATGAGTCGTATAGTTATCACCTTCGATCTTCGGTATGGCCGAACACGCCTGTAAGTCCAGGATCGAGACCGGATGCCGAATAGACGGTGACCAGATCGCCAGCTTCGATCCGTGTACTCCCCCGGGGTGTGGTCGGCGGGTCTTCTCTCTCGTGGCCAATTGCGACAATAAGGACATCATCGGGGAGAAGATCCTCGTCCGCTGCCTCGATGAGTGTCTTCCCGTCGATCGGCGCATTCCTGGTGACCTTGATCTCGAATACCTCTGCTTGTTCCCCGATCCGCATGTAATCGACGATCGCCGGGCGGGCAACTGCGCGGTAGAGGTGCTCAGCAATGAGTTCTTGTGGGTTTTCCATCGTATTAATGCCGATCTGGGAGAACACGTTCATATGCTCAGGATCGTGAACGACCGAGACGATATTCGGAACATTGTGTTCCTGCGCCAGCAGGCATACCATGATGTTAATCGGATCTCGGTCGGTCGTACTGATCAGGGCATCCGCCCGCTCAATTCCGGCATCCATAAGCGCGTTGTGATCTGTCGCATCGTCATTAAGCACCAAACAGTCGTACTCACCAGCAACTCGGTCCGCCCGTTTGGGATCGTTCTCAATGACGACGACCTCATTTCCAGACTGGGTTGCGATATCAATAAGAGGCATCCCAATATCGCCCGCACCAACGATGACAATATACATTTACGTCGTTGTTCTTGCGTGAGTGTTGAAAACATATCGCTTTCGTGGTTTTAATTTCAAGAGGGATACTAGGCTATGCCGCTCAACAGCTCCATCAATGAGAAGAGGCGAACGACAAAAGGAGTATGCTGGACTTAGTCCTATAGCCGTTTCCGACGGCTTTGTTGCTTCAAGCGCGTTTTGGATTCCGCGAGAATCCGTTCGATCGCCCAGAAAACCCACAAGAAAACGATCACCATGAAGACGACCATCTCAATCCGGATCACTGCCCCGTATCGAATGGCGAGGACAAGAGCCATGATCGTCACTGCCGTCATGACGACGCCGAACACGTCATAGAATGAGTGAGGATGACGAACACTTGGTAATCGAATATTCATATGCTATATACACACGGCTCGCATATAGATTCTTGTCACAGCATTCCGAACGGAATGTCATCTTCTGAAATACCTTCGTTCTGTGGTACAAATTCTTGCCTGAGACCGTGAAAATAGCCACCAAAGTATGTTACGATGGATTGATACGGGTTAACCGAAATGGCGTTATATACCGTGTATAGGCACAACTGCACGAGCGGGGTGTTTTATGCGGCTGCGAACTGACTGGCGGGCCAGTTTCGCGCTCGTCGGAGTCCTTCTCAAATATCTTGCCATCCCGCTCGTAGTCCCGATCGTTATCGCGCTCATCTACGGCGACCCCCTGTACCCATTCGTCGCGACGATCGCGCTTACGGTCGCCGTCGGGTACGGTCTCGAGCGTCTCAGCCCTGAGCCGGATCTGCAGATCCGCGAGGCGATGCTATTCGTCGCGATCTCGTGGTTCGCCGTCGCAATCGTCGGCGCAGTGCCGTACGTGCTCGCGGAGTGGGGGACCGAGTCGACGCTCGCGCATCCAGTCAACGCCTTGTTCGAGTCGATGTCTGGCTTTACGACGACCGGGGCTACGGTTCTCGGCGAGATTTCGCTTGAGCGCCACTCCCACGCGGTGATGATGTGGCGCCAACTCACCCAGTGGCTCGGCGGCATGGGGATCATCGTCCTGATGGTCGCGATTCTCCCCGAACTCGCAGTCAACGGAGCACAGCTGGTCGAATCAGAAGCCCCGGGGCCGCAGTTACAGAAACTTACGCCGCGAATCGCCAAAACGGCCCGCATCCTTTGGCTCGTCTACTTTGCCTTCACTCTTGTCTACATCGCTATTCTCTATGGGCTCCACATCGCAGGACTGGCCCCGAACATGGGGCTCTATAACGCCATCGCCCACGGATTCACGACGCTACCGACGGGCGGATTCTCGCCGGAGGCCGATAGCGTCGCCGAGTTCTCTGCGATCGTGCAGTGGACCGTCATCCCGTTCATGATTATCGCCGGGACCAATTTCGGACTGTTCTGGCACGTTTTCAGCGGCGAGGGACACCGCTTCATCCGCAACTCCGAGTTTCGCGCCTATATCACCGCGATTGCCGCACTGACTGCTCTTCTCGCCGCGGTTCTCTACGCCGGTGCCGCGCCGGCGCTGGCGGAGCTCGGTGGCATGACAGAAGGGGTGTTCGAAAACTCGTTACGGCAGAGTGCCTTCCAGATCACCTCAATGCTGACATCGACTGGCTACGCGACAAGCGACTTCGCAGACTGGGATTCGACGAGCAAAGTCATCGTTTTGTTTGCCATGCTTGTCGGCGGCTGCGCCGGCTCGACCGGTGGCGGCATCAAGGTCATCCGGTGGCTGATCGTCTTCAAATTCCTTCATCGAGAACTGTTCACAGCTTACCATCCCGAGGCTGTTCGCCCGATTCGGCTCGGCAACAGTGTTGTCGATGAAGACGCAATTCGTGGCGTCCTTGCGTTCTCATTCTTGTATCTGGTCATCTTCGCCATTGCCTCGTTAGTCATCATGCTCGACGCGAGCCGAATTGGTTACTCGCTTACTCCACTCGAGGCGTTCAGTGCGAGCCTCGCAACGATCGGCAACATTGGTCCTGGCTTCGGATCGCTCGGTCCTTTTGGGAGCTACCTTGAGTTCCCCTCCAGTTCGAAATTGCTGATGATCTTTCTCATGTGGATCGGCCGCCTCGAGATTATCCCAGTTCTCGTCCTGTTTACTGGCGGGTTCTGGACTCGTTGAACGGAGACCCTCTTCTCTTCTTCGTGATTCCCCTTACTTTTCCGTCAATCGTGGTGTATAGTAACAACTGAAACGACTTCCACATCGATCGCACAACTGCTGTGCGATCGGGTGAGCATTGACTTTCAGGGGCTACTATAGCTTAAGTCGTCACGACTAGCTGCGAACGCCGCGGTACAGGACGTATGCAACGAAAAAGAGCAGATACGCGGCTGTGATTCCGGTCGTGATCGGTGATCGGCCAATAACCGCGATGAGGGCGATGAGCAGCGGACCAATTAGTAAGAGCGAGTCGAAGACCCAATCTTCGGCACCCGCCTCGAGGAGGTCGCCGACGATCGGAATGTCTGCGATATTCATTGGTACAGCCCTCCGCGGTTGATGATCGCCCGAAGCGTCACGAGGACAGGGATGATCTCGAGGCGGCCGATCCACATATTGAAGAGGAACGTAATCTTGCCCAGCGTCGGAAGCGATTCAGGGCCTGTAATTCCTGAGGATAGCCCGACGTTGCCCTGCGCGCTGGCGACCTCGAAGATCACATTCTCGAGGGTGTATTCACCTTGCGGAAGAACCATCAAGAGTGCGAACATGCCGAGTCCGAGGAAGACGAACCAGAGGAAGCCGATGATTGCTGCTTCCTCGAACTCCTGACGCATTTCTTGGTCATTAAGCCGTCGTCCGTTAATTTTTAATCGCCGGACGGCCGTCCGTGGATAGAAGACGTCGGCAATACGAAATCGGCTTCCCTTGAGTAGCGTGAGCGCTCGGATGAGCTTGATGCCGCCGACGGTCGAGCCGGCCGCACCACCGACGATCATTCCGAAGGTGACGGTGAGCTGGGCTTGTGCCGGCCACCGGCCCAGCGCGACGTTGGTTGCGTCGACGGCCGTCTGGAAGCCAGCGCAGGTCGCCGCCGAGACGAACTGGAACGAGCCGTACCGAAATGCAGTGAACAGCGAGTCGTATGTATCGCTGGTGTACACTAACGCGGTGAGTACAAGCGTTCCGAGGGTCATGTAGATGAAGACCCATCGCGTCTGGAGGTCCGTATAGAAGTTTCGCAGTTCACCCTGCAGGATGAGGTAGTGAATGGGAAACGCGATGCTGCCAAGCAACATGATCGGCAGAAGCGCGAAGTCGATAGCAGCGCTATCATAGGTAGCGATCGAGTTATCGGTGATCGAGAACCCGCCAGTCGACAGGCCGGTCATACCGTGGTTGATCGCCCCCCAGAGCGGCATACCTACTACCCATAGCAGGAGAATCGAGATGAACGTGAAGAGGATGAAGATCCACCAGATGGTCTGGACCGTCGAGACGATGCTGGGATGGATCCGCTCGGAGCGGGCCTCGCTCTCGTAGAGAGTCAGCGAACCGCTGCCAGGACGCGCAAGAATCGCCGTCGTGAGGACGATCACGCCGACGCCCCCGACCCATTCGATGAACGACCGCCACCATTGGAGGGTGCGAGGTAACACCGCCTCGTCGTCGGTCATCGTCAGCCCGGTACCGGTGAAGCCACTCATGCTCTCGAATAACGCGTTGATAGGCTGCGTGAACGCTGCGAGCGTCTCCGTCTGCGCTGGCGTTTCGACGAACGGGAGGCCGAGTTCGACTGTCCACGCAATGAGGAGGAACGGCATTGATCCGAAGATCGCGACGAGAAACCAGCCCGTCGCAGCGATGATCATTCCGTGTAACTTTCCGGGCTGGGTCGCCTCGCGGAATTGCGAGGTCAGCATGTAACCGATGGTCAACGGGAGTAATCCAGAGACGATCAAAGCCGGCATCGTCCAGTACTCGCCCCAGACTAGCGGGACGAGCAGCGACACGAATAGCAGTCCGGACAGCGCTTCGAGCATTCGCCCGAGGTCCCGGCCGATCGTTTCCATCGCTTCGTTCATATGTTACTTACTTCCTCTGATTGGGTTCATGTCTGATCGGGCTTTTGATTGCATATTTGAGTCACGACAGGCTTGATGTCCGTTTCGGTCGCAGGAGATGACCCTCTCGCTTCTGTCGTATATATCATTTTACTCTTTCTTCGGGATGGCCAAATACGTCGGTGAGTTCGGGTGTTGCTCCGAAGGCCGAATAGACGGTGAGCAGATCGTCGGCTTCGATACGCGTGCTCCCTCTGGGCGTGATCGGCGGGTTTTCTCCTTCTCGTTCAATCGCGATGACCAGTACGTTATCGGAGAGCAGATTCTCGTCGGCTGTTTCGATGAGAGTTTTGCTGGTAATCGGCGCGTTTTCGGTGACACTGATTTCGAATACTTCGGCCTCCTCGCCAATACGCATGTAATCAATGATCGCTGGCCGAGCAACTGCTCGGTAGAGGTATTAACAATAGCATTCGAGAACCGTTGCTGTCGTGCGTGCGTCCTCTTCGTCGGCAACTGGCACCACCACGTGGCCTGTGAGCGATTGCATTGTCTATTGCCCTCGTTCATGCACGTCGCCCAGAAACGCCCAGTGTAAAGCTTCCTCTCCGTCCAGGTGTCGCTCCCGGGTCACGTGATAGAGGGAAACGGGAGGTGTATCTTCACTGGACTCGCCTCCACCAAGTGGACGCTTTCGGACTAGAGTGTAGATCCCCCAATCCTCGATATCGAGGATTTCACCAGTTGCTTCCTCGCGGATCTGCGCTTCGATCGGTGGCTGAGTCGATTCAAGCAGCCGTTCGACGTACTCGTGAACCGTGCGAAGTCCCGGCGGCCCAAGCGCGTTGAGTTGCTCGATGAGGGCCTCCGGAATCCGCTCTGTTGGAGGTTGTTCGTCATCTGGGTCGCTCATACATAAGTGCCTGATCCGGAAGATGAAATAATTTCCGCTGTGGATTTCGATTCGTTTGATTAATTGGAAAATAATTCCTAATCGTTTAGAGGCCTTGAGCGGCCGTGTCGACTGGAAAATCACCGGTTTTCCGGTAATCAGATTAGCATGTCGATAGCGACTACTGGTGATTTTAATCGTGAACCAAAGTTAACTTAAGAGCTGATAGAGAACCTAGTATGAGATATAAGTATGCCCAAGGGGATCGATAACATAGATGAACAGGTCTTGTATTATCTGACGCAAGAGGGTCGCCATACATCGGCACCAGATATCGCTGACAAAGTGGATGTCTCTGCGCCGACGATCCGTAATAGAATTCGGCACCTCGAAGAAGATGGCATCATCAGAGGATACCACGCGCACATCAATTACGAACGAGCTGATGGTCGCCTCACGAACCTGTTTATCTGTACAACGTCGGCAACCAACAGACAGGAGCTAGCTCAGCGCGTCCTCGATGTCCCGGGCGTCATCAACGTCAGAGAAATCATGACGGGCAAAGGTGACCTCCAAATCAAGGTTGTCGGGTCTGATACTGACGATCTCATGCGCATCGCACAAGATATCACAGCTCTCGGTATCGAAATCGATGACGAAGGCCTCATTCATCGGGAATACTTCCGTCCGTATGCACAGTTCGGCCCACGAGAGAAAGAGCCTATTTCACCGGTTACCGGTGTTGCAGGGCTTTCCGGGAATGCAGATGTTATCGAAGTCATCGTTAAAGATGGAGCACCAATTGCTGGCAAGACGCTCCAGCAGGCAAACGAAGAGGGACTTATTCCATCAAATGTTCTTGTGGTAAGGATCGATCGGAATGATCAGGCCATCACCCCAACAGGAGAGACGACAATCAAGGTAGATGATTTTGTTACAATTCACTCGCGCTCAGGAATTACTGATGAGACTCTAGAAATATTTACTGTGTGATGACTATCTTACAATCATATAACCCTTCCGGCGCTGTCTAGTTGAGTCAGTTTGAGAAGTGAGTAGGTCGTTGAGTTTCTTGTTCAAACATTGAACGCTCACATGGAGCGGTCTGGAATTGGGTACATCGGCTGGCTGACAGCGGGTGCGACCCGTCGACGGCGAAGCCGTCAAGGGTCGCGGTTGACGAGACCGCTGTCAAAATCAACGACGAATGGTCTTGGATATATGCTGCAATAGAAACCGAGACGAAGCTGATTCTCGATGTCGCGTTGTTTGGTCGGCATGGCACCGATCCGGCAGCTGCGTTTCTGCATGGACTCCGTGAGAAACACGATCTCTCCGAGGCAGTGTTTCTCGTCGATCAGTTTGATTACCGGACTTCCCTTGCCCGATTAGGATTGAACGTCGGGTTGACTATACCGATCGAAACCTCATCGAAAAGTGGTTTCACACCTTCAAAATGCGAGTTGACCGCTTCCATAACTCGTGGGTGGGCAGTCGGTCGAGCGCACGCGAATGGTTTGAACAATTTATGCACTACTACAACCGCCAGAGACCGCACCAAGCTCTGGACGGAAAGACGCCGACCGAGGAGGTGCAGAACTAGACAGTGCTGCCCGGTTTTATAGTCATAGAACGATGAGTGACTATGTTCAGTACGCATATCTACTTGTCGGCGAATTCACGGACATATGGCCGAAGCAACGTCTCGATAAACGGTTTGCCGACACCACGAATCAGCCCCTCACCGGAGGCAGATCGGATCTCCCTCAGAACACCGTGCGCTCGACGAACCGACGGAGCGGGCCGGCTTTTCCTCGCTTCGATTGGACCTGAATCGCTGTGCAGTCGACACTGTCGATGATCCTGTCCGCCGGCCGACCGAACAGTGTCCCCTGAATTCGCCCGCCATCCGTCCCGATAACGAGTATATCGCCGGTGTTGGTCACCGAAACGAACTCCTCTTCGGGGTCGTCGGTCTCGACGATCGAGCGGTTGACGGGGACTGAACACAGCGACTCGAGTTCCGCGAGGTACTCGTCTATCGTCTCGCGTTGCGTCTCGGTCGCCCCGTCATCGAGCGGGTACAGCAAGGTAATACTGCCCCCGGCCTCATTCGCCAGCGCGTTCGCGACGGTGATTTTCTGCGGATCGAAGGGGCCGCGGTCGGTGACGACCGTGACGGAATCGATCCGATCCAGGTCGCGCTCCTCGACGAGCAAGACGTCACACGGTGCCTTGCGGGTGATCCACTCGACCGTCGTTCCGAATATCGGCGCGTATAGCGGATCGTCGCTTCGCTCAAGGAGGAGGAAGTCCGCGTCCTCGTGGTCAGCGAAGTTCGCGATCGCTCGCTTCGTGTCGTGGCTAACGATCTCGCCGTAGTTTATCGGCACGTCGAACTCCTCGGTCAACGGCCGCGTCCGCTCTTCGAACTCGACATCCGCGGGAGACTGCGTTTCCGATGCCTGTTGGAGCGGCACCTGGTCGGCCACTTCGTCGAACTGAACGACGGTGACGCTCCCGTCGTTCTCGCGGGCGATATCGGTAGCGATCCGCAACAATGTGCGCTCCCGGCGCTCGCTCGTTGCCTCGGTGATCGCGACGAGTACCTCGTAGCCGTCGACCGCCTCGACGATCGACTTGGTCTGTTCGACGGCCTTGCGACCGACGCTTCGCCTGACCACGTCCGTCGCAGCGCCCTCGCGCTGGACGCGGTCTCGCGCGTAGTAGACGTACCACAGCACCGACGCCGTCGTGATGACGACAGCGCCGACGAGCGGGATCGTTCCCATGTAGCCGATGAGCAGGAATCCGCCGGCGATACCGACGAGTTGGGTCCACGGATAGAGCGGTGACTCAAAACTCGGATCGTACTCCCCGACGTTCCCCTCGCGGAACGCGATAACTGCGCCGTTGACCAGTGCGAACACGATTATCTGGAACGCGCTCGCCAGTTTCGCGATCTGGAGTATCGGGACGAACGCGATGAGCACCAACATGACGGCACCGGTGAGCGTGATCGCTCGCACGGGCGTCCCCCACTCGTCGTGGATCTCCGTCAGGGACGGCGGCGCGAGCTGATCTCGAGCCATCGCGAACGGATACCGAGACGACGACAGGATCCCAGCATTGGCCGTACTAATCAGCGCGAGGACGGCCGCAATAATGACGGCGATCACGCCAGGCCAGGCAAGCGTCGCCTCGGCCGCGTGAATCATCGGCACCGCGGAGTCGCTCAACAGATCGGGCGGCGTTACGCCGACCATAACGACGACGATGAGAACGTACAGGAGCGTAGTGAAACAGAGCGAACCGAGAATCCCGAGCGGGATGTTCCGATCCGGGTTCTCCACCTCCTCGGCGACGCTCGCGATCTTAGTTACGCCAGCGTAGGAGACGAAGACGAGACCGGTCGCGGCGAGGAGACCGCCGGATCCTTTGTCGAAGAAGCCGTTGTAGTAGGTGCTGTCCGTCGACGGGAGTCCCCCGACGACGAACCACACCATCGCCGCGAGCATCACCGCGACGATGGCGATCTGCAGGCGTCCGGTCTGTTTCGCGCCGAATAGATTGACGAGGACGAGCACGGCCGCGAGCGCGAGCGCGACCGGCTTCACCGGCAAATCGAACAGGTACAGCACGTAGGGGACGCCGCCGACCAGTGCCAGCGCGCCCTTGAACGACAGGGAAAACCAGGTGCCGACGCCGGCGATAGTGCCGAGCAGTGGTCCCATGCCCCGCTCGATGTAGATATACGTGCCGCCGGCCTCCGGCATCGCCGTCGCCATTTCGGCCTTGCTCAGAGCGGCCGGTAAGACGAGTACGCCGGCGAGTAAGTAGGCCAGAATGACTGCTGGGCCCGCCGTCTTCAGGGCGAGGCCGGGGAGAATGAAGATTCCACTGCCGATCATCGCGCCGATACTGATCGCGATGACCGCAAATAAGCCGAGGTCTCGTTCGAGTTCTTTTGGCATTGGGTAGTGAGTTCGTCAGTCGTTCGGCGACCGCGTCGGTACGGGACTCGAGGCCCGTGTGCTGCCAACCAGCAGGAGATGGGAAGATGGAGATTGTCTCTGGCACATAAGTGGTTCTGTATGGATGGGTGACCTCCGGATCCGCATAAAACCGCCGATAAATTCGGGATCCAACAATCAGTACCACGTTGTGTTGCGGACCCGTCCAGGGGACGTGAGAGAGCAGGACGACGCGAATCCGTTACTCATCGACCGGACGGACCCGCTCAAATGACGACCAGCAACAGCGACCGATACTATAGCTCATCTACGTCGAACCCGTGGAAGGCGCGCTCGTACTCGTTTCGTATGAGGTCCTCGTCGACGACTTCGAGGCCAAGCTCGTCAAGGTCTCGGCCGATCCGACTGAGGTCATCGCTGTCCGCTCCGATCGCTTCGACGTGGACGTTCTCGGTGCCGGTCATGACCTCTCTGACGGCGACGACGCCGGGCACTTCCAGGGCCTCCTGCGCGAGCGCCTCTCGATCGGGGATCGGCGCGGTGCAGACGATGAGCGTCTGCAACTGATAGCTGGCGGCCTCGTAGTTCACTTCCGGCCGGTAGCCGGTGAGGATGCCACCCTCCTCCAGATTCCGGATTCGGTTGCGGACCGTGCTGGCCGAGACCCCCGCTTTTTCCGCAATCCCGCTCGCCGACGTCTTGCGCGCGTCCTCCTGCAGACAGTAGATGATCGTTCTGTCGAGATCGTCGAGTGGCTCCTCGCTCATACCCCCGAGTAATCGGCCGATCAAAAGTAATTTTTCCTGTGAATTCGGCGCAATACCGCGCCGATATGAGCAGTGTCGTTGGGCGGAGGCGAATCGAAAACTGATTCCGACGGCTCGAACCGGCCTCGCTCGAGTCCGCCGCCGATCGGCTTCGTATCGCCGGGAGAAGAGAGGCGATCCCGGCCCGGCGCAGGGTCCCATCGAGTGAGGTAACGCTTTTCCTCTCGAGGTCGTCGAACTCGAGTATGACGAGACGAACGCGAACGGAGGACGGCGGACGGTCCGGAGTCGCCGATCCGATCGGCGACCACTGACCGGTCGAATCCGGAAGATTCCCTGTGGGACAACCTGCTCAAGGACGCGCGAGCCATCGCCGAGGACGGCTGGGACGCTGTCGTCCTCGAGCCGGTCGAGGAGGCCGAGCGAACCGGACTCGACGTCGACGTTACCGTCGAGGAGTACGAACTTGTCGCCGAACTCATCGATGACGGGGACGTCATGATTTCCGGGGCCGACGTCTACTATCGACCGCTCGCCGAGGAGGATAGTGACCGGCGAGTCGCCTTCACGGCCGAACGCGATGAGGTGAGTGAGACAGCTGTCTTCGTCCCGCTCTCCTACGACATTGAAGACTGCCGATCGGTCTTCGAGACGCCGCTCGTTGAGGAGCAACTGCTGGTTCACGTGACGGCTGACCCGACGACGGATGGATCATTTTCTCCCACGACGCCCCGTCCCTGTTCCTCGAGGAAACGGACGCTCGTCAGTGGAGCGCGAAGTGATCGGTGGTCGGAGCTATAGTAGCCATTGAAAGTCACTGCACACCCGACCGCACGATTGCTGTGCGATCAGTATCAGTAGTTGATATCACGGTTTCTTTACCAAGAGTTGGACGTGAAACTCGCGGCAAGTACAGGTGAAGAACATAGCGAGTGTCCATCTCGGAGGTTTCTGGCAGATCGTCATTGCTCGTCGTCCCGGATGACCATCACCTTGACCCGATTTACGCCGTCAAAGTCGCGGAGTCGGTAGGTGAGGTTACGTACCTGCTCGACTGGTCCCCGACAAAACAGTGATTCGAGGCACCACTCCCCTTGGTGCGTATGACTCGTATTGAGAATAACGTCTTGGTACCCGTGTTGGACTGCGTGGAGTTCCTGTATCACCTCGTGGTGGCGATAATCGAACGCGACGAGCGCGACGATCTCCCCGCTTGTCTCTTCAAGGCGGGAGTGAGACTCGATGTATTCCAGCATCGCTTCTCGGACCGCTCGCGACCTGTTTTCGAGGTCCTGTTCTTGCCAGACTCGGTCGAACTCTTCGACTACTTCGTCTGGAATATTGAAACTCGTTCGCATAGTTACTGGCTCGTCGGGATTCTACAAGAAGTTCTCGTATGACGATTCACCCATTTCGGTATTAACAACCGTTATTCACGTCGGTAGCAGATTCTCAACCAGGATGTTACACGGCGAAGCACTCGGTCTCTTGCTTGGAGCGGTCGCTCTCGGTGCCGTTCATGGCATCGAACCAGGTCACGGATGGCCCGTTGCCGCTTCGTACGCTCTCGACCAGACGAACAAGTGGGTGTACGGGTTCGCGGCGAGTCTCATCATCGGCGTCGGCCACCTTATCAGCAGTATCGCGATGGTGGGTGTGTTCTTCTACGCGAAGGACTACTTCAACCTCACGCAGGTCAACGAACCGATGACGATACTCGGTGGTATCCAAATCGGCGGGCCAGTCAGTCTTGTTGCCGGTGTCCTACTCATCATGCTTGGGATTCGTGAATACTCCCACGGGCATTCTCATGGCAGTCACGATGATGGCCACTCCGACCATCACAGCCACGACCACCAACACGATCTGAACGAGCATTCCACCCATTCTCACGAGCAGGGCCATTCGCACGACCACAACGATGGACTAATCACCCGTTTGAAAGGCTTCGTTCCCTTCGTCGGTGGGCACTCCCACTCACACGATGACCCGGAAGAGACCGCTGACCGTGGCCTCCTCGGGATCGCGTGGTTCGCATTCGTTCTCGGGTTCGCCCACGAAGAGGAGTTCGAGATTATTGCGCTGTGTGCCGGGTCAAACCACTGCCTCGAACTGATGAGTGCGTATGCCCTCACCGTCATCGTGGGTATCGTCGGATTGACGATGCTGTTGATTGCAGGCTACCAGCACTCCGAGGAGAAAGTCGAGCAGTACACGCCGTACCTCCCAGCATTTTCCGCAGCTGTCCTCATCATCATGGGATTTGCTTTCATCATTGGGGTATTCTGACTTGCCTGTTCAGTTCGCACGTGTAGTGTTCGTGTGTTTCACGCTAAAATACATCTGAATAATAGGATTTCAACACAGCCAGAATTCAGTAAACGTCCGTCTATCGATTATCCCTCGGTCACAAAGAGAGTCATCTGAGAATTAAATAGCAGTACGTTTTACATACATATTGACGGTGTAAACGCCAGTGAAAGTATAATTGTTCTCTGCGAGCTTCCGCCTGGTGAGAACCAGTGGTAAAACATCAATGGACTCAATTCAGGACCGACTCGCTCGAGAAGTATCTTCTCTCGAGTTTCTGCAGTCAGCGAATGATCTGTGAGTAAGAAAATGGTGAAGCGAACTACCACTACGACTATTTCGGTTATGCCCGCCGACGCCCTGTTTCTCAGTTGGGCGACCGGTATTAACGCATCGGGGCTATTCCGCGAGGCACTCGCCGAGCAGATGACGTACCGTAACATCGAGCGAGACAGGCTCGTCGCACTCATCGAAGAAGCACTCCGCGATGAAGATCGTGATCTCGACGACCTGATCGACCAGACCTCGTGCCTCGAGGACCTCGAAAACATCCTCAACACACCAAACGTCAACTCAGTTTCCCATGAGTAATCGTTCATCCCCCACGGCGACTGAATCGTCCAGTGAACACCCCGCTACCAACGAGAAGTCCCCTACGTCTCGTAAAGCGAGACTGCGAGTGCAGTTGCTTTCCACCTCTATTCCACCACAGCTTGTCTCACTCGCGACTGGACTCCTCTTGTTAATTGTTGCAGTAGGTCCAGCTACGGCTCAAAGCGATGTCGGAGACGTTTACTGCGGCACCGGCGTTGAGACTGGTATCGGGATTGTTTTCGGTGCGATTGCTGGACTCGGGCTCCCTGCAACGGGCTTCTACGTTTGTCGAGCAGGCCTCTCGTACATGCGTGCGGGTGGGAACCCTGAGAAAAAGAACAACGCCAAAGAGCGGCTAGTTATGTCTGGTATTGGGTTCGGCATCATCGTTCTCGCCCTCATCTCGCCCGAACTCATCGACAACGTCGGAAGCCAGATGGGATTCGACTTTTCCAGTTGTGTCAAACCATTCTGAATTCTGCCATATTCGAACACAACCTCTCACACCACATTGTCGATGACCATACTCCGCCCGGTGATCGTTGTCGTCCTCCTCGTTACGAGTAGTCTCATCATTGGGCTGATGGACACCACAGCATCCGCCTCACCAGATGCGAACTCGAGTACAGCGCTCCCCATGGACGGTCCTGATTATGGTATCAACGAGTCTCGGTTTCAGCTGTTGTGGTCGGAAGATACAGATCAGGCGAACCTCTCGAGTGACGATCTAACAGAGAACGCGTCCTCGCCTGCGGAGTTCTCACAGGACCTCTCGCGATCGACGGACTACCTGTTCGACGACCCGATCGAGGATGTCGAACGTTGGAATAGCGGTGACTTCGACGACTACGCCGCTGGTGATGAAGAGACATCGATCCACCCCGAGGCAGCAGCCCTTGAGAATGGACGCTTCATCAAAGATGCACACAGCAGCATTTTCGCAGTCAACCCGCCGACGGTTCTCCAGTCAGGGAACGAGTCGACGACGTATATCGCGCCGGAGGGTGAGGTTCTCGCGGTATCCGATTACCGAGTCGCAGTGCCAGACGACAGTGAGAGCAGACCAGTACGGGACGAATGGTCGCTCGAGGAGACCGATCTCGAGAGTATCAGCCTCGAGGCTGATGGCCAGCAACTCGATTCCAACGCAAGCCATCGGTCGCTCCTCGAGTACAGCAGCCTGTCAGGCGACCCAACGCTAGCAGTTGAAGCAGAGATCTCCGCTCAACTTCGTCAGCAGGAGCGGACGTGTGACGAGTATAATCAGAGCACGGACTCCTGTGAGGGTTCGTGGGAGACAGAAATCAACCACCCCTCCGAACAGTTCACAGTAACTGACTCGGTCAACATCACTGTCAATCGAGTCGACACCGCCGATGGAAACCAGACGGCATTCGAAGCCGATGACGAGCAGACTGGCGCTGTCGTTCACCCAGGCACTGTCTGGTCAGGGATCGATATCGACGACAACACACAGGTTCGCGGGAATTGGCGCTTCTATTCCTCAGGTACAGACGGATGGCACACGATGGTCTCACGCACCGAATCAGGCGCGACTCGAACGAATTCTACCGTTCGTCCGGCGCAACTCTACGCGGTACCAATGCAGGCGGAACCAGACGTGGCGGGTAGCGCGGCCGATACTGTCGAACCACCACTCGAGATCGAAGACGCTTGGGGGAGTGAACATCAGGGTCCGTCTCTCGGTGACGACATCGACGTTACGCCTGTCAATCAGTACGTGAATACGTCGTCCGTTGCACTGCAGTCGGAATCCCTCGCAGCAGATTCGTTCGACACGGTGACCGTTCACGGAATCGTTCGCGGCCAGTCACAATCAGTCTCGCTCGAGAACGAAGGGACTGTTCGCGAAACGAATCTCAAACTGACCGTTCTCGAGGCCAATTCCTCGGGAGCGGTCGTCGAAGCAGTAGTTACGGAAAACGCGACTGGAGAACCGGTGACGACCGGACGCGTGGAAGTCGGCAACCAATCAGCTCCCGTCAACGCCAGTGGAATGGCCCGCCTCCAACTCGAGGAGCGACCATCGCTCCTGGTCGATGGAACGTACGTTGCTGAGGATTGGTGGCGTGCGGAGACGATGTACGCTAGCGCAGAGAATCGGGCAAAGATCCCACCGAAATATCCGAATTTTGCTCAACTCGTCGAGTTAGCGCTCGTGACGCTGCTCTGGTTCCTACCAGTTATTCTGGCCGTCTACGGGTTTGACTACCTGACTGACGGCACGTTCCTTGGACTTACAGATACCGATGACAGATAACAATCCAACTCACGAGAGTCGTATCGCTCGCCGATCAGTCCTTGCCACCATCGGACTCAGTACCGCCGGTCTCGCAGGCTGTACGTCGGACTCAGATTCAGAGCCTGCGAACAACAGTACGGAGGACGGCTCTGGACTCAACACCGAAGACAGCGATGTCTTCACGAACGTCGAGATGAACGACGAGAGTCTTGAGGTCGGACTGGGGAGAGTTCGACCGAATTCATCAACCTCGTCGACCCAGATGGCGAGTTATTCGATCAGGCTCGTCTCGAGGATAACGGCACCGAAGTCTCGTTCGAGATCCTCGGCAGGTTCGAAGACGATATCGCCACTGGTGAGTATGAACTCGTCGCCCTCGAGAGTCTTGAAGCCGATGAAGCGATTGACTCGACGACGATCACGCTCGATGCAAAGTGCACAATCACCGACGTGCTCTGGGCGGCAGAGAATCCCGAGATGGACTGGGAGAAGGAGTCCACCATCTGGAATGAATATGCTGCTGTCGTCATCGAAAACAAGGGAACGATTCCGTCCTTACTCAGTGAACTCGAGTGGGCAGGAGCTCCAGTTGCTCACCTTCAATCGAAGGACGCCCAATCATACTATCACGAAGTACGTTTGCCACCTGGAGAGACAACTGTCTACTCTGCGGATTCGGTATACGGTACCGAGGGAGCCGTGCATTCACTCGACTGTGGAGAACTCGAGATAGAACCAATGACTGTGACAGCGATCACTCAGGTTGGGCCTGACCCATCGTATACTCAGGAAATCAAATATGGTGATGGACAGTCGTGTGAGCTATCTATTGCTGAGGGGAGCCCCGGTGAATCGATTTCTGGTGGGGGTGAAAACTGAATGCCATGGCTGCAGGACCAGGTCGAAGATGGGATTAAGAACGTTCTCCAAGACTTGACTGATGCGCTTCTTGGTCTTGCAAATGACATCTATGAGGCGCTCTTAAGCCCAATTGTCGGTGTTCCAACCCCGGAATCAGACTCTGGGTATATGGTCGTCAGTACGCCGGATAATGCACCATGGGATAGTCTGTACCAGGATGTCTATCTGGCGTATATTATGCCGTTAGCGATCATGCTGATTGTGATCGCGTTCGCGTTCATTGGACTTCGTGCAGGGTCGATGAGTGCGTATCGTCGAAAGCGCCTCATGAGACGGTTAGGGATCGTGTTCATGGGAACGTTCGTCTGGTTCCCGTTAGTCTCGATCCCGCTGCAGTTCATCGATGCAATCGGGATGACGATCGCCCCAGTAGAGGATATGTCTGCAGGGCTCGATGGCCTCATTCAGTCCTCTCTTGGAGGTATGTTTACAATTTTGGCGATGGTCGTGATCTCAAATTTTTTCTTAGTAGTTGCAGGATTCGTCGTTGCTCTTCGCTGGATTGCAGTCTGCATACTGACCCCCTTGATGCCACTCTTGGGTGTCCTCTGGGCGCTCGATGTCTGGCCGTTTAGTCCAGCTGCGAATATGGCACGTCAAGCTGCCGGGATTTACCCTGGGTTAGTACTTGCAGGAATCCCACCGGCGATCCTGTTCCGGTTTGGATGGGAAGTTGGCGGTCTCGAGTCCTCTGTGAAGGGGCTGTTTTCGCTCTTCATCGGCTTGATGTTGATTCCCGCGGCAATCCTCGCGATGATCATGACCGTCTACTGGAGTAGCCCCGCCGTTCGAACGATCGCTCAGAAGAGCGTTACTGCAACGAACCCAGCATCGGCTGCTGCTGGTGCTAGTAAAGCAAAAGCTGCCTCTGGGAGTGCCGTACGCGGCGCTCGAAACGTTCATCGTGGCTATGCCAACGGGAAATTCGGCCCAGTAACGAAAAGCGGTCAGACGAAACTCGGGGGCAGTAGCTCGAAAGCATACAAACTCGGCAAATCAGCGAACTCGACGAGGGCGCACGCCAGTCAGTACAATACACTGCGGAAATCGGATTCAGGCCGAATACGCGACAAAGCCAAAGATGACGCCAAACGCGCCACACGGAAAACATCGGCCAAAGCCAAGCAAGGGCTCCGAAACACGAAAGAAAAGGTCTCGAGGTGGTAATCGTTATGAGTTCGAATACAGCAGATAGCGAGTACAATGCACGAAAGATTCACCAATCGCTAGGCGGCACGACAGCGTTCTTCCAGGGCTACACGATTGGCGAACTCATGCTGTTTCTCACAGTCGCGTTCGTCACCGTCATCGTAGCGACGTTCGTTCCATCCGCGCTCACGATCCCGATCCTCGGATTCGGATGTATGTGCACGATTCTCCTCTTCTTGCTTCACAAGGTCAAGCCTGATTACCTCTGGCTCACCGAGTGGCTCGTCGCTCGATTCGGGTGGGCGATCAAAAACAAGGAGTACACGCATGGCGGGGAGGACAACAGCGAAGTCCGCTATTTGACCCGTCTCAATCGAGTGTACCCACACGCCATCGAACGAACTGACGGTGCACTTGTCGGAGCCATGAAAGTCGAGCCGGCGAATATGGCCCTCGAGGATGATGACGCCTGGGCGAAGGCCGTCAAGTCACTCTCGGAGTTCGTGAATTCGACTGTCGACTTCTCCGTGAAGATCTACATCACTAGCCGCGAGGTTGATCAAGACGACGTCGTTCGCGAACATCAAAATCGGCTTGGCGATGCTGACGTTCGCTCACGGCCAGTTCTGAAACGCCTTCTCGAAGAGTACGTCGCAGCTAATACTAACGAAAACGGAGATTTGGACTCTGAGACGACCACGATCCGCGAGTACTATCTCATCACCGCGGTGACCGACAGCGACATCGAGCAGGTCGACGAAACCGGTGACAGCGTTCTAGCTTACCTTGCAGATGTACCAGCTCTTGGACGACTCTTCGGTCGCTTTCAATCTGAGGGGTTGAGTGAGTCCAGACGAGACCAGCTCAAAGAAGAGAAGCTAGAATCGCGACTCGCGCAACTCCGACGTGGTGGGTCGTCGCTCTATCGGTGTTCGATCAGCCCCGTCGACGCGTATGACCTCGCTCGAGTCACGAAGGAGTACTGGACGTGCCAGTCGCAAGATTACGCTGATATGACGAATGCGATTGGGACGTTCCCAGTCATCTCTCACGGCATCAGCGATGGTGTGCCAGCAACGCCAGATCCAGAGGATGTCATTGGTTCGATGGACAACAGCAGTGACGAATCTGAGGACTGGGAGTACTCCCTCGAGGATCTCGATGAAGAAGACGACGCCTCATCAGTCTCTTCGGAGAATCGTCTTCCAGACGCGTCGACGATGCACCAGTCAGTTATCGCGCCGTCGACGATCGATTGGGAAACAACCTACGCCGTGATCAACGACGAGACGTTCGTTCGCACGTTTTGGATCGAGCAGTTCCCCGAAGAACCGTCGGATGGACTCCTCGAGAGGCTCTTACTCGAGACCGATCTACAGACGGATCTCAGTATCCACCTCGACCCATTCGATAGCCAATCGGCTCAGGATATGATGGCAGATTGGATTTCGGACTTGAAGATCAACCAGCACGATTCGAACAGTCTCAAAGCAGAAGATCTGCAGGAAGATATCGACCAGGCGAAGTACATGCGCTCGCTCGTTCGAGCGAATAAAGCCTCGTTCTACCGAGGTGGTGTGTTCATTCGACTCGCAGCCGAGAGCCAGCAGGAACTCGAGAATCAGACGACCCGGTTACGGTCGATTATCAAGGACGCACCAGCTAACTGTACGCTCAAAGTCGCCAGTCGATGGCAGGAACGCGGGCTTGCGACCGTCTCGCCCCTAGGGAGGAACGAACTCGGTCGCGATCGCATGCCGACGCTGACCAATCAGGCCATTGGCGCGATGTTTCCGTTCTCATCGAACTACCAGATGATGGACGACGGTATCGAGTACGGCTATCACGGACACAACGGCTCTCCAATCCGAATCAACCCGTGGGACCTCGAGACCGGGCATAGCGAACTCGTTGTCGGGATGCCTGGCGCTGGAAAGACGTTCGGTGGGATCATGCGCCACCTGCGGATGATGAAGCGTCGGAACGACACGATGCTCGTTCTTATCGATCCCGTTGGTGGCTTTCGAGGGATTGCCGACGCACTGAACGCCAAAACGATCACTGTCGGTGGCGACACGAAAATAAACCCACTCGACACGTCCGCAGCAATTGACGGCCGATCCGATCATCATTGTCGAGCAGTACGTCCCTATCGTCATCACGCCGACAGTCTTGCATGCACTTGCACTCCAGGAAGTTGACGAGGACGTCGAGTATTTCATGGACCGCTACGGTGCTGGCAAACTCGTCGCTGCGCTGCGAGGTGCAGGGCTGCACTTCGCAGGGAAGACGACCCAGCGGATAGTCGCGACCGATATCGACGTTCGCGACACCGAAGCGATGATGATCATCTACGCGCTCGAGCCAGCGCTGACTGTTGGCCGGACACATGATCCGTTCTTCGAGCATCTGTTTCCGGATGTCCACGATCAGATGGATCTTTCTTCCCTTGACGAGGGAGATGGGGCCTCAACAGAGGCAGATTCCCACGAGTGAGGACGTTGGATGAGCGGGAGGGTTTTCTCACCGACAGTTAGTAGTACATAGAGACCATAGTACAACATAATATGTCGAGTAGTACTCGAGACCCAGAGGTCGTACGCGTCTCGCAAAAGGGACAGGCAACGATCCCGAAGACGCTCCGAGAGAAGTTCGGGATCGACACCCCTGGTGAGGTGTTCATTTACGAGGAAGACGAGCGAATCATTGTCGAACCGGTTCCGTCGCTCGAAGAATTAGGCGGGATTCACGCCGATACTGACCGCGAGCGTGGCGACGTACTCGAGCGGGTTCGCGAACTGAAACACGAGGAACGGCAGCGTGAAGAGGCCCGTGCTGACCGAGTCCGACCAGCTGACTCGGAGGATGAATGAGCGACCGGTACGTCTTTGACACCGAAGCGATCATCGCATATCTCTACGACGAGCCAGGTCGGAGCGTCGTCGAAGAGTATCTTCGAGACGTTCGCGACGGGGCTGTCGAAGGGGTGCTGGCAGAAACCAACGCTGGTGAAGTACTCTATCTCGTTGCACGCTTCGAAGGAATTGGCGATAAACCCACGACAGACTCACTTCGGACCGCCGATCGCGATCTCCGTGCGCTTGAGCGGTGGGGGATTCAAATCGAACGAGCTGACTGGCGGCTTGCCGCCGAGGTGAAGGCGGATGGTCACATTTCGTTCGCGGACGCCCATGGCGTTGCACTCGCCCACGAGAGGGATGCGACACTCATCGCCGGTGCTGATGACGACTTCGAGACGCTTTCGGTCGATGTCGACGTAGTCCGGTTTCGTGAGGATGGTGTATGACTACTCAATCAAAGATCTCTTCGATCTAATCCAGTTTTTCGACTACTCGCTGCGTGGATCTGTCTTGAGCGTTATTTCGATAATCTCACCAGGTTCGAGTTCCGCCGGATCCAGAAGGTGGAGAAAGTGGTCGCTTTCTCCCCCACTTAATACACGAGCCCTGACTGTCTCTTCGGAACACTCGAGTTTCGCGTCGATCGCATCGAGTCGAGCGAGGAGTTCTGCCTCAAGCGACTGTTCTTCAAATGATTCCGTTTCTGCAGGAAGCGTCTCAGTGTCAGATGCCACAGCGTCTGAGTCCGTCGACGTATACGGATCTACCGCAGTCCGTGCAAACGTTGCCTCGAGGGCGTCGAGGTTGACGCCTTCGGCCTCGAGATCGATCGATTCGCGTCGGTTGACATTCAACGTGGCATTAGCCTCGAGAGATTGTTCCTGTACCGCCTCCCAGTGGCGTCTACGAATCTGTCTCGCAGTCGCTTCTGCGATCCACCCGGGGGCGTTCCAGCGTCCATCTTCGTAGAGTCGGTGGACGTCCTGGTCGTTTGTTCCCCAGGTGAAACACCGATCGAAGCGGCGTTGAAACCGGTTGAGTGTATCGCCTCTTGCGTGTTTGATCACGACCTCGATCGGGGCGAGTGAGCAGACGACGTTGTCGATCGTCTCGAGTGTGGGATGGTTGCATAGCCGAACCGATCGCGTCGTACACTGAGTATTCGGGATGCCGTCACCGTTTCCCGTCGCGAGTTGGAGAAACAGCGCTCCTGGATCGTCGCCAATTGTTTCGAGAAGTCGATGGGAACTCTCGGTCGTCGGCGACTCTGGACCCGTAATCGTCACGCCACCGGCTTCGAGTACCTCCGCAGGTCGCTCGAACACTTCAACAGGTGTAACCGATGGCTCGCCGTATTCGAGTGCGTTGTACAGTTTGGCCGCCTGTCCGACGAGGGTGATCGGCAACTCGCGTTCGAGCGCCGTTGCAACGTGTGCGAGGAGCGTCGCGTAGTGGACGCCAGTGAGCGAGCTCGTTGCGATCACGACTCGTGAACCGGCGAACGTACGCTCGAGCACCGTCTCGAGTGACTCGTTGAGCGCGGCCGTGTACGAATCGTCGCTCGAGACGTTCAACAACACACAGTCGATATCGAACGGGTACGCGGTCTCGAGCCCTGGAAACCCGGCGCACGGTCGCGTCGTGAAATCCCCGGTAACGAGCAGGTGTTGCTCGGCGCTGAGGGGGTCGTCGCTCGCGTTCTCGTCGCGAAATCTGAGTATGAATCCGGCAGCACCAGGCGTGTGTCCAGCTGCAATCGGTCGGACCTCGAGCGTGGGGAGAATCGACGTCCACTCGTCGATCGGGTCAAGAGCGTCAAGCGCAACCGAGATATCGCCGAGGTCGTTGTCCTTCTGGGCTTCAGGTAATGCCTGCTCGAGGATCGTCGCCGTTGCAGGTGAGGTGTAAATAGGGGCGCTGTGTTGTACGTTTCTCGCGAGTGTTCGGTAGTGATCGATATGTGCGTGAGTGAGCAAAATTGCGTTCAGGTACTCGTCGTCGCCGAGCATGGATTCGACGTCGACACCGTCGCCAGCATCGACGAGAACACACGCACGCGTGCCATCCTCAGTGGTGAAGCGCAGGAGCGTCGACTCGTTGCCGCTGTGAACGTTCGCGTGTTGGTAGGAGACACGCATACGTTAGGGTAGCTTCTATTCAGTGTTGTATGAAGCCTAGCTTTTCCGTTGAACGAATCGGATATACGTGGTAGTCAATCGTTCATGCTGTGAGGGTATCACAGACAGTTCGTATACATTCTCTGTGACTACCCGGCAAACAGTAAGTCCAGGTCAAGTAGATAACGAAGTGCCGACCGATAGATCCAGGAAATAGCAGAAACTGCGTGCTGGATACAGAGGAGACATCCGGCAGACGGATTCGATTGAATAGTGACTATTTCGAGTACTCGGACGAAGATTTGAGAACCTCGGAGACATCTACAGCGAGTTCTATGCGAGATGCTGGATCAGTTCTTCAGTCACTTCTTCACGCTCGTTATGGACCCAGTGTGACGCATCGGGGAACATCCGGAGCTGCCCGTCGTTGCAGTATTCGACGCTCTCTTCGGCCATCGAGGGGCGGAGAGCGATGTCATCTTCGCCCCAGCAAATTAGCGTTGGCTGGGTAACAGTGTCCCGCGGAGGGCTGACTGACCGACGGAACCCCCGATACCAGTTAATCCTTGGCTCGATGCCGGTGTATTGCCAAGCCGTCTTGTAGCGCTTGATCGTTTCGCCGTCGAACGTACCTTCATTTGACGTGGTTTCGAGGGAATCGACCATATTGTCCATGTCGTTCCGACGTAAAAGCCATTCGGGGAGCGTAGGGATCTGGTAGAACCATACGTACCAGCTCCGGATGATCTGCTGGGGACTTGAGCGGAGGGTCTTTCTATAGACCGTCGGATGGGGGACGTTCAAGATTCCGAGGTGATTGACTATGGATGGGTGCCGAAGAGCGAGGTGCCAAGCGACAAAACCACCAAAGTCGTGCCCAACGACATGGGCTGACTCCTGTCCCTCGCCATGGATCAGCTCGCAGACGTCAGCTACGAGAGTCGAGAGCCGATAGGCATCGATACCGTCGGGAGCGTCGCTCAGATTACAACCCCGCTGATCCGGAACGACCACACGGAAGCCGGCGTCAACGAGCGGGCCGATCTGGTCGCGCCAGCCGTACCAGAAATCGGGATGGCCGTGTAGGAGGACGACCAGTGGATCGTCGGGGTCGCCCACGGCCACGACGTGTAATTGCAAGTCGTTAATTTCGCGGTAGGAGGATTCGAGCCCGTGTACAGTAAGTAACGATGCATCTGTGTCCGGGGACGTTTCTGTGACTGCCATCAACAGCGGTTGGGGCTCAAATCGTATTCCGTCGTTGTCGGATGTCCTAGTGCATTTAAAAGCGAGGCCGCCGCTGCACTAGCCATGAAATACCTTCATCTGTCGCTGCAGTACGAGCGGGAGGTCCAGCATCCGATGCAGCAGCTCCTGACTGATTCTGAGACTCTTGAGCGCAGTTGGCTCATCACGTGGAACTTGCTGGGTGAGGGAAACATCATCCATACGTTATTTTATCTTATCGGCGATCGGGAACGATACAAACAACACATTGCTGGTGCCGAGGGGACGGTCGACTACAATATTACACCCGTTGACGACAGCTCTTTCTACGCATACGTTCAGGAGCGTGAAAAGGAGATCTTCAAGCGCTTCCGGACAGCATTCCAAAAGCCGTCAGTGGTTGTTGTGCCCCCACTCGCCTATCGACCCAACGGGAGGGTAGACTTCAACGTCGTCGGCAAGCCTGAAGATCTAGCAGGGATTCTTGATAGGTTGCCTGACGAAATCACTGCAGAGGTGTCTGAGATCGGCGAGTACGACGTTCGCCCAAGCGTCCCTGCTGCCGATCTCACAGCCCGGCAGCGTGAGGCGCTTCGAGCGGCGGTTGAGGTTGGGTTCTATGAATATCCCCGGACCGGGAGTGTCGCAGACGTAGCCGAGATTCTCGACTGTGCAACGAGCACTGCCTCGAACCATCTACAGAAGGCAGAAGCACGGCTTGTCAGACGATTTATCGGAAATAGACGGCCCCGTTGAAACCCTACGTCGGTGGCTAGCTCTGATGACCCTGTGAACTACCCCACCCTATACCGATACTCGGGCGTGAGCCTGCTGTAGTAGAGTGTATGAAAAACGAGCGGCGTTGACGAGACGCAAAGCGTCTCGTTCGCACGCCAGAAATCGGAGATTTCTGGGGATGCTGTATCCCCTCCCTGCTCGCGTCTTCGACGTTCGCTGAGGAAGGGGGCTTAGCGCCTCAATTCAGCTAAAGCAAGCGTGGCAGCTCATTTTTCAGACGTCTCGGCGGCGGGTCAAGTGGTGGCGACCGCACTCGATAACGAGCGGTGAAAGCCCTCGGCCGCTCGACGTCCCGCAACCACGCTACGCTCCTCATACCTGCGGTGCTTGCGGGGTCGGGGGACGGCCTCGCCCTTTCTGAGTCCGCCAGGACGGTGGCTGCTTTGCCAAGCGCTGTAGCCGGATAACCAGAGGTACTAAACGGCCCGCCCCGCTCGCCGCTGCCGCCCTCCGCGTCGCTCACGGCTTCGCCGTTCGCTTCGAGGCGCTCCCTACGGTCGCGCCTCGCTTCGCTCGCGACCGACCATTCCGGGCGGGCTTCCGCTCCAGTGGGTGCGGTTCCTGCCGGGCATCTGGTTTCGGCGCCAGCACCAAGCGCGCTTTCGGTTGCGTCTCACTCGCTCCAGTGGTCGCTCGCTCGACGGACGCGAAACCGGCTTGTGTGCTGGCCGCTCGCTCTGGGCGGATCGATGCGCGGTGCTGGTTGAGTCTTCTCCATAGACGCTCTCGCTCGCGCCTTCGCTCGCGTCCCTGTGGGGCGCGAGCGAGAGCGCGCGATGGTTGAGTTGGTTGTTGTGGACAGCCACGGCTGGAGAGTCGTGATGTCGGAAGAAGACGCCGAGTGAGCGCCTTCGGATTTGAAACCCAATGTCTAGTAACAGCGCTAGCGGCAAGGTCGTTTCGGTGGATGAACAGGCATACGAACAGGAGCAGGCTCGAGACGAACACGAGGATGTCGTCGACGAGACGCCGACGTTCCAGGCGACGGTCGAGATGGAGATCCAGGCGAAGGTGGATGCGAACCACTCTGACGGAATCGTCGATACGAGCGACGATCGGATCTACGGCGCGACCCTAGCCCAGGAAGAGCGCATTCGGGCTCGAGAGGAAGAACTCGAACGCATCAGTGCCCAGGCCGAGTGCAGTCAGCAGCAGGGACGAGCGAAACGAGCGCGAGAGATCGCTGCAAAGCAGAGCGAAGAGCGGCGGGAGCGGTTCCAGAAGCGGGCAGCAAGTGTGGACCCGATGGCAGATTCGGAGCGGCCGGATCCTCGAACAGAACTCACACGAGAGGAGCTGGCAGCCGTGAACGAGCAGTCGATGCGGTTGGCCAAGCAGCTCGATGGCTGGTCTCGAGCGGCGATTAGTCGGCGGTTGAGTGAAGCTGTCGTCGGTGGCCAAGACCTGACAAGTGCGGTCGTCAACGTATTCGAGGAATTGCAGACGGCACCCGGACACGTCATCCCGATCGCGAAACTCGAGGAGGTCTCTCCGAAAGAAGGACGTATCGAAACCGTTCAACGTGGTTTAAGACATCTTCATAGAAGTATGCATAGTTCTGCAGCCATGTTTCGGCGGTTGCTGGATCGGTGTTTCGGAAATAGTTTCCAAACTGTGAGGTACGTCGTTTTATCTCTTGGAGGAGACGTTTGACGACGTTGCGATTTCCGTGTCGTTCGTATTGAAATCGGAGCCTGTGTCGGTGGAGTGCAGCTTGTAGCCAGGGAGCAGAATCGACGGGAAACACGGCGTTCTCGACGTCGTGTTCCTCGGCGAGTTCCGAGAGAAAGATCGAGGTAACGCCTTCGTTTCTGGTCATAAAGAGCCTGACGTGGAGGAACTCGTTCGTCTCGGGATCGACAGTAGCGTACAGCCAGTAGCGTTCGGTATTGAGTTTGATCACGGTTTCGTCGAGCGCTACGTGATCCGGACTCCGTTCGGTGGCCGGCTGTAACTCGGCCTTTTGCACCCAATTATGGACGGGCGATCGTGCACGCTCGACACCGAAGCTCTCCAGTACAGATACAGTATTCAAAAATTATAATTCATGCAGATGGAGCTGAATACTGAGCCGCATTAACTCACGCTGTGTCGCTTCGCGCTCCACAAACTCTAACTGAATCTCGGTGCTAGATCCAGTGAGACGGGTCGATTCAGGCACGGACACCTCGAATTCCACCGCCTCACTCCTTCAAACTCTTATCTGAACAGCACCGCGCCGTCGGGAATCGGTACGGACGAGCGGAGAGGCGGACGATGGAGCGATGATTCGAGTGCTTTCAAACTATTTCAGTCACACCAAACAGTCGACAGCTCCATCGAGGCTCCAAGCCATCGCTGGGGCAATACTACAAACTAACCCCGACTCTCCTTGCTATGGTAGTTGCTTTATAACACCCCTCTCGTTTACCCCTTACCTGAGAGTGACCATCAGTAGTGAAACAGAAACGTACCACCCAACTCCCTGGAGTTCGTCTCTACAGTGAAACAAAACAAAGGATCGATCAGACGATTCCAAGCATCGGGAAGAGCAGCGTAATACTGCCAGCCACCAGTCCGTAGCCGATTAGCACCATAAGAACGTATCCCCAGATGTCTCGAACCTGCAATCCAGCGATACCGAGAACGGGCAGCGCCCAGAATGGGTTGAGGAGGTTCGTCCAGACGTCACCGACGGTATAGGCCGAGACGATAACTGCGTGTGAAACCCCCATGCTCTCCGCGGCGGGGTGCAGAAATTCGGCGGTGACGATATACTGACCACCACCCGACGGGACGAACACGTTGACGATTCCGGTCATGAACCACGTGAAGAAGGGGAATGTTTCCGCTGAAGAAACACCCGTGATGGAATCAATGAGAATCGTTGTGAGTCCGGTTCCGATCAAGATCCCCTGGATACCACCGTAGAAGGGGAACTGAAGAATCACTTGTCCGCATCGCTCCGCGGCATCGGTTATCGATTTGGCGTAGCTGACTATGTTCTTGTGGAGTCCGATACCGATTATGAGGAATATCAGATTCATCGTATTGAGTTCCAACATCTGGAACGCTCCCTCTGAGATGATCAGCCAGATAGAAATGGATCCGCCTAGTAAAACGATACCGGTATTAAACAATCGCGAACCGTTGAAACGACCTGCGATCGTCGTCGAATCGAAGTCCTGGTGGTATTCCGGAAGCAGTTCGTCTACTCGCTCCTCGGGGAGTGGATCCGTATTCTCCTGCGTCGGATACGTGAAGTAGATTATCACGAGCAACAAGAGGAAAACACCCCACACGATCGATAAATGGAACAGACTAAATATCGTTTCGTTAAGCGGAATGAGCCCGATCTGATCTTCCATGAAGTGATCGGGCGTGTTTACCAACAGGGGCGCCGTCTGTGATATCGAGCCGGCGGAACCGACCGTCGCTCCAGAGTACGCCATCGCGACGGTGTATCCGAAATCGATATCGTCCCGTTCTTTCCCGAGGAAAATCGCGTAGAGCGAGACGGAGACTAGCCCGAGTCCCCAGTGGATGAGGGTGACGAAGAATCCGAAGATTGCAATCGAGAAGTATGCTTGCAAAGGAGTATTCGGGATGCGAACTAATTTACTAATAATGCGTCTCGTGATTGGTGCAGAAGCAATACCGTATCCTGTCACAATTATGACAACTAGTTGCATCGCGAATTCGAGGAAGCCCCAAAACTCGTTGTTCCACTCGATGACAATTTGAGATGGGCCCGTAGATGTCAGCAGGAGTGCTGCTACGTATGCCGCGAACGTTAGAATGATCGCGAAAACGAACGAGTGCGGCATATACTTTTCAATACCAACATTAAATCTATTTGCCATTTGCTTGAGTATGTTTGGCATACTTACTTGTAAGCCGGCATATTGTTAAAGGTTATGATTTCGGCTGTTCCCAGATATGCCTTCCAATATCAGAGCTATAATTCACATCCTGATTCCATAGCCATTAGTATTCATTTGGGTGTATTGTGAGTTTGCTTCTGTTCAATCTGTGACGGACCGTCGCGGCCATCGAGACGGAATGAGACGCCGAAGCGGCGGAGGCCCAATCGTAGCACGGACAGGTCCCGGACGCAGGGTTCGATAGCGAACGTGTCGGCGACGAAGCGTCATCACCGCAAGGACGGTCGGGTCCTCGAGACGACGATAATCGAAATCTGTAGCGGCGTCGATCCAGACCTGGTCGGATTCGCCGCGAGTCAAGTTTCAGATAGAATTTACCAACCGGAAGTCATCCGCGTAGTTTCGAAATCTTCGGTGAGATTCTCCCACCGGTCACGAACCTCTTGAGCGGTCCATCGGCCCTCCGCAACGACATCTTTCGAGAGTGAACGTTCACGTTCCGGATCGGAGACGATTGAAAGTTGGCCGCCTGCGATGGCGACGGTACAACCCGTTACATCCGTGGCATTATCACTTGCGAGGAACACCGGGACGCCGGGGACATGGTGTGGCCCCATTTCTTTTTCGTTCATGTCGATCCAGGACAAGTCCTCAGTCATCCGTGTCATAGCAGTAGGCCACAGCGCGTTCACGCGGACATCGTATTGGTGTAGTTCCAGCGCTGCTGCTCGCATTAATCCTAAGATGCCAGCTTTCGCCGCGGAGTAGTTCGCTTGACCAGGATTTCCAGCTGTGACACCACTCGAAACGCACATAAACGACCGCTGGCGGTCGAAACCGTTATTCTCCTTGAATTTGGATCGCCAATGTACGGCGGCGCTATGTAACAGGGAAAAATGCCCCTTCAAATGGACTTCGATGACCGCATCGAAGTCCTCCTCGTCCATATTGAAAATCATTCTATCTCGGAGTACTCCCGCAAAGTTTGCAATACTATCCACACGCCCGTACCGCGTAACTGTGTCTTCGATGAGTTGCTGGGTATAGTTTATGTCAGAAACGTTCCCAAAATGGGCTATTGCCTCGCCGCCGTTGTCCCTAATGCGCTGGACTGTCTCATTTGCTGGCTTTTCGTCCGATCCCTTGCCAGAGACATCAACACCGAGATCATTTACTACCACTTTTGCACCGTGGTCAGCCATTGCTACCGCCGTTTCTTCTCCGAGTCCGTTACCGGCACCACAGATAATACACACTCTATCTTTGAGCATATTTTGAGTCTCTGCGGATGTCATTTATAACTATCGAAAGTCACGTACTTTCGTTCTCCGAGACTCAGAAGATATCTTCTCAGAGTGAGTCGGAGCATCCACTCTTAATTCATTACGGCGACCGTTTTCTCCTCGCTCAATTGTGACCGACTCGGCTTAAAACCGCCCACTACTCAGGTCCCACATTCTGCATTGGTGAATCAGATTACCGCGGATCGATAGAAAATGCCCCATCATATTACACTCGTACGCATGTAATCCAGATTCTTCCTCTGACCGAATCTAAGCCATAGTCTAGTTCACTGTCCACATTCACCATGAGGAAATGATCGGCAAAAGAGTCCATCACCTCCGTAGCAGTTCTAGCCGGTTGATTAGCGTAACTTTAGACGAAAGCGATCCTCGAAATCGGTGTCGCAACCGAACTCGACTCAAATCCGACCGAAGAACAATCAGGTGACGAAGTCGCCGACGACACCAAAGACGATCATAAGACCGACCAACACAGTTGCAAGAGCGCTGATCTCGGGACTCAGTCCCGTTTGAATCTGGTTGTAGATGATGATCGGAACGGTTGTCGTATCCGGTGTGACCAGGAACTGAGTCGCAGTAAACTCACCGAATGAGATGATAAATGCGATGAATATCCCGGCGATAATCGACGATGTGAGGATCGGTAGAACGACGTTGAGAAACGTTTCAGGTCGGTTAGCTCCAAGGACACGCGATGCCTGCTCGAGTCGATCATCGAACGTAAGCAGCCGCGAGCGGGCGATCAAAAAGACGAAGGGGAATACCAAGATCGAGTGGACGAGGATTATTCTCGGGTGACCCGACGGGATACCGATGCGTACGCTGTAACGCAGCAGCGCTAGACCCGCAATGACGGGCAAATCATGATTGGCAACAGCATTACTGTCGCAAGTAATTCCTTGTACGGGAGATCACTCCTAACGAATCCGAACGCAGTTGCGGTTCCCATGGTACCAGCCAGCAGTGATGCACCAGTACCGATGACAATACTGTTCACGATCGCGTCCATGATCCATAACTTTCTGTTCAGCCTCAAGGACGACTCCGCCACGATTGATGTAGGTGAGGGCATCACCACTATCACCGAGACAACCTGCTACGCCGACAGCAGCAGTTCCGCTACCAAGCTGCAAGTACTTTCGTCGGGACACGATACGTGTGGGGTCTCTCTACCGAGCTATCGTCTCGCACATTACAACGAATATAATCATATATTATTAAGCCTTCTAAATATTTGGCCTCACTAGATGATTCGGACATTATGGGAAATGTCACATAAATGCGGTGGCCGTATACAATATCCGTCAATAGAATCCTTCGAAAGAAGCGCCTTTTGGTGTTAGGGAAATGGGTATTCAGGCGTTATCTCTCCAGTTTTTCGGGCTTTTCGATGCGTTCGCAGTTCCCAATGGCACCAGGGCAAACGGGCGACCTCACCCCCAATCGATGCGAGAATTATTCCAGTAGGCTATAACACATCGAGATATTATGACTGGTTCCGCCCATCTTCATCTTTACTGTAACCTTCGAAGTTGGGATCCCTGTCTTCGAAAAACGCTCCCATACCTTCCTCTTTGTCGCGAGTGTTGAATAACAATCCAGACAGCGCTGCCTCCAACTGTAACCCCGTATTCAGATTCGTACGGGTTGCGTTCACAGCACGCTTACCGAACCACTGAGCAAGAGCAGGGCCAGCAGCGAGTTCTGCCGCAAGTTCGCAAACTCGTTCTTCGAACGCATCATCAGAGACTACTTCATTGATAAGACCGATATCAGCAGCTTCTTCAGCGGAGATGTGGCGCCCAGTTAGGATCAGTTCCTTTGCTTTTAGGGATCCGACGAGATGTGCTAGACGTTGGGTACCACCAGCATTAGGAATTATTCCTAGTCTGATCTCGGGTTGACCGAACCTCGCAGATGCAGCGGCAACTATCATGTCACACATCATGGCTATCTCGGTGCCACCACCTAGAGCATCACCGTTAACTGCGGCAAGAACCGGGTGCATTGACTCTTCTATAGCCCGTTCTAAGTCATGGGTCGCAGGACGGAATTCTCGCTGAAACCAGATGCCGGATTTATCCTGAAATTGTTTAATGTCACCACCACCGATAAACGCTCGTTCACCGTGTCCCGTTAAAACAATCACACGCGTTTTTTCGTCTCGACCTACTTTTTTAATCGCGTTAGTGATCTCGACGATAGTATCCAAATTAACTGAGTTCCTCACCTCAGGACGATCCACGTAGATTGTTGCTAATGAGTCTTCCCGTTCGATATACACGTTATCGTAATCTGTATCGCACATTGTTTTATTGGTAGTCGTTATTGTCCGTGTTATGATATCCGGAGCCTATTTTTCGTTTTCCGCATACTGCTCGCGCAGATCCTTCTTCGAGAACTTCCCAGTGGCTGTTTTAGGTATCTCATCAGTGAATTCAATCTCGTCCGGGACCCACCATTTTGGATATTCTCGATGCAACATGTCGTATATCTCCTCAACGATTGTTTCGTGATCCGTTCCATTGATGGGCGCGATGAATGCAACGGGACGTTCTTGCCACTTCTCATGTGGAACACCGATAACTACCGCCTCTCGAACGTGATCATTCGACATGATGGTGTTCTCAAGTTCTACACTCGAAATCCACTCCCCACCAGACTTGATTACGTCTTTAACGCGGTCCACAATTTCGATGTACCCGTCCTCATCAACAGTGACGATGTCACCCGTTTTCAACCACTCATCCTCGAAGCTTTCCTCATTTGCTTCAGGCCGCTCAAAATACTCTGTAGTTACAGTCGGCCCACGGACCCACAATTCACCGAATTCTTCCCCGTTCCACTCAACCTCATTTCCATTCTCATCTACAACAATCAACTCTAATCCAGGCAATATTAGTCCTTGCTTGGTGTATTTATTCATCTTTGTTCCTTCATCCGCGTTCTGCAGGTCATTCTTGAGGTAGGAAACAGAGGCTACAGGTGTCGTTTCAGTCATACCCCACGGATGAATGACTTGAATGTCATGCTCATCGAACCAGCGGATCATTGACTCTGGAGCAGCCGACCCGCCGACAATAACACGTTCAAGGGCCGAGAGATCGACATCATGCTCCTTACAGTACTCTATCAATCCAAGCCATACGGTCGGGACACCACCAGTCAGCGTGACTTCCTCTTTTTCGATGAGGTGGGCGAGATCCTCTGGGTCAGGAGAAGGTCCAGGGAATACTTGTTTCGCTCCAGCCGTAGTAGCTGCATACGGCAACCCCCATGCGTTGACATGGAACATCGGTACAACAGGCATAACGACATCATCATCTTCTACTGGAATTCCCTGGGGTGTTTGGAGTTGCATTGTATGGGCCCAGATCATCTGCTGGGTGTATTTAACACCCTTAGGTTTGCCAGTTGTCCCAGAGGTATAGCACATTCCCGCCGGTTGGTCCTGGGCCACTTCGGGCCAATCGTATGTAGTAGACTGGTCTCCAATGAATTCTTCGTACGGGACTGCATCAAGTTCAGTTTCGGGCAACTCGGAGGACATCACGACATACTGTTCCACCGAACTAAATTCCGAAGATTTGGCAACTTCTTCGACGCTATCGACTAATTCAGGACCGATAAATAGCAAACGGTCCTCAGCGTTCTGGACGATGTATTTGATATGCTCGTCGGGGAGCTGTGGATTTATTGTATGTAATTGCGCACCAATTGACGGGACGGCGAAGTACGTCTCGAAATGCCGGTAGTCGTTCCAACAAAACGTCCCGATCCTATCTCGCTCTGTAATGCCGTAGTCATCGAGTGCATTTGCCAATTGACGGACACGGTTCGCATACTCGCTATAAGTGTAGCGTTCGATGTCCTCAACAGTTCGAGAAACGATTTCTGTACTCGGATAAAGCCGTTCGGCACGCCATAGGAACGGCTGTATTGTCATATCAGCTCCTCCAACCATAGATACGTATATGTGTGAGGTATGTACTAAATCTTTCCCTTCGTTTTATCATCAGAGTTACTATTGTCACCTAGTTCGGTGAGATTTGCGACATAGAGAAGAACGGAAACTGATCGAGGCTGATCCCCTTATCTCTAAACCTCGCTTCGATCAATCAACTTTCGAAGAGCGTAACCTCGTCGTGGAGAGGGTCCTCCGGACGTGCTACTTCGTTGGTAAGCATCGTGGCACACCCTGGGCAGTAGAACCTCCGGAAGACTATCTCCTGATTAATATAGCGTGACGGTTCCTCGTAGTGAGGCCCCGCCTCCTCGACGCCTACCTGCTCGATAGCCAAGTTTCGCTTAATATTCCCTAAGACGTCTCCCAACTCTGCCGAACAGAAACCACAGGAGACGAGATCGTCCTCCACAATAAATTGATTCCCGATCTTCATAATTATCGCACCTCCTTGGGAATACCGAGTTCGTCCGCAGTCTGTGCCCGTTCGAGACGTTCCTGCTTAATTTCTTGGCGTCTGGTTTCAGTCGCGGTCTCGTCAACTGCATCATCGTTTGTGAGGACCACTCCGTACGTCTCGTGAGCCTGATCTTCGCTAATAGTGCCATTGACAACATCCTCAACGACAAGTTCAGGATCTCGGAGAATCGGATCTCCGAGTCCGGCACAGGAACCCCACCACCACTCGGTGACGGAATCATCATCAAGACTTATCGCTGGGCCTTTCCCAACGGTCAATTCCTCCTCACCACTGAGGTCGTCAAATTCTTTCGCTATTTTCCCCGCTTCGAACTGCTCGTTTACGTCAGAATTATGAATTACACGGGTCTCGCCACGACTGCTGGGAAGGCCGCCAAAAATCCCCGGTCCCTTCGGGACACCTTCAGTTGTGTAGACACCGATATCCATCGACCCCTGGTGAAGAGTAAATGCAAGTCTCCCCCCATTACCGCCCCGTCGTCTGCCGGCCCCAGCAGTATCTTGATGCTCTGACCTGTAGAGATACAGGATCGGCCATTCCCGTTCGTAATACTCCACATTTGGACCTACGCCTTCAGGGATCCAGAACTGACCCGCAGCAAAGGCACCATCCTGGTTCAATCTCGCACCCGTTGAGGCAACGATCCCGTCAAGCATAGGCGCGACATAGTAGTCCCCCCGCTGATTGTTACCTTCGCCGATCGTGAGCTGCCATTGCGGCTGAGTCGTTGAAACTGCCTTGTTACGCAGTTCTTCGTCATCCGCACTCAGTAACATTTTCGAGATAATCGCATTTGCCATTGCGACCCCGAGTTCGTTCGCGTAAATGCCCGCGGGACTAACTGCCGCGCCGAACTCAGGACAAGTGATCGTCCCTGGTTCTGGTTCGAAGTTCAACGACCGCATCATTCCGCCTGTTGCGCCCATTTGCTCGGGCTGCATTAGCAAGTTCGCCACAGAAATGATGGAACCGCGCCATCCGGGGAACGGCTGGTTGATGGAGCCGACCTGTTCATGTGTTCCCTCATTGCTGAAGGTGAGTTGGTCCCCCTCTTTTCGTACAGTGAGTTCTACTGGATAGACACCGTCATCACCAGTTATTGCTCGTTCCTGATAGACGCGTTCGGACCATTCACCGTCAGGAATCTTCGCGAGAATATCTTCTTTAAATGCTCGTTCACCGCTATCGATTAGTTCTCGCATCGTTCCTTTGACAGCGCTAACACCATATTTATCGATGAGGGTTTTGATTCGTTCTCGAGCGGTGTTGATACCGGCAATACCGGCACGGAGATCCATCGAAAGCTGCCTCGGAGTCCGCGACTGTCTCCGATAAACCGCTTCCTTGTCTTCAACAATATCGCCACCATCGACGATCTTCATCGGTGGGAACATTGGTGGATCCCAATAGGTATCGGCTGCATTTGGGCAGAAACTTCCAGCAACAGTTCCCCCGACGTCGTTCTGGTGCATGAGATTACTGACCCAGCAGAACACCTTCCCGTCGTTGAATACTGGTGTGATTAGCGCGACGTCGGGCTGGTGAGGTGAACCCACCCAGCAATCATTACTGAGGAAGATATCACCCTCGTTGATACCGGGACTCTTTCCTCGGTTTTCCAAGATCCAGTTGGCGAGAAGATCCATTGTACCTGCAAAGTACTGCAGATATGGTCCGAAGAAGACGAACTCCGCGTTTTCCGTCAGGATACCCGTCTGAAAGTCTCGAGTCTCGAGTGTAATTGGCGAGACAGCGGTGTTTTCAATGGTACTACCGTGTTCCTCATTCGCATTCCAGAGCGAATGCCTAATGACCTCGTGAGTTACCGGATCGACATTCTCATCATATTTTTCGTCAAGCGTTACTTCGTCGGGGACTTCGACATTTGATGGGACATACGGCAGGTCCGTTCCATCCCAATTTTCGAACTGATTTGATGCCATTGTTATAGTTTGATCTTGAAGTCGTTGTATTTGTTCACGGTCACTTCATGTCCTTCATGGGCAACGGTTGACGTATTGTCGAGGTCGATTATCACTGGACCATCCATAGTGTTTCCAGGGCGAAGCTTCGCACCATCGTAGACGGATATCTCTCTTTCGGGCTGTTTTTCAGAGAAATATACTGTCCGCGAGGGGAGCTTAGCATCCTCATCTGGATCAGTCGATACGATGTCGGAAATCTGTCGATCGAACTTGTTAACGCGTCCAATTGGTTCCAACGAGAGACTTACAATCTCTGGCCGAGCCTCCGGTAAGCGCGCAGCAGCCGAATACCGCTGTTCATACTGCGTCTCAAACCGATCAATGATAGTACTAATAGTATCCCCATCAACACGGCCGGAAGGTACTGTCACGTTGAGTTCATGCACTTGTCCCTCGTAGCGCATCTTGACCGTACGCTCGAATTGGACTGCTTCCTCATCGACAGCACTTTCTTCGACGAGATCGCGACTACTCGATCTCATTTGGTCGAACGTCGCTTGCAGTTCTTCTGGGTCGAACGGCGCTAACATGACCATCTCTTCTTCGAGCGTATATCGAATATCTGACTGGGAGATACCGTACGCTGACCAGACGGGTGATATCTCACTGGGAACTAATACGGATTCGACACCCAATTCCTGGGAATATGACGCGGCGTGAATCGGGCCTGCGCCACCGTAAGAGATCAGACTGAAGTCGCGAGGATCATAACCCTGACCGATGATCTTGTTCTCCATCAGATTCGCCATTTTTGTGTTTACAACATCATAGATCCCTCGCGCGGTCTGATGGATGGTGAGGCCAAGTTTCTCAGCAAGTTTCTCCATTGCCTCGTGAGCAAGCTCCGTACTCGGCGTAATGTGTTCGCCGATCGTAGCCTCAGGGTTAATATATCCCAGGAGGAGATCCGCGTCAGTTACCGTTGGTTGTTCGCCACCGTTCCGATAACATGCAGGACCGGGGTTTGCGCCAGCACTTTCGGGACCAATTCTCAGGCTGTTACTATATTCATCTACATGAGCGATACTCCCGCCGCCAGCCCCAATTGATTCGATATCAAGTTTCGATATGTTGTATTGATGATTTTCGATCACTGTCTGGTCTTGGACTAGGGGGTCGCCATCTTGAATTAGTCCCACCTCGAAGCTCGTCCCACCCATGTCCGTAGCAATGACATTCTGAGACCCAATTTCCTCCACTAATCGCGCGCTAGCACGCATACCACCGGCAGGTCCGGATCCGATGAGCATGATTGGTGAGTCTGCTGCTTGGTGACCTGGTATAGTACCGCCATTGCATTGCATGAGGAGAAACGGATCGTCGAATTCGAATCGATCACCTAATTCACTATCTAACTCGCGCAAATACTCCTCCGTCCCCGGACCGACAATGGAATTAATACACGTAGCGACGGTTCGCTCATATTCACCAAGTGTCGGGGATACCTCGTGTGAACAAGAGATGTAGACATCCGATGACTCCTCGTGAATTATCTCTCTTAGTCGCTGTTCATGTTCAGGGTTTCTGAACGACCAAAGGAGTGAGACTGCAATAGCTTCAGCACCCTCGTCAATGAGGGACCTGACTGCCCCTCGTGCGGTTTCTTCGTCTAAGTTGACTACCTGCTGTCCGTGAGCATCCACTCGTTCCGGGATTCTTCGAACGAGAGATTGGGGAACGATGGGGTCAGGTTTCTCCAGCTGCGTGAGCTGGAATACGTTTTCTGGTGGTTCGTTCATCACTTTAGCGTTGCCGCGCATGATCTTGATTGCGTCTTCGTGCCCCTGCGTTGTTATCAAGCCAGTTTTGGCACCACCTTGTTCGACCACCATATTCGTTGATACAGTAGTACCGTGAGCCAATCTGAGGGTTTTGTCGAATAGATCCTCCAGTTCCAGATCGAGTTTTGCCGCCGCGGTCTCCAAACTGTTGAAGAACCCACTAACGACATCATTAGTCGAGGGCGCTTTTGCTGTCGTTACTCGTCCGTCTTCATCGATGAGAACGGAATCAGTGAACGTCCCACCGACGTCGACGGCACATACGATGTCTTGCTTATCGTTGCTATGGTTTCTCATACACAACGAGCCGGAGTTTGCCATACAAAATAATAAATGTTTGTGAGCCTCATTTCCGATGCCAGTGATCTCAGGATATCGAGGTTCTGCATTAGAGAATCTACAATTGTGAGGTTAGAGATCACCAGATTTTGCCTTCTAAAACACAGGATTACAATCGTATGGGTGTAAATAAAACGGCCAAATATAGAACGGGGTGCAGGAGGCGTATTCACCATGAGCGAATTTTTATGAAGCTTAGTTAAAGATAGGACCATGATCAGAGATCATTCAACAGTGACAGCACGAATGGGGCATTATTTTATTTTTGTTTGACGGCGTAAAACCACACCGAAACCATTAAACTTAGATGAATACATGACCTCGGTGTGACAGAGTCATATACTACTCCTGTAATTGTTAGTGCCAAGCGTACCGCACAGGGTAAGGAAGACGGTGCACTCGCCGAGGTCCGAAGCGAGGACCTCTCGATCCCGTTGGTTAACGAGATGATCGCTGAAACAGGCGTCGAGGGGGACCATGTTGACGACCTGATGTGGGGCTGTGCACAGCAACGCTCCGAGCAGCGGACCAACATCGCGCGACAGATTGCACTCTTCTCCGACCTCGACGAGTCCGTTCCAGCGACTACCATCGACCGGCAGTGTGCATCATCAGCGCAAGCGATCATCAGTGCGGCAGATTCGATCGCTGCGGGACGCCACAAGGCAGTCGTCGCAGGCGGCGTCGAGAGTATGAGTCGCGTTAAGATGGAAATCGGCGACAGCGGGGATATGTATCCCGGACTTGACAAGCGATACGGGATGGAAAATCTCCGGATGGGAATGACCGCCGAGAAAGTTGCTGAAAAGTACGACGTCAGCCGTGAAGAACAAGACGAGTACGCCGTACGCAGCCAGCAGCGAGCGGTTGAAGCAACAGAAGAAGGTCGGTTCGATGATGAAATTATACCCATCGAAACTGAAGATGGCATCCATGACGAAGATGAGGGATTACGTCCCGGTACCACCTCCGAGAAGCTCAGCGAGCTTCCCTCCGTGTTTAAGGACAACGGGACAGTCACAGCCGGCAACGCGTCTCAAATCGCGGACGGCGCCGCCGGCGTTATGTTAACCAGCCGTGAGTTCGCCGACCAAAACGGTCTGAACGTCCTCGTGGAAGTCGGAACCAGTTACGTTGCGGGAGTCGATCCGACTATTATGGGCGTTGGCCCAGTTCCCGCAACAGAAGGTCTACTTGAACGTGCTGACCGTAATATCGACGACTACGGTCTCGTCGAGATTAACGAAGCATTCGCCAGCCAAACACTGTACTCACAGCGAGAACTCGGCATCCCGGATAGCCGACTCAACGTCAACGGCGGCGCCATTGCGATCGGTCATCCGCTAGGTGCCTCCGGTGCGCGACTGCCGGTGACGCTCGTTCATGAGATGAACCGCCAAGACGTCAGCCGCGGAATTGCAACTGAATGCGTTGGTTTCGGTCAAGGTGCGGCCATTGAATTCACTCTATAACATCATAGAACAGTAGTATAACAAAATGTATGATGTAATGATTGGATATTCCACACCATTGCCTACATCATGATATTACTACATCATATTGTGAGGTCTTCGCTGCAGCCCTTCACAGAGATGATTCGTTGTTCAACCATTCCTCAACGAACAAGACGTAGCGAACGAGAGCGAGGTAAATCCGAGCGAATTATATTCATATATTAAATAATTCCTCTTCTTTAGGATTATCAATCATCCCCATACATGACGCCAAGTTGAATATCATTTGCATGAACCTTAAGAAGTTCTGGAATGTCGTTCTCTAGAAATTCACCCTTCATTTGATGGGATGGGCCGTATACGCTGAGCGCGGCAACTACCTTTCCTGACTTGCCTTTAATTGGCACTGCGACCCCTCTGAGACCTTCTAAGCATTCTCCTCGGTTGAAGGCAACACCCCGTTCTCGAATTTTCTCGAGTTCATTGAACAGTTCTGCCTCATCAGTAATAGACCTGTCAGTTAATGGAGTCAGTCCTCGTTTGGAGATGATCTGCTGTACACGGTCTCTAGAGTAGTGTGCAAGAATGGCTTTCCCAGGTGCACAACAGTGTAATATAGAGGTTTTTCCCTCCGTGCCTGGCCGGTCAGAATTCGGATCTTTTCTACCCAATATATAATATCCGACTCCGTTTTGTTCCGCCATTATTGAAGCGACTTCTCCCGTTTCTCTAGCAATTGTATTTAATTTGTCCACTGAGTGGTGATAAAGCGGGTTCTGATGCTTCACATACCTACTTAGTTGGAGGAATCTAAAGCCGATATCATATTCGTGGCCTTCCTTCCGGATATATCCTTCTTCTTCAAGCGTTGTCAGGTGGCTGTGAATAGAACTTTCTGTTATTCCGGTATATGCACTTACTTCGTTAATACGCGCCCCTCCTAATTCCCTAATTGTCCAAATTATTTCAAAGCTCCTCTTGACAGAACCCACCGTTTTTTGTGTACTCATACCGTTATCCCTACACTCGAAACAGTATAAACGTAATGATTATTGATAAGTGCATTTTGTACCCTATAAATTTTTCATGCTAATTAGATTTTGTTATGGAATGTTGTGTGTAGTTTCGACTATTGTCATATGGTTTACCCCCTATTGAATATATCGATTAGATTGAGTCGAATTTCATGGAGTGAGGACGGCCATCACCTCAGATAACGGAACTCGATATTCGATATTATCTTGCTAATTCCCCACTTTTAGATATTGGCCAGAATACATAGAATTCAGACATTAAACGAGATCATAAGACAGTCCTCGGTTGGACTCACGAGTGCGATCTACAGCCAGCAAATGACGAGAAGTTGAATCACGTCGCGCTTGATGCTCATCGCTATTGGTTGTACACTGTTGGTGATCCAGAAACGAATGAAATTCGCCATATGCGGCCGCATCTGACGATTACGGCCGTATTGATGGAACGGCTTCTGCGAAACTCACTGAAAAATACGATCGTGTTTCTCATCGATAGACCGAAACATCTTCGAACTGCACCCCGTCGAACCGGGCTCCGCTTTCGATCCGAGAAACAGGAAAATCAGATCGTTTCTGAATATATATTCAGGCAGACAATATATTAGAACTCTACACTTACTGATTATTTAAGAAATTCGAAATATGCGAACTGAGGGAGTATCTCGCCTATTCACCACCGCCACTCTACAACGACCGATCCTTCAAGAACGGCTCCTACCACCATTCAACCGAGTGCTGAGGCTTAGCTAAAGACCAATGTGGACACAGTCATCAAGGTCACTTGCAGGATCAAAATCCCTAGACGATGTACTCTTCAAAGTGTCTCACGGAGAATTTTAACTTCCAATCTGCCTCATGAGGTCCTCCGGAAACTCCTTGATCAGGACTCATCTTTCACCTCTTTAAGGTGGATCTTCTCACTTCCATGAGCAGTATTTTGGTATCTACGTGCTCGAACCAGACCTTCCCTGCGTTGCTGAACAACCTATCAAACGCCTCTGATCAACAGAATCGTACAGTGTGGCATTTTTTCGGTTGAGGTATTGGCCATCGCTCCCAGTACTCGGACAAACGCTGTGCTCAGTGATTCGTCGGCATCTACTTGATTGACTGTCATCATAGGTTGAACGAACTCATTCCTACTAAAATCCTCCTACAGATCTTATAGGCGTGAATTCGTGTATTCCTATCGCTGTGCACAAGCTGACCATCTTTGAGGAGAATGACGATCCCTGTGAACCGTTCACCGCCCCAGAGATCGCCGAGGCGCTCAACTGTATTCGGAACACTGCCCGAAATAAGTTGGAGGATCTCATCTTTATCGGCGATCTCAAAACGAAAAAAGTCAGCGCCAGCGGCCGACTGTATTGGTCTCCAGGCCCGGAATGAGATCGAACCCACCACAACGGCCATTACAATAGACCAATAATCGGCAAGTATGACAGCGGATATCTCTGAGGATCGGGATAGGCGTGACGCTCGCGAATTCGCGGAGCGGTTCATCGAAGAGCACCGGAAGCTTTTCGAGAAGTTCGCTCAAGAGTGAGCCGGCCCCCATTATGTCGGTGCCGTCGACGGCGTCGCGACGGTTGTACTCACCCGCCAACACCTTCAACCCAAACAGACCCAAACACGGAGTTGTAGGTTTACACGGCTGTATCAGCCGTCGATGGCTTCACCTTCCGCTCGTCGTTTTGGGGCTCCTTGCACTCGTAGGGGCGGTGATCGGAGTACTCGTCGTCGCGACGATCTGGATGGTCGGACGTCGACATGGGCGTGTCCACACTCGAGTAGCGTGGCTGGCACTCTCTGCTGATGCCTGTGAGTGGGACGCTCAATCGCTGCAAAGAACTCGAGAGCATGAACTTGCTCGGCGAGCGAAAGATCCCCGTCGACAGCTCAAGAGTGGGCTCCGAGAGCATCGATGGATGAACGGTCGTAACTACGAACTTAGAGCGAGAAGGTAATGCCACCTCCTCGAGGCGCTAACAGCAGAAATACTGGAAACAGTGGTGTCTCTTGGTGAGATCTGAGTTATCCCACATTGAATTGGGTTGTATTTTGTGGGGTAACCCACACCACGACTGTCTCCATTGGAATCTTGTCATTTGTCTGTACTAATTTCAATCGCTAACTAGAAACGCATTCACAGAATTACCAGCTATTGTTAACCAACACAGGATGGTTTATCTAGCGTATGTTGGTTAACTACGTCGGTTGAATACGCCTGTTTCAGCAGGACCGTTGTAGGGTTGAAGCTGCCGATCATTTGGCACCTATACCGCAGACACAGAATCCGCCTTGAACGACTATTCTATGATCGATGACGAATCGGCTACCTCTCGTGAGGCCACTATCGCTGCTATCTAATTGGGTTTGTGATCAATTAGTATTGTTTATCGCCCCAGAAGCGGTGAAGGGGCTGTTCAGTTGGCTCCTTCGGAATTATCGATGGCAACGAGAGACATCTACACGACCGCGTTCGACGAAGACGTCCAGACGACTGCAACTGACTGTCCGGACTGTGATGGCACTGTTCGAACAACTGACCGTAAAACGATTTGTGAGGACTGTGGCCTCGTCCTCAAGGACAATCAACTGGACCGAGGATCCGAGTGGAGCGAAAATGACCGCTCCACGCGAGGGTCATCAACGTACCAGACACGCCGTAAAGAAGTCACGCGTCGACAAAAGATGCCAAGTCCCGGTCGCTGTGTGCTTAGCTACGCTGACGGACTAACAGCACTGTTCCTGCAAGCAAGGCGAAGAGCGTACCGCCAATGCCAAAGCCGGGAACTGATTCATCCTCGGTTTCGCTGTCGTTGTTAGCAGTATCGTTGTCAGCAGCTTCGGTGTCGTCGTCAGCAGTATCGTCGGTAGCAGTGTCGTTCTCCGAAGTAGTAGTGTCGTTGTCAGCGGCGTCGGTATCGTTGTCAGCAGTATCGTTAGTACCAGTGTCGTTCTCCGAAGCAGTAGTATCGTTAGTAGCAGTGTCGTTCTCCGAAGTAGTAGTGTCGTTGTCAGCGGCGTCGGTGTCGTTGTCAGCAGTATCGTCGGTAGCAGTGTCGTTCGCAGTGTCGGTAACAGTGAGTGTCCCTGAACGTTCCTCGTCACCGGCGGTGACTGTCCACTCGTAGTCACCTTCAGAGAGGACAATCCCTTCAGCGGTGAAAGTGACAGATCCCGTGTCGTCGGTGCTGGCAGGCACTTCCTCTTGGATTCCCTCACCACTGATCTCGAAGACGACGTCAGTCATGGCTGGCTCGCCATCGGATGTGGTCACGGTGACGTCGAACGTGCCCGATTCAGCCGGTTCGATCGAACTCGGTGCATCAACCGTCACCTCGAGGTCAGTATCAGCACCGTCGTCGGTGTCTGCAGCGGCCGCGGTTGCTGCGCCCGCAGCGACTGTCGACAGAGCGACCATCGACACGATCATCACTACGGCGAGTACGGTCCATCGCGTTTCTCGAGTTGTTGTTTCGAATGTCATATGTTTTGGGTGGTGTCTGAGCGAATTTCCATCGAATCACCGGCGCCGTCTGTAGTACCACGCCGTCAGCCTCCGGAGCGCAGTACCGGCGGTTTCACCGCGTGCATTCGGCGGAGATCGCGGCGGATGGTTACAGTCGGTGTTGGCCGCACGGAATCCGGTATCGGCGACCAGTCCTGTTCCGCGGCTACTTCGCCTCGAGTCGACGCCGTCTCCGTTTCACTACTGCGGTCGTTTCGAATCTGCGAGGGTGATTATCCTCCCGTGTTCTCGTTGGCTATCGCTTTTTTTGGAGCCACACGGTATATTTATAACCACGTTAGCTAGGATTTCAGGACAGTTTCACTCTATACGTATGTACCGGAGACAGTTTCAAGCAGCGAAACGGCGATTCGAGACTACGGATCTCCCGACCTGTCGAGCGTACGCTCGATTACCCGGGAGAGAACAATTGCTTTCGCCAACCGAACAGGGTGCAACACAATATTAAAACTATAAATAAGGTCTGTTACTTCGAGGTAGCGGTCACATGGGATCATTGCAGACATCTCGACGAACAGTGTTGACAGCCGCAGCCAGTTGTGCACTCGCCAGCGTCGTTGGCGCTGATTCGAGCGAAGAATCCGGCAGCGATCTCTCGAGACACTCATCTCAAATTTTCGAAGGCACTGATCACGAAACGACGGTGTATCGGACGGTTGCAAACGCCGACGGACCGACCGTACTAGTCATTGGCGGAATACACGGCAACGAGGTTGCAGGGTACGAGGCAGCGAGCGCCATTTCTGAGTGGGAAATCGATGCTGGCACGCTTGTAACGATCCCCGACGCGAACGCCGAGGCCGTCGAACGGCAGACACGCACGGACGACGATGGCGTTGATCTCAATCGTCAGTTCCCCGAAGACAAGGAGCCAACAACAGACCTCGCCCGAGAACTCTGGAACGTCGTCGACGACTACGATCCCGACGTGGTTATCGACCTCCACGAGTCAATCGGCATCTACGCCGGCGGCCCCGTCGACGGCGTCGGGCAGGCGATCTTCCACTCAGACGGTACCGAGACCGCTACTGATGCCGAGCAGGCTGCCGACACCGTGAACCGAAACCACGTCGATGAACCGGGGCTCGAATTCAAGACCGATACCTTTGCCAAGCCGGAAAACGAACCGAGCGGGTTGCTCGTCCACAAGGCCGCTCGAAACCTGAACGCACAGTCGTTTCTCATCGAAACCCTCTCGCGTGGTCCCGACCTCGAGACGCGCATTCACTGGCACACACGGTTAGTCACAAACCTGGTTGAAGAGGGACTGTTCGAAACGAAGACAACAACCGACGACTCGGCTGGTGAAACATCGGACGGGTCCGATAACGAGTCAGTCATTGAACAATGCCCTGAAAACGCTTCCTGAGAACGCTGCGGAACCTTCGTCTCCGACGGTCAAATTATTGAGTTCAACGCGAGAATACTTCATGGACCGCTATGGTGCTGGCAAACTCATCGCTGCACTGCGAGGTGCAGGGCTGCACTTTGCTAGGAAGACGACCCTGCGGATGGTCGCAACCGATATCGACGTTCGCGACACCGAAGCGAACATCACATACCTCTACGACGAGCCAGGTCGAAGCGTCGTCGAAGAGTATCTTCGAGACGTTCGTGACGGGGCTGTCGAAGGGCTGTTGGCAGAGACCAACGCCGGTGAAATACTCTAACTCATCGCTCGCTTCGAAGGAATTGACGACAAACCCACGACAAACTCACTTCGCACTGCCAATCGCGATCTCCGTGCGCTCGAGCGGTAGGGGATTCAAATTGAGCGAGCTGACTGGCGGCTTGCTGCCGAGGTGAAAGCGGATGGTCGCATCTCGTTCGCGGACGCTCATGGCGTTTCACCCGCCCACGAGAGGGGTGCGCACTCATCGCCGAGATTAATTAGAACTGTTGCTCACCCCCTCTGAGTACATTACGATTGAAGATTAGCAAATAGCCAATTTTGAATTAGCCTATTCTGAAATAGGTTATCCGGAAGTGTTATTCTCTAGTGGGAGAGAGTAGACACATGAAACGCTTCGTGGATCGGGAAAACGAACTCTCACGATTACGTGGGTGCTATGAATCCGACGACGCCGAGATGGTCGTTATTTTTGGTCGGCGACGACTCGGGAAGACACAGCTCGTCCAGCACTCGCTTTCCGGACGGGACGACGCCGTCATCTACCAAGCCACGGAGACCACTTCACAGATACAACTTGACGAGTTCGTCGATGTTGCGGCCGACACGTTTTCTGGGATTACGGAGATCAAACAGAACTGGGAGTCCCTCTTGGGGTATCTCGGCGACCGCGACGGGATTGTGGTCCTTGACGAATTCCCCTACCTGATCGATGCTGACGAAAGCCTCCCTTCGGTTATTCAGCGGCTGTGGGACCAACGATTCCAAGACACGTCCGGCACGCTCATTCTGGTCGGATCCTCGATTAGCATGATGGAAGAAGCGACTCTTCTTGGAAATAGCCCCCTGTACGGGCGGTTTACAGAGAAACTTGACCTCCGGCCACTCGATTTCTCAGCCGCACAGGAGTTCCTTCCGGGCGACTACTCGCCCGAAGAGCGGATCTTCACGTGGGGCATTTTTGGCGGTGTCCCGTACTATCTCGACGGTGTCAATCTTGATCAGGATCTCGGAGCAGTTCTCACTGAGGAAGTACTCTCTCAGAAGGGGTACCTCCACAATGAACCAGAGTACGTACTCCGAACTGAACTCACAGACCCGAATCGGTACTTTGCGATCCTCATTGCGATAGCTGCAGGGAAGACGACGTCGAACGAGATTGCACAGGCAGTGGGGATCGATGGGAAGCAGATTTCGACGTACACCCAGAAGTTGGAACGGCTACGACTCATCGAGCGTGAGGTTCCAATTACCGAAGAGAAAGCGAAATCACGCCGCGGACGCTATCGAATCCTTGACCCCCTGTTTCGCTTCTGGTTCCACTTCGTCTACGGCAAGGAAGACCGATACGAACGCTTGGGTGAAGACGCCTACGAGGCGGTTATCGAACCAGAACTCCCTGACTTCGTGAGCCAAGAATTCGAGAAGATCTGTCAGGATGCGCTGCCCAATCTGTTTCCCGAGGAGACGTTCCTCGATATCGGCCGCTGGTGGTACAGGGAGCATGAGGTTGACGTCGTCGGATTCACGACAGATGGAACCATGGTCGCGGGGGAGTGTAAGTTCACGAACGCGCCCCTTGACTACAGTGCGCTCGCCTCACTCGAAGACCATTCTGCGGAAATCCGCTGGACACCAGATACTGGCGACACCGATATGGAATACGCACTGTTCACGCGTAGCGGCGTCACACAATCCGTACAGGAAGCGGTCTCCGAACGCGATGACTTACACGTGTTCGACCTACGCGACGTCACAAAACACGCCTGAGATCAACGTTCGTCGACAAGAATGGATGCGAATTAACTGACGAGATCGTCTGACTGCTGGACAGCGCAGTAGTACTGCCTGTTAGAGGTTATCCAGTTGACCTCCTCCCACGACTGAAGTCGTTGGATTCCCGCGTCTTCAGGCGCGGGAGGATGTCAATGATTGAGTAGGCGGTCGTGTTGAACGCGACGTGTTCGAAGGTGCGACCCGCCATCACTACGGCTCGCGCTTGAGCAGCGCTGTCAGGAACTCCGCGTGACACCACGCCAGCGGCGCCGCGAAGGAGATGACGTCTCGCTCCTCAAGAGCGGCTGCCATCTCGTCGTATGCCGTACGCATGTGGCCCAGTTCCTCGGCGATGCGGTCGAACGGAACATCCCGGAGAACATCGTCGTCGAACTCCTTCTCGAAGTCCGCGCCAGTGTCCCACTCCTGTTCGACGAACTGCTCGAAGCGCTCGCGCGTCGAGAGGTGCTCGGGAATGTGGCCCGTCGCGTCGGCGTGGCCGGTGATCGTCGAGAGCACCTCGTCGCCCCGCTCGCACTCGCCACGATCGTAGCGGAACTGCGCGTGCCAGGCCGTGTACTGCATCCACGGACCGTTGCCGCCGTGCTGGTGAACGTCGTGGTCTCGGTGGAAGCCGCGGAACCGCTGGAGCCCGCCCAGTCGCGGATCCTCCAGGCTCGCCGTCGCTCGCTTGGCGGCGCGCACTGCGTGCTCATCGAACACGTCCTCGAGTCCGAAGTAGGCGGGCGCGAGCAGCGTAATGTCCGGGCGGTCGTCGCGCTCGCCGTCAGGGGTGTACCGACGCGGCACGACTGTCCCGTCGACCGCGAAGCACCGTTCGACGCCCGGTTCCAGCAGGGAACAAAGCTCGTCGACCCGCTCGACGGTATCGTCGACGGCTATCGGATCGACATCCCCGGATTGCCCAGCGACTTCGATCTGGTCGAGCGCGTCGGCCGCCTGCTGCAACGCGGCGAGAAACGCGCAGTTCACCCACAGCGTGTAGCCGGACTCGATTGCGCCCTCGTGGATGCTCGTCGTGCTCTCGATCAGGTGGGCGTTAGCGTCGTACAGCTCCGAGCGGGCGGTCGCCACCGCAGCGTCGATGCACTCGACCACGTTCGCCAGGAACGCCTCGTCCGCCGATTCGAGGTCGTCGGCCGCATCAAGCGCGAGCACTGCGTGAGAGAGGATCCTGATCCCGTGGGCGACGTTGTCCTCCTGGCGGTAGATCGACTGATCGGTGCCGTCGAGCCCGTACCGCTGGTACCACCAGCCGTCATCCTCGACGGCGATCAGGAAACGGGCCGCGTCGACGACGCGGTCGCGGCAGGCGTCCGGCCGGACGCCGTGTCGAAGCGCCGTCAGCCAGGCGCGCGTGATCGAGGCGACGTCGCGCGGGTAGACGTAGGGATATCGGTTGTCGGGATCGCTGGCCAGAGGTACCGCGCCGTCGACCTCGGCGTCGTAACTCAGCTCGTCCAGCACGTCGAGGTGGAACATCGGGTCGTCGATCGGTGCGTCGACGTGCTGGGGGACGATACTGCCTGTCGTCGTCTGCGTAGAGTGGGTCATCAGTAGGAAAAACGGGGATCAGCCGCGAGTGATTGGTTGCGTGTCGGTACGCTCGCCGTCGATTCCGCGCGTCTTGATCGCCGCCGTCGTCTCCGGATCGAACAGGAAGACGTCTTCGGCGGCGACGCGAACCGTCACCTCGTCGCCCGGTTCGGGGTATATGCCCGGCGGCACGCGTGCCGTGAGCGACCGGTCGCCGACGTCGAGATAGACGAAGTTGTCGTTCCCCTGGTATTCGGTGACCGTGACTGTCGCGGGGAACCGGCAGCCGCCGGCCGCGTCGTCTGGGAGGTCGTCGAGGCGGAGGTCTTCGGGCCGGACGCCGAAGCGGACCGACTCGCCGGCGATGTCGTCCTCGACGGCCTCGCGGGGCACTCTGCCGAGCGTGATGCTGTCGACATCGACGGCGTACCCGTCGCCGTCCTCGCGGACGACGGCGTCGAAGACGTTCATCGCCGGACTGCCGAGGAACGCTCCGACGAACTCGTTGTTCGGGTGGTCGTAGGCGACCTCTGGCGGATCCACCTGCTGGATGATGCCATCGTTCATGATCGCGATTCGGTCGGCCATCGTCATCGCCTCGGTCTGGTCGTGCGTGACGTACACCGCGGTGACGCCGAGCTCCGACTGGATGCGCTGGAGTTCCGTGCGCATGTGCGACCGGAGCTTGGCGTCCAGGTTCGAGAGCGGCTCGTCGAGCAGGAACACGTCCGGATCGCGGACGATCGCCCGTCCCAGCGCGACGCGCTGTTTCTGCCCGCCGCTCATCTCTTCGGGCTTGTCGTCGAGTAGTTCCTCGATACCTAGCAACTCCGCGCTCTCGCTCACCTGCCGATCGCGCTCGTCGCTCGACATGTCGGTCGAGTGCTTGAGCCCGTAGCCCATGTTCTCGCGAGTGGTCATGCGCTTGTATAGCGCGTAGCTCTGGAACACCATCGCGACGTCGCGTTCACTCGGCGCGAGATGCTGGACCTCGCGGTCGCCGATCTCGATCGTCCCGTCGGTTATCGTCTCGAGGCCGGCGATCATCCGCAGCGTCGTCGACTTGCCGCAGCCCGAGGGGCCGACCAGGACGAGAAACTCGCCGTCCTCGACGGCTACGGACGCTTCGTCGACGGCGGTCTCGGTTCCTTCGGCGTCGTCGTAGACTTTCGTAACGTCGTGTAGCGTGAGTTCAGCCATCGGTAGTCACCTCCGGGTGATCGCGGTCGCTGTCGGGCGGTCCTCCCGCCGCCGATGCCCTGCACGTCGGCATTACGACGGTCGAATCGCCGCTGTGTCGAACGGCGTAGCGCTGCTCGCGGCAGTGCAGCGTCGCCTCTGTCGTGCCGAGACACGGCCCGGAGCCGAAGCCCGCTGCGGGCTCGGCAACCGGCGTCCCCGACTCGACGCCCAGGCCGAGCGCGGCCCGGGCGAAGCCGAACGCGCTCCCGGCGCTCCAGGCGGCCGGCTCGCAGGAATCGGGATGGCGAGCTCGGCCCTCGTTCACGTCGGAGTCGTCGAGGCCGACCAGCAACTCGGGGAATCCCCAGCGACCGGAGTCGCCGGTCGCGCCGGCCGCTAGCGCGTCCAGTCCGCGCTCGACCAGCACTGCGGCGGCGTCGTCGCGGCCGTAGCGCGCACAGCCCATCGCAGCGATGCTGGTGTCGTGGGGCCAGACGCTGCCGCGGTGGTACGACAGTGGGTCGAACGCGACGTGGGATGCCGAGTACGTGCGGAGCCCGGCGTCGGTCAGCATGTCCGGGGCCAGCAGCCTGCCGATCACGTCGTCGGCGCGCTCCGACGGGACGATCCCGCTCCAGAGTGCGTGGCCCTGGTTCGAGGCGACGGCTTCGACCACACCGTCGGCGTCGAGCGCGAGCGCGTAACACTCCTCGTCAGGTAGCCAGAACTCCCGGTCGAACGCCTCGCGGAGACGCCCCGCGCGTTCGTCGAGGCGCTGTGCGAGGTCGCCGTCGTCGCGGGCCGCCGCGAGCTCGGAGACGCCCCGAAGCGCGCGGTAGGCGTACCCCTGCACTTCCGCGAGAGCGATCGGCGGCGTCGCGGCGGTTCCGTCGGGTCGCGCGATCGCCCGGTCGCTGTCTTTCCACCCGTGGTGGGTGAGCCCGTAGTCGTGGTCGTGTGGTTCGTACCACGCGAATCCGTCCTTGTCGCCGGTTGCGACCGTCCACTCAACGGCCCTGAGGGCGGCGTCGTACAGCTCGTTGGTGATCGCATCCTCACCGGCCCACTCTGCGTAGGCGGCGACGAGCGCCGCGAACAGCGGTGTCGCGTCGACCGTCCCGTAGTACGGCGAGCGGATCGACCGGCCGAGCGCCGGCAGGTCGCCCCGTCGTCCCTCGTGGGGGATCTTGCCCGGCTCGGCGAGCGTCTCCGGATCGGTCGTAGAGGCCTGTCGCCCGGCGAAGTAGGTTAGCACGCTCCGGGTCAGGTCGGGAGCGAACGGCAGCGTCTGGAAGCCGACCAGCAGCGCGTCCCGCCCGAACGGCGCGACGAATCGCGGTGCGCCGGCGGCGGGGACGCCCGCGGGCAGCACGAGCGCCCGCAGAGTGTCGGCGGCGACGTCGAACAGCCCAGGATGCGACGCCATCGACACCGACGGATCGAACGACAGGTCGACCCGACCACGTATCGGCCGGAGCCGCGCCGTCGCGACGACTGACGTCTCGTCGCCCGGCGGGATCTCCAACGTTCGTTCGACGACCGCGCCGGCGGTGTCAGTACCGGCTTCCACGGACGTGGTCCGACCGCCCTCCAACTGGACCGTCGCGCCCCGTGTCGTCCCGTCGGGGGACGTTCCAGACAGTTCCGCGCCGCTCTCGCGGTCGGACGCAGTCGCGTCCCGATCGACCGGGTCGCGCGCCGCGAAAAAGCCTGGGCACTCGAAGACGTGTTGGAAGTCGGACGCGACGGTCAATTCGACGTCGACGACGCGCTCTTCCGGCGTGTAGTTCCGGAGCGTCGTCTCGACGGTCACCACGTCGCCGTCGATGGCGACGTCCTTCTTCAGCAGGAACCGTCGAGCGTCGCCCCGGCCCTCGCCGGGCGCGGCACCGACCAGCACGGTTGTCATGCCGTCCGCCCCGGCCTGCCGATCGAGCCGGTCCCAGCCGCTTTCGGGCGCGTCGCGGTCGGTCACCGCGACCTCGAACTCGCTGAGGTACTGCGTATCGTTGGCGTACACGCCGGTTCCGGCGTGATCGGAACGGACGTCGCCGCGCTCCCCGACGACACAGACGATGCCGTCGCAGACCGCTAGCGCGCAGCCGTCCGGAATCATTCGATCACCTCGCAGTCGGCGCCGAACCGATGGACGGCGTCGGCCGGCAGTTGGAGCGTTACGGCCGATCCGGAACTGACAGCACCGGGTCGGTCGCGCAGGCGCGCAGTAACTTGATCACCGCTGCATTCGACCTCGATCTCGTAGGCGTTGCCCAGCGGTTCAACGACGAGCACCTCGCCGTCGATTTCGTAAGCCTGTCCGCCGCCGGTCTGCTGGCCGCCTTCCTCGGCGATCGCGACGTCCTCCGGTCGGACGCCGACGGTCGACGTGCCCGCGAACGAGTCGTCGGACGCGCCGGTCGTCAGCCGGTCGGGGTCGAGGAAGTTCATTGACGGCTCACCGAGGAACCCGGCGACGAACTCGTTGACCGGGTTCTCGTAGACCTCCTTCGGCGTGCCGACCTGCTGGAGTTCACCGTCGTTCATCACCGCGACCCGGTCGGCCAAGCTCATCGCCTCCTCCTGGTCGTGGGTCACGTAGACGGTGGTCGTGCCGAGGTTCTGCTGGAGGCTCCGCAGCTCCGAGCGTGTCTGGACACGGAGCTTGGCGTCGAGATTCGACAGCGGCTCGTCCATCAGGAACGCCTTCGGTTCGCGGACGATGGTCCGCCCCAGCGCGACGCGCTGGCGCTGGCCGCCGCTGAGCTGCCCAGGCTTGTTGTCCAGCAGGTCGTCGATTTCCAGCAGTTCAGCGGTACGTTGGATCTGTTCGTCGGCTTCCTCGTCGTCGACGTCCATCTTCCCGAGCGGGAAGGCGAGATTCCCTCGCACGGTCTTGTGAGGGTATAGCGCGTAGCTCTGGAACACCATCGAGAGGTCCCGCTTCTGGGGCAGCGTCTCTGTGATCTCCGCGTCGCCGAGCTCGATGCTGCCCTCGGTCGGCACTTCCAGGCCGGCGATCATCCGCAGCGTCGTCGACTTGCCACAGCCCGAGGGGCCCAGCAGGACGAGCAACTCGCCGTTCCGGATCGTCAGGTCGAGATCGTCGACCGCGACGAGGTCGTCGTACCGCTTCGTGACGCCCCGGAGTTGGATCTCCGAGTCCTCGTCGGAGCTGAGCGAGGCGGCGTCGGCGGTAGGGGTGCGTTCAGTTGCCATGCTATCCCTCCACCGCCCCGAAGGTCAGGCCCTCAACCATGAACTTCTCCAGATAGGTAAACATCACGATCAGCGGGATGCTCGTCAGCAGCGACGCCGCCATGATCTGGCCCCAGACCTGCCGGAAGCTCGAGGACAGCGCCTCGATGCCGATCGGCAGCGTGAACACGCTCTGGGACTGGAGGAAGATGCTGGCAAACAGGTATTCGTTCCACGCAATCATGAACGTGAAGAAGAACACGGCCACGATCGCGGGCGCCGATAGCGGCAGTGTGATCTTGAAGATCACTTCCAGTCGCGAGTAGCCGTCCATGATCGCCGCCTCCTCGATCTCCTCGGGGATCGACCGGAAGTAGTTGCCCAGCATGTACAGCGAGACGGGCAGCGTCTGAACCAGGTACGTGATGAACAGGCTCGCCAGCGAGTCGACGAAGCCGAGCCAGACGATCACCTGAAACATCGGTACGACCAGCAGGATGCCCGAGAACATGTACACCATCAGCACACCGCGAGACATGAGCCCGCGCCCGCGGTAGTCCAGGCGGGCGAAGCTGTAGGCCCCGAACGTGGCGACGAGCACCGACGCGCCAGCCGTCGTCGTCGCGATGATGAAGCTGTTCTTGAAGTACGTCACGAACGGGAACGTCTCCGGCCCGAACACGGTTCGGTAGTGATCGAGCGTGATGTCCTGCGGAATCAGCGTTGGTGGGAGCGAGTACAGGCTCGACTCGGGCAGCACGCTCGCCACGGTCATGTAGTAGAACGGGAACAGCGTGACCAGCAGCGTCAGCCCCAGCGCGACGTAGAACACGACGCGTTCGGCCAGCGACGTTTCGATGGTGTTCTCGCCGACGCCGAGTGCGGTCTTGAACGAGTCGACGACGTGTCGGTATGTGGATTGTTTCGTGCTCATCGTATCACCAGTCCAGCGCCCAGGCGACGTACGCGAGGACGAACACGATGAGCGCTAGGAATAGCACCATCGAGATCGCAGCCGCCTGTCCGTGCTGGTAGTTCGCGAATGCGACTTTGTACGCGTAGATCGGCAGTGTGTCGACCCGGCGGGTCAGCAGCCAGATGTCGGCGAACTTGTTGAAGTTCCAGATCCAGCGCAACAGGAACACCGTTGCCAGGATGTACTTCAGTTCCGGCAGCGTGATATCCTTGAACTGGGCGAACTTCGAGGCGCCGTCGATCTTCGCGGCCTCGTACATGTCGCCGGGGATAGCCTGGACGCGCGCGATCAGCATCAGAAACGCGAACGGGAAGTACCGCCACGCGTCAATGAGGATAACGCTCCAGATCGCGGTATCGCCGTTGCTCAGCAGATCGATATTTCCGGCGTACAGTCCCAGGAGGTCGCTGCCGATGTATGGAACGATACCGTAGAGCGGATCGAGCATGAACCGCCAGACGAACGCGACCGAGATCAGCGGCGCGACGTACGGCAGCAGCACCATCCCGCGGAGGTACCGGCGACCGCGGAACGAGCGGTTGAACAGCAGCGCCGTCCCGAGCCCGCCCAACGTCGCCAGCGTCGTGCTGAAGAACGTGAACACGATCGTCGTCCGGAGCGCCGACCAGAACGCGCTGCTCCCGAACAGGCTGTAGTAGTGCTCTAACCCGACCCACTGGGGCGCTTCGTCCGGTCTGAGCGGTACGACTGTGAAGCTCAGGTAGACGTTGTACAGCACCGGGTAGAGGATCACCGCCGTGATCAGCAACAGCGCGGGCGCGATCAGCGCGTACCCCAGCAGCGCCTCCTTTTCCTCGATCGTCCGGTCGCCGCTACGAGTGAGTGTGACCATTGTGAAAGAGCTACGGTGGAGTCAGTTGATCACGTCGCGCATCTGGGAGGCGACGTCGTCGGCGACCGTCTGGGCGTCCTCGCCCTCGGAGACGCGCCGCACGGCCTGCGCGACGAGGTTGCGACTCGTGATCTCGCCGAACGCCGGGATCATCTGGCCGTCGACGTAGCCGAACCGCTCGATGTTGTCGAACGCTCCCGAGATGTTGCTCAGGGTCTCCTGGCCCCACTCCTGGAGCGTCTCGTTGTCGCGGTAGGCCTCGCTCTCGGCCACCGACTGGAGCACGGGGTTCATCCCGCCGGGCGCCATGTGCAGGAAGTCGATGTACTGATCCCCGGTGAGCACGTGCTTGACGTACGCTTCGGCGACCTCGCGGTTCTCGTCCGAGACCGTGTCGATGACGTTGAACAGCACGAGCTGGCCGAACGAACTGCGCCGGTCGTTCTCGATGTACGGCGCGAACGCCGTGTCGCCGGCCATCCCGTCCGTGTTGCTCGAGATGTCGCCCATGATGTACGAGGAGTACATGATCATGTGGCACTGCTCGTTGAGGTACGTGTTGTTGGCCGTCTCGAACGTTTCGGCGCCTGGCGGACTGTACTCCGCCAGCGAACCGTAGAAGTCGAGCGCCTCGACCATCTCGGCGCTGTCGAACACGATCTCGCCGTCGCCGTTCAGCACTCGCGCGCCGTTCGAGCGCGCGTAGGGCGTGAAACACTGGCGCGCGAACGGCGTCTCGTCGGAGCCGACGACGATGCCGTACTGGTCGTTGTCAGGGTCGTGCAGCGTCTCGGCGGCCTCGAGGATGGCGTCCCACGTCGTCGGCGCGGAAAGACCTGCGTCGTCGAACGCGCTCTGGCGGTACCAGAACCCCTGCACCCAGCCGTGGGCTGGCACCGCGAGCAGGTCCCCGCCCCCGGAGGTCGCCAGCGACAGCGCCCCCTCGTAGAAGTCGTCGCGTCCGATGCTATCGACGACTGACTCGGCGGACTCCGTCGAGAGCAAGTCTTCGCTTCCGAGGTTCTGCATGGGGTCGAGTCCCCACTCGCCGAACGCGGGAAGCGTCCCCGAGGCGGTCGCTGAAGAGATCTGCGTCGGTAGGTCCCCTTCCTCGACCGAGACCATGTCGATCGTGCCGTCGCCCTCGGACTCGTAGCTCTCGATCAGGCCTTTGATCACTTCTTGGCGATCCTGCTCGACCTGCGTCGTCCAGTACGTCGTCGCATCGTCGTCGCCGCCCCCGCCCATACAGCCCGCGAGTCCGCCAGCGAGCATCGCCGCGCCGATCCCTTTCAGCACCGTTCGCCGTTCGCGCCCGGTCGTCGGATCTGTCATGGTAATCCGTGTCGATATGCGCAAATCATATACTTAAAACTTTGTGTGAGCACATTCACTGGAGTTACTACTCGTGGCGCTCGCCTGTCGTCCGCGGATTCGGTGGTTCGTCGGGGACGTCTTGGCCATCGCGGACGCGGTCGAAACCCAAAGCTAGTCGATCCCCTTCAATCGTGGCGGCCGCAACCGCGACGCCGCCCACCTCGTAACCGATTAGATCGGGACGAACAGCGTAGTAGAACGGTCCGCAACTCGCGTGCGCCGAGTGCTACCTCGACTTCGTCGTCCGACATCTCGGCGCCGAGCGATGCCGACGCGGCACCGATCGGCGGTTCGGTTGCGGCGCCCGCCGCCGCGTCGACGACGTCGACCAAGAGAACGCCCGGCCCGATCGTCGCCCGCCGTGGCGCTCCGCGAGGTCGATCACCTGGTCGAAGTACCGCCGCTGCAGGTCTCACAGCGTCGGCTGGTCGTGCGTGTACCCGACGTCCGTGTGACAGAGGTGAACGAGATGTACCTCCGAGACGCTGCTCATACGGCGGATACATAACGAAAATATATAAGTATTTGCCAGCGGTTGTATACTACAGTGAATTCTACTCGCCCAGCTCCTCCGACCGAGATCGGCACGGCACCCAAGCCCCTGTACGAACAAGGAGGCCGATAATGGACGAAGACGAGTTACGCGACGGGCTGCAGGAAGCGGGTCTTTCTCAGTACGAGGCCGACGCCTACCTCGCCGTGCTAGAGCGGGGGACAGCGCCCGCGGTCAAGATCGCCGAACAGACAAGCATTCCCAAGTCCCGGATCTACGACGTTCTCGAGGATCTCGAGCAGGACGACTACGTCGAGACGTTCGAGCAGGACTCAGCGCTGTCGGCCCGCCCGCGCGATCCCGCGGAGGTAATGTCGAACCTCCAGCGGCGCGCTAACAGGCTCGTGACGACCGCTGAAGCGATCGAGGATCGCTGGGAGCGCCCCGAGATCAGCGGCCACAAAATCTCGATCGTCAAGCGATTCGACTCCGTCGTCGAACAGTTCCGGGTGGCCGCCGCCGACGCGACCAACCGGATCCAGATCGCGGTCTCGCCCTCGCAGTTCAAAGCCGTCCGACCGACGCTGGCCGACGCCGTCGACCGCGGCGTGTTCGTCAAGCTCTGCGTGACGACTGGCTTGGAGGATCTACACGTCGTCGACGACATGTCGTTCGAGGACGTCGCGACCGAGGTTCGCCACCGGACGCTCCCGGCACCGTTCACCGCGCTGGTCGACCGCTCCCACACGTTCTTCTCCTCGCAGTCCCACCCGACCGACCAGTACGGCATCATCATCGACGACCTCACCCTGACGTACGTGTTCCACTGGTACTTCCAGGGCGCGCTCTGGGGGACCTGGCCGCACGTCTACGACTCGGTCGCTGAGGGTGCGAAACTGGAGTACGTCGACGTCCGCGAGTGCGTCCAGGACATTGCGCCGATCATCAACGACGGGACGACGATCCCGGCCACTGTCCGTGGGTTCGATGTCCAGACCGGCGAGGACGTCACGCTGTCTGGCGAGATCACCGAGATAATCTCTGCGGCGCCGCCGAACGACGACGGCTCGCTGACGCTGACACAGCTCGCCGGCCAGGCGACGATCGTCCTCGAGTCCGACGAGCGGGAGTACGGCGTCGGCGGACGTGGTTCGACGCTCGAGGACGTCGAGGCGACCCGAGTCGTGCTCGACGAGCCTGACAGCTGGACGGAGGGGATGAACTGACGATGCGCTACGGACTCAACCAAGCTGGATTCCCCACCGACGAGTTCGCGGAGACCTGCCCGATCCTCGCTGCGGCTGGCTACGACGGCGTCGAGCCGAACGTCGAGCGCGACGGCCCGCTAACGACCGATGACGGTCGCCGAGAGGCCGCCGAGGTGGTCGCGGCGCACGGTCTGACCGTCCCAGCGATTTCGACGATCAGCCACTGGGAGTATCCCCTCTCCAGCGATGACGACGAACTGCGCGAGATCGGCCTCGAGATCGGGCGCGACATGATCGATGCCGCCGCGGCGCTGGACGCCGAGGACGTTCTGATTGTTCCCGCCGTAATCGAGGACGGCGCAAGCTACGATGCCGACTACGAGCGCGCCGTCGACTCGGTCCGCAGGCTCACGGACTACGCGGCCGACCGCGACGTCGGCGTCGCGATCGAGAACGTCCAGAACAACTTCCTGCCCTCGCCCGACGAGTTCGCAGCGTTCCTCGACGACGTCGAAGACGCCGGCCCCGTCGGGGCGTACTTCGATGTCGCCAACGCGCTCCGCTCCGGGCTGCCGAGCCGCTGGCTGCACGCGCTCGAGGGCCGCATCGCGAAGATTCACGTCAAGGACTGGCACACGGACGCCCATCGGGTAACCTACCCGCCGCAGGGCGACATTAACTGGGCGCGCGTGCTCGATGCTTTCGACGCGATCGGGTACGATGACTGGATCACCGCCGAGGTGCCCGCCTACCCGTCGTTCCCCGAACGGATGCCCCCGGATATCCTCGACACGATGCGGTTCCTCTTCGAGGACGGGGGTGATCGCCGATGACCCGGGCGATCGTCGTCGGCCCACTGTTCGAGGACGTCTGGCCGCTCGCCGCCAACCACCTCCGCGAGCTGTGGGCCGAGCGCGGCTCCGTCGAGTTCCGACGCCTCGACGAGACGCCCGAGCGACTCGTCGACGTGCTGGACGACCCGGGCGAGATGACAGAACTCGCGGCGCTGGGCGTGCCCGTCACCGAAGGGGACACCGAGCGCCTGACCGCCCTTGAGTCGGCGTTCGTGATGACCGACTCGATGTACGCCGTCGATGCCGACGCTCACAAGCGCCTCAAGGAGCGCGGCGTCGTCGTCCACGACCACACCGACGAGGGGTTCTGGGCGCAGTCGGTCGCCGAGTTCGGGCTCGGCCTAACGATCGACGCCCTCCGGAAGATCCCACAGAAGCACGCCAGGATGACTGAGAGCCACGATCCGTGGGACCTGGAGAAGCTCGACAACAAGGTTCCGGGCGCGAACGGCCACCAGTTCGCGGACGACCCAGCGTTTACGAACGGCACCGTCGCCGGCACCCGCGTCAGGGTGGCGGGCATCGGAAACATCGGCAGCACGTACGCCGACGCCGTCGCCTCGCTCGGCGCGGACGTCGCAGCCTACGACCCCTACGCCGACGAGCCCTGTTTCCACCGATCGGGCGCCGACCGGATCTGGTCGCTGGAAGCGCTCGTCGAGGACGCCGAGGTGTTCGCGCCGACGGTCCCCCTTACCGACGCCACCGAGGGGCTGATCACGGCCGAGCACGTTCACGCGCTTCCCGAGGGCTGTGTCATGCTTCTGATCACCCGCGCGGGCGTGATCGACATGGACGCCGTCCGCGAGCGCGTCCTCGACGACGAGATCGCGCTGGCTGCCGACGTCTGGGACGAGGAGCCGCTGCCGCTGGACGACCCGCTGCTTGACCGGCACAACGTCGTCCACACGCCCCACATCGCCGGTCGCACGCGCGACGCTAACGAATCGTGGGCCGAACGCCTCAACACTCACTTCCGTGCGGTAGAGTGACACGCGGCGTTCGGAGGAGCTCATTGATGCCGTGCCTGCAAAGGCGCTGCCTATCATCAAGAGATCAACGACAACCGGTACTGTTACTGGCAGTCACTGACCGGTGATGAGTGATCGACTACTTCTGCTCGAGATCATCAATGCGCTTGAAGAGCAGGGGCTCGTCAAGTTGGACCAACAGTCAGTGTGATTTCCCAGTAGCCACCGGTGCGGTTTCTGTGGTGCCGAATGGGTGGACACCATGACAGAGCATCCGACGTTATCGAAGTTCACTACAACCCAAACGACTGGCTCGAGGCCGGACGTGGAAGTCAGTCACCGACCGAGTCAGTGTTGGCCGACTCCGGGAACTCGGTCTCGTCTACCGTCGATGCGTCCGACGCGTTGAGTCTCTCCTCTCCCTCCGGGAAATAACACGCCGCTCGATGGGCCTCATCGCCGGTCTCGTCGATGGCCGGCTCGGCCTCCCAACACGACTCCTGTGCCCGCGGACAGCGCGGGGCGAACGTACAGCCCGAGGGGAGGTTGACCGGATTCGGCGGTTCGCCCTCGAGCAGGACGCGCGTTCGATCGGCCGTCGGATCCTTCTCCGGTGCAGCCGAGAGCAGCGACGAGGTGTAGGGGTGTCGCGGCTGGGACGCGATTCGATCGACGTCGCCCTCCTCGATGACGCGGCCGAGGTACATGATGGCCAGCCGATCCGACACCTGTGTTAGGCTCGCGAGGTCGTGGGAGATGTAGACGATCCCGATGTCCTCCGCGTCGGCTAACCCGCGCAGCAGGTTCAGCAGGTTGACCTTCAACGAGACGTCGAGCATCGACGCCGGCTCGTCACAGATCAGGAAGTCCGGATCTAGAACCAGCGCCTTGGCGACCGCCACGCGCTGGCGCTGCCCTCCGGAGAGTTCGTGGGGGTACTTATCGAGAAACTTCTCGGCCGGGGTCAGCCCGACCTTCTCGAGCGTCTCGACGATCGCCCGCTCTTTTTCGTCCGTGCGGTAGTCGTGAATCGTCAGCGGCTCGCCGACGAGTTTGCGGACGGTCTGGCGGGGGTTCAGCGAATCGAAGGGGTCCTGAAAGATGATCTGGACCTTCCGCCGGAACTCTTGGAGGTTGCCGTCCTGATAGTACTCGTAGGGCTTCCCGTCAAACGTGAACTCGCCCCCGGTCGGATCCTCGAGCAAGGCCATCGTCTCGCCGAGCGTCGACTTCCCGCAGCCGGACTCGCCAGCGACGCCGAGCACCTCCGAACGGCGGACCGACAGCGAGACGCCGTCGACCGCTTTCACGTAGTCGGGGTCTTCACCACGGAACTTGTCCAACAACGGCTGGCTCTGCTCGTAGTGTTTCTCGAGGTCGTTCGTCTCGAGGATGACCTCGCCACGGTCGGAGTCCGCGTCGCCGTCGTCGGGAATGTTCCACGTCTCCGGTTCGTCGGCGTCCCGCCGGAGTTGGGCCGCCTCCTTGACGCGGTGGCAGGCCGAGCGGTGGTTCCGGTTGGGGAGATTGACCAGATCGGGATGGGATTCCCCGCACTCGTCCGTGGCGAACGGACAGCGGTCCTCGAAGACGCAGGCCGTCGGTTCTCGGTTCAGGTTCGGCGGCGAACCGGGAATCGCGACGGGGTCCTCGTTCTCGTCGATCTCCGGAAAGGAGTTCTTCAGCCCCATCGTGTAGGGGTTGGTGGGATTGACGAGCACGTTGTCGACGCTGCCCTGCTCCATGACCTTCCCGCCGTAGAGGATCGACAGCTCGTCGCAGGTCTCCGCGATGACACCGATTTCGTGGGTGATCAGCAGCAGCGAGCTGTCCATCCGCTCTTGGATCTCTAAGATCTTGTCGATGATCTTGTCCTGAACGATGACGTCCAGCCCGGTCGTCGGCTCGTCGGCGATGATCAGGTCCGGCTCGAGGGCCAGCGCCATCGCGATGGTGACTCGCTGGCGCATCCCGCCGGAGAACTCGTGGGGATACTCGTCGATTCGGTCCGGATCGAGGCCGACGATCTCGAACAGTTCGCGGACGCGGTCGCGCGCCTTCGCGTCCGTGACGTTGCGGTGGGTGTGTATCGCCTGCGCGATCTGGTCGCCGGTCGACATCACGGGATCGAGCGAGTCCATCGCGCTCTGGGGGATATAGGCGATGTCCTCCCAGAGGATGTCTCGGCGCTCGGCTTCGGAGAGGGACGTGAGGTCCGTTCCGCTGAACTCGATCGTCCCGCTCTCGACGGTACCGTTGCCTGGGAGCAGTCCCAACAGCGCCTCCGCGACGGTGGACTTTCCGGAACCGGACTCGCCGGCGAGGCCGTAGTTGACGCCCTCGTCGATGGTGAAGGAGACGTCGTTGACGGCGTGGACTGGTTCGTCGTCGGTCGCGTACGTGACTTTGAGATCTTCGACGTTGAGTAGCGTCATTGGTTGGTCTGAATTTCGGGATTAATGACTTCCTCGTAGGCCCGCCCGATGAGGAACACCGAGGTGGTTATCGCGGCGATACCGATGGCCGGCGGGAGCACCCACCACCACGCGACGCGCATGTTCCCCGACGCGAACACCTGCCGGAGCATTCGGCCCCAACTGGTCATCGTCGGATCGCCGAAGCCGAGGAAGGCGAGACTCGCCTGCGCGGCGATCGCCCAGGCGACGCCGTAGGCGGTGTAGAGGAATCCGATCGGTAGGACGTTCGGTGCGACGTGGTACAGCATCGTCCGCAGGTTGCTCGCACCGCTGGCTCGAGCGGACTTGACGAACGTCCGCTCGCGGACCGACAGCACCTCGGAGCGGACGACCCGCGCCGGCATCTTCCAGAGGAACGCGGCGATGATCGCCGTGATCAGCCAGATATTCGGCGTCATGAACGTCAGCAACAGCAGCGCCATCGGCATGAACGGCAGCGAGAACGTCAGGTCGGTCAGCCGCATCAGGAGCTCGTCGACCCAGCCACCGTAGTAGCCGCTGACGACGCCGACGGTGAAGCCGAGCGCGCCCGTCCCCAGACCGCCGAACAGGCCGACGATGAGCGTCGGCCGCGCGCCGGCGAGGAACTGGCTCAGCACGTCCTTGCCGTACGCCGTCGTCCCGAATAACGCGTCCGCGCTCGGGGCAGTGAGCCGGAGCACGGAGCCGCCGTCGCCGCGAACGGTATGCTCGATCGGGTCGTGGAGGGCCAGATACGGCCCGAACAGTCCGAGGAACACGAACGCCGCGACGACGAGCATGCCGGCGAAGGCCATCGGGTCCTGTCGCAGGAACGCGAACTGGTCGCGGACGGTCGTCCACAGCGCGTCGACGCGCTTGTACAGCTCCGCCTTGGGTTTCGTTTCGGTACTCATGCGGAGCCACCTCCGTTCGTCGACACCGTCGGATCGAAGTACGCGTAGAGGACATCGGCTGCGAGGTTCGCGATGATGACCGCCAGCGCCATGATGAAGACCGCGGCCTGGACCAGTGGGTAGTCCTGCTGCTGGATTGCCAACACGAGTTCGCGACCGATGCCGGGCCAGCTGAAGACTACCTCGAGCAGGATCAGCCCTTGGAAGATCATGCCCAGTCGGAGCGTGAAGTAGGTCAGGATCGGCAGCATCGAGTTACGGCCTGCACGGGCCAACTGCTCCGTCTCCGAGAGTCCCTTCGCCCGGTGGAGTTTGAGGAACTCCGAGCCGCGCTTCTCGACGACGCCGTTGCGGGCCAACAACAGGAAGTCGCCGCTGTAGTAGAGAACGGCGACGGTAAACGGCAAGAGGTAGTGATGGAGGAAGTCCAGTGAGACGAACGTGTCGAGGTAGCCGTCCGGCGTCGCCCGGATCGACCGCATCCCGAGTGCGGGGACGACCTCCAGATTGTACGCGAAGACGATGATAAAGAAGATCGCCGTGATGAACACCGGTGTCGAGCGCAGCAGCGTCGTCGAGACGATACTCGCCTTCTCGAGTCGACTGCCCCGGTTCCAGCCGGCGTACATGCCCAGCACCGAACTCAGGATCGCCGTGGTCACCAGCGCGGGCACCAACAGGATCAGCGAGTTGATCAGCCGCGGCTCGAGGACGTCCCAGACCGGTTGGCTCCGCAGGATGGAGTAGCCGAACTGGAAGGTAAGCAGGCTCCCGAGATAGTTGACGTACTGTTTCCAGATCGATTGGTCGAGCCCGTACATCGCCCGAATTTCGTCGATCTGCTCCTGGTTGAGGTTCCCCGAGGTGACGAGCGTCTCGAAGGGACTCCCCGGCAGGAGCCGGAGGACGACGAAGATGACCGAGACCGCGACCAGGGTCAGGAGGACCGAAATCGCGAGCCGCTTGAGCAGGAACCGCTGGAATTTGCTCATCGGGTCTCACCCGCCGCGATACCGGTCGCCGGCCGCGCCGTTGCATCGGCCGCGCGCTCGGCTCGAACGGTGGCGCGGTCGGGGTGTCGGTTCGTCTCGGGTCGGGTCCGTCCCCGCGGCGGTCGCGGGAGGCGGTCGGTTGCACGGTCCATTGGTGTCTGGTTGGTCATGAGAAATCTGGCTGGTCGAGGTCCGAGCGACGCTTGTTGATGTTTTCGGGCTGAAGTCGTTCGACAAACGCTCCCCACGCGTCGCCGTTGGGGAACCGCAAGTTGCCGTCGCCGTCCCACGTGTAGCCCGCCTGCTCGAGGATGGTTCGTGCGTCTTCGACGTCGTAGCTGTAGTCGGTCGTATCGGGGTTGTGCCACTGGGTGAGCGACGAGATCAGGTTCTCTCCGTTCGGTACCGTCGCCTGCCCCTGGAGGAAGTCCTCGACGAACCCCTGCGAGTCGACCGCTTTCGCGAGCGCGACGCGGAATTCCTTGTCCCGGATCGGCGGACAGGAGAACATGAGCTTCGCGTTCAGTGGCGCGTAACTACCGACGGACATCTTCTCGATCCCGTCGGTGTTGGCCGCACGGTCGGCCTGCAGGGTCGAGAGCGTCGTCCCGATGGCATCGATCGACCCGCTCTGGAGCGAGCCGATCAGCGCGTCGACGTTGCTCACGTTGATCCAGATGACGTTCTCGACGCCGGGGCCGCGCTCGGCCTGATCGCCGAGGGCGTCGGCCCGCCAGTCGTCGTCGAACATCCAGTGGTTCTCGTTGCGCGAGGCCTCGAACCGGGTCCCCTGCTCCCAGTCTTCGAACTGGAAGGGGCCGGTGCCGACGGGGGCGTCCGGGTTGTGCTGGGACGGGTTGTCGACGTCCTCCCACCGGTGTTCCGGGAGGATCACGCTCCGGACGACCCGCTGAGTCATGAACGAGGCGTCGGGGTTCGACAGGTTGAACCGGACCTCGTGATCGCCGAGGACCTCGACGGACTCGATCGGTTCGTAGAACGGCACCTGGCTCGTAGAGGAGTACTCCTTGTACAGTTCGACGGTGAACGTCACGTCGTCGGCGGTGAACGCTTCGCCGTCGTGCCATTCGATGCCCTCGCGCAGCGTGAGTTCGACGGTCGTATCGTCGACGAAATCGCCACCGGTCGCCAGTGCGGGGACCACGTCCAAATCGGGCGTCGCGTCGAATAATCCGTCGTAGATGAACGTGAGTCGATTGGCCTCCGCGCCGCCGGCGGCCCACGGCAGATTCAGCGAGTTCATCGACGTGGTGACGCCCTTGACGTAGGTCCGGTTGTCCGTCTCGGGCTGGAGGTTAACCTCCGTCCAGACAAACGAGTCCATCGTCGGACCGTTGCCCGGCGTTTCGACGTAGCCGCTCCACCGCCCCGTGTTCACCGCCGTGATGATGTTCGGGTACAGTGTGATGAGTGCCCCGACGTCTTCAGCGAACAGTTCCTGCGCGCGGTCGACGAGTTCCTCGCGCTTCTCGCGATCGGTCGTCTGGGCCTGTTCCGTGAGAATCTCTTGTAACTCGGGATTGTGGTAATTGTCGTAGTTCGAGAGCGATCCCTCGGTCGTACGCATCAACAGCGGATTCGGATCGAGCCCCCGTTGCGGGTCGGGCCCGTGTGTGCTCATCGAGATTACCGCCTCGAGTCCCCGCGTATCCCAGCTCTGGGCGTACAGCTGGTTCAGCGGTCGATCGTTGAGCCTGACGGCCATACCCAGGTCGCTGAGACCGCGCTTGACCATCAACGCGTGTTCGCGCATCCACGGATCGTCCTCGCTCGAGAATTCGACGGGTAACCGGTCGAGCACCGAACCGGCCGTTGCGCTGTAATCCAGTGGCGGTGATTCGGCGTCGACGGTCTCCCACTCGCGCCAGTGCTTTGTTTCGACGGTCTCCGGGACGCCATCGGACACGTCCGGCTCGAGACTCTCGCCGCGACTGGCGCTACAGCCCGCCAGTGCGCTCGTTCCGAGCGCCGCGGCGGCCGTGGCGATATAGCCGCGTCGCGTGAGTCGGTCACCAGCCCCTGCGACCGAACCTTCATGATTTTCTTGCGTCGTCATCCACCCCCACGTTATGGGCTAACTAGGTTCGATTTACTCCCTATCGGCGCCGATAGCTATCGTTCTTTAAGTGAGGGATGGTGTGAACGTCCACACTCGGGACGAACTCGAATCGCGATCACTCTCGCGGCCCGTAAATGAGTGCGAGCAATGTTCGCTCGGCGGTCCGAAGACGTTCGCTCACCGTCGACTGAGCGATGTCGAGTTCGTCGGCGAGATCCGTCGCTGATGCCTCTCGAGGGATATCGAAGTAGCCGTGATTGTACGCCGTCTCGAGGACCGCCAACTGTTCGTCGGTGAGTTTCGAGACGAGAACCTCCGTTAATCGTCCGCTGTCGAGCGGTTCGCCGGGATTCTCGTTTTGGGTCACCGACAGGAGTTCGAACTCGCCGAGGGTCTCTTGGACCTCGTCGGCCATCGATCGAAACTGGTCCCAGTCGCGCGTCGTCGTCACGATTTCGAAGACGTCGTTCTGGAGAACGATGCGGTTCGGAATCGCCTCCTGACGGAGGACCAGACTCAGAATAAACGGGTACGACTCCGTTGCCAAAATAGTCAGTCGGCGAATCTCGAGATCGTCCGATGCGGTCGGAATCTCGCTGCTATAGAACACCGATGCGCCGGAGATACCTTCAAGGAGCGTTTCGGGGTCGAACCCGGTGTTTGACGCGACGGTCAGGGACTCAATCCACGTTCCGTCCTCGACGTAGAACGCGTTGTCGAGCTCGATACTCCGGACGTCGTCCATCTCTTGATGGATCTTCGCCATCACGCCCGTCGGCACAGTAGTGAACTCAACACGTAGAATTGGCGACCCACCTATAGGGAAGAGTCCGGTCCGTTTATATATAGCTCACGCTTGTCGCGCTCAGGTCACCAGCGGCCAGTGAATCGCCCCGGGGATCAAATGGTTCGAGAATCGAAGATCCTCGTCATCACGAGAGGGCGAAACTCTCGTGCGCTCCACCAGAATTCGAACCGTTCTGAGGACGGCGAAGCCGTCTCGAGTCGATATTAGTAAAATAGTCGACGAGATAGACAGCAATTGGTCTTGGGTATATGATGCAATGAATATAGATTCACGGCTCAGCCTAGATGTCGCAGTGTCCGAACGGCGAGACACCGATCCAGCCGCTGTGTTCCTGCACCGATTGACCGAGAAACGCGATCTTGACGACACGGTGTTTCTCGTCGACGACTACGGATATCTGGCTGAATTCTCTTGGTTGTGATTGTGCGATCAGTTCGACTACGTCGGAAGAAACCTGCTCAAAAAGTGGTTTCATACCCATAACATGTGGGTTGACCACTTCATAACCAGTGAGTAGGAAGTCAGGCGAATGCCTGCAATAGCCTTGAACAAGCCACACATTATTACAAATACAACGACTACACCAATCACTTAACAGATAGACACCAGCAGAAGTGCTAAACTAAACACTGCCATTCAAGGGAATATCTAATTTTTTGGGTTTCACAACACCATTTCAAACATTGTTCGTCAAACACCAGCTGTGCAACGCCTACGGTGACCTGCTTCTCAGCCGATCCAATACGAATATATTCGCCAAAACGTCATACAAGATCGAAAATCGAAAGATTTTGTGCATAGATGGTTTTTGAACATTTGTTTGGAGAACGCGATCTGTGCATTAGTGTACTATGCGAAATAGTATCATGGGATACTATTTACACTCGGAGTTGTTTGATAGGGTATGAGTGTGGAAATAGCTGTTAACATCTCAACCGATACTAATCCTGCTCTATCTGGATATTCGGAAGTCAAATGGGCTGACCAGTGTAATTTCGCAACTAAAATTGAATCGCAAGGATTTGATGGGATTGCAATTCCTGATCATTTAATGATTGGTGATGAGCATTCACTTGAATGCATCTCTCTTTCTGCCGCATTTGCACAGCTTACCGATGAAATAGACATATATCTCAATACAATCAATAATAACCTACGTCACGGTCCGCTTCTTGCAAAGACAGCGTCTAGTATCGACAATATAAGCGGTGGGAGGCTTAAATTGGGAATTGGAGCAGGATGGTATGAAGCTGAAGCAAATGCTTATGGATACAATTGGCCAGATGCCCCAGAGCGACTTTATAAAATGGAAGAGAGCATAATCGTATTAAAAAAACTCTGGACAGAAGATTCTGTTGATTTTGATGGTGAATTCTATAATTTAGATGGCGCAGTTTGTAAGCCACATCCGATACAAAATCCGCATCCTCCGGTCATGATCGGCGGCGGAGGTGAAGAGTTCACACTCCGTATAGCAGCTAAGCATGCAGATATTTGGAACTACTATGGTGATCTAGAAACTATAGATAGTAAAATGAAGATTCTTTCAAAACACTGCGACACATATGATCGATCGTTCGAGGACATAAAAAAATCCTGGTTCTGCCGCTGTCTCATCGGAGAGTCACGGGAAAAACTCGAAGAAATGAAGAAAAATGGAAATATTGATGATTCAGTTATAGTTGGAACTCCTAGTGAGATTCTTGAAAAATTTAAGCCGTACACTCAACTCGGTATCGATGAATTCGTGCTTGATTTCATCGATTATCCTAATAAGAGATCCGCAGAACTATTCGCTCGAGAAGTCGCCCCCTATCTATAATTTTCTTACTAACTGGCGGACAATCCCATACTGGAAATGTAACTATAGATGTAATTGAAACATTACGTTCATCACTGTATGAAAACCCAGTATACTTCCTTAGTATCCTTCCTATTAAGGCGGTGTACACGCTGAGAAGGTCTGGGAGCAACATTCCACACTGACTCTACGACCTGCTCGTTCCGCAAACTGGCCTAATTAGACAGTGCCTCGAGTTTCTAAATGAACAAGATCAGAACATGGTTCAGGGGCATCTTGAGGATCCAGAGTGGGAATTCTGCTTTCCTGGAGAATCCGTGTTCATCGTTGGGCGCGTTTCGTTCGATATAGATTGAAAGAGTAAGTATACGTAAATAGGCTTCTTTGCCATCGAACTATTTCAGCCACAGTAATCTCACTACTAAATCGTGGCTCTATTCCGGTTATTGTCTAACGTGATGCGACTAACTAAACACAGGCCCTCAGTCGTTCAAATCATCATTCTTCTAAGTGAACATCACGGTAACTTTTAATATACTTGTTTGGAAGCAGATTGATAGCATCGTCCTTGTGTAGCTCATCCTTCTCGCCAGGGTAGATTACCTGAATGTGCGCACCGAGATCTGTAATGAGTTCTCGGCAAACGCCGCAGGGCGAAACTACCTTGATTTCGTTCTCATCTTCCGCGGGCCCGGGATGTCGTACAGACACGATAGTCTCGATTTCATCCGAAGAATTGCCGTTCGCAACGGTTGTCCCGAGAACAACGGGTTCCGCACAGACAGACGCACGGCCGACATTCGCTTCGACATGGACGCCTGTGTGGACAGTCCCATCGGTCGTTCGCACCGCTGAGCCGACGTAGTGTGTCCCGTGGACGTACGCATCTCGGATAACATCTCGCGCACTTTCGATAAGCGCCTCGTCCTCTTTAGTTATTTTTTCGGTCATCGTTATTGTGATCTGGCACTACCTTCTTTCGCGGTAATTCCATTCTCCTCGAGAGTCTGGATTTCATCTTCATCATAGCCAAGCTCATCTAGGATTTCATCGGTCTGTTCACCAGGTGTTGGGGGATCTGTGAATTCAAGAGATGCGTTCGACATCGAAACTGGAACACCAGTCGTTTCGAACGTTCCAATCCCAGGGTATTCGAGTTCGATGATCATATCATTGTGCCTAACTTGAGGATGATTTGCGGCCTCCGTATAGTCGTTAACTTCTGCAACCCAAGCGCCTGCATTAAGCAAACGATCCATCAAATCTTCCGTCGGTATCTCTTGCGTTTCATCTTCAAGTTGATGTTTGATCTCATCACGATTCACGTACACTTCACGACTATCTGCATAATCACAGAGCGGTTCAATACCGAGTTCAGTGGCAATACTCGGCAGATTCGCGAAGGAAAGTGCAACATAGCCGTCTTCCGTCTCGTAGACTCCATACGGCGCACCGGAGTACACGTGACCGATGCCCGATTCACTACGCTCTGCCTTAGCATCCATGTTTATAGCGCTCGTAATCTCCTGTGTCTGGAAATCGATACCAGCGTTAAGGAGGTTCGTCTCTATTTTTTGTCCTTCGCCTGTGAGTTGCTGGTGATACAGCGCAACTACGGTGTGAAGTGCGATTGTGTTTGCAGAGTGTGCATCACAGATAAACGAACCAGCAGGTGTTGGAGGGTCTTGCTTCCGGCCAGTATTCTGTACGAGTCCGCTCATTGCTTGTGCGAGGATGTCCTGACCAGGACGATCTGCATACGGACCGTCAGATCCGAATCCGGAGGCAGATACATAGACGATACTATTGTTTATCTCTTTTACATCTTCATAACCAAGACCGAACTTCTCCATGACGCCCGGGCGGAAGTTCTCCACCAGCGCATCTGCTTCGTCGATAATGCCCTCAGCGATCTGTCGCCCTTCATCAGACTTGAGATCAAGTGTAATAGAACGCTTATTTCGATTCATTGCCAGGAAATATGGACTGGTGTCCTCGAGGAGAGCGCCCTCTATCGGGGCGGTTCGAACGAGCTCGCCACCGGCCGGCTCAATTTTGATGACGTCCGCACCCATGTCTCCGAGCTTTTGGGTCGCCCAGCCACCTTGTTGCATTTGGCTAAAATCTGCGATAGTCACATCATCGAGTGGTGTTGTCATACATCAGGGAACTAGTTGACCGATGGCTTAATTCCACCGATAATTGGACTAGTACCGTACAGACACGATCAGTAGTGAAAAAAGCGTCTCACCTCGGCACAACCGCCATTAACGGGACAGATCACAGCGGCTGTTATTCGGGTGGAGGTCCCTCAAGACGTTCGATGAGTTCGATGGCGTGGCCATCGGGGTCCGCAACGAAGGTGATAGTATTCCGGTGCGTACCGAGGTCGATGGTTTTCGGTTCGAGAATAACGTGACAGTTGGTGCGCGCAACGAGGGTCTCAAACCGTTCCTGAAGGTCCTCATCTACGAGTAGACAAACCGAATGGTCAGCGTGAATGTTGTTGCCACTGCTGGCTTCTACAGGCGCATCGTTCGATGGGTCCTCAAAAATATGGATGTCAGATCCTGTTTTCGGACCGACGTAGACGTGTTCGACTCCGTCTTCTACGAATCCCCACTTTTCATCGAATCCCAGGCCATCGATGTAAAATTCTTTCGACCGATCGAGATCCGTTACTCTGAACGCAGTATGTATGACCTCCATAGATACCAATTTGAACGGACCAGCATAAACCTAGGCAGATCTCGAGGGGAAAGACAGTGGAAAATATCGAGACGGTACAACGGCTGCGAAAACACACCGGTCGCCACACGAACTAACTATTGGGTGGTCACAAGTTCGATGACCCGAGGCCCCCGTCAACCGGGAGAGATACACCGTTTATGAAACTTGAGCGCTCCGAAGAGAGGTATGCGACGGCGTCACCGAGTTCCATCGGATCGCCGATCCGACCGACCGGAATGTTTTGACCGCGCTCCTCTAGCCCCTGTTCGTAAGACTCGTACTCACCACGTTCGACCCCTTGACGGACGAGCGCTGCTGTCCGATCCGTTTCGTGCGGAGCTGGCAGGACCGCGTTGGCCCGAATATCGGGTGCGAGTTCTTTTGAGAGCGTTTTTTCGAGACCGATGACGCCCATCCGAACGGCATTCGATAACACCAGCGACGGAATGGCTTCTTTGACACTGCGCGACGTGATCATAACGACAGTTCCACCGCCACCAGCCGCCAGGTGATCAACGGATTCTCGAACGAGGCGGACGACACTCATTACGAGAAGTTCGAACGCATCGTACCACTCGTCGTCAGTCGTTTCAAGGAACGGCCCGCTTGGGGGGCCGCCGGCATTCGTGACAAGGTGATCGATACTACCAAATTCCTCGACAGTGCGATTTACGAGTGACGTGATATCGTCCGCGTCGGTAAGGTCGGCTGTATGGCCAATTACTTCGCCGGTAGCTGTCTCTCTTACTTCTTCGACCGCAGCTTCGAGGCGGTCTTCGTCGCGTCCATTGAGGACAACGTTTACCCCTTCTTCTGCGAGGCGAGTTGCTGCAGCCTTTCCGAGTCCGCTGCTGGATGCTGTAATCAGTGCACTATTGCCTTCGATTTGCAGGTCCATATTGATCATCTTCTATCCAACAGTATCTTAAATGTATCGACGTCGTCTTCCTGTGAGAAACCTGTCATCACCTGTTCCAGCAACGCTCGGATAAAGATGAACGCCCGGACGTGGCTAGTGAACAACCGTTACCGGCACTGGAGCCTGACGGACGAGTTGTTCAGCGATACTTCTAAAGAGAATCTCCAAGAGGCTGGATTTGAAATTCTCGCTCACCACGATATGGTCCGTATCCGTACTCTCCGCCAATGCAATTATCTCCCGAACGGGCCTTCCAGTGATTACTTTCGTTTCAACGTTGCAGTCCGAAGAGGATAGTAATTCGATTGCGTTCGCAAATATCATTTCCATGGTTTCGTTCTGTCTTTCCAAAATCTGATCGCACGCGTAGCCGCTGCCCTCTGTATAGCTCCCTACGTTCATCGAAGAGATCGTTACCAACGTAATATCTTGATCGCCGAATCTTTCTGCGGCGTACCGAACTGATTCCAGCGCCGACTCCGAGTCGTCGATCGGGACGAGTGTAGGCATACATGTTATCTGTTCCCTATGGTAAAAAATAGCACTGTCAGGAGAAAACCACTTCAGAACGAACGTTTCGGGGATAAATCTCGAGGGAGTGGCCGGAAAGTCGGTCTGGAACAGACAGGTGGTTGTCTCTTCCTGCTAATGGTGGCCGGCCCCGACTTCAGATACGTATCGTTAGCCGCGGATAGTTTTCATTCACTGTTGGTAGTTTATATAGACTGTCCGGCTGATCGAGTAGAAATCCAGTCCGGCATCACCCTGCTCGCGGTAAGTTTCGCTCGAGGAATCTTTAAATCCGCCGAACGGAACGTGGAGTTCGAGACCGGTCGTCTTCTCGTTGACCTTGATGATACCGGCTTCAGCACGCGTTGCGAACTCGTGGGCCTCAGAGAGGTTTTGACTTACGAGCCCCGCCGCGAGCCCATATCGAACATCATTCGCCTGCGCAAGCGCGTCTTCGAAGCTAGAGACGGGGATGATACCGAGCACCGGACCAAATATCTCCTCTTGAGCGATACGCATATCGTTCGTAACGTCGGAGAAGACGGTTGGCTCGACGAAGTGGCCGTTTTCGTAGACGCCACCGGTAAGTTGGCTCCCACCGGTTTCAAGCGTAGCACCCTCTCGTTTTCCGACCTCGATATAGTCTAGTGTTGACTCGAGTTCTGACTCACTGACGTGTGGACCCATATCGTAGTCTTCGAGGCCAGGACCGATTTCGATACCGTCGACGTGAGCGGTCATCTCGTCCACAAACTCCTCGTAAATGTCCTCGTGGACGAGTGCTTTCGACGTTGCCGTACATGCCTCGCCGGTCACTCCGAAGCAACCGTCAGCCACGATATCCACTGCACTGTCGATATCCGCTGTCGGCATCACAATGGTCGGGTTCTTCCCGCCTAGTTCAAGCTGAACGCGCTTTCCGTCCTTGGCTGCTTGTTCGCGGACCTTTTCGCCGACCGAATGGCTTCCGGTGAACGAAACGGCATCCACAGACGGGCTAGCGGCAATGGTGGACCCGACAGCTCGACCGGGACCAGTCACGAAATTCACGACACCATCGGGGATGCCCGCCTCCTCGAGCGCTTCGACGAGTTCGAGGACGATCTCCGGAGCGAGCGATGCGGGTTTGAGCACGACGGTGTTCCCCGCCGCAAGGGCCGGCGCCATTTTCCACGATGCGATCGCAATGGGGAAGTTCCAAGGTGTAATGAGACCTGCAACTCCCAGTGGTTCATTCTCAGAGTAAAGGTGCGTACTTTGGTTTGAAGACGCCTTTACAGAGCCACCGAAATCACTTGCCTTCGCCGCGTAGTACGCGTAAATATCGATGGCGCGCTGGACCTCGCCTGACGATTCGGACATCGTCTTCCCGACCTCGCGAGAAAGCGTCTCCGTTAATTGCTCTTTCCGTTCGGCGAGTATTTCACTCGCCTTGCGCAGGATGCGTCCACGCTCTGGTCCTGGAGTTCCCGCCCATTCATTCGAAGCCTCGTTAGCGGCATCGATAGCTGCTTCTGTATCCTCAGCTGTCGACTGTTGATAGTGCCCAATAACATCGCTGATATCTGCCGGGTTTCTGTTCTCGAACGTTTCACCGGACGTGGATTTGACCCACGCTCCGCCAATGAAGTTGCGTTGCTTGCTTGGCATGCACTAGTACGATTAGAGCGCCCTCCTATATTATTTGCCCTCAATTATTTGTCCAATTCTTAACAATAGATGACAATCGAGGGTCCAATAGCAGAACAGGTAAGAAACTACGTTTTAATTGTTTAACTAATGGTGGAAATTCCATCGAGCTATGGGGTAGCCTATGCAGGAACAGGAGCAGTTATTTGGGGCGCGTTCCTCTTTTATCTGAAGTACCATTTCAGTGAATATCCGCCCGCACTCGTCCTCGCAGTGACTAACGTCTTTTCAGTGGCGTGGTTTTTAGCCGCCGTTGGACTTACCGCGAACCGAACAGTGGTCGACGGGATCGTGTCGTTACCGCCGAGCGATTGGGTTGCGGCATTCGTCGTGGTAAGCGTATTCTCACTGGGGCTGCTTATGCTGTATCACGCCCTTGCAGTTGGCGACGTTTCGTACGTGGCACCGCTCAGCAAGCTCTCACCAGCATTCGTTCTGCCACTTGAGGTCATTGTACTCGGTCAATTTCTCAAGCCTGTGCAAGTTATGGGAATTATCATCGCGACGGGTGCCGTCTACATAGCAAATTACCAGGGCGGTGGTCTCCACGAACCGTTCCGCACCGCCATATCCGCTCGTCCTGCGCGCCTCGCATTAGCGAGCGCACTCCTACTCGGGATTGTAGACGTAAGTCAGCGAGCGCTGCTTCAAGATGGGGGAATCACTCCGGAGGTTTGGACGCTGGTCAAACTCGCAGGCGTACCACTGGTTCTGAGTCCTATTGTGTGGCGAAACTGGACGTCCAGTGTATGGGCCGATCTTCGCAAGTTCGCGGTCGCCGGTGCGTTCGTCGGTGTCGGCGAGTGGTTGACTGCACTCGCGTTCTCATCCGTCCCTGCAAGCGTCGCCTCCCCTATCATCAGTTTACAGGCGATTGTTGCCGTCGTACTCGGTGGAATCATTCTTGGGGAGGATCGCCTTGCGCTGCGGCTCGTAGCCGCTGGCAGTGCCGCAGTTGGCGTCGCTCTTATCGCACTCGGATAACTGATTATTGGAAGCAACTCGCCGCCATCAGGAACAATCCCTGGCCGTGGAGTGTAACACCAATGGGTGCCTCAGGTCCACCGGGAACGACCGCGACGCGACGAACGTCTCCGTCGTCGTCTACGACGCCCTTACAGACTTCCATTGCTCGTTCAGCAGATTTTTCGTATTTCTCGTCCTCAAGGACTCCAAGTTCGAGCCCTCGTTTGAACGTGTACGCTGCCATAAGCGTTCCCGACGTCTCGAGAGGTTCCTCTGGATCATCCACGATATTGTGCCAAAATCCTGTGTCATCTTGGAGGCCGACCATTGTCGAACACGTTTCTCGAAGTATTTCTTCCATGAGCGCATGTCCTTCGTGATCATCAGGAACGTGCTCAATGGTGTCTACTAGCGCACAGGTGGCCCATCCGATCCCACGCGACCAGAAGCAACTCTGAACGTATGAGTTTGGTTGTTCCATCCACGTGTGTCGGAATAAGCCCGTGTGGGGATCTTGCAGGTGTTTGCGTTGTACTTCGAACTGTTGGATCGCGTCATCGACTGCCACGGGGTCATCTGCGAGAACCCCGTACCGAGCGAGAAACGGACAGACCATCCATAGGCCGTCAACGGCGAGCGAGATCTCACCGCGTTGCTGGGGAATGCCACCCTCATTGGAACGCTCGACATCTCGGAGGTATTCGATTTGCTTTCGTGCGGCGTCGAGATAGTATTCCTCTCCCGTTCGATCGTAGTACTCGAGAACCCCGTGACCGATCGCGGCCGGGTCGGGAACGGACTGATATTCGCCGATGGTCCACTCCGCCGCCCAGTCGAGGTGGAGCGGATCAAGCGAGCCGTAGGAAAATTGTCCATCACTGGTCTGGGTCGCTATACAGCGATCGACGATCTCCTGGGTTCGTTCGGGTTGTTCCCCGGTTGCAAGGAGTCCATCGATCAGGCAGGCTTTCTCCCAGTCGATTCCCATCTCCATGTCCCAATCGACTGTATTCTCGGCGACACGACTAACTATGTCCGATAGCGTTGCTGTCATCGGTTCACTTACAACGTTCTCGGGGGGTTAGATAAATGTTTTCAGGGACCATGGGTCATGTCATCTACATGTCTAGATGCTTGTCGAACATACTGACGAGATGGCTTTCAGACGCCTCTTTTAGGAGTAGACGACGGGATCGCGGATGAAACGACTGAATAGAGGAATGTGTTTGTGACTTTTCAAACGGCCAGCCTCGCATGCCGACAGTGAACGCTCCATGACAGCGTCCAAAACGGGTTTTTTGAGCTTCTACACCGCAAACCATAGCGATGAAGAGTTAGCGATAGAATCAGTCACAGGTCCAAAAACGCATCAGCGATAGTGAGTTTTTGTATTTCGTCGGTTCCATCGTAAATGCGTGTTACCCGGGCGTTTCGGTACTCTCCCTCGAACGGGAGCGAGCGAACATACCCCGCACCACCGTGGATCTGGACCGCGTTATCCGCGACGTTGTTCCAGAGTTGTGCTCCACGAAGTTTGGCGGCACTTTGCTCCCATCGGTCTCCCTCATCTCGATCAAATTTCCATGCGGCGTGACGATACAGCCACCGGACCTGCTCAATATCCGTTCGCATCTCTGCGAGCATTCCCTTCACGAACTGACGTTCGCCGATCGGTTTTCCGAACGTCTCACGGCTCTCAGCGTAGTCGACGCATTCGTTGAACATCCAGTGGGAACGTCCGACAGCACGGGCTGGGATACTGAGCCTGAAGTACCCAACTGATCCCATCGCAATATCTACGAGCCCGCGGCCGCGCGTACCGACCATCTGTTCCTCCGGAACGCGACAGTCCTCGAAGTGATTGAATGCGATGCGGCCGGCGTCTTCGTCTCCCATCGGGCGTTGTGCTTTCCCACGCGTCCATCCAAGATTCTCATTGGTAACGACGAAAGCAGAGATACCACGGGCATCGCCATCATCTCCGTCAGTTCGAGCGAAGACAATGATGGCATCGGCAAACGTCGAGTTCGTTATCCAACATTTCGTACCGTCTATGGCCCATTCACTCCCATTCTTCTCAGCAGTAGTGTCGAGATGGGTAATGTCGCTTCCATGCCCGGGCTCGGACATTCCGATAGTAACGGTCGTTTCAGCGTTCATCATCGGTTCGAAGTACTGTTCGCGAAGGTTGTCGTCCGCATGCATCGGGAGCAGCGCCGGTGTCAAAAGCGTCTCCAGTAGCATCTCGTGGAAGCCATCTGGATGTCGATTATTCACGTGTTCAAGAATGATGAGGTACTCGAGGAGGGGCATTCCCCCACCGCCCACGGATTCGGGCATGTGCATCGTCAGAAAACCAGCACCCGCGGACCGCTTCCGAATTTGATCTCGAACAGCGAGGTACTCGTCAACGAGATAGCCGTTCTCATCCAGTCGGTTCTCGACCCCCCTATCGCCGAGGAACTGGTCGTATTCCTCCTCCAACGGTTGAACCTCGCGCTCGATGAAACGATCGATCTGACTCTTTACGAGTTCCAGTTCCGAAGATTCCGAGAAATCCATACCGGCAGGGGTTGCTGTGGACGTTGTGTCTGTCATTGGTACAGTATGCGCACGATAGTATCGTCAGCGGATGATGATTCAACCGCACGAAGCGGTAGAGCTACTCTTCTCGGTCCGTCCAGAAATCGAAGCCGCGGCCCGGTGAGAAAACGTCGAGACCGACGGCGCGCTCGTCGCTTGCGTTTTCGACACGGTGGGGTTCGTCGCTCTCGAGCCAGACTGAATCGTATTCACCGAGCGTGATGCTGTCATCCTCGGTATGAACGACCATTTCGCCCTGCAGAACGATGCAAACCTGCTCGTTTTCGTGGTCGTGCATCGGAGAGGAATGCCCCGGTGGCTTCTCGAACCACTCAAAGGTGAACTGATCGCTACCTGCGAGAGAGACTCGCCGCCACCCTGTTTCCGGTTCGTACGTTTCTGCGTCGTCGAAGTTTACTGGTTCCATGGTTTCACTGGTTGTCTGGGATTTGTCGAAACGACAGCGTGCTCCCAGTCGTGGCAGTAACTGTCGCACGTAGCGTTCGTAGATTCGAGTCCCACTTGATAAATCTTTGCTAGCGGTGTCTAGTCATTCTTCCAATAATTCGACGACGTTTCCATCCGGATCCTCCATGAACGCGAGTTTTACCCCGTTTTCAAGCTCCTGTGGTGAACTCTGGAAAGGCACATCCCCTCTCAGTCTCTCGTACGTCACATCGGCATCGTCGACGGCGAGGCAAAAATGCGCAGCGCCGACGTCGTTGTTATCGACACCATCGTTCGCGTTTTCGCCTTCGGGTTGGCAGTAGTCAATGAGTTCGACCACACAGCCGTTCGCATCGAGGAACGCGAGTTCGACCTTCGTATCCGCGACACCCACTGCTCGGCCAAACGCCTCACTTTCCTGTTCGAAGCGGTCGAGTAATTCCATACCGAGCGTATCCCGGTAGAACGCTAACGACGTATCCATATCAGTCACGACAACACCGTAGTGGTCTGCTGAACCGATCATATAGACACGATTTCGTCTTCGGTAGCTTAAAGACTCGTGTTGGGTACCCTCTTCCGATACGTTTATACTGGGTTCGTGGGTTTACTAGAACGCGTGTTTGAGAATGAATAGCGAGCTATCAGAGCTCGTCGAGCGTGTCGCAGCGTATGCGCTCGACGACCAAGTATTCAACATGGAACAGCATGACTGGGAAAAAGGATGCGCTATCAACGGCCTTCACGCCGTTGATCTCCACGAGGAAGAGACGCGCTACCTCGTTGACCGATCCATTGAAACGCAGACTACTGACGGACAGCTCACGTATGGCAGCCTCGGCCTCACGCCGTATGGCTGGGAGCCGGATTGGGCCGGCGACAAGAACGAATACAAATCGTATGCGGACCCGGTCGTCCCGGGCCACGGGGTCCTCGAATACTACGACCGAACGGGGGAAGAGTACTACCTCGATGCCGCGCGTAAGCAGTACGAACAGCTCCGGTCTATCGAGACTACGGAGGATGGTGGCATCCCGATCTCTCGGGGAGAAAAAGAACTGCTGCTCGACTCCCTGTATCACTTCGCTCCGTTCATGGCGCGATACGGTCAGCTCGCGGATGAGCCCGACGCCATTGACGAAGCCGTTTTTCAGATCAAGGTTCACGCCGATCGCTGTCATGACCCGTTTAGCGGATTATATCGACAGGGATGGCGCGAGAGTCCGAACTCGTTCGCACAGGGTACGTTCTGGTCACGGGGTGTAGCGTGGCTTACTACGGCAATCGTCGCCACGCTCCCGTATGTCCCCGAAGATCACGATGGATACGATGATCTGGTCGAGATCCTCCAAAACGTCTGCGAGACCGTCCTCGAGTACCAGGACGATAGCGGCTTCTGGCACAACACGATCGACGACGAGACCTCGCCACTCGAGGCATCAGGGACACTGATGTTCGTGTATACGTTCGAGGAAGGAATCGAACAGGGAGTCCTCGACAAGGATACCTTCGGAGAACCATCACAACGTGCAATGAACGTCTGCAAGGGACTCGTCAACAGTCAGGGCGGCGTGCGACGCGTCGCAGTCGTACCCGGTGGACCCGAAGCCCCGCTCGGTGTCGCGCTCCACGGACAAGGATTCTTCCTGCTCGCAGCGAGTTATTTCCTTTAGTCGATCACTCGCTTCCTTTTACTCCGTGAACGGCATCTGCTGCTCGCTTACTGATACCGGAGCGAAGCGCATCAACATCGGATCCGACGACCAGTAACTGATAGCCCGAACCGGCTTTCTCTACGGCATCTTCGTTTCCGTTAACAAAGCCCATCGTCGGAACGTCGGCGGTAGCACACGCATCTTCGACTTCTTCGATGGCATCTTGGACGGAGTCGTGACTCTCCTCGAGCGGATGGCCGAGCGAATGTGAGAGATCCCACGGGCCGATAAATGCGAACGCGAGATCATCAACGGTAAGGATCCCGTCTAAATTGGAAAGTGCGCGTTTATTTTCGATCATTACGCCAACCTGTACCTCGCGGTCCGAGCGACCGATATAATTGTCCATCTCTTTTCCCCAGCTGTTCGCACGCACACCAGCTAGCCCACGGTCGCCGACGTCATCGTTGTAGGTGAAGTGCGCCGCCTCGACACTCCGTTGGACCTCCGCTCTCGTCTCGACCCGAGGCAATAATACGTTCCGAACGCCCGTATCGAGCACTTTCCGGATAAGCGCTGGTTCGGTCGTCGGGAGACGAAGTATGAGTTCGATATCGGAAACATCCGCGGCCCGTGCGAGGTTTTCGACTCGCTCAGCATCGTACGGATTGGGACCACCGTGCTCGAGATCCACCCATACGAAGTCTATGTCGAGACTTCCGTACACCTCGATGAGGTTCGGGTGAATAATAGTTGAGAGCACACCGACGGTCGTATCCCCGCGATTGAGCCGCGCTGCGAGGGTGGGTGAATTACGCATCGATCGGTAGAACGATCACGAGCGATCGATAAGAATGTTTGGGGATAGATAACGTATTACGAACCAAGACTTAAGTCAGTTGTTACCCCATCTCACAATGTGTCATCCAAGACCTTCGAGACGATCGATTGGAGTTTTGATGAGCAAACAGGCATCGGCCGAATTGTTCTCGACCGACCCGACAAACTAAACGCACTCTCAAAGCAGTGTTGCGACGAGATCATCGCAGGACTCCAGAGATTCGAGCATCTAGATGAAGAAGGGCTCTACGAGGAGGACAATGGAGTCAAGACCCGTATCGTCATTCTGGAGGGCGCTGGTGAGGACGCGTTCTGTGTCGGGTCGGATGTCGATGAGTTCCACGATGTGAAACCAGGCGTATTCAATTTCAATCCGATGTTCACGCACGTAGAGCAATTTCCTGCGCCGATTATTGCTAAGATCGATGGGTACTGCCTCGGCGGCGGCCTCGAGCTCGCACTGTCCTGTGATTTTCGCGTCGCGAGCGAGGAAAGCGAGTTCGGATTCCCCGAGATTCAGCTAGGTATTATGCCTGGCGATGGTGGCACCCAACGCCTGCCGGAAATCGTAGGGCCAAGCCGAACGAAGGAACTCGCAATGACGGCAGAACATATCGACGCCGATGACGCGCTCGAAGACGGCATCGTGGATTACGTGCATTCGAGAGCGGATCTCGAATCAGAAGTCTTCGACTTTGCGGGGCGCATCGCCGAACAACCACCGCTCGCTGTACGCGCCATCAAAGACTCGGTCAACATCTCTCAGGAGACAAACCTTCGCGTCGGTCGGTACTACGAGCGTCGCGCGGGGAACTGGCTTACGGCCACTGAAGATCACGAGGAGGGTGTACAGGCGTTCGAGGAAAAACGCGATCCCAATTGGGCGGGGCAGTAACCCCACTCAAGCGCGAATAGATACTATTTTTCACTCGTTCGCCGTCCGCCGTTTGACCAGTAGGATGTGATCGTCGACGAGGACGGTTTCATCGCGTTGATTCGTTACCGTATACGTATTCACGATCCGGCCAAACTCTTCGTTATACTCGACGACGTCGGTAACTTCAGTGTGGACAGTGATCGTATCGCCGATAAATACGGGATTCACGAACCGGATCGTATCGTGACCGTAGCTGAAGGCCTCTACTGCCCAATCGATTCCGATAGTCTCCGCGATGGCGTGAACCATGTTTCCAGGTGCGATTCGCCGACCGAACGCCGTGTTCTTGGCGGCTTCCTCACTTACGTGAATGTCGCCGAAGTCCCCGCTAACGCCGGCGTAGTTCACTATATCGGCTTCTGTAATCGTCCGAGCATCCGTGACAGTCCTTTCCTCGCCCAATTCTACGTCCTCGAAGTATCGGTCGCTGCGACGCGGACTATGTGTACTCATCTACGGGTACTCTGGTTTGCGTTGGTGACTGTTATGTGTTTCCATCCCACAGAGCCTGCTCGAGTTGCGTTCCTATGTGTGACCGCTTCCAGACGCCACCGACACCCCGAAACCCGCCGGATCCGGGGTGTTTTTACCGATCGGAGCAAATTGAGTAATAATGCACGACAAGTCGGCATGGGCACAAAACCTCGGGACGCTGCACGATGACCGTGTTGCCGTGGCTCCGGACGAACCAGCACTCATCCTCTATAACGACGAAACGACCGTCACGTACGAGGAACTCGCAGCCGCTATCTCCCGCGCCGGAAACGCACTCCGCGATCTCGGAGTCGAGCACACCGAACGGGTTGCACTCTGTTTCGAGAACGAGCTGGAACTGGTTGCAACATACTTCGGCGCGATACGAGCTGGATTCGTCCCAGTTCCGGTCAACGTCAAAGCGGCATCTAAAACCGTTCGACACGTCATCTCCGACAGCGGTGCACAGATTATAGTAGCAAGCGAAAAAGCACATATTCGTTCCGTAGCCGCGGACGCAATCCGCGAAGACGATGGATCAAGCGTTCTAGCGACGTATGGAAATTATGACGAAACAGATGACATACGCGTTGTTGATTTTGAAGCATACACGTCCAACGCATCAGCAACGTTGGATCCGGTAGATGTTGCGTTCAATGACCCGGCGATTCAGCCGTACTCGAGTGGATCAACCGGCAATCCGAAAGGTATCGTACTCTCACACGGTGGCGCATACTGGAATACCAAGCGGTTCAAACAGGTAAACCACATGGATGAGCACGATGTGACACTCGTCGCTGCACCGCTCTATCATAAGAATGCGATGCTAAACACGAAAACGACGCTTCTCGGTGGCGGAACTGTTGTGATAATGGACGAATTTAACGCATCAGCGGCTATCGAAGCTATCGACACACACGACGTCACCTATCTCACAGGAGTACCAGCGATCTACCAGTATCTCGTCGAAGATAACGCTGCACTCACGTCCCACGACGTCTCCTCGGTTGAGGCTGGTAGTACCGGGAGTGACGCGGTCCCCGACTGGCTCTACGAGAAGTTTAAAGCGGAGTTCGGTGCGCCGCTTACCGAGGGATACGGTTTAACTGAAGGTGGACCTATGATAACGATGACGCCGCGATGGGGCGTGAAAAAACGGGGGAGCGCAGGGATTCCGCTACCTGAAGTCGATACGAGAATTATCGATCCAGAGACAGGCGAGGAGTTACCGGACGGTGAACCAGGGGAATTGATCGTAGCCAGCCCTGGCGTGGCACACTACTACGAACGTCCGGATCTGGAAGCAGAACGGTTCGAAGAGCGCGACGGCAAACGGTTCCTCCGTACGGGTGATCTAGTCTATCGCGATGACGATCGCTATCACTACATCGTCGGCCGATTGGACGATATGCTCATAGTTGGCGGAGAGAACGTGTACCCGGCATCCGTAGAGCAACGGCTCGAAGAGCATGATGCAGTGTTCGACGCGGTCGTCGTTCCCGTCTCACACCGTGTGAAAGGCGAAGTACCGGTGGCATTTGTTATTCCTAATCGAGACACCAGCGAAGAGATTCTTAAGCAATTCACGCTCGAGAACGGACCGGCCTACGCCCACCCCCGCCGGGTTTTCTTCGTCGAGGACTACCCACTCACTGGTACTGAAAAGGTCGACCGTACAGAGCTGACAGAGCAAGCAGCCGACCGGGTTGGTACCCTGCCATCAAACCCAGACGATGACTGAACAATCACGATCCGACGAGGAAGTCAAAGCACTTGAAGCGGGTACCGTTTGGCTGACAATCAATCCTGATGACGAGTATATTTACGATCGAATTAGAGATGACGGATTTCAACGCTATCTGCGTCGAGCTCATGAAGGAGTGGTCACTGTAGGTGATTCATGGGACGAGTTCGTAAACGATGGATGTGGCTCACGAACGGACGTAACGATCTGCGTACGGTCGGTTGAAGGTGGATGCCGTATCGGTCCCCAGACAACATTCGAATGGGATTGAGTGCCGTTTCGCGAGTTTTGCAGGAGGCCTGTGATTCTGCGAGGATCATTGTATAATCGTCTCCCACCCGAAAGAGCGCCCTAACCGTTACGTGGAACGAAACCAATTAACCGGGTTGCCAAAGCCAACTTTGAGGATAAGGGCGGCCATCAGAAATAGGGTAACGATCGCGACTATTGCCTGTGTGTCGTCGAAACCGCCCCCGTACTGGAAGGTCAGTATACTGAGTGCCAGCATATACGCCGCTAATGCGATATACCCGATTGTCGACGTCACTATTTTCGTGTGGTGCCAAATCACCCTGAAGTTCATTGCCATATCGGACAATATAAGCCGAGGGACATAAGTGTGGCGTAAGTTAGCGAATTGCATTACGAGATGGTGCAGCGAAGAGATGGTAAACGGGAAGGAAGAATACTAGTCAGACATCTCGAACGACTTCGAGAGGGACTTGCGAGAGAGCAGATAGAGCACGGTCGGTGGAGTGCCAACGATAAGCGTTTCCGAGAGAATTAGCGCCCACGAGGTCGAAGCATCAGTGCCATGGATCGTCAGATAGAGATCGACGACTGCAGGTCGCGGCCCTGTCCCCGTCGTCAACATCGAGGACATCAGGAAATCGTTCCATGCAGTGAGAAACGCCAGGAAGGCAACAGCAACGATTGCTGGAGCAGCCAGTGGAAGAATAACCCGAACAAAGGCTGTAAACGGCGAACAGCCGTAGATTTGGGCGGATTCCTCGAGATTCATCGGGAGTTTCGCGAAATAATCACGAAGGATCCAGATGGCAAACGGTGCGACGAAGATCTGGTAGGAGATCCACAGGCCTGGAATCGTATTCCACAATCCAAGACGGTGCCAGGTTTCCGAGATGGGGATGATTAGCAGAATGAACGGGAACATGATAATCAACAGTACCGCGTAGAATACTGTCCTCTTCCCTTTGAAATCAAGCCGCCCAAACACATAGGCGCTCGGGATGACAATGATAAGGGAGAGTATCATCGTCCCAGTTGAGATGATTATACTGTTCACCAGTGATTCTTGAAGACGATCGAACGCAGTTGTAACTGCCTCGAACGTGGGTTCCTTCGGGATGAGGTACAAGGAATCTGCAAACAGTTCCTGGGGTGGACGGAGTGCCACCGATAGTGCATACACAAACGGGAGAACGCAGATGAGCGCGATTAGAAGGGCGATCCCGTAGCTGGCAAAGACAACCAGTCGGTCACTCAGCGATCGTTGAGAGCTAGCGTTTAGATCGATCATATTTGATTACCCTCCTGCTTCTCGTAAGACCGGATAAACAAGATGATAAATCCGAATACGAGCAGTAGGAAAATGAGGCCGACTGCGAACGCCATTCCGAGATTACCGCGGACAAACGCAAACCTATAGAGAAGCAGCGATAGAATTGACGTATCATTGCCAGGACCTCCATGCGTCATCTGCAGCGGTTGAGATATTTTCGTGAGGTTCCAGACGATCCGAAGCGTGAACACCACGAAGATTGCCGTCTTCATCTGAGGAAGCGTCACATAACGGAACGTCTGTATTCGGCTCGCACCGTATACTTTGGCAGATTCGTAGTACTCGTCAGGGATACTCACGAGTGTAGCGTAGAGGATAATGAACATGAACGGCCAGAACGTCCACGCACCAACGAGCGTGATGGCGGCGAGTGCCGTATCCCCGGACGTACTCCAATATATCGGTTCGTCTAATATCCCGTGTTTCGTCAGGAAACCGAAGACCGGACCGAGCGATGGGTCGAGCAAGAACAACCAAAGTGTCCCAGTCGCTACCGGGGGCATCGTATACGGAAGAAGATACATGCCGGACAGGATGCTCTTGAACCGGACTTTGTTAATCGTAAGCGCAGCTACAAGCGCGATAACGAGCTGCAATACCGTTGCGAATCCATAGATGATGGTCGCTTTCAACCCGGTATAGAAGCCATCCCACGTGAATAGATACGTGTAGTTATCCAACCCGACAAACGTCGCCTCGCCGCTTCCAAACGGCCACGTGTGCAAGCTCATCCAGATCCCCTGGAGAAACGGCACCCAGACGAGAAAGATGATAAACGATAGGAGGGGGACCAGAAAGAGGTAGGCCAGTTTATTTTCCTGGATGGCCTCCACCCACGTATCTATATACTGGTTTCCTCGGATCGTTTTCACATTATTTAGCTTCATTATTATGGGGTGTTTGGTGAAATTTTACTCTCGAGCGGACCAGAACTCGTCGAGTACTTTGTTGCCATCTTCGGCACCCATTTCGCAAATCTCATCAGCGGTGAGTTCACCCTGGAAACCTCGTTGTAGGTATTCTCCCATACTCGAGGAAGCCTGGATATACATTGGATGAGATGTATGGACGCCTCGAGACGTCTCAACCATGTTTGACATAACCTCGACGACGTTGGAAGTGTCTCCGTAGGGCATCGATTCTGCTGTAGCTTCCCAGAGATCACGTCGGACTGGGAGGAATCCCGCATTTTGGACGAGTGACGTCTGAATCATCTCACTAAACCAGATTTCTGCTAACTGAATCGCGAGTTCCTGTTTACGTTCCCACTCTTCTTCGTCAGCCCCCTCCGGTGCTCTCGTGATCGCGATACCATATGTGAGCATCGCGTTGTTCATACCGGATGGTTCGGTCCAGAATTCTCCCCATTGAACATCGCCGTTCTCCATGAGATCAGCACCTCGATTGAGTAGCGATGGGATTACCGTTGGTTCCATAACGCTCATGCTCACCTGACCAGCTACGAACTGATCGAGTACGTCGTTGTCAGAAGCACTCGTCGTCTGGGGTCCAGAAACTTCGTGTTCGTGGTAGAGATCCAGGATATCCTGTATAGCCTGTCGCCATGTGTCCGTATCGAAGTTGACTTCTCGGTAATCATCACTGAAGTAACCGGCTTCACCGACATCCCCACCAAGTGCATTGGTGTACGGCTCTGCGAACGTATACCAATCGAATTCGTGTCCCATCAACTGGAACCCGTAATCACCGGGACCGTCCTCAGTCAGCGCGGTCGCGACCTCGACGAGGTGGTCGTAGTCTTCCGGCGGGAAATCCGTTTCAGGGTCAAGGCCTGCCTCCTCAAAATGATCGATTCGCGCCTGGAACGGCTCCTGTGGAACCATACCAACCGGGAACGTCATTATTTCTTCATCCATATTCGGATGTTCGCCCATCCACTTGATAGCGGTTTGAACCTCTTCTTCCATCCACTCGATGCCCGCCTGGACTTCTTCACTGAGCTCACCTTTCCATTCCTCAAAGGGAAGGATCCACCCGCCTTCCTCCATGAGGCCAGCAGCGATCTGGTCACCGGTGAAGATCACAGGATACTCACCCTGCTCAAAGTTGGTAATCCATTCAGCGCCAGCCATCTGGCCGAATCCTGAAAGGTTCACATCAACTGTTGAATCAGTCTCTTCTTCGAATTGACTAACAGCATCATCAACCATCTGACGCGCTGCGTTAGACTGGACATTGAACGTATCCCAGTACTCAATATCACCGTCTCCACCATTTCCCCCGAGGCACCCAGCTAAACTAACCCCAGCAAGGGCGCCGCCAACCCCCTTCATAAAGTTACGTCTTCGAGCATTGCATCTACGCATGGTATTGTCTTCCATTCTACTCGGGTAGATGAATCACGCCATCATAAATGTTTGGGTGCCGCACTTCGTGTTTCTCAGCGGGTGCACTTACACTAAAGCCAGTACCCACACGAACACGGATTCCTGCGCTGCTCTGTTTAGATCCGTCGCCGCCACCAATTACATCTAGACGTCCGAGAAACAGTGCTGATGATGTCTCAAAAATTTCTGTTATCTCCTCTTCGAGCACGAGTCACAGTATCCGTTCGCCCGTGTCTGAATCAAATAGCCAGATATTCTCCGGTTGCAGGCTAACAGAGACTGCTTCGGCGTTTTGCTGGATTTCACCTTGTGTCGTCGTTGATCTGATTTCACGCTCATCAGCCTGTAGATACACCGCATCTGTATCACCACGGGGCTCAATAACTGAAATCTCGGCGGTAAACATCGGTGTCTCCCCGTTCAACTCTATGTATTCAGGACGAACACCGAGTGATACCGATTGGCCATCGGAGAGATCGGCAGTACTGAGTCGTCTTTCAGGAATAGGAACACGAAAGAGACCAGTGTCTACTTCGACTGTGTCCCCTTCAACCGCTACCGTGGCGTCGAGCAAATTGGTCGACGGCGAGCCGATAAATTCTGCTACGAACTGGGTTGCAGGATCGTTGTAAATATCGTGTGCAGAACCAACCTGCTCGATGTATCCTTCGTTCATGATGACGATTTTGTCACCTAAGGTCATCGCTTCTTCCTGATCGTGCGTGACAAAAATCATCGCAGTATTTAATCGCCGTTGGAGCTTCTTCACTTCGACGCGCATAGAGTCACGCAGATTCGCGTCGAGGGCGGAGAAGGGTTCATCAAGCAAAAATGCGGCTGGTTTTATCACCATTGCACGCCCAAGACTCACTCGCTGTTGTTGGCCACCGGAGAGTTCCGACGGTTTTCGATCGAGCATTCCTTCGAGGCCGAGCAACTCCGCCGCTTCTTCGACGCGCTCATTCTTTTCCGATTTCGAAAGATCAGACGTCATATCGAGTCCGAACCGCATGTTTCTCCTGACGGACATATGCGGATAGAGGGCGATTTCTTGGAACACAAACGCGAGGTCCCGGTCTTTAGGAGCACGACCGATGACATCCTCACCTTCGATGGAAATTAGGCCCGAATCTGGTTCTTCGAGACCGGCGATCATACGGAGCGTCGTGGTCTTCCCGCAACCAGAGGGACCAAGGAAAACAACAACTTCGTCATCACCGACATTCAGATTGAAATCCGCGCAGGCGACGATCTCACCGTTGTTGAACGTTTTCCGGATGTTTCGGAGCTGAATAGCAACCTCGTCCATTGCGATATCCTCCTTCGAGGTATTATCATGATTACTGCTCGCGACCTTCTCGTTTTGTGTAGCCATTACATGGTGCAGTGTGCCAACCCTAATTAACATTTTTGTCTGTGAAACAACAAGTTTGGGGAGTCACGAGAGATCTAAGAGGGTTGAGGAGTCGTTCAGACCTGCATGAATGGCACCTTCAAGCGCGGAAAACCTCCCTCAAAATTCACGGAGCCAACTTTGTATACACATACAATCGAAACCAGTGCGCGTATTCAATGAGAATAGGATCCATATAACACACTTTGGCTGTAGAGTGATTCATCATTAGTTACAATCCAAGGAGATTTGTTATAGAACTATTGGATGGGGGCTGTGAACAACTCACACAGACATGTTCGCGAGAGGTGAATTATCTGGGTTTTTTCCTACTGAAATTCCAAGATAATATGTGCATTTAATTCAGAATCATTCTTACCGCGTTGCAGTGTCCCGGTTTTGTGTCCAGAGGAAAATACGCGCTATGTGAACAAGAACATTGATAGAACAAGAGAGAGACCACCAATTTCAGTCTAAATCGGCATTTTCCAACCCACATATATAGGTAATAATAGTATTGCGTAACCAGGGCGTTTTACGAGAGGTGAACGTGAGTTTACGGCCGATACTTCACAGGGCAGTAAAACTGAAATCGAAAACGCATTGTTAGCTATTATGCTCGATAGTTTGTACGCGTATGGCCTTCAATTAGCTACACTCACCCAGCGGATTACACAAGTACAGATGTAAATGTTCGGCGCAGTTATTTACAGCAGTACGTCTGTATATTGGTTGCAAATGGCCTGCGATACCAAGATTAGAAACAGACTTGTCTATTGGGATAGCGGTGATAATTAATATTAAGTATTATCGTACCCCCTTTCATTCATAGCATTAACTTCTATAATATTTGAGAATTCAACAACTTTCTTTGGAAGAGTCTCCTGAAACCGTTCATCATCAAAATGGCTTATAGATCCAGATATATTAATTGCACCCATGATCTCACCTGAAGAGTCAAGAACAGGGGAAGCAACGCCACGCATCCCAGAGACAGCTTCCTCAGTACTGAAAGCAACATCCGTCTTCCGAATTGTTTCTAGTTCATCTAACAGTTCATCAGGATCCGTGATAGTATTTTCTGTAATCATCTCGAGTTCGTTTTGAAAAAGGATTTGTTCTAATTTCTCTTCAGGGAGATGTGCTAATATCGCTTTCCCAGCGGCATTACAGTTTAGGGGGCATGGTCGTCCAACGGGGTACTTAGCTGCAAACATTCCTTTCTTCCCCGATACAGCAAAAATGTGAATACCAACACCGTGCTCTTCGACCATGATTTGGACAAATTCACCCGTTTCCTCAGCGAGTTGCTTCGCTGACTCACGGCCATACTTGTATATGTTATAGTGGGTGCGTCGAAGAGACTCTGCCATTGTAATAAATCGATAGCTTGGTCTATAGAGATACCCTTTCGTCGTAACAAACTCTTGCTCCTCAAGTGTAACAAGATATGAATGGAGGGAACTCTTTGAGTAGTCAAGAGATTCAGCCAATTCAGTCAATGTTGCCCCCTCCATCTCATGCAGCGCCTCTAATATATCAGTCGTCTTTTTAACCGCCTCAATCGTTCGTTTTGGATCTGCTTTGTCTATGCCTCCCATACAAGAGATAGACGAGCGTATAGACAAAGCGATTGTGGTTCTTTGCTCATTGGGACACCGTCTAATTAGGCCAGTTTGCGGAACGAGCAGGTCATGGATTTAGTGTGGAATATTGCTCGCAGACCTGTTCAGCGAGCGCCACCCGGCAGAATTTGATGAAACTTGGGAGCGTGAACCGACAACGCCCGTTAGGTTGTTTGTCATCCGGCTTCATACGACCGGTTGTTCACTTTGAGAGGTACAAGCAATTCTTCGCTTGGTCGGCGTAGAACGGCCTCACCAAGCGATTTGGCAATAGATACATCGACTGTCTGATAGCGTGCCAGATCCGTCGTTGTCCACGAGAGAAAAACTCTCGTGTGTCCATCAGATCGCGAAGGGTTCTGAGTACGGCGAAGCCGCTGTGGGTCGTCATTGGTAAAATTATTATCGGTTTTGATTGCGTTTGGTATTGATTTGATTCTGCAATATTTCCATATTCGAAATTGATTTTTGTCGTCGCAGCTTTCGGACGGCGAAGCACTGATCCAGCCGCTGCGTTCCTGCATCGATTGACCGAGAAACGCGACCTCGACGACACGGTGTTTCTTGTCGATGGCTACAGATATTTAAGTACTCTCTCCCGATTAGGATTGGGCGGCCAGCTCGACTGCGTCGAGAGAAACCTGATCGAAAGAGGATTCGTACCTTCAAAATTCGGGTTGATACCTTCCATACCACGTGGGTGGGTAGTCGGGCGAGCATCAATGAATGTTTTGAACAATTCATACATTATTACAACACACAATGATCACATCAATCAGTTAATAGACAGATGCCAGCGGAGATGCTAAACTAGACAGCGCCGGTTAGACTATTACATCCTGAGTCAGGGATAAGTACATCCTCATCTATGTAGGAAAATGGCAAACATATATACTAACCGCTCGGAATCATATTACGATTTCTTAATATCAAATGCCTCTATGAACAGCAATACCGTGTGACAAGCCGAGTCAGCACTCACGACGGCAGGAAAGACTGGAATCGGATACGACGTTGAAATACGACGCGCTCACCGAACAGGAGGTCGAAAGTAGACGGACCATCAAGGCGTACTGCCGAAATTCAGTACGGTCACCGAATGGCGCCGCCGGGCCGAGCTCCGGTGTCCTCGCCGTCGCGAACGATCGGCGTCCCGTCGACCACGACGTGCTCGATCCCGAGCGGGTACTGCTCCGGATCGTCGAACGTCGCGCGGTCGTCGACCACCGCCGGATCGAAGACAACCAGGTCCGCGTCGAGGCCCGGACGGAGCACGCCCTTCGAATCGAGTCCCATCGCTCGAGCGGACAGCGAGGTCATCGACCGGACGGCCTCCTCGAGCGACAGGAGGTTCTCCTGGCGAACGTACGTCGCCAGCACGCGGGGGAACGATCCGTATACCCGGGGGTGGGGACGGGCCCCGAACAGGCCGTCGGTTCCAACCATGACGCGCTCGTTCTGCATGATCGTTCGGACGTCCTCCTCGATCAGCCCGTGAGCGACCATCGACGCCTCGAAGTTTTCAGCGAGCAAGACGTCGCAGAGGACGTCGATCGGCGTGCTGTCGCGCTCGGTCGCGATGGTCGCGATGTCGCATCCGCCCTCGTCGCCGAATTCCTCGGACGTCAGGTTGGTCACCTCGATTCGGTCCCACCCGGTCTTGCCGCCGACGTTTTCCCAGCCTTGGATGCGCCACTCCTCGATATCCCGGCGGATCTCCTCGCGCTGGTTGGGGTCAGTGAGCGTCTCGCGGAGGGCGTCGGCGTCGCCCGACTGCACCCACGGCGGCAACAGCGACGTCAGCATGCTGCTTCCTGCGGTGTAGGGGTACTGGTCCGCGGTGACGTCGACGCCCCGCTCACGGGCGATTTCGACCTGAGCGAGCAAGCGGTCGGCCTTCCCCTGCTGTTCGCTGCCGGTAAGCTTGAAGTGCGAAATCTGAAGCGGAACGTCGTGTTCGGCTCCGATATCGACGAACTCGTCGAGCGCCTCCCAGATCCAGCGGCCCTCGCTACGGATATGGGCGACGAACGGTCGTCCGTAGGGAGCAAGTTCGGCTGCGAGTCGAGACACCTCCTCGGTCCCCGAGTACACCTGGGGCGTGTACACGAGCCCCGTCGAGAAGCCGATCGCGCCGTCCTCGAGCCCCTCGCGGACGAGCGACGCCATCTCCTCGAGTTCGTCGTCGGTTGGCTGGACGTCGTTCATGCCGAGCACGTCGTAGCGGGCGGTGCCGTGCCCGACCAGCGTCGCCACGTTCGGCGCGATGTCGGCGTCGTCGACCGCGTCGAGGTACTCGCCGAGGGAGTTCCACGTCCACTCGCGCTCGAGTCTCCCGGCCAGGCCGCTGAGGTACTCCTGCCACGGACCGATGCCCCCCTCGTGGTAGAGCGGGGCCATCGAGAACCCGTCCTGGCCGAGAATTTCGGTGGTGATTCCCTGTCGGATCTTCGGCGCGAGCGACGGGTCGGCGAATAGCTCGAGCGCTATCGGCGCCAGAACTGTCGTTCGCGACAGCTTCCCCCGTCGAGGTAGAAATCTCGTACGCCCCGGCTCCGTTGCTCACATTCGTATTTCTGACGAATACGCCGTACATTCCCGACTCCGCGGCGACAAACTCGAACTTCGACCGGCCGCCACTTTCAACGTACTCGCCGGGGCGGATCGTCCGCCCGGTGTACCGTCTGGATCGGTAGACGGCAGTTATTGATTCGGATGTGACCGTCGGCGACGAGGCAACCACCGCCTCTCGTGCAGTTTACCCGACGGTGTGGCTGTGCAGCGGAATTTTACAGCCGATACGGGAAACGAGTTCGGACCGACGATCACGACGTGACAGCCCGACGAGGAACGACGGATAGCCGAATGTAGCCGCCTACTCCGTTTCTTCCCACGGCCAGTCGCCGGCATCGAAGGGGCGATCCGGGATTTCATCGACGCGGGCGGGATCGCGGTCGTAGAGCGACCCGTCGGCGGTCTCCTCGAGGATGGTTTCGCACTCCGCGGCCATGATTCGGGTCAGTTGCCCCTCCATTGCCTCGCCGCGGTCGTCGAGTTGGCCGGTCATCTCGCACAGGATACTGCCATAGCCGTAGGTGGCGTAGGCGTTACGCCCAATGTTAACCGTATCTCCTCCCGGATAGACTGACAGCTGAGCGTTCCCGAAGCCGTCGACCTCGTCGTACATCGCGACGTTGAGCCGTTGCGAGATCTCGACTGCGTCGGGGTCGGCCTCGTCCGCAATCGGCCAGAAGTTCGACGCGTGGAGCATATCTCCCGGAACCTCCTCTTCGTCGTAGTACATCCCTCCCTGCGTGTGGAGGTCGGCGACCCACAACGGATCGAGATCGAGCACGTAATCGAGCATCGCCTGGGTCTCGGGTGAGGGGTTCTCGTCGGGTTTCGGTCCGGGAAGGATCTCCTCGGGAAGTTCGAAGTAGTGCTGACGGTTCGGGTCGGCAGGGCCACACTGCTCTCCGAAGAACGGATCTTCATAACAATAGTCGTCCGGACGAGCGTTCTCGCGCTGGTTACGCATGGCGCCGTCGGGGTTGACCATCGGCAGGCCGTGGATCGTGAGTTCGTCGAGGATATCGTGGCCGGCCGAGAGACGTCGGAGCACCCGCAGGAGCGCCTCGGTGCCGGTCGGCTCGTTCCCGTGTTGCTCAGACGCGAAGAAGACGTCGGTGTCGCCGCTGCCGACCTTGGCGACGGTGAGTTCGCGTCCCTCGAGGCTTTCACCGATGACCTTGGTCTCGAACGGTACGCGAGCTCGCCGCTCGAAGTTACCTAGTAGATCCTGAACCTCCGCGTGAGTGAGGAACCGCTTCGTCTCTTCGCGAGCCCACGGCTCGTTCGCGGTCGCAGTCGTCGCACCGAACAGACTCACGCCTGCTACCGACCCAATCAGCTTGAGTGTATTTCGTCGATCCATGATTGTCCAATCAAAGCTATTGATAGATGTTAATATTAAACTTGTCGTTGATGCCATAATAAGTAACTGTATATTGAATTCACATTATCATATTATGATTCATAGGGGGTGAACGACAGCTCTGATCTCCCGCGTACGCGAGAGACTCGGTGTACTCTCAGAAACCTACCCACCGGCCGTCACACCGTACTCGCGATCAGTGGCCTTACCGACACCCCACCTGGAGATTGTACGGCTGAAGAGAGTCACCATCGGCGTCTATCTCAGCGTCTTTGACACTAGGTTTCCGCTGGCACTGTCTAGTTCTGCACCTCCTCGACTGGCACGTTTCCGTCGAGAGCTCGATGCGGACTTTGGTATTATAGTAATGCACGAACTGTTCAAGACACTCTCGGCCGCTCGCCCTCCGCGTTTACGTGGTGGCCGTCATGGCTAGCGTGATGGTCAGATTGTTCTTCATCACTGGTCGAATCTCTGTGCTCATCCATAGGTAATCCTCATTGCCGGGTTTACGGTACCAGAACGAAGGAAGTATGGGCTATAGCGGCCGTCCAGTGAACAGATTACGATCGCAAGTCAGACTGAATCACAGTGTGCAAACTAAAAGGAATGATGTATGTATTCCTGGCAAAATGGTATCTAATTAGATGCATCCCTAATGGGGGTTGGATGTCTGTTGACATTATACGCCGAATAAGGAAAGGAGAGGAGACGAATCGCCAATTTAGCAATCACAATGAGCGATCACCCATCTCGGCGACACGTACTTGGGATAACTAGTGGTGCAATTGGAACTGGACTTGCCGGTTGTCTGACCGAAGACGACCAATCGGAGAACGACACCAACTCGGATGAAGGGGCTACTAACTCGAGCAAGGATCTCGACAATGAGAGCAATGAAACGGATTCAAACTCTGGAAACGAGAGCAGCCCTGATGAAACGGATAGTACGTCTGAGAGTGTAGCCGAAGTGACTATGGTGACAAATGACTATGGAACTCACTTCGAGCCCCATGTCGCTGAAATCGAACCTGGAGAGACAATCACGTGGACGCTCGAGAGCGGTTCTCATACGACGACCGCTTATGCACCGGCGAACGACAAGCCCCAGCGGATTCCTGATGACGCTAAGGCATGGGATAGCGGGGAAGTCGACGACCAAGGGGCAACCTTTGAACACACATTCGAAACTGAAGGGGTCTATGACTATTACTGTCGCCCACACGAAAACACAGGGATGCTCGGGTGCGTTGTCGTCGGTGATCCCCGGCTTGACGACCAGCCTGGAATGGCCGAGCCGCAGTCTGAATTACCCGACGGTACTCACGAGAAGATCCGCGAACTGAATGAGATGGTTCGAAGCGGTGGTGACAGCGGGCACGGTGGACACGAAAGTAGCGAAGACGGGGACGGCAGCCACGAAGATGGCCATTGACAGTAGCCGATGGTAATATTATCATAAGTACTCAATCCGAGAAGATACGCTGATCGGCACTGTCTAGTTCTGTACCTCCTCGATCGGCGTCTTTCCATCGAGAGCTTGATGCGGTCTCTGATGGTTGTAGTAATGCATAAACTGTTCAAGCCACTCGCGGACGCTCGATCGACTGCCCACCCACGAATTATGAAAGCGGTCGGTTCGGATTTTGAGAGTGTGAAACCACTTTTCGATGAGGTTTCGGTCGGTATAGTTGACCTGGCCGCTCAATCCTACTCGAGCAAGGGCAGTCCGGTAGCCGAATTGATCAACGAGAAACTCAGCATCCGAAAGATCGTGTTTCTCGGTGAGTCGATGGAGAAACGCAGCCGCCGGATCGGTGCCATGCCGCCCAAATAACGCAACATCGAGAATCAACTTTGTCTCGATGTCTATTGCAGCGTACAACCAAGACCATTCGCCGTTAATCTTGACAGCGGTTTCGTCAACGGCGACCCGCTTCGGCTGTGCCTCAGTCAGGTCGCGTCGGCTGTCAGCTAGCCGATGAATCCAGCCCCAAACCGCTCCATGAGAGCGTTGAACGCCTAATTCCGCTAAAATCGTTGTTGTCTCCCGAAGCGAGCAACCAGTCTGATGGAGGCGGACG